>JAHCAI010000015.1 GCA_019634975.1 Burkholderiales bacterium
GTCGAGGCTGCCGACGGCGCCCCCGGTCTTGGGTAATGCCGGCGGCGGCAACCGCAGCGCAGCGCGCGCCGGTGCATCGGCCAGCCAGTGCCGGCGCGCTTCGGCATAGCGCACCAGCGCTGCGAGCGCATCCACCGCAGGCTCGGCACCGCGCAGCACGGGGATACCTGCCGCACGCAGCTGCCGCAGCGCCTCTTCCGGTGCCGCCACCCAGCAAACCACCCAGGGCTTTTTTACTATCTCATTGATTTTATTAAATATTTTTAACAAGCGTTCAACATGGGCCTCCATCAACTGCAGCCATACCACGCCAACGTGCACGGCCGGATCATCCATGACCATACGCACGCTGTTCAGCAGCAGATCGGGATCCGCGACAAATTGTCCGGTGACGTCCACCGGGTTGCCCGTGGTGCCGAATCCCGGGATCACCTCTGCCAGTGCCGAGCGCGTCTGCTCGGACAGCACTGCCACCTGCAGCCCGGTTTCTTCGGCGCGGTCGGCCATCAACACACCGGCGCCGCCTGACTGGGTCACGATGCCGAGTCCCTTTCCCCCGGGCAGCGCACAGCGGCCGAGCACCTCGACCATGTCCAGCATGTGCTCCTCGTTGCGCGCGCGGGTCACGCCCAGTGCGCGGATCACGCCGTCGAATATGGCATCGGCGCCGGCCAGCGCTCCGGTATGCGAAGCGGCTGCCCGCGCGCCGGCTGCCGTGCGCCCCACCTTGGTCAATGCAAGCGGCTTGCCCAGCACGATCGCCCGAGCGGCCAGCGCGTGCAGGCCGCGGCCATCGCGCACACCTTCGAGGTAGCCGGCGCCGACCCGGATGCGCTCATCGTCGAGCACGGCACGCATCATTTGCACGAAATCAACATCGCACTCGTTGCCGGTGTTGATGAAATATCCCAGGCCGAGGGAGCGCCGCCGCGCCAGTGCCGCGATCGCCGTGCCGAAAGCGCCGGACTGGGTGACGAAGCCGACAGGCCCAGCCGGTGTTTCGCCCTCGGCAAACTGTCCGAAAGTGGCCACCACACCGTCGAAGGCATTTATCAATCCCAGGCAATTCGGACCGCACAGGCGCATGCCCGCCTTGCGCGCGACCTCGGTGAGCTGGGCCTCGAGCGCGCGCCCGGACTCCCCCATCTCTGCGAATCCCGAGCTGAAAATCACCGCACTGCGCCCCCCGCGCTGCGCCAGTTCACGCACCGCCGGCAGAACCTGCGCTGCCGGAACGGCGATCACCGCGAGATCCGGCGCCTCGGGCAGGGAGCCAAGATCCGGATAGCAGCGCAGGCCTGCGATCGAGTCATATTTCGGATTGACCGGAAAAATCGATCCGCGGTAACCCTTTTCCAGCAGAAACCGCAGCGTGCGGCCATTGACCTTGTTGAGGTCCGCGGAAGCGCCAAGTATGGCGATCGACCGCGGACTGAGCAGCGACTGGAGTTCGTTCATGATTTCCGCTTATTCAGCACTTGTGCCAACGGCGGACCCCGCAGGGCCAACGTTGCTTAACGGGATTACACCACACCGGCACGGCAGTCTTCCGGGACTTTTTTCGCCGCGGGGCGATGGTCTCAGCGGCCGCGCTCCAGCCAGCGCCGGTCCTTTTCGAGCCGGACAAGGTCCCGCAGGCTGGCGACTCCAGCCCGCCGCGCGCGCGCAAGCACCGCCTGCAGCAGCTGCGCCGTCGCCAGCGCATCGGCGACGGCGTTGTGCCGCGACTGGTTGACGATGCCGAGCTGTTCGGTCCATTCATCCAGCCCCCGCCGTGTCACTTCGCCATCGCTTCCGAGCAATGCCGGCGCCAGCAGGGCCAAATCGAGCCAGACGTTGTCAGGAACCCAGCCAATCGCCGAGCGCGCGGTCCGCTCGATCATGATGCGGTCGAAATCGGCATGAAAGCCGACCAGCGGAGAGCGTCCGGCGTAGTCCAGAAAACGCAGCATCGCCGCCACCGGCTCTTCACCGGAGCGCTGCGCGCTGCCGCCTATGCCGTGGACCAGTATGTTGCCGCGCGAGCTCGCTTCGGCCTGGCGGAACAGCACCTCGAAGCCCGTGTGCAGCGGGATCCTTCCGGCAACGATCTCGACTGCGCCGATGGAGATCAGGCGGTCGGCAAAGGGGTCCAGTCCCGAAGTCTCGACATCCACGACGACCCAGCGCAAATCCGCGAGCAGCGCCGTCACCGACAGGGGTGGTCTGCCGCGGCAGGCGGCCAGCACCGCCTCCTGATCGGCGCTCAGCGCCGGGGCATGCCTGAACAGTCTCTGCAGCCATCTCACGGCGCGCCGCCCCTTACAGCCGGTAATCCAGCGCCAGCCTGCTCTGCAGCTTGCGCGCCTGGCGCAGGCTTTCCTTGAGGATGCGACGATCGACTTCATTGAGATGATCCGGCCGGATGCGGTTGACCCCCGCGGCGGCCGGCCCCATGTCCATCTGCGCGCGCAGGCGCAGGCCCTGCAGGAAGAAAAACCCGTCAACGATTCCGTCAATCTCGGAAGCCGGGATATTCAGGGCCGGTCCTGCCTGGCGCAGACGCTGAGCCGTGTTGGTGTGCGCCACGCCCGCAGCAAGTGCCAGCACCCGCGCGGCATCGGCGAACAGCCGCGCTCCGGATTTCTTGAGGTCGATGGTGCCGCGAAACTCACCCTCGTCCTCGGTCACGAAATCGCTGAGCAGTCCCAGCGGCGGCGGTGTCTCCAGGGCGTACTGCGCCAGCTGGCGCTGGAAGCGGCTGTTGTTCCGCGTGAGATCCAGCAGGTGGGCACGCAGCGATCGCGCCAGGGCCTCCTCGCCGTGCAGCGCCCGGAAGTCAAAAAAAATGACCGCATGAAGCAGTGCCTGCGGATCGGTGTCCGCGACCCAGCGCCCGAACTGCTGTCGCCACTCCTCCAGGCTCAGGCACCAGCGCGGGTTTCCGGCCATGATGTTGCCTTTGCACAGCGGAAAACCGCAGCTGTCGAGACCGCGGTTGACCGCCTGGGCAAGCGGCAGCAGCCGCTGCCTCAGGTCATCGGGGGCTGCGTCCCCCTCGAAGACCAGGCCGTTGTCCTGGTCCGTGCTGATCGTCTGCTCATAACGTCCCTCGCTGCCGAAAGCCAGCCAGCACCAGCGGACACCATGAAGGTCAAAACGCCGGGATTCGATCTCCAGCAGTCTGCGGGTCAAGGCGTCGTTGAGCGTCGAAATGATCAGCGTCAACTGCTCGGCAGCCACGCCTTGTCCGAGCAGGCTCCGCCCCAGGCGACGGATGTCATCCGAGGCATGGCGCAGTTCGTCGACCGAGGCGGCATCAGCCACCGTGCGATGGATTGCGCGCACGCTGACGCGTTGCAACGCAAAAAGGTCGCGCTCGGTGACCACGCCGATCACTCTCGCGCCGTCATGCACGGGGACATGCCGGATGCCGCGGCTCGCGATCAGCAGCGCGGCTTCCCAGGCACTGGCCTCCGCGGGCAGCGTCAGGGGATTCGGCGTCATGACACTGGAGATCGGTTGCGCGAGATCGCACCTGGCGAGCGCGATCCGGTCAAGAACGTCGTGGCGGGTGAAAATGCCAAGCAGTGCGCCCGCACCGTCGACCACCAGCATCGAGCCCACCTTGCGATCCTGCATGGTTTTAAGGACGTCGCCGACAGGCGTCTGCGGCGGGCAGGTGACCGCACTGCGGCCGATCAGCGAGGCGAGCGGCCTGCTCATGGCCTGCTGCTCCTCCGCCGAGCTGGAGCCCATGCGGATCAGCCGCCGCGACTCGCGCAGCATGCTTGCGAGGTAACGTGTCGCGAACGCGGCGAACACCGGGCTGCGCTGCAGCAGTTCCGGAAAGTGCGCGGCAGGCAACTCGTAGCAGAAGGTGTCGGCTGTTGCGAGGTACGGCGAGGTGACCGCCCGCCTTTCCAGCAGGGCGCCCACCGAAAAGGATTCTCCCGCGCCTAGGTTCAGGGGTTGCGCCCGCGTCCCCTGCATGCCCGGAAACGGCACGACCTGCACACTGCCGCGCTGGATGATGTAAAAAGCAGCCGGAACGCCCTGCGCCGGATCAATGATCACCGTGCCCTCGGCGTAGTAGCCGAGTTCGAGGTGTCGCGCAAGGAAATCCAGCGCAGCCGCCTCCATTTGCGCAAAAGGCATGTGCTCGCCGAGAAAGCGCAGTGCGGCAGCGACAGGCCCGCCACCGCCTGAGCCGGATGCATGAGGCTCCACTGCCCTTCCCGGATCAGCGCACTACGAGTACCGGTGTCTTGCTGTGAGTCAGGACCTTGACGGTTTCGCTGCCGAGCAGCAGGCCGGTGAGCCCCCGCCGGCCATGGGAGGCCATGACCACCAGGTCACATTTGCGGCTGCGCGCCGTGGCGATGATCTGCCGGTACGGCAGATCCCCGGTCACCGCGACGATATCGGCCTTGACCCCGGACTTTGCCGCCTTCTGCTGCAGCTTGCGCAGCATCCCCGCAGCCCGGGCAATGGCCTCCTTTTCGTAGCGCCCCTTGAGTTGCGCGCTCATCGGCACAGCAAAACTCTCATCCGCGACCATGCGGAATTCGGGAACCACGCTCACCAGCGTCACCCTTGCATTGAACGCCTTCGCCAATGCAAGACCCTTGACTATCGCCTTGCCGGCCAGTGCAGAGCCGTCAGTCGGCAACAACAGGTGCTTGTACATGCCATTCCTCCTCTCGGTTTGGAGCGGCGCGCGGGCTCAAACTGCCTGACACGCCTGTTCCAGAATAGCATGCACGAGGTCGTGACCCTTGATGCGCGTCAACCCGGCGCACCGGCAACATCAGTGGGGCTTGCCGGCCAGATGCGGCGGAAGCGGCAGGGCGACGACGTCAATGCCCTCTTCGCGCAGTGCCTCGACTTCATCGGCAGAGGCGGAACCCCGGATATGGCGTTCCGGCGACTCCCTGTAGTGGATCTTGCGAGCCTCCTCCGGAAACGCGCTGCCGACATCCTCGGTATTCTCGACAATATGGGTGATCAGCTTGAGCAGGCGTGCGGCATCGAAATTGGCATATTGCTGCGGAGTTTCCCCGGCGGCCGCCTCCTGCTGCTGCCCTGAGCGGCCGGTATTGACGCGAGCCGCAGTCACCAGCCGGTTGATGCTGGAACTGCCGCAGAGGGGACAGCTCAAAAGTTTCCCTTCGCGCTGGCGCTCGAACTCGGCGGTTGAAGCGAACCAGCCCTCGAAGCGATGGGCATTGTCACAACCGAGGTCGAATACGATCATCTTGGGTCCCGGAAATAGGGCAAAGTGCGGCGCGGGATGGTGGGCGAGGCCGGGGTCGAACCGGCATGGCTTGCGCCGAGGGATTTTAAGTCCCTTGTGTATACCAATTTCACCACTCGCCCCGTGAGAGCTGCTCGAATCCGGGACCGGGCCTCGCTGCAATTGGCAAACGCCGCATCTCTGGAGGCGGGGGTCGGAATCGAACCGGCGTACACGGCTTTGCAGGCCGCTGCATGACCACTCTGCCACCCCGCCGCTGGAACTAAAAGGGGAAAACGGCTGTATGCTGTTTCAACCGTTTTCCCCGGGTATTTGGAGCGGGAAAGGAGTCTCGAACTCCCGACCTCAACCTTGGCAAGGTTGCGCTCTACCAACTGAGCTATTCCCGCAGTGCCTCCACAAGGCGCGCATTATAGAGCAAGCCGAGTCGACGCTGCAAGCCGCTACCCCGGCGCCCGCGCGGCCCGCCAGGCCATCCTGAGGTAATACCCCATCGAGACTAGGGTCAGCAGCGCGGCGGCCCAGATCAGCCAGCCCCCCCAGTACGCCGGATCGAAGCTGCCGATCCGCTCATGGTAGAGCAGCAAAGGAATCGCAATCATCTGCGCCGCAGTCTTGATCTTGCCAACCATCGACACCGCGACACTCCTTCCCTGCCCGATCGAGGCCATCCACTCGCGCAACGCGGATATCGCGATTTCGCGGCCGATGATGATCAGGGCAATCACGGCATCGATGCGTCCCAGCTGGACCAGGATGATCAGCGCTGCGGCCACCATCAGCTTGTCCGCGACCGGATCGAGAAAGGCGCCGAAAGCCGAAGTCTGGTTGAGGCGCCGCGCCAGCCAGCCGTCAAGCCAGTCGGTGATCGCGGCGGCGGTGAAGATGATGGTGGCCAAGAGATTCTGCGTGGGGTGCGACATCCATCCCCGGTCAAAATAGAACACGCCCACGAACAGCGGGATCATCAGTATCCGCAGCCATGTCAGCAGGTTGGGCCAGTTCAGTCGCATGTCAGTCCGTCCAGGTTGCGTCCTAATGCAGCTCCGCGTAAATCCGTTCCGCCAGCGCCCTGCTGATGCCCTCGACCTCGGCCAGTTCCTCGACGCCCGCGGCAACCAGCCCGCGCATGCCGCCGAAGCGGGCCAGCAGGCGTTGCCGCCGCCGGCTGCCCACGCCGGGGATGCCTTCCAGCGGCGAGGTATTGCGCGTCCGGCTGCGGCGGGCGCGATGTCCGGCGATCGCGAATCGGTGTGCCTCGTCCCGGATCTGCTGGATCAGGTGCAGCCCCGGATCGTCCGCCGCAAGGCGGAAGGCCTGACCGCGACCCGGCATCAGCAACTGTTCCAGGCCGGCCTTGCGGGAAACCCCCTTGGCTACGCCGAGCAGGGGCAGGCTGCCCAGGCCCAGTTCCGCAAGCACTTCCACGGCGACGCCCAGCTGTCCTGCGCCGCCGTCGATCATCACCAGATCCGGCATCTTGCCCTCGCCCGAGGCTACCCTGCGATAGCGCCTTGTCAAGGCCTCGCGCATGGCGGCGTAATCGTCTCCGGGACCCGCTTCCCGGATGTTGAAGCGCCGGTATTCCCCGCTCTGCATCGCACCCCTGTCATAGACCACACATGAGGCCACGGCGGCCTCACCCTGGGTATGACTGATGTCGAAGCATTCGATGCGCCCGGGCGGTTCCGGCAAACCGAGCGCGTGCTGCAAAGCCAGCAGCTTGCCTGCGTCACCCAGCTGCCGGGCATGACGCTCCGCAGCGGCCAGCTCGGCATTCTTTTTCGCCATCTGCAGCCAGACCCTGCGATCGCCGATCGGCCTGGTGCTGATCTGCACTCGCCGCCCGGCCCGCTGCGACAGCATGTCCTGCAGCGCCTCCGTCGCCACTCCCTCGCCGACAATGACCTGCGGCGGCACCGGATGCATCAGGTAGTGCTGTGCCAGGAAGGCTTCAAGCACCTGGCCCGGCTCGGCACCATCGGCATTCTGCGGAAAGAAATTCTTGTCTCCAAGGTGGTGGCCGCCGCGGATCATTGCAAGATTCACGCAGCAGCCCGCGCCAGCCCTGCCGAATGCAACGACATCGGCATCACGGCCCGAATCATCGCTGACATACTGCCGCTCGCGCACCTTGCGCAGTGCCCCGATCTGGTCACGGTACACCGCAGCCTCCTCGTAGCGCTGCGCTGCGGCGGCCTCCGCCATGCGCCGGTCAAGGCGTTCGAACACCGCATCCTCCTCGCCGGCGAGAAACAATTCGGCGCTGCGTACGTCCTCCGCGTAGGCCGCCTTGTCGATCAGCCCCACGCAAGGCGCGGTACAGCGATGGATCTGGTGCAGCAGGCATGGACGCGAGCGGTGCGCGAAAACGCTGTCCTCGCAGGTGCGCAGCCGGAATACCTTCTGCAGCAGCTGCATGCTTTCACGAACGGCACCGGCATTCGGGAAAGGCCCGAAATGCCGGTCACGGCGGTCGGGGCTGCCCCGAAAGAAACCGAGGCGCGGGAAGGCATGACCGCTGAGCATCAGGTAGGGATAGGACTTGTCATCGCGGAACAGTATGTTGTAGCGCGGAGACAGTGACTTGATCAGGTTGTTCTCGAGGAGCAGCGCTTCCGACTCGGACCGGGTAACCGTGGTTTCGATGCCGCAGACCTGTGCCACCATCAGTCGTATGCGCGGCGACAGGGCATCGGCGCGCTGGAAATACGACGTTACCCGTTTGCGCAGATCGATCGCCTTGCCGACATAGAGCACCTCGCCGTTCTGCCCCACCATCCGGTAGACACCGGGCAGGTGCGGCAGCCGCGAGGCAATGTCCAGCGGTGTCATCAGCCGCGCCCGTCGAGGTAGCGGCGTATGCCGGCGAAAATGTCCCGGAACATCTCCGGCGTCAGCCGGCGGGTCTGGGTGTTGTAGCGGCTGCAATGGTAGCTGTCGAACAGCCTCAAACCCGGACGGGGATCGTGAATCGCGCCGTGCGCGAACGGAAATTCCGCGATCCTGCAGTCCAGCGCACGCAGCACGGCCTGGTGGGCGACCGTGCCCAGCGCCAGCACCGCCGGTGGCGCCAGGTCATGCAACTCGGCACGCAGATAGGCATTGCAGGTCCGGATCTCCGCCGGCAGCGGCTTGTTGGCCGGCGGCAGGCATTTGACCGCGTTGGTGATTCGACAGGACTTCAGCACCAGTCCGTCGTCCGGCGACAGCGCCTCCGCCTGGCTGCCAAAACCGAAGCGATGCAGGGTTTCGTAGAGCAGGATGCCGGCATGGTCTCCGGTGAACGGGCGTCCGGTGCGGTTGGCGCCATGCATGCCGGGAGCGAGGCCCACAACCAGCAGGCCGGGACGCGGGTCGCCAAAGGGCGGCACCGGGCGTGCATGATAGCCGGGATGAGACTCCCTTATGTCCGCGAGGTGCGCGGACAGCCGCGGACAGAGCCGGCAGTCCGCCGAGAAAGCCGGGGCGGATGGGTCGCGTCGCGTCACTGCCTGCACCGGGACTGAGGAGCGGGGAAAGGCTTTGCGGCACAGCCGCACCCGCCGATCATGCCGCCATTCCATCAATCCGGCCGACGGCGGCACAGGCCTCCGCGTAGCCTGCATCACCGCACAGCTGCGCCGCATCGACTTTAGCGGCATGGGCGCGGATGCGGTTCAGCCGCAGGCTCGCAGCCGCCGGCATCTCGTAGCGCAAGCCATCCAGGAGACGGTCGGCGGACTCCGGCGCATTGCAGACCAGTACCATGTCGCAGCCCGCGCCCAGAGCGGCCTGCGCGCGCTCCACCACTCCGCCGGCAACGCTCGCGCCCTCCATGCTCAGGTCATCGCTGAAAATCACGCCGTCGAAACCCAGCTCGCCGCGCAGGATCTGCCGCAGCCAGATGCCCGAAAACCCTGCAGGGGCGGCATCAACGGCGGGGTAAATCACATGCGCCGGCATCACCCCACCCATGCCCGCAGCCGCGAGACGCGCGAAGGGCTTGAGATCCTCGGCACGGATCGCATCGAGGGTGCGATCGTCGACGGGTATTTCGTGATGCGAATCGGCCCGGACATGGCCGTGTCCGGGGAAATGCTTGCCCACCGCGGACATGCCCCCGGCATTGAGCCCCTGCATCAGGCCCGTCGCGAGATCGGCGATCGCCTCGGGGTCGGAGTGAAAGGCGCGATCCCCGATCACGCCGCTGTTGCCGTGGTCCACATCCAGCACCGGGGTGAAGGAAAGATCGACGCCTTTCGCCAGCAGCTCCGCAGCCAGCACGAATCCGGCCGAACGCGCAAGCGACACTGCGGCATCGCGGTCGCGATCCCAGATCGCGCCGAGCTTGCGCATCGGCGGAATCCGCGTAAAGCCCTCGCGAAAGCGCTGCACCCGTCCACCCTCATGGTCGACCGCGATGATCAGGCGCTCGTTGCGCAGGCCATGGATTTCCGCGGTCAGCTCGGCAAGCTGGGCGCAGGACTCGAAATTGCGCGCAAACAGGATGACGCCGCCGGTCAGCGGATGCAGCAGGCGCCGCCGGTCGTCATCGGTGAGCACGGCGCCGGCGACATCCAGCATCACCGGCCCCAGGGGCAGGGCTTTGTTCATGGCCATCCGTTCAGGTCTCCAGCACGACGCAGGCACAAGCCAGGTTTGACTCATCGCTGATGGTCAGGTGGTGTCCGGTGATGCCGCGCTGCCGGACCAGAGCCGCGAGCGGTTCGCTGAACGTGAATCCGGGCTTGCCGGCGCTGTTCTGGACCACGCTGATGCACTGCAGGGTGACGGGATACCGGAAACCGGTGCCCATCGCCTTCGAGAACGCCTCCTTCGCGGCAAACCGGTTGGCCAGGAACAGCACCTGCTGCTTCGTCGCGCCGTACCTCAGCTGTTCGGCCGGGGTCAGCACCCGGGCGACGAAGCGCGAGCCGTACTTTTCCAGCAGCCGCGCCACGCGCTGCGGCTGGATGACGTCGATACCGATGCCGTAGATCAATTCCGCACCCCCATCACCCGCAGGTATTCCCGCACTGTGGCCCCGAGGCCCATCTCCAGCGCATCGGCCACCAACGCGTGTCCGATCGAGACCTCGGCAACTCCCGGAACGGCGCTCAGGAAAGGCCCGAGATTGAGGCGGTTCAGGTCGTGGCCGGCATTGACGGCAAGACCGGCCGACTGCGCACTGCGGGCGGCCGCCGCATAGCGGGCCAGCATCTGCGGTCCGGTCGGCGTGCCGAAGGCAGCGGCGTAAGGCTCAGTGTACAGCTCGATTCGATCCGCGCCAGTTGCCGCCGCAGCGGACATTGCCTCGGGCTCGGGATCCATGAACAGGCTGACCCGGATGCCCGCGGCCTTCAGCTCCGACACCACGGGCTGCAGCCGTTTGCCGTCCCGCGGCAGATCCCAGCCATGATCCGAGGTGAAGGCGCCGGGCATATCGGGTACCAGCGTGCACTGTGCGGGCCTGACTGCAAGCGCCAATTCGAGCAGGGGCGGCTCGAAAGGATTGCCCTCGATGTTGAATTCAGCCTCCGGCCTGTGACGCAGCAGTCCCGCCAGTTCGTGCACATCCTGGCTGCGGATGTGTCGGGCATCAGGGCGCGGATGCACGGTTATGCCGTGTGCGCCGGCATCAAGCGCGGTGCCTGCTGCCCAGAGCACGCTGGGAATTCCGAGGTTGCGCGAATTGCGCAACAGCGCAATCTTGTTGACGTTGACGCTGAGCCGGGTCATGACATCGGGTGCGATCGGGTTTGCAATTTTTCCTGAAGCGGCACACACCGCTACAACTGCTGCAGGTCGCGCAGCAACTGCCTCGTGTGCAGGGTCTGCGCGCCGAGGCAGTGGTTGATCAGCGCACGCATGAGCGCCTTGCTCTGCTGCAGCGTCCGCGCATCGCTATAGCGGTCTTCGGCCATGTCGATCAGCGTCTGCCCCGACAATTCTACGCCGCTTTGTACTTCGCAATCGGAGGCAGGCACCGGTCCGCGCTCGGGCAGGTAACGGTAGACGCCATCGGCCCGGATCGGCACGCCGGCACCAGCCTCGCGCTCAAGTACCAGGCCGTAGCCCAGTTCGCGCAGCAACACGCGCTCAAAGCGGCGCAGAACGGCGGCATGATCCGCAGCCGCGGGCAGCTGCGCCAGCGCCGCGGCGTAGGCCTCAAACAGCTGCTCGTGGGGATCCTCGCGCGGCAACAGCTTCAGCAGCAGTTCATTCAGGTAGAAGCCGCAGATCAGGCTCAAGCCGCGCAGCGGCGCGTAGCCCCCGCTCCACTCGGCCTTGTGCAGGGTCTTCAGCTCGGATTTCCCCGACCACCCCACCAGCAGGGGCTGAAAGGCCATCAGCACGCCTCGCAGCGCCGAACGGGGCCGCCTTGCCCCCCTCGCGATCACCGCCACCCGGCCCGAGTCGCGCGTATACAGCTCGGCAATGAGGCTGGTTTCGCGGTACGAATAGCTGTGCAGGAGATAGGCGCACTGCCCATCCCGCCGTGCCCTCTCAGCCATACCGCGACACTATCCGACTGGATTTCGAAGCGGAAATGATGCGTTCACCCAACATGTTGTTTTTATTGAGTATTTTAATCAATCCCCGAACGCCGCAGCACCCCCGGGTCATCGGCCCAGCCCGATTTCACCTTGACCCAGACTTCAAGAAACACCTTGCCGCCGAACAGCCGCTCCATGTCGGCCCGCGCCTGGCTCGCGATCTCCTTGAGCTTGGCGCCGCCCTTGCCGATCACAATGCCCTTGTGCCCGGGCTTGTCGACGATGATGCCGGCATGAATGCGCCGCAATCCGTTGACCGTCTCGAATTTCTCGATTTCCACCAGCGCGGAGTAAGGCAGTTCCTCCCCGAGGAGCCTGAACAGTTTCTCCCGCAGCAGTTCGGCCGCCAGGGTGCGTTCGCTGGCCGTGGTGACCTCGTCCTCGCCGTACATCACCTCCTGCTCGGGCAGCAGCGGTCGCAACACCGCCAGCAGCCCGTCGATCCCGGAACCCGTTTTCGCCGATACCGGAATGATCGCCGCCGGCCGGGCGAGCGCCTCGATGTCCTGCATCAGCGGCAGCAATTCATTCTTGTTGCCCACGCTGTCGATCTTGTTCAGCGCGACCACGAAAGGGATGTCGGGCCGCAGCAATCCGAATACCGCCCTGTCCTCGGCCGTCAGCCGCGGCGCCTCCACCACCCATACAACGGCATCGACATCCGAGATGCTCCGCGTCACGCTCCGGTTCATCAGGCGGTTCATCGTGCTGCCATGGCGGGTCTGGAAACCCGGGGTATCGACAAACACGTACTGCGCGTCGGGCCGGGTGACGATCCCGATGATCCGCTGGCGCGTCGTCTGCGGACGCCTTGAGGTGATGCTGATTTTCTGGCCAACCATTCGGTTGAGCAGCGAGGATTTCCCGACATTCGGACGGCCGACGATGGCGAGGTGACCCGCGCGGTGCGCATCCCCGCTCACCGCGACTCCACCAGCATCATGGCCTTCCCGGCGGCATCCTGTTCGGCGGCCCGCCTGCTGCCGCCGCGACCCTCGGTGCGGATGCCGAGTTCCTCGATGGCGCATTGCACCTCGAAGGATTGCGCATGCGCCTGCCCGCTGGTGCCGAGCAGGGTGTAGACGGGAAGCGCCAGGCCCCTGCCCTGTGCGAATTCCTGCAGGCGGGTCTTTGCGTCCTTCCCGCTCACCCGCGGATTGACCGCGGCGAGGCCAGGCCCCAGCAGCGCGCGCACTACCTGCCGGGCCGCCGGAAAACCGCCATCGACAGCAGCCGCACCGATGAGCGCCTCAACGGCATCGGCAAGGATCGACGGACGCGAGGCTCCACCGCTCTTCATCTCGCCTTCGCCGAGAAGCAGTTGTTCACCCAGTCCGATGCCCCGCGCAATGCCCTGCAGAGCCTGTTGGTTGACCAGATTGGCACGGACCCGGGAAAGTTCCCCCTCAGTCAGTTGCGGGAACCGTTCGTAGAGCTCCAGCGCAACCAGGCAGTTGAGGATGCTGTCCCCGAGGAATTCAAGCCGCTCGTTGTGGTCTGCGCCAAAGGAACGGTGAGTCAGCGCGCGCCGCAGTAGCGAGGAATCACGGAAGGCGTAGCCGACCCTGCTGCCGATCAGATCCGGATCCACGACTGAAAGGAAAGCCGCGGCATCGGCTAGGGCCTTGAGGTCGGCCGGAATTCCATCAGCGCGCTGAGGTTGCCGAACAGCGGCACGCGCACCGAGTATTCCGCGCTGAGCACGATGCCGTCGCCTTCTTTGTCGATCTGCACATCGTCATAGGTGATGGCCTTGACGTTGTCGACACCCGCACGCGCATTGAATGCGCTGTTGAATTCGCCGCGCGTGGCGTTCTTGAGGGACGGTTCGCTGGCAAGCGCGCGGAACATTTTCTGTATCGTATGGTATTCCATGTAGGCGGGTCCGATCTTGAAGCCCAGCAGCAGGGCCGAGATCAGCAGGACCGCAAAAACCAGAAAGCCGGTGATCGTGATGCCTCGCTGCGAATTCATTGATGCCTCCCAAGTAGTCAGTTGATCGACTGCCCGATGCGCTTGAAATTGTCGAAATTCCACCAGATCATGAAAGCCCTGCCGACGATGTTGCGTTCCGGCACAAATCCCCAGTAGCGGCTGTCACTGCTGCTGTCCCGGTTGTCACCCATCAGGAAATAATGCCCCTCCGGCACCTTGCAGCGGAAACCCGACTCATTGTACGCACAATTGTCACGGTAGGGAAAGCGCTGGACACCGCCCAGATGCACCGGCGGAATGTCCTGCTGCAGCAGCACCGCATGCGGATGGTCGCCCAGCCGCTCCTCGAAACGCTTGGCCGAGATGAAGTTGAGGCCGCCCTCGACATAGCTGTAGTCACCGTCCGGCTTCAGCGGAACCTGGATGCCGTTTATCGTCAGGCGCTTTTCCGAGTAGGCGATTTCATCGCCGGGCAAGGCGACCACGCGCTTTATGTAATCGAGCGCGGGGTTCTCCGGGTAGCGAAACACCATCACCTCGCCGCGCTGCGGCTCGTTGACCTCGATGATCCGCGTGTTCAGCACCGGCAGCCGTATGCCGTAGGTGTACTTGTTAACGAGGATGAAGTCGCCGACCAGCAGGGTCGGCAGCATCGAGCCGGAGGGAATCTTGAAAGGCTCCACGAGGAAGGAACGCAGCACGAAGACCACCAGGATCACCGGAAAAAAACTCGCCGGATACTCGATCCACCAGGGTTGCGCGGCGCCGGCAACGCGGCGCTTGCGGAGAAAAAGGGTCTCGGCAAGCCAGACGGCACCGGTAAGCACCAGCAGGACCAGCATGATCAGAGCGAAGTTCATGGCCAAGCCGTATTATTTGTCGACCTGCAGGATGGCCAGAAACGCCTCCTGCGGAATCTCGACAGTGCCTACCTGCTTCATACGTTTCTTGCCCGCCTTCTGCTTCTCGAGCAGTTTTTTCTTGCGCGTGATGTCGCCGCCATAACACTTGGCCAGCACGTTCTTGCGCAGCGCCTTGACGGTCTCGCGGGCGATGATGTGCGCGCCGATCGCCGCCTGGATGGCAATGTCGAACATCTGGCGCGGAATCAGCTTGCGCATCCGTTCCGCCACATCGCGGCCGCGGTACTGCGCGTTGGCGCGGTGCACGATCAGCGACAGCGCATCGACGCGCTCGCCGTTGATCAGTATGTCGAGGCGCACCAGATCGCCGGCGCGGTATTCGATGAAATCATAGTCGAGGGATGCGTAACCGCGGGACACCGACTTCAGCCGGTCGAAAAAATCCATGACAACCTCGTTCAGCGGCAGCTCGTAGGTCAGCATCACCTGCCGCCCGAGATACTGCATGTTTTTCTGCACGCTGCGCTTCTCGGTGCACAGCGTGATCACTGGCCCCACGTAGTCGCTCGGGACGAGTATCGATGCCTTGATCATCGGTTCGCGGATTTCCTGTATCTGCGAGACATCCGGCAGGCGTGACGGATTTTCGATTTCGAGCACCGAGCCATCGCGCAGCAGGACCTCGTAGACCACGGTCGGCGCCGTCGTGATCAGCGACATGCCGTATTCGCGCTCCAGCCGCTCCTGCACGATGTCCATGTGCAAGAGGCCCAGGAATCCGCAACGGAAACCGAAGCCCAGGGCCTGGGAGGACTCGGGCTCGAAGCGCAGCGATGCATCGTTCAGGTGCAGCTTCTCCAGCGCGTCGCGCAAGGCCTCGTATTCGCTGGACTCGACGGGATAGAGTCCGGCAAAGACCTGCGGCTTGATTTCCTTGAAACCCGGCAGCGGTTCCCTGGCCGGATTGGTCGCGAGCGTGACCGTGTCACCGACTTTTGCCGCCTGCAATTCCTTGATGCCGGCAATCACGAAGCCCACTTCACCGGCAGACAGGCTGTCGCACGACTGCGACTTGGGCGTGAACACGCCGACCTGCTCGCAGGGAAAATTGCCGCCCGTGGACATCAGCAGGATGCGGTCCTTGGGTTTGAGCACGCCGTCAACGACCCGGACCAGCATCACCACGCCGACATAATTGTCGAACCAGGAATCGATGATCAGCGCCTTCAGCGGCGCTGCCGGGTCGCCTTTCGGCGGCGGCATCTGCAGCACCACGGCTTCCAGAACCTCGGCAATGCCTTCGCCGGTCTTGGCGCTGACCCTGAGCGCATCCTTCGCGGGGATGCCGATGATGTCCTCGATCTCGGCCGCCACGCGTTCCGGTTCGACCTGCGGCAGGTCCATCTTGTTCAGGACCGGCACCACTTCCACGCCCTGCTCGATCGCGGTGTAGCAGTTCGCGACCGTCTGCGCCTCCACTCCCTGCGAGGCATCGACCACCAGCAGTGCCCCTTCGCAGGCCGCCAGCGACCGTGAGACCTCGTAGGAGAAGTCGACATGCCCCGGGGTGTCGATCAGGTTCAGCCGGTAGGTCTGCCCGTCCTTCGCCCTGTAGGTCAATGCCGCCGTCTGCGCCTTGATGGTGATGCCGCGCTCGCGCTCCAGATCCATGGAATCGAGAACCTGCGACTCCATTTCGCGGGCAGACAGCCCGCCGCACAGCTGGATGAAGCGATCCGCCAGCGTCGATTTGCCGTGGTCGATATGCGCGATGATGGAAAAATTGCGGATGTGCTGCATCTGCTGCATCAGTTCCGGCTGTCGGGAAACACCAAGAGGGCCAACAAAAAGGGCACCCGGAATCTCCCGGAGTGCCCCAGTTCCGTTCGTAAGTCCGCGTATTTTAGCGGAAATCCCGCAAGTAATCAGTAACGGCGGAAACGTCGAGGTGGTAGTGGCAAAGCTCCCTTTCGCCGTGCGTCAGCACCGGGACCTTGTCGCCGAACCGCAGTTCCAGCGCCGGATCGGAGTCAACGTCGACGACCACCACCCGGAAATCCCGTGTGGCCTGCAGCGACCGCAGGGCGGAAATCATGTCGTCGCAAAGGTGACACCAGCTCCGGCCGTAGAGCGTCAGCTCGACCGGACCTGCTTCAGCCATTGCCGTCGATGCGGAACGGGATGTAGAGCGAGTTGCCGCCGCGGCGCACCAGCAGCGCGACGATACGCCCTTTCTCGAATCCCCCCATCAGCTGCAGGAACTGCTCGACCGACCTGATGTCCTGGTTGTTCACAGCGAGAATCACGTCGCCGCGCCGCAGTCCTGCCTGGGCGGCCGCTCCCTGCACGCTGTCGAGCAGCACACCCCCCTCGACCTTCAATTCCTTGCGCTGCGCTTCGCTGAGATCGACAAGCCCCATGCCGAAGCGTCCTGCCTGCGGCTGCGGCTTGCCGCCGCGTGCCTGGCGCGCTGCGCGTTCGTCCGTCAACTCCGCCACGGTCACCTGCAGGTCGCGTGCCGACTTGCTGCGCCAGACCTGAATCGCGACACGGCTGCCCGGCTTGGTGCCGCCGACTATGCGCGGCAGGTCCTCGGAGGAATTCACCGGCTTGCCGTCGAAGCGCAGAATGACGTCCCCGGCCTCGATCCCGGCCTTGTCGGCGGGCCCGCCCTTCTCGACGGAGTTGACCAGGGCACCCTGCGGTTTCGGCAAGCCGAAGCCGTCAGCCAGTTCGCGGGTCACGGGCTGGATCACCACGCCGATACGCCCCCTCGTGACCTTGCCGGTGGTGCGCAGCTGCTGCGCGATGTCATTGGCAACATCAATGGGGATGGCGAAGGATAGGCCCATGAAGCCGCCGGTGCGGCTGTAAATCTGCGAGTTGATGCCCACAACCTCCCCCCGGAGGTTGAACAGCGGGCCGCCGGAATTACCGGGGTTCACCGCAACGTCGGTCTGGATGAAGGGCACGAAGTTCTCCTGCGGCAGCGAACGCCCCTTCGCGCTGACAATGCCTGCCGTCACGGTATTCTCGAATCCGAAAGGAGAGCCAATCGCCACGACCCACTCGCCGACCTTGAGCCGGTTGGGATCCCCGAAGCGGACAATGGGCAGACCGCCGGCATCGATCTTGATCAGCGCAACGTCGGTGCGCCGGTCGGTGCCCACCACCTTGGCCTTGAATTCGCGCTTGTCCGTGAGCTTGACATTGACCTCGTCGGCACCGTCGACCACATGCGCATTGGTCAGGATGTAACCGTCCGCGCTGATGATGAAGCCGGATCCCAGCGACTGCGCCTGGAATTCGCGCGGCCCCTGCCCCGGGTTCGGGTTGTTCGGCATGAAGCGGCGGAAGAATTCGTAGAACGGGTCGTTCTCGTCGAGTTGCGGAAGCTGGCGCGCCAGCGGATTGCGGGACGCTGTCTGCGTAGTACTGATGTTCACGACGGCAGCCCCCTGCTTTTCCACGAGTTCGGTGAAGTCCGGAAGCTGGGCGGCAGCCTGTACGGGCACAAGAAGGCACAGGACCAGAGCGAAATACCTGAACATGTTCAGCCTTTCCTGAAAATGCATCTGCGATGAGTGGCGTGCTGAAGAGGGCTTAGCGCAGCGCGGTGGCCGCCGCCTTGGGCTCAAGCGAGCGGGCAAACTGGAGCACCGTTTCGGCCGGCGTCTCGCCGAGAATCGTCACCGTGTGGCCGGCGAGCGAATGGCTGTATATGTGCATCGCACCCTGGTGCCTGAGGGTCTGTTTCCTCTCCGGCTTGACGCCGGGCTCGATGAATATCGAGACTGCGGCGAGACCGTCGGAATAGACCAGATGCGAGGCGGTGCCTTTCTTGCCGACCATCGAGCGCCGCAACTCCATCAATTTGCGGAATCCCGCAGGCGGTGACTGGACCACCCACCCGGAGTCCCCGGAATCGCCGGCAGTGAGCGCGGAACGATCGACCCGCCAATTCTGCTTGACGCTGATCGCCGCGTACCTGGACTGCACCAGTTCGCGCCGGAAAGACCCGCCGATATCCAGCGTGGAAAAGGCGAAAGCCTCAAGCGTCTCATTCTTGTCGTTCAGCGTGCGGGCCTGTAGCGGCAGCCCGGTGTTCAACTCGGCGCAGAAACGCCGTTTGTAGCGCAGGTTATCGTTCGGCATCAGGGTCACCCACTGGCATTCCATGCCTGCAACCCGGTCCCTGCCGCCCTTGACCACGTTGTAATACTGCACGATTTCCTGGATCTGCTCGACCCGTACCGGGAACTGGCGCGAGCCCCGTGGATCGATGAGCACCGTCTTGCTGCCGGGCAGATAGCAGGTCACCTGGTCATTGTTGCGGATGATTTCCCGGGCCGGCCCGTCCAGGGTCTCGAGCCGCTCCAGCACGCCACCGGCCGGATTCACGAAATGGGCAATGCGCGAGGTCTCGATCTGCTTGCCGTGCTGGAACATGAAGGTTCCGGAGTAATTCACTTTCTGGCTGGCTTCAGCCATTTTCTCGAGCATCGCCAGCGCCTCCCGGGACTCGCCCGCCGCCAGGGACGCGCCTGGCACGAAACCCAGCACGATGATCCACCAGAATTTCATGGACGGCATTAACGCTCGGCAGCAGGCGCCATGGAAATGGTGCGGATATACGGGGCCACGCCTTGCAGGCTGGTGCTCGGCGATATGCCCTGGTGGGCCAGCAGATATTCGTTCATCTGGCCGTCATTGGGAACGCTGACCAGCGGCGCCTCGACCTGGACCGGCGCCGGCGCGCGGGCGATTTCCGCCGGCGGGTTGGCAACATTGCTGGAGGAGAATGCCATCCACCCCACGACCGCCACCGCCGACACCGACGCCGCCGCCGACAGCGCGAACCTCATCGGGGCTCCGGCCCGGCGGCTCCGTGCCGGAGCGAGCACGGTGGGCTCGCGGGAGAGCGCTTCGGCGACACGGCGCGTGACATCGAGGCTACGCGCACTCTCGCCTCGCATCACGTCGCCGATCAGGTGATAAACGTCCCAGGATTCCCTGGCCTCGGGAGCATCCCCGAGCCGCAACAGCGCCTGATGCGCCTCCTGGCCTTCCGCCTCACCGTCCATCAACGCCGATATGTTTTCCATGCTCACCATCTCCTGTCCCTGCCCGTGCCGAGCAAGGGACGCAGTTTCTCCGCCACCGCTTCACGCGCCCGGAAAATCCGGGAGCGTACCGTTCCTACCGGGCACTGCATGACTGTCGCAATTTCCTCGTAACTCAGCCCTTCGATCTCGCGCAGGGTAATCGCCGTTCTCAACTCCTCAGGCAACTCCTGAAGGGTTTGGTTCACTGTGTCCCCGACCTGCCGGCTCATCATCTGGTTTTCCGGCGTGTTGAGGTCCCGCAGCTGCTCGCCTGCCTCGACACTTTCCGCCTCCTCGGCATCGAGCTCGGTGCTGGTGGGGGCCCGCCGCCCCATGGCCACCAGGTGGTTCTTGGCCGTGTTGATGCCGATCCGGTAGAGCCAGGTGTAGAACGCGCTCTCGCCCCGGAATCCCGGCAGCGCCCGATAAGCCTTGATGAACGCCTCCTGTGTCACATCCTCGACCTCGCTGGGATCCCGGATGAAGCGCGACAGCAGCCGCCCCAGCTTGCGCTGGTACTTGCTCACCAGCAGGTCGAAAGCGCGCTTGTCACCCCGCTGAACACGCTCCACCAGCTGCTGATCGACTTCGCGATCACTCATTAATTTGTTATCCGGTCCCTGATACTGCAGTTTCATCCGCGGCCGGCGTAACCGCCGGCGGAGCAGGCGCCGCAGTATAACTGCCTGAACGGCCGACTGAAACCGGCGATCCGGGAGTTGAGGTCAAAGACAGGCTGCCGGGGCTTAAGTTCACACCGGCGGCATGAAAGCCGTCGGGAAATTCCAGAATGTGGGAAATCGCCTAGTCTCCCCCGGGTTCCCGCCCCTGCCCCCTGCGCTCGAGCACGCGGAATACCGATTCGATGAGCACGGCCAGCACTGCAGCGGGGATGGCGCCGGACAGCATCATCAGCTGGTCATTTACCGCCAGTCCGGCAACAATCCGCTCTCCGTATCCTCCGGCACCGACGAATGCCGCAATGGTTGCGGTGCCGACATTGATGACCGCGGCAGTCCTGATCCCCGCGAGAATGCCGGGCCAGGCCAGCGGCAACTCGACCAGCCAGAGCAGCTGCCTCCTGTCCAGCCCGAGGGCAAGCCCGGCATCACGCATCGACCTGCCGACGCCGGCCAGCGCCACCTCGGTCCCGCGAATGACCGGCAACAGCGCATAAAGTGACAATGCAATGATCGCCGGCAACGGACCGATGCGATCCAGCAAGGCAATCAGGAAAGCCAGCAACGCGAGGCTGGGCACGGTCTGCAGCACACCGGCGCCGGCGAGTATCCAACGGCCCGCCCGTGGCACCCGCTGCGCCAGCATGCCCAGCGGCACGCCGGCGGCAATGCTGAGCAGCAGCGAAACCAGCACCAGCCGCGCATGCTCAATGGTCAGGCGCAGCAGATCCGGCGCGAACACGGCGGCGAGCAGCGACCGGTCACGCGCAGGCGGCTTGGCCTGCTCCAGCCAAGCCCGCGCGGCATCTGAAAAACTCGACCGCTCCAGCTCCACCGCGGCGTTCAGCTCCCGCATGGCCGCCTCTGAAAGCCGCCCCTGCAGACGTTCAATTGCCGCCCAAGCCTCGGGGTGTCGCGCCGGGAGGTCGAGCCGATAGACCAGCACGGACTGGTAATCAGGGAAAAAGCGCCTGTCATCCTCCAGCACGCGCAGCCCCAGACGCCGGATCTGGGGATCGGTGGTGTAGGCATCAACGACCTCGACTTCCCCTCTCGCCAGCGCGGCGTAGGCCAATCCGTGTTCCAGGCCGCGAACGTCGAGTCCGCCGAGCCCGTAGGCCTTGCTCAATGCGGGCCATCCGTCGCGCCGGTTGAGAAACTCCGGCGACAGACCGAGACGTATATCGGGGAGAGTCTTCAAATCCGAGATACGGCGGATGCCGCGGCCGTCTGCCAGCGGCTCCAGCATCGCCAGCGCGTAGGCATTGCTGAAGCCGAGGAGCACGCCGGCAGCAAGGCCATGCCCGGACAGCTGTCGGTTCAATTCATCCAGCGACGGCACTGCCGGCAAGCCCAACAGCTCCAGCGCAATCGTCCCGGTGTAGTCCGGATATATGTCGATGGCGCCGCTTTTCAGCGCCGCGAACAGGATTGCCGTATTGCCCAGCCCGGCCCGGTGCTCGACGGCTGTTCGCGATGCACCGGCCGTCTGCGCGACGATCTCACCCAGCACATAGGACTCGGTAAACCGCTTGGATCCGACACGAAGCACGTCATCGGCCGCTGCGGCCGCCGCCGCCAGCAGCAGGAGGCCGGCAACCAGGGCATTGACTGCTCCCGTGCATGCCATGCCGCGAACGGGTTTGCGACTGCCGAAGTGTCGTCTCATGGCGCGAAAATGGTAGCATGGCCGGCCGGCACGAAATCCCGCGCAGCCGCAGTCCGAACAACAGTTCTTGCCAAAGGTTCAAGTCATGACCGCCCGTCCTGCACGCCTCGAATCATTCTGGATGCCCTTCACCGCCAACCGCGCCTTCAAACAGTCCCCGCGCATGCTGGTCGCGGCCAGGGACATGCACTACACCACTGACGATGGCCGCCAGGTGCTCGACGGCACTGCCGGGTTGTGGTGCGTCAATGCCGGCCACTGCCGGCCGAAAATCGTCGAAGCCGTGCAGAAACAGGTGGCGACCATGGACTACAGCCCGGCATTCCAGCTCGGCCATCCCGACGCCTTCCGCGTCGCCGAACGGCTGGCGGCGCTGGCCCCCGGCGATCTCGACCACGTGTTCTACTGCAACTCCGGTTCGGAAGGCGTGGATACCGCGCTGAAAATCGCGCTCGCCTATCACCGTGCCCGCGGCGAAGGCCACCGCAATGTGCTGGTCGGCCGCGAACGCGGCTATCACGGCGCCGGTTTCGGCGGCATCTCGGTGGGCGGCATACCCGCCAACCGCAAGGCCTACGGCAACATGCTGTTCCGTGTCGACCACCTTGCGCACACCCACAACCTGAAGGAGAACGCCTTCAGCCGCGGCCAGCCGGCCTGGGGTGCGCACCTCGCCGATGAACTGGAGCAGCGCATCATTCCGCTGCATGACGCCAGCAACATCGCCGCCGTCATCGTCGAGCCTCTGGCCGGCTCCACCGGTGTGCTGGTGCCGCCGAAAGGCTATCTCGAGCGGCTGCGCCAGATCTGCGACAGGCACGGCCTGCTACTGATATTCGACGAGGTCATCACCGGCTTCGGCCGCATCGGACCCTGCTTCGGCGCCGAGGCCGTCGGCGTCGTTCCCGACATGATGATCGTCGCCAAGGGCCTCACCAACGGCACCGTGCCGATGGGCGCGGTGATCACCCGTCGCGGCATCTACGACGCCGTGGTCAACAGCGCCCCGCCCGGCATGATCGAACTGTTCCACGGCTACACCTATTCCGGCCATCCTCTGGCCACCGCCGCGGCGCTTGCCAGCCTCGACACCTTCGAGGAGGAAGGCCTGTTCCAGCGTGCGCAGGAACTGGCCCCCTATTTCGAGGAGGCCGTGCAGTCGCTGCGGGAAATGCCGAATGTCATCGACGTGCGCAACATGGGCCTGGTTGCAGGCATCGAACTCGAGCCGCGGCCCGGCGCGCCGACCGCTCGCGCCTTCGAGACCTTCCTCAAATGCTACGAGAAGGGCGTGCTGATCCGCACCACCGGCGACATCATCGCGCTGTCACCGCCGCTGATCATCAGCAAGGCACAGATCGACGAGCTGGTCGGCAAGCTCGGCGACGCGCTGCGTGAGGTCGGACGCAATCCCTGATGCAAGCCGCTTGACGCGTGAGTTTGATTGTTTCGCTGAATTTCTACTATGCGCACCCCGGCAATGAAGCCGCGGTGCTGCGCCAGCGCATCAAGGCCTGTGATGTCCGTGCCACCCTCGGCCTGCCGCGCGGGCAAGTCTGCGCCAAAATCGAAGGCGGCGACGACTGGCCCGATACCTTGTGGCGCCTCGATTTTCCGGACATGACCACCCAGGATGCGGACATGGCCGCGCGCGCAGCCAGTCCCGATTTCGAGGCTATCCGGATCGGCATGCGCCGGCTCTACCGGCGCTTCGAGCGCCCTCTCTATGAAAGCCTCAAGGATGCCGGGAGCCCGCTCCGGCAAGGCGACCTGCTGGCCTGGACAGGCCTCTTCTGTGCAGAATCGGCAGCCCCGGCCGTGCGGGAACGCCTCGCAAGTGAAGGGATCAACGCGCTCGAATACCGGTCCGGCGGCAACAACGTGCCGCGATTCATCATTTGCGGCGGACCATCGATGGACATTGCGGGACTGGACATCCCCGGTGCGCGCATCGAGCGCAGCTCGTGGCGCGTCGAGTATATCGGGTAAATCATAACAAGTTGTTTATAATCAATAACTTATAAAATATTACCTAGGCCCTGAGCGCAGCCAGGCAGCGTTCCAGCCACTGCGCCGTCAGCTTCTCCTGGGTCGAGTTCTGCTTCAGCCGCTGGTCGAGCGCCTTCCAGTCGACGCAATCCAGCGGCTGGTCCTGATTGAAACAGGAGAACACGTAGCTCGTCCTGCCGGTCTGCGGATCGACCTGCGGCTGCAGGCACTGCGCGCAGACTTCCTTCATCATGCACTGCATCGGCGAGTTGATCGAGCCGATCGCATGATGCTGCGCCTTCAGGTGGGGCTTCAGTACCTCGTGCCGCGCACGTGCCACGGCGGCCATCATCTTGTCCGAACCGATGGCGATGATGCGGTCGGCGTCGCGGAACGGGATCGCCTGTTCGCCCAGGGCGCCGGAGGCATAGGCCAGCATCGCCTGCACGATGTTGCCGGTGAAGCTGCGGTCATCCCGGCGTGACGGCGTGAAACCGGGCTTCTCGTCGCAGCACCAGACGACGACATCGCTCGCCGCCTCGATGTTTTCGACATGGTAGCGGTCGGCCATGCTCTTGTAACCGGCGAAATAGAGCACCCGGCAGCCTGCCTTGCGCATCGCCTGGCCGATCGAGAACAGCACGGCATTGCCGAGCCCGCCGCCGGCCAGCACCACGGTTTCTCCGGCAGGAATTTCGGTCGGCGTGCCGGTGGGCCCCATCAGGATCACCGGCTCGCCCGGTTTCAGTTCGGCGCAGAGATCGCTGGAGCCGCCCATCTCGAGCACGATCGTCGACAGCAGTCCGGCCTCCGCATCCACCCAGGCGCCGGTCAGTGCCAGGCCCTCCATCGCCAGCGTGCTCCCGGCCACGCGCGGTGCCCGCGACTCGAAATTCTGCAGGCGGTAGAACTGCCCGGGCTGGAAACGGCGTGCGGCGAGCGGCGCGCGCAGCACGACTTCGACGATCGTCGGGGTCAGGCGCTTGACTTCGTGCACGGTCGCGCGCAGGTCGCGCTGCAGCGTGCCGATGAAGGCCGCATCGTCGACGGCGGCGGCAGCGGGCTGCACCTGCGACAGCACGCTGCTGACCACCGGGTACCCCTGCTTGGCACTGCCCACGGCCTTGACCACGTTGCCGAAGAACGAAGGATGCACATCGCCGAAATAGCTGATGAAACGGCCGTCGGCGCGCTTGGCCAGCAGCACCTTGACCGTCTCCGGCTTGGAAATCGATTTTTCGGCCTTGACCGGCTGACCGTCGGCATCGACCGCACGGAAGTAACGACCGTCAAGCACGAAGGTCGCCGCATCCTCGCGCGCGAGCACGGTATTGGGCTGGGTACCGGCGGCAATCAGTACCGTGCGTGCCGGCAGCGTCACCTGACCGGCGTCTTGCCAGCTGCCGTCTTCGCCCTTCTCCTGCACGGCCGCTTTCAGCGCGCTGGCATGGCCATAGGCGTCGGTCTCGATGGCGAGCGGCGTCAGGCACTCGGCGAAGGTAATGCCCTCCTCCAGCGCCTTGTGTACCTCCTCGTGATTCAGCGTGTACGACGGGCTGTCGACCAGCCGCTTGCGGTAGGCGATGGTCGCGCCGCCCCAGGACTGCAGCAGTTGCAGGATGCGCGGCTCGCGCCCTTCCTGCGCGGCCATGGCGCGTTCGGCGCGGATCGCCTGCGCATGGGCGATGAATTCGCCGGCAATTTCGCGCTCCTCGGCGCTCCAGCCCCTCTGCACGGCGTCCTCTCCGCGCTCCCGGACCAGGGTCTCGTAGCGCAGCAGGAATTTTTCGACCTGCAGCGGGTAATAAGCCAGCGATTCGGTCGCGGTATCGATCGCGGTCAGCCCGCCGCCGATCACCACCACCGGCAGCCGCAGTTGCATGTTGGCGATCGAATCCGTCTTCGCCGCGCCGGTCAGCTGCAGTGCCATCAGGAAATCCGAAGCCGTGCGCACCCCGCGCGCCAGGCCGTTGGGCATGTCGAGCACCGTCGGGCGACCCGCGCCGATCGCCAGCGCGACATGGTCGAAACCCATTGCGAAGGCGTCCTCCGCGGTGATGGTGCCGCCGAAACGCACGCCTCCGAACAGCGCGAACTGCGCGCGCCGCTCCAGCAGCAGGCGGATGATTTTCAGGAAATTCTTGTCCCAGCGCACGGTGATGCCGTATTCGGCAACACCGCCGAAACCGGCCATCGCCCGTTCATCGAGTGACTCATACAGCTCATGCACGTTCCGGATCGGCCTGAACGGCACGCGACCGCCCTTCCCGTCCACGCCGGACAGCTCCGGCGGCAGCGGTTCGATTTTCAGGCCATCAATGCCGACCACCGTGTGGCCGTCGTTCATCAGGAAATGCGACAGCGAAAATCCGGCCGGCCCCATGCCCACCACCAGCACGCGTTTGCCGCTCGGCGCCTTCGGCAGCGGATGGCGCAGGTTCAGCGGATTCCAGCGCGTCAGCAGGCTGTAGATCTCGAAGCCCCAGGGCAGCTCGAGCACGTCCTTCAGCGTGCGCGTCTCCGCCTGCGGAATGTTGACCGGCTCCTGCTTCTGGTAAATGCAGGCCTTCATGCAGTCGTTGCAGATGCGGTGCCCGGTCGCCGCGACCACCGGATTGTCGACAGTGATGATCGCCAGCGCACCGATCACCAGCCCCTCGGTCTTGGCCTTGTGGAATTCGGATATTTTCTCCTCGAGCGGGCAGCCGGCGAGCGTGATGCCGAAGGGGGACTTCTTGAACGACTGCGTGCCGCGGCCGCTGGCGCCCTTCTCCCGCAGCCCCTTGGAGCAGGAGTCCTTGCCCTGCTCGTGGCACCAGATGCAGTAGTTGGCCTCGTCAAGCGCGCCGGTGAGGTCGGCGCCGCGGTCGGTCAGTCCGAAACCTTCACGCCGCCGCAGCCTCGACGCGTCGAAGCGGTGTTCGGCATATCCCCTGTCCGTGGTGGTCTGAGCCGGCACCAGGTTCTGGACATCGAGCTTGTGCGGCGCCTTGAACAGCACGCCGTCACGATGGCGTGCCCGCCCAGCCTCAGTGTGCGCCGCCCAGGCCGCATACTGCAGTGCGAGGTCAATCTCCGCTGCATGCGCCTGCTCGTCCTGCTGCCACTCTTCCACGTGGCGCGCAAAGGCCAGCTCGCTCAGCGGCTCGCCGAAAAGCGCCGACAGCTTTCCGGCAACAGCCTCCCCGTCGATCATCGCAGCGGAATCGGCCTTGTACTTGTGCATCGCCTTGCGCTGAACGAAGAGGCGCTTGACGCGGTAGAGCGGTGCCAGGCTGTCATGCCTTGCCGAAAGCGCACGGACTTCGTCTGCTATGCCGAACAGCTCGGCAATGAAGCCATCAAGGTGCGGCGCCAGTGCCAGCAGGAGCTCCGACTCGTCTTTTGGCGCCAGCGACCCGGGGCTGGAACGCGCCGTCTGCAGGCGCGCGTGCAGTTCGGAGTCAGACCCGGCGACACGCTCAAGAAAGCTCCGGTCGATGCGCAGCAGACCGTCCCTGGCGTAAAGGTCTGCGAAGGAAAACCCGGAATTGAGGAACAGTTCGGAGGCGGTGCTCAAGATGTTTTATGCAGTCGGCAAAGCCGCGATTATATCAATCGGTGCATTCCGTCCCTGATGCCGATGGTTATGTGTTCAGCGCTGCCCGCGCTATCGGGACGGCCATGACGCCATGTCATAATCACGCCCACCGACCCCGTCACCTGTCTGGCCAATGAGCGTACTGCAGCGGAAAATGCTGGTCTGGATCCTGCTGTCGATCCTTGCGGCATCGCTGAGCTACGCGGCTTTCCGCGGCTATTTCAGCCCGGAGCTCCTGCTGGGGTTTGCCAACAGCTTCTCATGCTGACCGCCCAGCCGGCGCTCAACCCGCCCGGCGCCCCGCTGCCGTGATGACATTGGCGATGACCATCGCGACGGTCATGGGTCCCACGCCCCCGGGTACCGGCGTGATCCACCCGGCTTTGGCTCGCACCGCGTCGTAATCGACATCGCCGCACAGCTTTCCGTTCTGCATCCGGTTGATGCCGACATCGATGACGGCGGCACCGGGTTTGACCATATCGACAGCAATCATCCGCGGCCGACCGGCTGCGCAGACCAGGATGTCGGCCTCGCGGGTTACCGCGGCGAGATCAGGCGTGCGCGAATGACAGATGGTGACCGTCGCGTCGCGCTCGAGCAGCATCAAGGCTGCCGGCTTGCCGACAATGCTGCTGCGGCCGATGACCACGGCATGCCTCCCGGCCACCGGCACACCCGACCGCTCGAGCATCAGCATGCAGCCGGAAGGCGTGCACGGCGCCAGCAGCGCATGTCCGTCGAGCAGTGCACCCAGGCTGCGCCAGGTGAATCCGTCGACATCCTTGGCAGGATCGATGCGCTGCAATACCGAATCGGCTCCGATGTGGGCGGGCAGCGGCAGCTGCACCAGAATGCCATGCACCTGCGGGTCACCGTTCAGGGTATCGATGACTTGCAGCAGTTCCGCCTCGGTGGCAGTCGACGGCAGGCGGTAATCAAACGTGCGGACTCCGGCTTCGTGGCAGGCGCGTTCCTTGGCCCTGACATAAACCGCTGAAGCGGGATCATCCCCCACCAGCACCACGGCCAGACCCGGCACGCGGCCAAGCGCCGCGAGCCGCAGCGCGGCATCCCTCTGTTCGCCGAGAATCTGCCGCGCCATCGCGGCGCCATCGATGACAATCGCACCCATTCGCATTCAATCCGGTTGAAATTCCTGACATGCAGGCCGGTCCGACCCGCCCTATTGCCCCGGAGGCTCCGCCTTGCGCACATCCGGCGGGCTTTCGAGAACCTGAAAAAAAACCTCATCCCGGCGGATCATTCCGAGTTCGTTGCGGGCGCGCTCTTCAACCGCCTCAAGACCCTGCTTGAGATCGCCAACTTCCGCGTCAAGGGCGGCATTGCGCGCCCGCATCCTGTCGTTGGCTTCGCGCTGAGCCGCAATCTGCCGCTCCATTTCCCAGACCCGCAGCAAGCCGCCCTTGCCCAGCCACAGCGGATACTGGATCAGCAGCAAAAGCCCGGCAAGCAGGATGGCCAGCAGTCGCATGACGTCAGCGCGGCACGGAGCCGGCCCTCCCGGGGACCCTAGCGCAGCTGGTAAAACGCACCGCGGCCGGGATAGGCCGCCGTGTCGCCGAGATCCTCCTCGATGCGCAGCAGCTGGTTGTATTTGGCCAGCCGGTCGGTGCGTGACAGCGAGCCGGTCTTGATCTGCATCGCATTGGTCGCCACGGCGATGTCGGCGATTGTCGTGTCCTCGGTTTCACCCGAGCGGTGTGAAATGACCGCGGTATAGCGGGCCCGCTTGGCCATCTCGATCGCCGCCAGCGTTTCGGTCAGTGTTCCGATCTGGTTGACCTTGATCAGGATCGAGTTGGCGATGCCCTGCTCGATGCCGCGCTTCAGGTACTGGGTGTTGGTGACGAACAGGTCGTCGCCGACCAGCTGGACGCGGCTGCCGAGCTTCTGGGTCAATACCTTCCAGCCATCCCAGTCGTTCTCCGCCATGCCGTCCTCGATGCTGACGATCGGATACTTGTCGACCCAGGCTGCGAGGTAATCGGCGAACTCGGCCGCCTTCAGCGTCAGGCCCTCCGAGCGCAGCGTGTACTCGCCGTCCTCGAAAAATTCGGAACTTGCACAGTCCAGCGCCAGTGCCACGTCTTCACCGGGCCGGTAACCGGCGGCTTCAACCGCCTCCAGGATCACCTGGATCGCGGCCTCGTGCTTCGGCAGCCGCGGTGCGAAGCCCCCTTCATCGCCGACGGCCGTGGCGAGACCTCGATCGGCCAGCAACTTGCGCAACGCATGAAACACCTCGGCACCGCAGCGCAGCGCTTCGCGGAAACTCTGCGCCCCCACCGGAACGATCATGAACTCCTGCATGTCCAGCCCATTGTCGGCATGGGCACCGCCGTTGATGACATTCATCATCGGCACCGGCATCGCCATGGCACCGGCACCACCGAGGTAACGGTGCAGCGGCAGGCCGGATTCCTCCGCCGCGGCGCGTGCCACGGCCATTGACACCGCGAGCATTGCATTGGCGCCCAGCCGCGACTTGTTTTCCGTGCCATCGAGGTCGAGCAGCGTGCGGTCGACAAATGCCTGCTCGGTGGCATCCACGCCAATCACCGCCTCGCAGATCTCGGTGTTCACATGCTCGACCGCCTGCAGCACGCCCTTGCCGCCGTAGCGCTGCTTGTCTCCGTCTCGCAGCTCGATCGCCTCACGGCTTCCGGTCGAGGCGCCGGAAGGTACCGCCGCGCGCCCCAGAATGCCGGACTCCAGCAATACGTCCGCCTCCACGGTCGGATTGCCGCGGGAGTCGAGAATTTCCCTGCCTATGACGTCTACGATTGCGCTCATGTCCTGTCCTGTCGCCTGGGGTTATACATGCTGCTCCACGAAGCGGCGGCCCTTGACCGCCGCATCGAGAGCATGAAGGGTATCCAGCAGCTCGCCCATCAGGGCCAGCGGCCAGGAGTTGGGGCCGTCACACAGCGCCTCGTCCGGCTTCGGGTGAGTTTCCATGAATACGCCGGAAACGCCGGCGGCCACCGCCGCACGCGCCAGCACCGGAATGTGCTCGCGCTGTCCGCCGCTGGCGCTTCCCTGCCCGCCGGGCAGCTGCACTGAGTGGGTCGCGTCGAACACCACCGGGCAGCCGGTGCCGCGCATCACGGCCAGGCCACGCATGTCGACAACCAGGTTGTTGTAGCCGAAACTGAAGCCGCGCTCACAGACCATGATCTGCTGGTTGCCGGTGCTGCGCGCCTTGTCCACGACATTGGTCATTTCCCAGGGCGACAGGAACTGGCCTTTCTTGATGTTCACCGGCTTGCCCTGGCCGGCGACGCTGCGTATGAAATTGGTCTGCCGGCAGAGGAAGGCCGGGGTCTGGATCACGTCCACCACCGCGGCGACTTCGGCAAGCGGCGTGTCTTCATGGACGTCCGTCAGCACCGGCACTCCCACTTGCCGCTTCACCGACTCGAGAATGCGCAACCCCTCCTCCATGCCGGGGCCGCGATAGCTTTTGCCCGAGGTGCGGTTGGCCTTGTCGAAGGACCCCTTGAACACATAGGGCATGCCCAGCCGGGCGGTCTGTTCTTTCAGATGTCCGGCAACATCGAGGCACATCTGCTCGCTCTCGAGGGTATCGGGCCCGGCAATCAGGAACAGCGGCCGGTCGAGTCCGGCATCGAATCCGCAGAGTCTCATGGGCCGGCCCTGGATACGATCAACTTGCGGCCGAGGCGCGTGCGGGCCGCAAGGCCTGGCGACGGGCACCCGCATTCCGCAACGCGGCCTCGACGAAGGACTTGAACAGCGGATGCCCGCCGCGCGGTGTCGAGGTGAATTCGGGATGAAACTGCACACCGACAAACCACGGATGCCCGGGAATCTCCACCATTTCGCACAGGTCGCCGCTCAGCGAGCGGCCGCTGACGCTGAGACCGGCCTCCTGCAGCCGCGGCAGGTAATGATTGTTGACTTCGTAGCGGTGCCGGTGACGTTCGGTAATGCGATCCGCGCCGTAGATCTTCCTTGCCAGCGAACCCGGCTTGAGTTCGCACTCCTGCCCTCCCAGGCGCATCGTGCCGCCGAGGTCGGAAGAGGCATCGCGCCGCTCGACCTTGCCGTCGCGGTCCTGCCACTCGGTGATCAGCGCCACCACCGGGTGCGGGGTTTCCGGATCGAACTCGGTGCTGTGCGCCCCGGCAAGACCTGCCAGATGGCGCGCATACTCGATCACTGCCAGCTGCATGCCAAGGCAGATGCCGAGGTAAGGCACGCCGGATTCACGCGCGTGACGGATCGCCTGTATCTTGCCCTCGACGCCGCGTTTGCCGAAGCCGCCCGGAACCAGAATCGCATCCATGCCGTCCAGGCACTGGATGCCGTTTTTCTCGATGCTCTCGGAATCGACATAATGAATGTGGATTTTCGAGCCGGTGTGGATGCCGGCGTGGATCAGCGCTTCCGACAGCGACTTGTAGGACTCCGTGAGGTCAACGTACTTGCCGACCAGCGCGATGCTGACTTCATGCTGCGGATGCTCCAGCGCATCGATCACCCGGTCCCAGGTCGACAGGTCCGCCGGCGGCGGATCGATGCAGAGCTTGCGGCAGACGATGTCGTCCAGACCCTGTTCGTGCAGCTTTCCGGGAATCTTGTAGATGCTGTCGACATCGACCGCGGAAATCACCGCATCGACGCCGACGTTGGTGAACAGTGCGATCTTGCGCCGCTCGCCGTCGGGCAGCGGGCGGTCGGCACGGCACAGCAGCACGTCGGGCTGGATGCCGATCTCGCGCAGTTCCTTGACCGAGTGCTGGGTCGGCTTGGTCTTGATCTCGCCGGCCGATGCGATGTACGGCACCAGCGTCAGGTGGATGAAGCAGGCGTTGTCGCGGCCGACCTCGATGCCCATCTGGCGGATCGCCTCGAGGAAGGGCAGCGATTCGATGTCGCCGACCGTGCCGCCGACTTCGACCAGCGCGATCTCGGCATCGCCGGCGCCGCGCCGGACATACTGCTTGATCTCGTCGGTGATGTGCGGAATCACCTGCACCGTGCCGCCGAGATAGTCGCCGCGGCGCTCCTTCTTGATGACGCTTTCGTAGATCTGGCCGGTGGTGAAGTTGTTGCGCTTGCCCATGCGGGCGTTGATGAAGCGCTCGTAATGGCCGAGATCAAGGTCGGTTTCCGCACCGTCCTCGGTAACGAACACTTCGCCGTGCTGGAAGGGACTCATCGTGCCCGGATCCACGTTGATGTAGGGATCCAGCTTGAGCATCGAGACCCTGATGCCGCGCGATTCGAGAATCGCGGCGAGAGAGGCGGCGGCTATACCTTTGCCAAGGGAGGAAACCACACCACCAGTGACAAAGATATATTTGGTCATTTCATTTGGGCCGGCGCTCAGGTAAGCCAACGTCGACTCATTTTATCGCAAATCCGGCGACCGTCCAATCACGCCGTCTTGCCGCCCCGCGCCAGATAGAGCCAGGTTTCGACCACGGTGTCCGGATTCAGCGACAGGCTTTCGATGCCCTCCTTCACCAGCCATTCGGCGAGGTCCGGATGGTCCGAAGGTCCCTGACCGCAGATGCCCACGTATTTGCCGGCCTTGCGGCAGGCGGCGATCGCCAGGTGCAGCATGTGCTTGACTGCCGGGTCGCGCTCGTCGAAGGCGTCGGCAATGATCCCCGAATCGCGGTCCAGCGCCAGCGTCATCTGCGTCATGTCGTTGGAGCCGATCGAGAACCCGTCGAAGTGCTCGAGGAACTGGTCGGCAAGGATCGCGTTCGAGGGAATCTCGCACATCATGATGATGCGCAGGCCGTTCCTTCCGCGCTCCAGGCCGTTTTCGGCCAGCAGCTTGAGCACCCGCCTGCCTTCGTCGACGGTGCGGATGAACGGCACCATGATCTCGATGTTGGTCAGCCCCATCTCGTCGCGGACCTTTTTCATTGCCCGGCACTCGAGTTCGAAGCAGTCCTTGAATGACAACGACACGTAGCGCGAAGCGCCGCGGAAGCCGAGCATCGGATTCTCTTCGTGCGGCTCGTAACGCGAGCCGCCGGTGAGGCTGGAATACTCGTTGGATTTAAAATCCGACAGCCGCACGATCACCGGCTTCGGCCAGAACGCGGCACCCAGCGTGGCCACGCCTTCGGCCAGCTTGTCGACATAGAAGCTCACCGGGTCCGCGTAACCGGCGCTGTGCTCCTCGACCGCGAGCTTGAGGTCGGCACTGAGGTCGGGATAGGCCAGAACCGCCTTCGGATGCACGCCGATCATGCGCGCGATGATGAATTCCAGCCGTGCCAGGCCGACGCCCTCGTTGGGCAGGCGCTGGAACTCGAAGGCGAGTTCCGGGTTGCCGACGTTCATCGTGATCTTCACCGGGCATTTCGGCATGCTCGACAGGGATAAATCGATCACTTCGGTCTGCAGCTCGCCGCGGTAGACGAAACCGGTATCGCCTTCGGCGCAGGACACGGTGACCGGCTTGCCATCCTTCAGCACCTGGGTGGCGTCACCGCAGCCGACCACCGCCGGAATGCCCAGTTCGCGGGCAATGATCGCGGCATGGCAGGTGCGGCCGCCGCGATTGGTGACAATCGCAGAGGCGCGCTTCATCACCGGCTCCCAGTCCGGATCGGTCATGTCAGTCACCAGCACGTCGCCCGGCTTCACTCGGTCCATCTCCGCCGCGCTCTTGATCAGGCGCACCGGACCACTGCCGACGCGCTGTCCGATGGCGCGGCCGGTTGCCAGCACTTCCGAGCGCTCTTTGAGGCGGTAGCGGCGCAGCGTGTCGACCTTTTCGCTGGCCTTCACCGTTTCCGGCCGCGCCTGCAGGATATAGAGCTTGCCGTCATTGCCGTCCTTGCCCCACTCGATGTCCATAGGCCGCTGGTAGTGCGCCTCGATGATCATCGCGTAACGCGCCAATTCCGTGACTTCGGCGTCGCTGATCGAGAACCTGCGCCGTTCCGCCTCGGGGACCTCGATGGTCTGCACCGACTTGCCGGCCGCCCGGTTGTCGGTGAACACCATGCGCAGGGCCTTGGACCCCAGCCCCCGGCGGAGGATGGCATTCCTGCCCTCTTTCAGGCCGCGCTTGTAGACATAGAACTCGTCGGGGTTGACCTGCCCCTGCACCACCGTCTCGCCGAGGCCGTAGGCCGAGGTGATGAACACCACCTGGTCAAATCCGGATTCGGTGTCGAGCGTGAACATCACGCCGCTTGCCCCCTCGTCGCTGCGCACCATGCGCTGCACCGCTGCCGACAGCGCCACCTCGTCGTGGGTGAAACCCTTGTGCACCCTGTAGGAAATGGCGCGGTCGTTGTAGAGCGAGGCGAACACGTGACGGATTGCTTCCAGAAGGTTGTCGAGACCATGGACGTTGAGATAGGTCTCCTGCTGGCCGGCAAATGAGGCATCCGGCAGGTCCTCGGCGGTGGCCGAGGAGCGCACCGCGAACGACACATCGTTGCCGGACTCCGCGACCAGCTTGGTGTAGGCCGCTTCGATCGCCTTGCGGAAATCGGTACTGAATTCCTGCGCCAGAATCCAGCCGCGGATCTCGCCGCCCGCCGCCGTCAGCGCGTTGACGTCGTCGGCATCGAGCGTGGACAGTCGCTTCGAGATTCGGTCGGCCAGTCCGTTCTGTGCGAGGAACAGACGGTAGGCATCGGATGTGGTCGCAAATCCGCCGGGCACCCGCACGCCGGCGCCGGCGAGCTGGCTGATCATTTCGCCGAGCGAGGCATTCTTGCCGCCGACCCGCCCCACGTCGCTCATGCGCAATGCACCCAGATCAATCACCAGATCTTTGCCGCTCATGCCTGCTTCCTTCGATTGTGTGCTGCATCAAAAGCGGCTATTTTACCGAATCCCGTCACCGGTTCCGAGCATGAACTCAAAACGCACGGCCTTTTTCGTCTCCGATCGCACCGGCATCACCGCCGAAATGCTCGGCCACAGCCTGCTGACCCAGTTTGACCAGGTTCGCCTGAAGGAAATCACGGTGCCCTTCATCGACACCGTCGACAAGGCCCACGGTTTCGTCAGGCGGGTCAACGACACCGGCGCCGCCGACGGCGTGAGGCCCATCGTCATCAGCACGCTGGTCAACACCGAGATTGCCGGCATTGTCGCCACTGCCAATGCCTTGTTCCTTGATTCCTTTGAGATTTTCATCGCCCCGCTGGAACAGGAACTGGGCGTCAAGGCCTCCCATGCCATCGGCCGCTCCCACAGCACGGAGGATTTCGTCAATTACCACCACCGTATCGAGGCGGTGAATTACGCGCTGTCCCACGATGACGGCGTATCCAAGCGCGAACTGGCCGAAGCCGACATCATCCTGGTCGGCGTTTCACGTTGCGGGAAAACCCCAACCTGCCTTTACCTCGCGATGCAGTTCGGCATCCGCGCCGCAAACTATCCGCTGATCCCGGAAGATTTCAGCACCATGCAGCTGCCGGCGCAGATCAAGGCACTGCGCAACCGGCTCTATGGCCTGACCATCAAGCCCGCGCGCCTGCAGCAGATCCGCAACGAGCGGCGGCCGGGGAGCAAGTATGCGACGCTCGCCAATTGCGAGTTCGAAGTCCGCGAGGCCGAGGCGCTGATGCGCCAGGAAGGCATTCCCTACCTCGACGCCACCAGCAAGTCGGTGGAAGAACTCGCCACCACCATCCTGCAGGAAGCCAGGCTGGAGCGGCGGATTTACTGAGCGCCCAGCTGCCGCACCCGCTCGAACAGGCAGACTGCGGCGGCGGCGCCGACATTCAGCGATTCGGCGCGGCCCGGCATCGGAATGTGCACGGTCTGCCGTGCCAGCGCAGCCAGTTCAGGCGACAGCCCTGCACCCTCGTTGCCGAACAGCAGCGCCACATCGCCGCTCAGATCGGCGTCGAAAACCGGCACTCCCTGGTCAACCGCTGTCGCCACGATCGTTCCGGAGTAGCACTGCGCCAGCGCCTGCAGGTCCGCGCCCTCAATGATGCGCAGCGAGAAATGGGCGCCCATGCCGGCACGCAGCACCCGCGGCGACCAGGCATGCACCGAGTGCCGCGACAGGCATACCGTGCCAATGCCGGCCGCCGCGGCTGACCTGAGAATCGAGCCCACATTGCCCGGATCCTGGATGTCCTCCAGCCAGACGCCGGAGCCTGTGAGCCTGTCCGGTACTGGCACCCGCGGAGTCGACACCACGGCAATGACGCCGGTCGGCGTTGCCACCGAGGACAACTGGCGGAACAACGCATCGGACAGCAGCAGCGTGCTGTCCACCTTCGCCTTGCCGAGCAATTGCACCACCTCGGCATTCTCAGCACCGCTGCGGCTGAGCACGATTTCGCCTGGTAATCCGACATGGTCGACATAGGCAGCGACCAGATGGATCCCGTCCAGCAGCGACAGGCCTGCGCCGCGCCGCTCGCGCGAGGATTGCGCCAGCTTCAGCAATGCGCGAAACCGCGGATTGTCGGCGGAAGTGATGGTTTTCACAGCGCACAGGTCCTAAAACCGGCAAACACGTCGCGCCGGTCCGGCGTGTAGAAATTGCGCCAGGTATTGCGGATCAGCTCCGGGGCGGTGGCGTGCGAACCGCCGCGCAGCACCTTGTGGCTGCCGAACCAGGGTTCGGAATATTCGGCATAGGGGTCCCGCACAAAACCCGGGTAAGGACGGAACCAGTCTGCAGTCCACTCCCAGACATTGCCGATCATCTGCCTTATTCCCCAGGCACTGTCGCCCGCGGGCAGCGCCTCCACCGGCAGGCAGCGACCGGCAGTCCCGTACAGGTTCGCGGTGTTCCCCGACGGTGCAGCCGATCCCCAGGGATAACGACGTTTGATACCCGGTGCACCGGGCACGGTGGCGGCAGCGAATTCCCACTCCGCCTCGCTCGGCAGGCGGCGGTCCGCCCAGCGGCACCAGGCTTCGGCTTCGTACCAGTTGACGTGGACCATCGGTTCATTTGCGGGCAGCGGCTCAAGCCGGTCATGGCGGCGGCGGAACCATGCGCCGCGGTCCAGTGTCCAGTACGCCGGCGCAAGCACAGCCTCCCTCAGCCGCCATGCCCAGCCCTCGTCGCTCCACCAGCGCGGTTCGTGATATCCGCCGGCCTCGACAAAATCGGCAAACTGCGCGCAGGTCACCGGCATACGCGCCATGCGGAACGGCGGGAGTTCCACGGCATGCGCCCATTTTTCGTTGTCAAAGACAAAACCGTCATCCGGCCTCGCCCCCAGTTCGAAACATCCCCCGGAAATCTCCACATCGCCGTCACAGGTGCCGGCAGACAGCGGAGCCGGAGCACTGCCCTGCAATGCCGGACGGCCCAGTGTCTGCCGGGTATAGGTCAGCGCTTCGCAGTGCATCTGCTCATGCATGGCACTGAGCCTCGCGAAATAGGCTGTGTCGGGATCGATTGCACCCTGCGACAGCCGCTCGCCAACCGCCGACCTGACTTCGGACAGATACCGCAGGGTGGCAGGCATGTCCGGCAGCGGCAGCGACCAGCGCGCATCGTGGGGCACGCGCGAGGAGTCGTACAGCGCATCGGCCTGCGGCAAGCAGCTTGCAGACAGCGAACCGTCCGCAAGCCGCCGCAGGCACCAGCGCTCCTCGAACCAGCCGAGATGCCCCGTCTCCCAAAGCGGCGGATTCACGATGGCGAGTTTCGGACCCAACCACTGCGATTCATCCAGCCCGCCGACCAGTTGCAGCGTGCGCGCCCGCGCATTGCCGAGCAGCGCGCTCAATTCGGAGGCAGTAGTGGATTCGACGGCAGCCATCGGCAGGCGGAATTGTTTTGTTATATTGCTTGCGGAGTGTATCCGGATACCGCAGCCGATGAAAATCGCCCTTGTCACACCCGCCGCCGTGCGTTCCCGTTACGGCAACCGCAATACCGCCGTGCGCTGGGCGCGGATGCTGCGTGAGTCCGGCCATCAGGTCACGGTCCAGCAGGTCTGGAACGGGCGCAGCGCGGATCTCCTGCTGGCGCTGCATGCCCGCCGCAGCCACGGCTCGATCGTAAGCTACGCCGAGCGTCATCCGGACCGCCCGCTGGTTGTCGTGCTGACCGGAACCGATCTGTACCGGGACATCCGCAATGACGTCAATGCGCAGGAATCGCTGGAACTGGCGACGCGCCTGGTGGTGCTGCAGGACATGGGCCTGCGCGAACTGCCCCCGCGTTTGCGCCGCAAGGCCGGCGTCATCTACCAGTCATGCGAAACCCTGCGCCGCGGGAAACCCGTCGAATCCTGCTTTGAAATTGTCGTCAGCGGCCATCTGCGCGAGGAAAAGGATCCGTTCCGCGGCGCCGAAGCCCTCGGCCACCTGCCTGCGGACAGCCGCATCCGCATCACCCACATCGGCGGCGCGCGCGAACCCGCGATGGCGGCAGCCGCCAGGCGCTGGATGAAGCGTGAACCACGTTATGTCTGGCTTGGCGAACTGGCTCGCCCGCAGGCGCTGGCAACGCTGGCGCGCGCGCGCGCGATGCTGATCAGTTCCCGCATGGAAGGCGGCGCAAACGTGGTGAGCGAAGCACTGACCGCCGGGGTGCCCGTGCTTGCCTCCCGCATTCCCGGCAACATCGGCCTGCTCGGCGCCCGCTACCGCGGGTATTACCCGGTCGGGGATGCACGCGCGCTGGCCGCACTCCTGCGTCGTGTCGAGACCGATGCGGATTTTCTGGCGACCTTGCGCCGCCAATGTGCGGCACGCCGGAAACTGGTCAGTGCCGCGCAGGAAAAACTTTCACTGCGCCGGCTGCTGGCAGCGGCAAAAAATTAATAACTATTTTTTTTTATTGGTATTTATTAGATTCCGCACGGGCGCAAAACTCTGCCGGTGCGCCGGCGTAGGCCCCAGGCGACGCAGGGACGCCATGTGCAGCGCCGTGCCGTATCCCTTGTGGCGGTCAAAACCGTACCCGGGATAGGCGGCATGCAATTCGAGCATGTGCGCGTCGCGCGCCGTCTTGGCCAGTATCGATGCCGCTGAAATGGCGGGCACCAGTGCGTCACCCCGCACAATGGCACGCGCCGGCATCCCGGCCGCAGGCACGTGCAGGCCGTCCACCAGGATCGACTCCGGTTGCTGGCGCAGGGCCGCAACCGCGCGCTTCATGGCGAGCAGGCTCGCCTGCAGAATATTGATCGCATCGATTTCCTCCACGCTGGCGCTGGCCACCGCCCAGCAGACCGCGCGGCTCCTGATCGCTTCAGCCAGCGCATCGCGGCGCTTCGCCGTCAGCTTCTTGGAGTCTGCAAGCCCGGCAACGGGTGACGGATTTGTGAGAATCACCGCTGCAGCAAACACCGGCCCGGCAAGAGGCCCCCGTCCCGCCTCGTCGACGCCGCAGACCACTCCGCTCATCGTGCCCCGCCGTCCAGATAGGGCAATATCGCCTCGGCCGCGCGCTCGGCTGCACCATGCCGCAGTTCCGCGGCCATCTGCGCAAAACGCCGTTCAATCGCCTTGCGCCGGTCGTGGTCCCGCAGCAGGTCTATGACCGCTGCCGACAGCGCCTCCGGTGTCGCCGCATCCTGCAGCAGTTCCGGCACCACGAACTCTCCGGCCAGGATATTGGGCAAGCCGACCCAGGGCTGGTAACGCCGGCTGTTCATGATCCACCAGCTGAGCCGCGGCATGCGGTAGGTGATCACCATCGCACGCTGCAGCAGCGCCGCCTCCAGCGTGGCCGTGCCGGAAGCAACGAGCACCACGTCGGCAGCCGCCATCGCCTCGTGCGCATGACCGAACAGCAGCTTGATTTCGAGTTCGCCGCTCTGCCTGCGATAGAGCGCCGCTTCGAACAGTTCGCGCGTCTGCCGGTTGACCAGCGGCACCAGCAGGCGGACATCGGGAAATTCCGCGGTAATCCTTTCCGCTGCGGCAACAAACACGTCGGCAAGACTTTCGAGCTCGCTGATCCGGCTGCCGGGCAGCAAGGCAACCACCGGCGCGCCTGCAGGTATCCGCAGACCCGCGCGCGCCTCCTCCCGCGAAGGCGCACTGGCCAGCATGTCAGCCAGCGGGTGGCCGACATAACTCACCGGGATACCGGCTTTTTCATAGATCTCCGTCTCGAACGGAAAAACGGTCAGCATCCGCGACACCGATCGCCGGATCTTGCGGATGCGCCCGCCCCGCCAGGCCCAGATGGACGGACTCACATAATGCACGGCGGGAATACCGACGGCCTTGAGATCACCTTCGAGACCGAGATTGAAGTCCGGGGCATCGATGCCGATGAACACCGCAGGCCGTTCGGCGAGGAAAATGTCCCTCAGGTTGCGACGGATGCCGACGATCTCGCGGTAATGCCGGATAACCTCGACATAGCCGCGCACGGAGAGCTTCTCCATCGGAAACAGCGATTCCACACCGGCGGCAATCATCTGCGGGCCGCCGATACCGGCAAATCGCGCGCCCGGCGACCGTTTTGCCAGGGCCCGCACCAGCGCCCCGCCCAGCAGATCCCCCGAGGGTTCTCCTGCGACGATGCCGATCAGCGGCCCCGCCGATGCATGGCTTGACGGCACGGGAATCAGCGGATGATGCCGCGTCCCGGCGTCGCCAGGAATTCGGCCAGCGGAAGCAGCTCCGGCCGGGTGACGCTTTCGGCGGCAATCCGCCCGCGCGCCTCGTCAAATGACAGGCCTGACTTGTAGAGCGTTTTGTACGCGCGCTTCACCGCGGCAATCGCCTCTGCGGAATGGCCGCGGCGCCTGAGGCCTTCGGCATTGATGCCGTGCGGCTCGGCGGTATTGCCCGACGCCATCACGTACGGCGGCAGATCCTGCAGCAGAATGGTGCCCATCGCCGTGATGCTGTGGGCACCGATGCGGCAGAACTGGTGCACCACCGTGAAACCGCCGAGGATCGCGTGATCGCCGACGTGCACATGCCCCGCAAGCTGCGCGTTGTTCGCGAAGATCGTGTGGCTTCCCACCTGGCAGTCGTGCGCAAGATGCACATACGCCATGATCCAGTTGTGGCTTCCAACGCGGGTGACACCGGCATCCTGCGCCGTGCCGCGGTTCAGCGTGCAGAACTCTCGGATCGTGTTGTCATCGCCGATCTCGAGGCGGGTCGGTTCGCCCGCATACTTCTTGTCCTGGGGCACTTCCCCGATCGAGCAGAACTGGTAAATGGTGTTGCGTTTGCCGATCCGGGCATGCGCGCCGATCACGACATGCGGGCCGATGCGCGTCGCCTCGCCGATCTCCACATCGGGACCGATCACCGAATACGGCCCCACGGCGACATCCGCGGCCAGCCGCGCCTGCGGGTCGATGATCGCGGTGGGGTGAATACGGGGAGCCATCCGGCAGTCCTCAGGCGGCATTTTCCGGAAGATCGCGCACGGTGCACATCAGTTCCGCTTCCGCCGCCACCGCATCGCCGACCCTGGCTTCGGCAGCGAACTTCCAGATGCCGCGGACATGCCGGGTCAGCCTGACATGCAGGTGCAGCGCATCCCCGGCCGTGACCGGCCGCTTGAAACGCGCATTGTCGATGCCGACGAAATAGTAAATGGACTTGTCATCGGCCTTCGCCCCCATTGTCACAAAGGACAGAATGGCCGCCGCCTGCGCCATCGCTTCGACGATCAGCACGCCCGGCATCACCGGGTGGTGCGGAAAATGGCCGTTGAAGAACGGCTCGTTGATGGTGACATTTTTCAGGGCGACAATGTCTTTCCCCGACTCGTATGAAAGCACCCGGTCGATCAGCAGGAAGGGATAACGGTGCGGCAGGTAGCGCAATACTTCAGTGATGTCCATGCTGTTCATGTTTTTCCTTTCTTGCGCAGCTGCAATTCATGCTCGAGCACGCGGACTCTCGATGCAAGTTCGGCGAGGCTGCGCAGGCTGGCGGCATTGCGGCGCCAGTCGCGGTTGCTTTCAAAGGGGTAGGCGCCGGTGTATGTACCGGCCTCGGTTATCGACTTGGTGATCAGGGTATGCGCCGAAATTTCCACGTTGTCCGCAATCGACAGATGCCCGGCGATCCCCGAAGCGCCGCCGATGCGGCAGTAACGGCCGATCCTGGAACTGCCGGCAATGCCGACGCAGGCCGCGATCGCGGTGTGCGCTCCGATGCGCACGTTGTGGCCAACCTGGATCTGGTTGTCGAGCTTGACGCCGTCCTCGATCACCGTGTCGTCGATCGCACCACGGTCTATCGTGGTGTTTGCACCGATTTCGACATCGTCGCCGATCCTGACAACTCCGATCTGCGGCACCTTCAGCCAGCGCCCGTCGTCCATCGCGATCCCGAAGCCGTCAGCACCGATCACCGCGCCGGAATGGATGATGACACGCCGGCCGATCACGCAACCGCGGTAAATCGACACGTTCGGGTAAATAATGCCCTGCGCGCCGATCACTGCGCCCGGGCCGACATAACTGCCCGCGCCGATGCTGCAGCCATCACCGACGTCGGCATCCGCCTCGATCACCGCATTCGGCCCGAAATGGACGCCCGCACCGATTCGCGCACGCGGATCGATGACCGCGGCCGGATGCCGGCCCTCGGCGCGGGTATCGGGCGGATTGAACAGCGCCGACACCCGCGCAAAATAGGCATAGGGATTGGCGGCAGCGATATGAGCGATGTCGAGGGTGCCGCGCAGGGGCAAGCCAACGATCACGGCGCCAGCCTGTGTCGACCTGAGCTGCGCCAGATAGCGCTCGTTGGCGAAAAAGGCGATCGTGTCAGGAGCGGCGGTTTCCAGGGTTGCAACCTGCCTGACCTGCAGTGCCGGATCACCGACGAGCTCGCCACCGAGGCGGCTGACGATCTCGCCGAGGGTTAGCGGAGAAGGCTGGGAATTGCGCATCGGTCAGTCAAAACCGGTCACGGGCATCGCCGGGCGATGCGCGGCATGGCTACTTGCTGTCCGCCAGCGCCTTCAGCACCTTGTCCGTAATGTCTATTTTGGGATTGCGGTAGACCGCTTCCTGGAAAATGATGTCGTATTTCTCCGCCTCGGCAATCTGGCGGATGATGCGGTTGGCCCGTTCGAACAGGGCGCTCAGTTCCTGGTTGCGGCGGAGATTCAGGTCCTCGCGGTATTCCCGCTGCATGCGCTGGAAGTCCAGCGACAGCCGGCCGAGTTCCTGCTCCTTGGCACGGCGATCGCTCTCGCTCAGCGTCATCGCATCCCGTTCCAGCTGGCCCTGCAGCGACTTGATCTGCGCCTCACGCCGCTGCAGCTCCTGGGCGCGCGGCGCAAACTCCTTCTCCAGCTGCTTGCTCGCCCGCTCGGCAGGCGCACTTTCCCGCGTGATGCGCTCCTGGTCGATGAAACCGATCTTGAGCTCGGCAGCGGATGCAAATGTCCCTGCGCAAAGCATCGTCAGCCCGGCTAGCCCCCAAATCAATGATTTCTTCAACATGCTCTCCTTCATGCTTCCTGGCGCCATCTGTTTTCCTAGAATGCGCCGCCAAACGTGAACTGGAACGCCTGCTTGCGGTCATTGCTGGCCGCGTTCAGCGGCATGGCAATGCTGAGCTTAAGCGGTCCGAACGGCGATGACCAGAACAGCGCCAGGCCGGTCGAGTAGCGGAACGCGCCGCCGTCAAACTTCTCCGAAACCATGCCCGCATCGACAAAGCCGCTCAAGCGCACCGATTTGTCATTCTGCAAACCGGGGAACGGGAACAGGAACTCCGCGTTGCCCAGAATCCTGTGGCTGCCCCCCCGCGGATCGCCGTTCTGGTCCTTCGGACCGATGGTTCCAGAACGAAAGCCGCGCACGGAGTTTACACCGCCCGCAAAAAAGTTCTTGAAAAACGGCAACGGCTTGTCGTCAAGGCCGTCGCCATAACCGACCTCCCCGTTCAGCATCAGGGTGTAATGGCGCGTCAGGGGAATATAACGCTGATACTGGTAATTTGCCTTGTAATACCGCAGCGATCCGCCGGGAACCGCGACTTCCCCGCTGGCACGCTGCATCACGCCCTTGGTCGGATAAATCAGGCTGTCCCTCCCGTCGCGCACCCAGCCGGCGCTGGCAATGACAGCATCGGTCTGCCTGCCAAACGTCGTAACATAATCAAGGTAGAACAGCGGACTGTCGTTGAAAGTCGTGACCTTGGTTTCCTCGTAGGCCAGACCGTAGTTGATGGTGTCCAACTCGGTGACCGGAACCCCGAAACGGATACCTGCGCCGTTCGACTTGGCAGCATAGCGTCCCAGTCCGCCTTGGAAAGCCTCGATTTCCCGTGAGTAGATGTCGAAACCCTGACTGACGCCGTCGATCGTGAAATACGGATCGGTGTACGACAAGGCGTAAACCGAGTTGACTCTTCCTGTATTCAACTGAAGCCCGACGAATTTTCCCGAGCCGAATATGTTCTGCTGCGACACGGCTCCCGAGAGCGTCACGCCCTCGCCACTGCCGAAGCCCGCACCAAGCAAGATGTTGCCGGTCGGCTTTTCCACCACCGAGAGATTCACATCAACCTGGTCCGTGGTTCCGGTCACCGACGGCGTTTCAACATTGACTTCAGTGAAATAGCCGAGGCGGTCGACGCGGGTGCGCGACAGATTGATCTGCTCGCCGGAATACCAGCCGCCTTCGAGCTGGCGCATTTCACGGCGTATGACCTCGTCCCGCGTGCGGTTGTTCCCGGCAATGTTGATGCGGCGCACATACACCCTGCGACCCGGGTCAATGAAAAAGGTGAAGGATGCCTGGTTCTTGCTGCGGTCGAGATCCGGCGCGGCATTGACGTTGGCGAAGGCATAGCCGTCGTTGCCCAGGCGGTCGCTGATGTTCTTGGTCGACTCGGCGATGCGGGTGCGGGAATAGGTTTCCCCCGGCTTCACCGTGATCAGTTTGCGGATTTCCGCTTCCGGCAGCAGCATCTCGCCGGCAACCTTGACATCGGACACCGTGTATTTCGGGCCCTCGGTGATGCTGACGCTGATGAAAATGTCCTTCTTGTCGGGCGATATTGTCACCTGCGTGGAGTCGATGCTGAACTCCAGATAGCCCCGGTCGAGGTAATGGGAACGCAGCGTTTCCAGGTCGGCGGACAACATCTGCCGCGAGTACTGGTCATGTTTGCTCCACCAGGTCATCCAGCCGGGCGTACGCAGCACAAAAAGATCCACAAGATCCTTCTCGCGGAAGGACTTGGCGCCGATGATGCTGATCTGGCGGATCCTCGCAACATCACCCTCATCAACGCCGAAATTGATGGCGACCCGGTTGCGTTCCAGCGGCGTCACCGTCGTGGTCACGGTCACGGCGTAACGTCCCCTGCTGAGATACTGGCGCTTGAGCTCTTGCTCCGCGCGGTCCAGCAGCGAGCGGTCGAAGATGCGTCCGTCACCGAGACCGATCTGGCGCAGGCTCTTGATCAGCGCATCCTTGTCGAACTCCTTGACCCCGACGAAATCAACCTGTGCGATCGACGGGCGCTCCTGCAAGGCCACAACCAGCACGTTGCCGTCGGCCTCGATCGAGACATCCTTGAAAAAGCCGGTGCCGAAGAGCGCTCGTATGGCCTGCGCAGCCTTTTCGTCGGTCATGGTCTCGCCGACCTTGACCGGAAGGTAGCTGAACACGGTTCCGGCCTCGATCCGCTGTATGCCCTCGACCCGGATATCCTTGATGACGAAAGGCTCGATCGCGAGCGCAGGTGTTGCAAGAAACGCAAGAAAAGCGAGTAGCCGGCGCGGAGATGCCATTTTTAACTGCCGATCAGGCGATTGATGTCGTTGTACAGCGCAAAGGCCATCAGGGCAAACAGCAGCGTCATGCCGATCTGCTGGCCGACCTCCATGACCTTGTCGGGCACCGGCTTGCCGGTGAGAATCTCGGCCGAATAATACATCAAGTGCCCGCCGTCCAATAACGGGATAGGCAGCAGGTTCAGCACGCCGAGGCTGATGCTGATCAGCGCCAGGAACAGCAAGTAGGAAATCCAGCCGTTCTGCGCGGACTGGCCCGCGTAGTCAGCGATCGTGATGGGCCCGCTGAGGTTCTTGACGGATACCTCGCCGGTTACCATCTTGCCCAGCATGCGCAGGCTGAACAGCGCCGTCTCCCAGGTTTTGACGACCGCCTTCCACACGCTTTCAATGGGCCCGTAACTGACATCGGCAATCATGCCCTTCATCAATTCCGGGTCCATCCGCGGCGAGGCGCCGATGCGGCCGAAACGCACGCCCCCCTCCTCGATCAAGTCGGGAGTGACCACAAGTGGCGGAAGGTCCACATCGCCGCGCTGGATGCGGAACTGCAGGGAACGGCCGGCCGATGCGCGAACCACCTGCACGACGGCATCCCAGGTCTCATGGCGCTCGCCGTTGATCGAGATGATGCGATCGCCCCCGCGGAGACCGGCCTTCGCGGCCGCGCCGTCCCGCGCGACCTCACCGATGACCGGCGGCAGTACCAGACGCTGGCGCGACAGGCCCAGCGCTCCGAGCACGTCACCTTCGATGTCGCTGGCCGCGAGGCTGTCAAAACCTAGCCTGCGCACCACCGCCCCGCCCTGCACCTCCTGCAACTCGATCGCGACCGCCTCGCGGTCAAGCGCCTTCTGCAACATCACCCAGCGGAAATCCTGCCAGGTTTTCACCCGGGCTCCGTCAACAGCGATAATCGTCTCCCCACCCGCGAAACCAGCCTGTGCCGCGACGGTACCCGCCGGCGGCGGCGCAACCACCGGGATCAGCCCCGGAATGCCGTACACGAAGAGCGCCCAATACAATGCGACTGCAGCTGCAAAATTGGCCGCCGGGCCTGCGAGCACTATCGCAAAGCGCTGCCACACCGACTTGCGGTTGAATGCGCGATGCCGCTCGTTTGCGGGCACATCGCCTTCCCGCTCGTCAAGCATCTTGACGTACCCGCCCAGCGGAATCGCCGCAACGACCCATTCAGTGCCGTCGCTCCCCATGATCCTTGACCACAACGGCTTGCCGAATCCGACCGAAAAACGCAGAACCTTCACCCCGCAGCGGCGGGCCACCCAGTAATGTCCGAACTCGTGCACGACAACCAGCAGGCTGAGTGCGACGACAAAGGCAATCACGGTCAGCATACGATCCCTCAGCCGGCACGGGCCGAACGCACGGCGACGTCGCCGGCGCAGGCATCCTGCGCCAGCGCCCGCGCATCGCGGTCGATCCGCTCCACGTCGTCAATCGAATCCACCGGACGCGCCGGCATCCTTTCCAGCACGCGTTCAATCACTCCCGGTATGTCGGTATAAGCAATCCGGCGGTCCAGGAACTCGGCAACCGCCACTTCATTTGCGGCATTCAGCCCGACCACCGAAGACTCCCCCGTCCGCAACGCGTCGTAGGCCAAGCGCAGGCAGGGAAAGCGCGCGAGATCGGGCGCCTCGAAGCTGAGGTTGCCGACACGGGCCAGGTCCAGAAAATCCGCGCCCGATACAATGCGCTGCGGATAACCCAGCGCATGTGCGATCGGCGTGCGCATGTCCGGATTGCCCAGCTGGGCAATCACCGAACCGTCGCAGTATTCCACCAGCGAATGCACGACGCTTTGCGGATGGATCACAACCTCGATGACATCGGGTGGCGCCGCAAACAGCCAGTGCGCTTCGATGACTTCGAGCCCCTTGTTCATCATGGTCGCGGAATCCACCGAGATCTTGCGCCCCATGACCCAGTTGGGATGGGCAACCGCCTCCTCCGGGGTCACCGCGGCCAGCCGCGCCGCCGGCAAGGTCCGGAAAGGCCCTCCGGATGCGGTGAGCAGGATCCGCCGGACTCCGCGGTCCGCAAGCGAACCCGCTCCGGAGGCTGGCATCGACTGGAAGATCGCATTGTGTTCGCTGTCGATCGGCAGCAGCCGGGCACCGCTGGCCTGCACCGCCGACATGAACAGGGCTCCGGCCGTGACCAGGGATTCCTTGTTGGCGAGCAGGATTTTCTTGCCGGCCCGGGCCGCAGCCAGGGTGGCACGCAATCCCGCAATGCCCACGATTGCCGCAACCACGATGCCGGCCTCGGAAAGGGCAGCCACGTCCTCGAGGGCGGATGTTCCGCTCAACACCCGTGTATGCACGCCGGCCGCCCGCAACCGCGCCTGGAGGCCTTCAGCCGCGCAGTCGTCCAGCAAAACCGCGTATTTCGGCTCGAACCGGCAGCACTGCCGGTAAAGCAGATCGACCTGCGAGCGCGCGGTGAGCGCGGCCACCCGGAACCGCTGAGGATGCCGCGCGACCACGTCAAGGGTGCTCACGCCTATGCTGCCCGTCGATCCGAGGATGGTCAGATATTCCATGTCGTCAGGTCCGCAGAAGCAGCCAAGGCACCGCCAGTGCCGCCAAAGGCAGCGTTGCCGTCAGCGCATCGATGCGATCCAGCACGCCGCCATGGCCGGGCAACAAGTTGCCGCTGTCCTTGACACCCGCCTGGCGCTTGATCCAGGACTCAAAGAGGTCACCAATAATGCTCAGCGGCAGCAGAACGGCGACCAGCAGCGCCGCTGCCCCTGCTGACTGCGGCGCTATTACGGAGAATCCCAGTTTCCACACCAGTGCATGATACACCGCGACCCCGATCGCGGCGCCGGCAACGCCCTCCCAGGTTTTGCCGGGGCTTATTGACGGTGCGAGCTTGCGCCGTCCCCAGAAATGACCGGCAAAATACGCCGCACTGTCCGCCACCCAGACCACGCCCAAAACAGCCAGCAGAACCCAGGGCCACTGCTGCAAGCGAACCAGCGCGAGCCAGGTCGGAACGACCAATATCCAGCCGGTCAGCCCGAGGAAAAGCGGGTCGCGCAGGCGCCAACCCCGCCACAGCCAGAGCGGAGCGAGCAGAAACCAGAATGCAACGGCAATGCCGAAAATCGCGGCATCCAGTGCTTGCTGGCTGCGGTGCAGTTCCCCGCCCCACAGCAGGACGGCCGCGGATGCCGCAAGAATGCCGCAGTAGGCCAGATTGCCGTTCCGGCTGAAGCCGGCCAGTGCAGCCCACTCCCGGCCGCCGGCCAGCAGCAGCGGCAGCAGCAGCAGGGCCCACCAGATCTGCCCGAGGAAAAACATGCCTCCGACAAAAAGCGGCAGCAGGACGGCAACCGTGGCGACTCGTGCGCGCAGCATCGCTGATCGGGGCGGCGCGTCGGTGTCAGCCCGAGGCGCCGCGCACCGGAGACACCGCAGACAGCTGTTCGCTGGTGCGCCCGAAGCGGCGTTCGCGGCGACGGTACGAGGTGATGGCCTCATCGAGCGCCGCCGGGTCGAAATCAGGCCACAGGGTGTCCGTGAAATACAGCTCGGTGTACGCCAGCTGCCAGAGCAGGAAATTGCTGATGCGCTGCTCCCCGCCGGTGCGGATGAACAGGTCGGGTTCCGGCAGATCGCCGAGCGAGAGGTGACGCAACAGGTCATCCTCGGTCCACGGCTCGTTGCGACCGGCGGCGGCATGCCGCAGGCGGTTCACCGCCTGCATGATGTCCCAGCGTCCGCCGTAATTGGCTGCCACCGTCAGCACGAGTCCGTGGTTGCCGGCCGTCAGGCGCTGCGCATCGTCAATCAACGAAGTCAGCAGCGGGTCGAAACGGGACAGGTCGCCTATGACGCGGAAGCGGACACCATTGCGATGCAGTCGTTCGACTTCATGCTGCAGAGCGCTGACGAAAAGCTGCATCAGCAGGGACACCTCCTCGGGAGGACGCCTCCAGTTCTCGCTGCTGAAGGCAAAAAGCGTCAGCGCGCCAACGCCACGCTCGGCACAGGCCTGCACCGTTCTGCGCACCGCCTCCACGCCACGGCGATGACCCGCCACGCGCGGCAGGAAACGCCTCTTGGCCCAGCGTCCATTGCCGTCCATGATGATGGCAATGTGGCGCGGAACGTCGGCGACCTCGGGTACCGTCTGCGTTGAGCTCGACACGTCGCCGGCGCTTCAGATCGCCATGAGGTCGGCTTCCTTGACCTCCAGCGCCTTGTCGATTTCAGCGATCGAGCGGTCGGTCAGCTTCTGGATATCGTCCTGCGCACGCCGCTCCTCGTCCTCCGCGACTGCCTTTTTCTTCAGAAGGTCCTTGAGCTGGTTGTTGGCGTCGCGGCGGATGTTGCGCACGGCAACCCGCGCGTTTTCGCCCTCGTGTCGCACCACCTTGATCAGGTCCTTGCGCCGCTCTTCGGTGAGCGCCGGCATAGGTACCCTGACGATATCGCCCTGGGTCGCGGGATTGAGACCAAGGTCGGAATCACGGATCGCCTTCTCGACCGCGGTGACCATTTTCTTCTCCCAGGGACTGACGCCGATCGTGCGCCCATCCAGCAGGGTCACGTTGGCCACCTGCGGCAGCGGCGTCGGATTTCCGTAGTAATCCACCATGACGTGGTCGAGCAGCCCGGTGTGTGCACGGCCGGTCCGGATTTTTCCGAGGTCGATCTTGAGCGCCTCGACCGTTTTCTTCATCTTCTGCTCAGCGTTCTTTTTCACATCAGCAATCATCGCCGCCTCCAGTCAGACATGAACCATCGTACCCTCGTCCTCGCCCATCACCACCCGTTTCAGCGCCTGCGGCTTGAAAATGCTGAAGACATTGATCGGCAGTTTCTGGTCGCGGCAGAGCGTCAGCGCCGTCGCGTCCATCACCTTCAGGTTCTTGATGATCGCCTCGTCGAAGGCCAGGCGCTGGTAACGCATTGCCTCCGGGTGGGTCTTCGGATCGTCGGTGTATACCCCGTCGACCTTGGTTGCCTTGAGCACCAGGTCGACGTTCATTTCCATGCCCCGCAATGCCGCCGCAGTGTCCGTGGTGAAAAACGGATTGCCGGTTCCGGCGGCAAAAATGACGACCTTGCCCTCCTCGAGGTAGCGCATCGCCTTGCCGCGGATGTACGGCTCCACGACCTGTTCGATGTTGAGCGCGGACTGCACCCTGCTCAGCAGGCCGACCTGGCGCATGGCATCCTGGATGGCCAGCGCGTTCATCACCGTCGCCAGCATGCCCATGTAGTCAGCCGTCGCGCGGTCCATGTGTGCCGCACCGGGCGCCACACCGCGGAAAATGTTGCCGCCGCCGATGACCACGGCCACCTCGACGCCGAGGCGGACGACTTCCGCGATCTCGGAAACGATGCGGTCTATGGTGTCACGGTTGATGCCATAACTGTCATCGCCCATCAGCGCCTCACCACTCAGCTTGAGCAGGATGCGCTTGTAGGCCGGAGATGTGGACATTTATAACCCTTTGTTTTATTTGTTATTTTTGCTTCGCCTGCCCCACCTGCGCCATCACCTCGGCAGCAAAATCATCTTTCTTCTTCTCGATCCCCTCACCCACCACGTAAAGCTCGAAACGCGCGACGCTGGCATTCGAGGACTTCAGCAACTGCTCGATGGTCTGTTTGTCGTTCTTGACGAACAACTGGCCGAGAAGCGTCACCTCCTTGAGGAATTTCTGCACCGAACCCTCGACCCGCTTTGCCATGATTTCCGGAGGAATAGTCTTGCCGGATTTGGCCGCATCTTCCGCAGCCTTTTCGGCCGCAACCCGGCGCTCGGTTTCGATCGCCTCGGCCGGCACTCCCGAAACATCCAGCGCCTTCGGCTTGCTCGCAGCGATGTGCATCGCGATGTCCTTGCCCAGCGCATCATCCCCGCCGGAAATGTCCACCATCACGCCGATTTTCGCGCCGCCATGCACATAGCAGGCGAGCCTGCCTTTGGCTTCAATGCGCTCGAAGCGGCGGATCGACAGGTTTTCACCGATCTTGCCGACCAGCGCCTTGCGCCGCTCCTCCACCGACACGCCATCCATCGGCAAGGCCGACAATGCAGCCACGTCTGCCGGCTTCCGCTCGGCAACCAGGCGCGCCAGGGCAGCGGCAAAAGAGAGGAAATCCTCATTCTTGGCCACGAAATCGGTCTCGCAGTTGACCTCGATGATGGCACCCAGCTTGCCGTCGCCGGCCACATGAGTCGCGACAACGCCTTCCGCGGCCACCCGGGATGCCGCCTTGCTCGCCTTGTTGCCGAGCTTCACCCGCAGGATTTCCTCGGCCTTGCCCAGGTCTCCGCCGGCCTCGGTGAGCGCCTTCTTGCACTCCATCATCGGGGCATCGGTTTTTTCACGCAGTTCCCGCACCATGCCCGCCGTTATTTCCGCCATTGCTGCAATTCCTCTTACGCCAATTTAAAAAAAAGGGGCCGTGCAGCCCCTTGTTGTACCGTGGAGCCGCTTCAGGATGCCGCAGCTTCGGATTCCTCGACTTCGACGAATTCGTCGGAACCGCCGCTGACGATCTCCTTGATGCTGTTGCTGCGGCCTTCGAGCACCGCGTCCGCCATTCCGCGCGCATAGAGCTTGATCGCACGGCTGGAGTCATCGTTGCCCGGGATGAGGTAATCGACGCCCTCGGGGGAGTGATTGGTGTCGACGACACCGATGACCGGAATGCCCAGTTTTTTGGCTTCCGAAATGGCACCCTTCTGGTAACCCACGTCGATCACGAACAGCGCGTCGGGCAGGCTGGTCATGTCCTTGATGCCGCCGAGGCTGCGCTCAAGCTTGGCAATCTCGCGCTCATACTGCAGCGCCTCCTTCTTCGACAGCTTTTCGAAGGAGCCATCCTCGCGCATGGCCATCATGTCCTTCAGGCGCTGGATCGAACCCTTCACGGTCTTGTAGTTGGTCAGCATGCCGCCCAGCCAACGGTAATCGACATAGGGGGATCCGCAGCGCTGCGCCTCCTCGCGCACGATATCGCGCGCCTGGCGCTTGGTGCCGACGAACAGGATTGTGCCCTTGTTCGAGGCCAGCTGGCGCACGAATTTGACGGCCTCCTGGTACATGGCCATCGTCTTTTCGAGGTTGACTATGTGGATCTTGTTGCGATGCCCGAAAATGTACGGCGCCATTTTCGGGTTCCAGTAACGCGTCTGGTGGCCGAAATGGACGCCGGCTTCCAGCATTTCACGCATGGTGACTGACATGATTTCCGAATCTCCGAGTTAGGGTTGAATCCGCCACCCGCCTTTGCGACCCGGAAATCCGGGCACCCTTAACGACGGCAGGTGTGTGGGTTTGCTGCTCTGCCACCCCGCTGCCCGTAAACCGCCGGGACAGGAACGCAAAATACAAAATATCGAGTATCGAGGTAACTCGTTATTTTAACACGCAAAGAACAGCCCCCTCAAGCTGATTGCCCTCCTTGCGGGATCCGCTGCGGACCGACACGGAATGGCTGCAGAATCCGAATTTTTCTAATGGTTACAACCTGTTAGAATCGCCGCTCTCCGCAACAACGCAAGCTGCTGCACTGCCGTCTTCCGCGCAGTGCCCTCCCCGCAATGGCCGTAGAACTGAAAAACCGCGAAGAAATCGAAAGGATGCGGGTCGCCGGCCGTCTGGCTGCCGAGGTCCTGGATTTCATCGCCCCGCATGTCAAGCCGGGCATCACCACCGGCGAACTGGACCGCCTGTGCCACGATTACATGGTCGATGTGCAGCGCACCATCCCCGCCCCGCTCAATTACACCCCGCCCGGCTATTCGCCGTATCCGAAATCAATCTGCACCTCGGTCAATCATGTGGTCTGCCATGGCGTCCCGGGCGAGAAGAAACTGCGCCATGGCGACATAATCAATATCGACATCACGGTCATCAAGGACGGCTTTCACGGCGATACCAGCCGCATGTTTTTCGTCGGACAGCCCTCGATACAGGCGCGACGCCTGGTCGACCTGACCCATGACTGCATGTGGCGCGGCATACGCGCAGTGAAACCTGGAAACACCCTGGGCGATATCGGACATGCCATCCAGACGCATGCCGAACAGCAGGGTTGCAGCGTCGTGCGCGAGTTCTGCGGTCACGGCATCGGCAGGAACTTCCATGAAGAACCGCAGATCCTGCACTACGGCAGGCCGGGCACCGGTTTGCGGCTTGAGCCCGGAATGACCTTCACCGTGGAACCGATGATCAACGCCGGCAAGCCGGACATCCGCCAGATGGCGGACGGGTGGACCATTGTCACCAAGGATCACAGCCTCTCCGCACAATGGGAACACACCGTGCTGGTGACAGAAGACGGCTACGAGGTTCTCACGGTATCGGCCGGAATGCCGGCGCCGCCGGCCTGAGATTCCCCCACGGCATCAGCGCATGCAGACCGGAACCGCCAGCGTCCGCCGCAACGTAGATTCCAGCGGGCAACGCGCCGCGCTGTCGGAAGAGCGCGCCGAGCTGCAGAGGCGGTTCGAGGCGGGAGATCTGGGGCGGGAACTGCTGCAACGGCTGGCGCTGCTGACCGACCGTCACCTGCGCCTTGCCTGGAAGGCGCGTGACATGCCCGGCAGCGCCGCACTGCTTGCCGTCGGCGGCTACGGCCGCGGACAGCTGTTTCCGCATTCCGATGTGGACATCCTGATCCTTCTGCCGGCGGCGCCCGACGAGGTATTGCAGGGAAAGCTCGAACTGCTCGTCGGCGCGTTCTGGGACATCGGCCTTGACGTCGGCCACAGCGTGCGCACGCTGGAACAATGTTTCGAAGTCGCCGCGGACGACGTGACCGTGCAAACCAACCTGCTGGAATCACGGCTGCTGTGCGGCGACCGCGAGCTCTACCGGAAATTCGTCCGGCGGCTGCACAAATCCATGGACCCCGCCGCATTCCTGCGCGCCAAGCGCATCGAACAGCAGGAGCGGCACTCGCGCCATCAGGCGACAAACCTCGAACCCAACCTCAAGGAAAGCCCGGGCGGCCTGCGCGACCTGAACGCCATACTGTGGATTTCTCGCGCGGCGGATCTGGGCCGGACCTGGCTGGAACTGGCCCGCCGCGGCTTCATCACAAGGGAAGAAGCGCTCGCAATCAGCCGGCACGAGCGGACACTGGAGATCCTGCGCATCCGCCTGCATTACCTTGCCGGGCGCCGCGAAGACCGCCTGCTGTTCGACCACCAGACCGCGCTGGCCACGCAGCTCGGCTTCGCCAACCGCGGCGGTCGGCGCGCAAGCGAGCGCCTGATGCAGCGCTACTACCAGACCGCAAAATCGGTGTCCCAGCTCAACACCATCCTGCTGCAGAACCTCGCATTGCGGATTTCGCCGCCGTCCAACCCGAGCCGGGCCATCCCGCTGAACCCGCGGTTCGAGGTGCGTGGCGAACTGCTTTCCGCGCCGGACGAGACCATCTTCGAGCGTGATCCCTGCACGATCCTGGAGGCGTTCTCGCTTCTGCAGCGGCATGCCGAAATCAGGGGTATCGGTGCCGTGACCCTGCGTGCGCTGTGGCGCGCGCGGCGCCGCATCAACCCGGCGACACGCCGTGATCCGCGAATGCGCGCCCTGTTCCTCGACATCCTGCGCAGCCCGGATCGGATGATCCGTGAACTGAGGCGCATGCACCAGTTCGACATCCTCGGCCGCTACATCCCGGCATTCGGGCGGGTCACCGGCCAGATGCAGCACGACCTCTATCACGTATATACCGTGGACGAGCACATCCTCAAGGTCGTGCGCAACCTGCGCCGTTTCGCGGTTCCCGAACTGGCCCATGAGTTTCCGCTGTGCAGCCGCCTGATGAGCGAGTTCGACAAACCCGAGCTGCTCTACCTCGCCGGCCTGTTTCATGACATTGCCAAGGGCAGGGGCGGAGATCACTCCGAACTGGGCAGGGTGGACGCCCTGCGCTTCTGCAGGACCCACGGCCTGGCAACCGCTGATGCCGAGCTCGTGGCATGGCTGGTCGAACAGCACCTGGTGATGTCCGCCACCGCGCAGAAGCAGGACCTCTCCGATCCGGAGACGGTGCGCGCTTTTGCGCAACGCGTCGGCAACGAACGCCGGCTGGTCGCGCTCTACCTGCTGACGGTCGCTGACATCCGCGGCACCAGCCCGAAAGTCTGGAATGCCTGGAAGGCCAAGCTGCTGGAGGACCTGTTCCACGCCACCCGCGGACTGCTGACCGGGGAGCGCAGCGAACGCCAGGACGGGCAGCACGCGCGCCAGGAGGACGCCAGGGCACGCCTGCGCCTTTATGCAATCCCCGAGTCCGATTACAGCGAGTTGTGGAAACAGCTGGACACGGCGTATTTCCTGCGTCACGAGGCACAGGAAATCGCCTGGCATACCCGCCACCTGCATCGCCGAGTCAACTCGGCAACGCCGGTGGTCAAGGCACGCCTTTCGCCGATCGGTGAAGGCCTGCAGGTGCTGGTCTATGTCGCCGACCAGGAGGAGCTGTTTTCACGCATCTGCAGCTTTTTCGAGGGCATCAGCTTCGACATCTTCGAAGCCCGCATCCATACCACCCGCCACGGCTACGCGCTCGACACATTCCACGTCCAGGACAGCTCGAACCGCCAGCCCGGCTACCGCGACCTGATCAGCTACATCGAATACGAGCTGGCCGAGAAACTTTCGGTCAAGGCACCGCTGCCACCGCTCGGCAAGCCGCGCCTGGGCCGCCAGCTGCGCCACTTCCCGATAACCCCGGAGGTCAGCATCCAGGCCGATGAGCGCGGACACTACCGCGTGCTGTCCATCGTTGCCGGCGACAGGCCCGGCCTGCTGTCGCGCATTTCCCGCACGCTGACCGCATTCGGCATCAGCCTGCACTCGGCAAAAATCAACACCCTGGGCGCACGCGCCGAGGACAGCTTCGTGATCAGCGGCGAAGCGCTGAACAACCCGAAAACCACGGTGCGCTTCGAGAGCGAACTGCTGGAGCAGCTGCGCGTCAAGTAGCCGCGCGGCGTTTCACTCAGTCCTCCCCGGGAAAATCCCCGGGAAACAGCGCATCGGAAAACCCGAAGTTGCGCAGATCGCGGATACGCATCGGGTAAAGGATGCCGTCGAGGTGATCGCATTCATGCTGCACCACCCGCGCATGGAAGCCCTCGACACTGCGCTCGATGGGATTGCCCTCCGCATCGAATCCCGAATAGCGCAACCTCAGGCTGCGCGGCACCAGCCCGCGCATCCCCGGCACCGAAAGGCATCCTTCCCAGCCGTCTTCCGTCTCTGCGTCAAGAAACGTCAGCCGGGGATTGATCAACACGGTCTGGGGCACCGGCTCGGCACCGGGATAGCGCGGATTGGATATCAGACCGAAAATCACCACCCTCAGGCCCACGCCGATTTGCGGCGCCGCGAGTCCGGCGCCGTTCAGCGCGCGCATGGTGTCCTCCATGTCGGCGATCAGTTCGCGCAGTTCGGGGGTGCCGAAATGCTCGACAGGACGCGCCACCTGCAGCAGCCGAGGATCACCCATCCGCAGGACCGTCCTAACGGCCATGGCTCTGCGCCAGCATTCCCAGCATCGCGACCACCCTTTTCATCGCTGCGGAGGACACCGCCCTGATCTCCCCGATGGCGACGCCGTTGAGGTTGTCGCCGGTGCCGGCAGCGGCATTGACCACCACCGCCAGCATCGCGTAGCAAAGCCCCATCTCCCTCGCCAGCACCGCCTCCGGCATGCCGGTCATGCCGACCAGGTCGGCGCCATCGCGCGCCATGCGGCGGATCTCGGCCGCGGTCTCCAGGCGCGGCCCCTGTGTCGCCCCGTAGACACCGCCGTCGCAGGGGCGCTCCCCGGCCGCAGCACCGGCACGCAGCAGCGCGGCGCGCATGGATGCGCAGAACGGCTGCGTGAAGTCGACATGCTCCAGCGGTTGCGCGACGCCGTCGAAAAACGTGGATTCGCGGCCATGGGTGTAGTCAATGATCTGGTCCGGCACCACCAGCATGCCCGGTGCAAGGCCTTCGCGGATGCCGCCGACCGTGGCCACGGCGACGACATCGCGCACCCCGCAGTCGTGCAGCGCCCTGATATTCGCCCGGTAATTGATCCGGTGCGGAGCCAGGGAATGCCCATCGCCATGGCGCGCAAGGAATGCCACTTCCGTCCCGCCCAGCCTGCCGAAGCTCAGCGCAGACGACGGCTCGCCGTAAGGCGTGCTGACCCGCTCCCGGCGCAATCCCTCGAGACCGTCGAGACGATCCAGTCCGCTGCCGCCGATGATGCCGAGCAGGGTCAAGCGCATCTCCCCGGCGGCAGCGCGTAGATCGCCGGCAGGTTGCGCCAGGCGCCGCGCAGGTCCATGCCGTATCCGAAAACATAGCGGTCCGGAACCTGCACGCCAACGAAATCCGCCGCCAGCGGTTTCTTCCGCGGCAGCTGCTTGTCCGCAAAAACCGCGATGCGCACCTCGAGCGCCCCGGCTGCCAGCAGGCGCTCGCGGATGGCTGCCAGCGTGTGTCCCTCGTCGAGAATATCGTCCACCAGTAGCACCACGCGGCCGCGCGCCGAGGACGGCACGTCCACCCGCCAGCGCAGCTCGCCGCCGCGGGTCTCCGTGCCGTAACGGGTCGCGTCCACGTAATCGAAGTCGAGCAGGAAAGGCAGCAGCGGCAGCAGCTGGCCTGCGAACACAACGCCGCCGCGCATCACCGCCAGCACCAGTGGCCGGCGTCCGGCGAGCAGAGCAGCGACCTCCCCGGCCACGCGCAACAGGGCTTGCCGGACTTCGTCGGGCGATACCAGCTGCTCGGCGCCTTCAGGCAGGTCCGGCGTGCGCTGCATTGCCCCCGCCTGCACCGGCTCAATAGGTGAAGGTCACGACGTCATCGTCCATCGCCTGCTCGATGACGTAGGCGCCGCCCACGGTCTCGGAAATTTCGGGAATCAGGTCATCCCCCCAGAGCTCCAGGGTCGGGGTGCAAACCTTGAAGCTCACGCCGGCTTCGTGCGCATCCTTGATGAAGTCATAGACGCTCTTCGGCGAACCTTCCTTGACGAACAGCTTTTCCGCGACGCCCTTCTTTGCCAGCTCGCCTGCGCGCGCGGTCAGTATCATTTCCACTTCATAGTCCATGGCTGCCGCCACGGTGGCCTGGAAGAACGGCGCACCGAGCTCGGAGCCGTTGGAAGGGTCGGTGTTGACCATGATGATCATCAGCTTGTTAGCCATGTTTGCGCCTCGCGGGATGGTTGCACTGCACGGAATATTAGCACGCGATGATATACGGCCCGCGCATTCAGCGGGCGGAACGCGTCCGTCCGCGCAGGTAACGGCGAAAGCCCGCGCCAACCTCCGGATGCTTCACCGCAAGCTCGACATTGGCTTCCAGATAGCCGAGCTTGGTGCCGCAGTCATAGCGTCGACCCGCGAATTCCCAGGCCAGCACCGTCTCCCGCCGCTGCAGCCGCGCAATGGCATCGGTCAACTGGATCTCGCCCCCGGCACCGGCGCTTGAGCGCGACAGCTCGCCGAATATTTGCGGGCTCAGGATGTAACGGCCGACAACGCCCAGCCGCGACGGCGCCAGTTCCGCCGGCGGCTTCTCGACGATGCCGCTGATGGCATGCGGCGATCGCGAGCGCGGCGGGATGGCCACCACCCCGTAACGCGATACTTCCGAGCGGGCAACCTTCTGCACGGCGATCACCGAGGCCCCTTCCTCACGGTGCAGCTTTTCCATCTGCACCAGCACGGGAACGCGCGCATCGATCAGGTCGTCCGCGAGCAGCACCGCGAAAGGCTCATCGCCGACCGCCGGTTGCGCGCACAGCACCGCGTGCCCGAGCCCCAGCGGCTGGGCCTGGCGCACGAACATGCAGCTGACCCCTTTCGGCAATATGCCGCGAACTTCGGCGAGCAAGGCCTTGCGGCCGCTCTTCTCCAGTGCGAGTTCAAGCTCCACGGCCTGGTCGAAGTGGTCCTCGATCGCCCGCTTGCCGCGCCCGGTGACGAAAATCAGCTCGGTGACACCTGCCGCCACCGCTTCCTCCACCGCGTACTGGATCAGCGGCTTGTCGACCACGGGCAGCATTTCCTTCGGGCTTGCTTTCGTTGCCGGCAGAAATCGGGTGCCGAGGCCCGCCACCGGGAACACCGCCTTGCGTATCGAGTTTTTTTTCACCACGTCATTTCTCCGCTCCGGATTGCAAAAGATCCAGCAGGCCGCTTTCTTCGATCACCGGCACACCCAGCGCACGGGCCTTTTCCAGCTTGCTGCCCGCCTCGCTGCCGGCGACCACGTAATCCGTCCTCTTCGATACGCTGCCGCTGACCTTGCCGCCTGCCGCTTCGATCCGCGCCTTGGCCTCATCACGGCTCATGCCGGGCAGGGTACCGGTGAGCACCAGGGTCTTGCCCGAAAGGACGCCGCCCCCGCTCCGCTCCTCCGCCGCGAAGCTCACGCCGTGGCGGACCAGCTGGTCGATGACCTCGAGGTTGTGAGCCTGCCCGAAAAAATTGGCAACACTGCGCATGATTTCGGGACCGATGCCGGCGAGCAGCGGCTCCTCCTCCTGCATGCCCTTTGCGCGCCGCTTCACGTTCTCCTTCTGCAGGCGCTCCTTCTCCGCGATCAGTTCTTCCCAGTCCGCGGCCAGCAGCGCATCGAGCGTGCCGAAGTGGCGTGCCAGTATCTTCGCCACTTCCTCCCCGACATGGTAGATGCCCAGCGCGTAGATGAACCGTGCCAGCGTGGTGCGGCGGCTCCTGTCGATCGCCGTGACCAGGTTCTCGGCGGACTTCGCCGCCATGCGCTCGAGGCCCGCGAGCTTCTCCGCCGTCAGGCGCCCGCCATCGTAAAGGTCGGCCGGCGTCGCCACCATGTCCCGCTCCACAAGCTGGTCCACCAGTTTCTCGCCCAGTCCTTCTATGTCCATGGCCCGCCGCGAGGCGAAATGCAGCAGCGCCTGCTTGCGCTGCGCCGGGCAATAGAGGCCGCCGGTGCAGCGGTAGGCTGCCTCGCTCTCGATGCGCTCCACCCGCGACTGGCATACCGGACACTGCTCCGGCATTTCGAAACGCCGGACCTGCGCCGGACGCTTGTCGACAACGACACGCACGACTTCGGGAATCACGTCGCCGGCCCGCCGCACGACCACGGTATCGCCCTCGTGCACGTCCTTGGCGCGCACCTGGTCGAGATTGTGCAGCGTGGCATTGGTCACCGTGACGCCGCCGACGAACACCGGCTGCAGGCGCGCCACCGGCGTCAGCACGCCGGTGCGCCCGACCTGGACATCGATGCCGAGCACGACGCTGGTTGCTTCTTCCGCGGGAAACTTGTGCGCCACGGCAAAGCGCGGCGCGCGCGACACGTAGCCCAGCTGCTGCTGCCAGGCAAGGCTGTCGACCTTGTAAACCACGCCATCGATGTCATAAGGCAGTTCCGGGCGCAGTTCGCCGATCCGGCGGTAATACCCCAGCAATCCCGGGATGCCGCGCACCCGGTCGCGCTCCCGCGCCACCTTGAAACCATTTTTACCAATAAAATCAAGTACTTGTGTTTGACTGTCGAGTTGCGGACGGGGTTCCACCTCGCCCAGGCCGTAGGCGAAGAAGCTCAGCCGCCGAGCGGCGGTGATCCGCGAATCGAGCTGGCGCAGCGAACCCGCTGCGGCATTGCGCGGATTGACGAATGTCTTCTCCCCGCGCTCCGCCTGCCGGCGGTTGAGCTGCTCGAAGTCTGAACGCAGCATCAGCACCTCGCCGCGGACCTCGAGCACACGCGGCACCGCCTTGCCGGAAAGCCGCAGGGGAATGGAGCGGATGGTGCGCAGGTTCGCCGTGACATCCTCGCCGGAGTATCCATCGCCGCGGGTGGCGCCGCGCGCCAGCACCCCGTCCTCGTAGACAAGGCTGACGGCGAGACCATCAAACTTCGGTTCCACCGCGTATTCGATGTGCTCCGCGCCGACGGCCTCGCGCACCCGCCGGTCGAAGGCCGCAACTTCCCCGTCTTCAAAGGCGTTGTTGAGCGACAGCATCGGCTGGCGGTGGAATACCGTCGCAAACTCGGGCAGCGGCGCGGCGCCCACGCGCTGCGTCGGCGAATCCGCCGCGAACAGTTCGGGATGTTCGGACTCCAGCTGCTGCAGTTCGCGGAACAGCGCATCGTATTCCGCGTCGGAAATCAGCGGATCATCGAGGACGTAATACCGGTGATTGTGCTGCTCCAGCTGTTCGCGCAGGCGCGCAACGCGCTCCCGCAGCGCGCCGGAGGTCATGCAAAAAGGCGCAGCGCCCGCGGGCTTCCCGCCGCGATGTCCCGTGCCGCCATCGCGGCATGGATGTCCTGCAGCTGCTGCCGGATGCGCTTGAGCCCCGCCTGCTGCAGCGGAGTCCGGTTGTCATCGACCAGCTGGCCACCCAGTGTCTCGGCGAGCATCGCCCCGGTCTGCGCCATGCGGTCCAGCGCGGCGACGCCGTCGGCGATGCGCGGCACATCCAGCAGCAGTGTCAGACCGCCGGTCTGCATCGCCGCAAGGCGCCCTTCCGCGAAGAGCTCGGGCTCGTGGTTCTCCAGCGTGAACAGCGTGTGGCCGGCCGCATCGTGGAGGTGGAACAGGCCGTCCGGCTCCAGGATGAAGCCCGCGGCCGCGGCCGCAGCGGCGACCTGCTCGCCGGAAAATGCCGCCCCGGGGTGCGCCACCACGTTGACACCGATCGCCACGTCCATTTCTCCGCAGAAGGCATCGAGCTCCCGCGCAGCCTCCAGTGCCGCGGCAGTGTCGCCGAGTTCGACTGCGGCGCCGTGCTTCGAGGCCCATTCACGCAGGGCATCGCAGAATCCGTTGAGCTGGGGTGCATGCACCGGGCCCGAACGATTGACCAGCTGCAGCGCAGCCTGCAATTCGCGGCATCCGGCGTGGCTGCCGCGATCCAGCAGCCTCCATGGACCTGCAGCATCACGTCCCAGCAGGCGTGCCGGCTTGCCGAAGGTCGCCAGCCGCGACAATAGCTCCCTCAGCGCGGCATCGCCCACCGGCTGCTCCGCGCGGACGGACGCGATGAACTCGGTCAGCGGATCGGCACCGCCGGCCAGGGCCGCCGCACCCGCGTCCCCGGACGGAACCGCGGCATCGCCGATCTTCGGTTCGATCTTCGGCTCGATTTTCGGTTCGACGCTCCCGGCCGAAGCCGTCTCCGCAGTCCCGAGCAGCACATCGGCGCGCTCGCCCTCGAACGCCTTCTGCAGTTTCTGGCGCAGCTTGCGCTCCTGCCACAGGTTGAAGGCATAGACGCCGGCGACCACCACCAGTCCGATTGCCGCCAGCGCGATCTGCAGGTCGCTCATCGCCGCCCCTTCGGCCTCAGGCCGCCTCCTCCGTGAGCTTCATCGCCGCGTCGATGTCCACCGCCACGATGCGCGAAACCCCGGGCTCCTGCATGGTCACCCCCAGCAGCTGGTTGGCGATCTCCATTGTGATCTTGTTGTGGCTGATGAACACGAACTGCGACTGCTCGGACATTTTCCTGACCAGCTCGCAAAAGCGGCCGGTGTTGTGGTCATCGAGAGGCGCATCGACCTCGTCGAGCATGCAGAACGGCGCCGGATTGAGCTGGAATATCGAGAACACCAGCGCCATGGCGGTAAGCGCCTTCTCCCCGCCCGACAGCAGGTGAATCGAGCTGTTCTTCTTGCCTGGCGGCTGGGCGATGACCTGGATGCCGCTGTCGAGGATTTCCTCCCCGGTCAGCAGCAGCTTGGCGTTGCCGCCTCCGAAAAGCGCCGGGAACATCCGCGAAAAATGCGCATTCACCTCGTCGAAGGTGGTCTGCAGGCGCTCCCGCGTCTCGCGGTCGATGCGGCGGATCGCATCCTCCAGCGTGTTCATCGCGGCGGTCAGGTCCTCCGACTGCGCATCCAGGTAGGTCTTGCGTTCGCGCGCGGCCTCGAGTTCCTCCAGCGCCGCCAGGTTGACCGCGCCCAGCGACTTGATCTCGTCGTTCAGGCGATTGATCTCCGACTGCAGGGAGCTCGCGCGCTGGCCCTTTTCCAGCTGCACGGCGAGCGCAGCCTCGTCCGCGCCGGCTTCGGCCAGCTGCTGTGAATACTGCTCTTCGCTGATCCGCGCCTCGTGCTCCTTCAGCTTCACTTCACCGATGCGGTTGCGCAAGGGCTCCAGCTTCTGCTCGGCCGCCATCCGCTCCTGTTCCACCTCCCGCAGCCGGGCCTCGGTCGATTCCAGCAGGTCGCGTGCCTCGGCCAGCGCCTGCTCCTTGGTCCCGCGCAGCGACAGCGAGATCTGCAGCTGGCTCTGCCAGGGCGACTCGTCCAGCCGCGCCAGCGCTTCCTGCTCGGCGGCGAGCGACGCACGCAGGCGTTCGATCGCCTCGCCGGATGCGGCGATCGCACGACCGGCCTCCTCGACCTTGGCCGCGGCCGTTTTGCCCTGGAATCCGGCTTCCTGAAGCGCGCGTTCGGCGTCCTGGAGCTGCCTGCGCTGGCTCTCAAGCACAGCCTGCGCATCCCGGAACTGAAGCTGCGCCGCTTCGAGTTCGCCGGCGTGGCCGGCCGCCTGCTCCTCGAGCTGTGCCAGGGTTGCGGAGGCCTGCTCGCGCTGCGCGGCCTCGGACATCACCTGGTCGGCGATTTCCGCAAGCTCCGCCGCGATCTGCTCTCCACGCTGTGTCAGGCGCTGCGTCTGTTCGGCAAGGCGCACGCTCTCGACCTGCAGGGCATGGTGTTTCTGCTGGAGTCCAGCGACGTCCTGACGCAGCAGCGACAGCGCCGCCTTGGCATCCGCAATCAGCGCAGCCTGTCCATCCACAGCCGACTGCAGCGCCGCGAGTGCGGATTTTTTCGCCGCCACCTTGCCGTCCAGAGACTCGATCTCGCGCTGGCGGGACAGGACGCCATGAAGCTCCGAATCCGGCGCGTGATAGGTCAGCGTGTGCCGCGTCAGCAGCCGCCCGTCACGGGTCACCAGCACCGCGCCGGGTCCCAGTTGCCGCCGCAGCGCAAGACCGGCGGACAGGCCGTCGATGACAAAAGCGCCACCCAGCCAGTCGGCGAGTGCGGCAGACAGCCGCGCGTCACTGCAGGTCACGAAGCGGATCAGCGGCACGGCGCCGGCCGGCACGGGCGCCGGAGCATCGGCATCGCCGCTGCCGCCCTCCGCGATGGCCAGCTTGCCCGGCGGCATGTCCCAGCTGCCGCAGGCATCGAGCCCGTCGAGAATCACCGCATTGAGGCGCTCGCGCAGAACGGCCTCAAGCGCGTCCTCGTATCCGTTTTCGATGGCGATGGCCTGCCACAGGCGCTGTGCCCCCGCCATGCCCCGCGAGGCAATCCATTCATCCATGCCGGAACCGTGCGCAAGCCGGTCCTGCAACTGGCGCAGCGCCTCGACCCGCGCCTCGAGCGCGGTGATGCCCTGTATCGCCTGGTCCAGTTCGGCGGAACGCGCCTCCAGCACCTGCTCCAGCCCGGGCAGCTCCGCTTCCTGCGCAGCCAGCGCCTCGCGGCGCGCCGCGAGTTCGGCATCGACTTGCGCCGCCTGCGCACGCAGCGCCTCCAGCGCAGCCGTATCGGGTTTCTCGAGGCCGTTCTGTTCTTCATGCAGCCGTTCGTTGCGCACTGCAAGCCGCTCCAGCACGCGCGCCGCGTGCTCCAGCTTGGTCTGTTCGACCTGGCGCGACCGCTCCACCTGCCCCATCGCCTGCTGCAGTTCGTCGCGCCGCAGGCTCGCCGCGCGCCAGGCGTCCTCGGCCAGCGGCAGCTTCGCGCGCTCCTCCGCAATGCGCGACTCGCAGCCGGCTATGCGCTGCTCCGCCTGCGCCTGCTCCTCCTGCCACTGCGCGAGGCCGGCCTGCGCCTGCCCCAGCTGCGCCTCCGCCGTCCCGAGCTGGCCGGTCAGGCTTCCGATCTGCTGCTCCACCCGGCTGCGGTTCTCGCGGATATGCCCGATCTGCTGCTCGAGGCGCGCGATCTCGGCATTGGTCTCGTACAGCGCGCCCTGCGCCGCGTGCACGGCATCGCCGGCACGGTAATGCCCGTTGCGCAACTCTTCGAGGCGGCGCTCGGCATCGCGCAGGCGTGCAGTCTCCGCCTCCAGCTCGTTGCCCAGGCGCTCGATGTCCCGCGCGTGGCGGCTGCGCGTGGCGACGGATTCCTGGCGCCGCGCGAACCACAGCAGATGCTGGGTCGAAGTCACCTCTGCCTGCAGCGCGTGGTAGCGCGTGGCCACCTCCGCCTGTCCCTGCAGATGGGCGAGCTGCTTGTCCAGCTCCTGGCGGATGTCCTCCACCCGCGCCAGGTTCTCACGGGTGTCGCGCAGCCGCAGCTCGGTCTCGCGGCGGCGTTCGCGGTATTTCGACACGCCCGCGGCCTCCTCGAGGAAAACCCGCAACTCCTCCGGCTTGGCCTCGATGACGCGCGAAATCATGCCCTGCTCGATGATCGCGTAGGCGCGCGCGCCGAGTCCGGTGCCGAGGAATATGTCCGCCACATCGCGCCGGCGGACATGGATGTTGTTGATGTAATACGAGGAGTCGCCGTCGCGCTCGAGCATGCGCTTGACCGAGATTTCGGCATAACTCGACCATTGCCCTGCCGCCTTGCCGAGGCTGTTGTCGAATACCAGCTCGACGCTGGCCCGGTTTACCGGCTTGCGGTCACCCGATCCATTGAACAGCACATCCTGCATGGTCGCGCCGCGCAGATGCTTCGCCGAAGTCTCGCCCAGCACCCAGCGCACCGCATCAATGATGTTGGACTTGCCGCAGCCGTTGGGACCGACCACGCCGACGAGTTGCCCCGGAACCGGGATGTGCGTGGGATCGACGAAGGACTTGAAACCGGCGAGGTTGATTTGCTTGAGACGCAAGGTGCTGTTCTGCCAAGAAAAAGTTGTAAGGCGAGGCCAAACGGGTAGAATTCAGCGCGCATTTTAACTGAATTGACTCGCGGTAAAGATACCGCCCGCCCATGCCGACGCAGCCCTCACGACAACTGGAAACCTTCGCCAACCCGGCACCCGCGCGTGATTTCCGGATTCACATGGAAATACCGGAGTTTACCTGCCTGTGCCCGAAAACCGGGCAGCCCGACTTCGCCACGCTGCTGCTCGATTACGTGCCCGATCGCCTGTGCGTGGAGCTCAAAAGCCTCAAGCTCTATGTCTGGTCGTTCCGCAACGAAGGCGCGTTCCATGAGGCGGTGACCAACCGCATCCTCGACGACCTGGTGCGCGCGACAAGGCCGCGCTGGATGCGCCTGACCGCGCGCTTCTACGTGCGCGGCGGCATATTCACCACGGTCACGGCGCAGCATGCCAAGCGCGGTTTCAGGACGCAGCAGATCCCGGACATGCCGCTGCTCGAGCCTGCCGCGCCCACCCGCTGAACGGACCGGCGCCTTGAACCACCGCCTCGAACTGCTGCAGAGCTATCCCTTCCAGCGCCTGACCGCGCTGCTCGCGGGACAGCAGCCGCCCGCCGGCGTCAAGCCGGTGCCGCTGTACATCGGCGAACCCAAGCATCCGACGCCCGCCTTGATTCGCGAGGCCCTGGTCGCCAATCTCGACGGACTCTCGGTTTATCCGGCGACGCTGGGCACCGATGCCCTGCGCCAGGCGATAGCGGCGTGGATTGCAAGGCGCTACGGCATTGCCGCCCCGGATCCCGCAAGCCAGGTGCTGCCGGTCAACGGCAGCCGCGAGGCGCTGTTTTCCTTCGTGCAGGCGGTCGTCGACGGCAGCAGCGGCAGGCCGGCGGTGATCTGCCCCAATCCCTTCTATCAGATCTATGAGGGCGCCGCGCTGCTCGCCGGCGCCGAGCCGCAATTCATCCACAACCTGCCGGAAAACGGCTTTGCCTTCGACACCGCCCAGCTGCCGGAGACCGTCTGGCGCCGCGCCCAGCTGATGATTGTCTGCTCGCCCGGCAATCCGACCGGCAAGGTTCTCGGGCTTGCCGACTGGAAGGCGCTGTTCGAGCAGGCTGACCGCCACGGCTGCGTGATTGCCTCCGACGAGTGCTATTCCGAGATCTATTTCGAGGAAGGCAAGGCCCCGCTGGGCGCGCTCGAAGCCGCCGTCCGGCTGGGACGCAGCGACTTCCGCAACCTGGTCGTGTTTTCCAGCCTGTCCAAGCGCTCCAACGTGCCCGGCATGCGCTCGGGATTCGTTGCCGGCGATGCGGCGATCCTGAAGAAGTACTACCTCTACCGCACCTACCACGGCGGCGCGATGAGTCCGCCGGTGCAGGCCGCGAGCATCGCAGCCTGGCAGGACGAAACCCATGTCGTCGCCAACCGCGCGCTGTACCGCGAGAAATTCGAGTCGGTGATCGGCATCCTGAACCCGGCACTGCCGGCAGAATGGCCGGATGCCGCGTTCTACCTGTGGCTGCAGACCCCGATCGACGACGTCGAATTCACCCGCCGGCTGTATGCTGCGGAAGGCGTCAGCGTGCTGCCCGGCAGCTATCTTGCGCGCGAGGCGCGCGGCATCAACCCCGGCGTGAACCGCGTGCGCATCGCGCTGGTCGCTTCCGCCGCGGAATGCACGGAAGCCGCGCACCGCCTGCGCCGCTTTGCAGAGTCACTTTAACTGTTCACGGGAAATCGAGATGCAAACATTGCAGAACACCATCGAACAGGCGTGGGAAAACCGCGCCGACCTCTCGCCTGCGAAGGCTCCGGCGGATGTGCGCAAGGCCGTGGACGACACCATCGCCATGCTCGATGCCGGCACGCTGCGGGTCGCGGAAAAGAAAATGGGGCAGTGGCAGACCAACGAATGGGCCAAGAAGGCCGTGCTGCTGTCCTTCCGCCTGCAGGACAACGCGGTGATGCAGGACGGCACCAGCAAGTACTTCGACAAGGTCGCGCCGAAATTCGCGAACTACGACGACGCGGCCTTCCGCGCCGGCGGCTTCCGCGTGGTGCCGCCCGCCGTCGCGCGCCGCGGCTCCTACATCGCGAAAAACGTGATCCTGATGCCCTCCTACGTCAACATCGGCGCCTACGTCGACGAGGGCACCATGGTCGACACCTGGGCCACCGTCGGCTCCTGCGCCCAGATCGGCAAAAACGTGCATCTTTCCGGCGGCGTCGGTATC
>JAHCAI010000016.1 GCA_019634975.1 Burkholderiales bacterium
GCGCTCGGAAATCGTGGAAGGCGTCGTGGTCGAGGAAGGCTCGGTGGTGTCGATGGGGGTATTCATCGGCCAGAGCACCAAGATTTACGACCGCGCCAGCGGCCGGATCCTCTACGGCCGCGTGCCCGCCGGGTCGGTGGTGGTGTCCGGTTCTCTGCCCTCCCCCGACGGCAAGTGCAATCTGTATTGCGCCGTGATCGTCAAGCGCGTCGACGCCAAGACCCGCGCCAAGACCAGCATCAACGACCTGCTGCGCAGCGACGATTGAGCGCGCACGCCGGCATGCTTGGCGAGGCCGGCGAAACTGTGCAGAATGGTCCGGCCGCCGTGCAACGCGGCCGCCCGCACCGGGCATAACGGGAATAACGGGGGGGATAGGCACCATGTTCGTCACACCACTGTTCAAACTGATGGCTGACAAGCAGGCGTCGGACATGTTCTTCACCGCCGGCGCGCCGATCCAGATCAAGATCAACGGCACCGTGATGCCGATCAACGGCCAGGCGCTCGACCCCGAGCAGGTCAAGAAGATCTGCTACGAACTGATGACTCCTGCCCAGATCCAGGAGTTTGAAGCCAAGCACGAGATGAATTTCGCCCAGGGCGGCGGCGAAATGGGCAACTTCCGGGTCAACATCTTCCGCCAGAAAAACGCGGTGGCAATGGTCATCCGCTTCGTCAAGCCGGACGTGCCGCCGATCGACTCCCTCGGACTGCCGCCGATCCTGAAGGAAGTGATCATGGAGAAGCTCGGGCTGATCCTGATCGTCGGCTCCACCGGATCGGGCAAGTCGACGACGATGGCCTCGATGATCGACTACCGCAATTCCCTGAAGACCGGCCACATCCTGACCATCGAGGACCCGATCGAATTCACCTTCAAGCACAAGAAATCCATCGTCAACCAGCGCGAGGTCCGCGTCGACACCCACAGCTACGAGGCGGCACTGATCAGCGCCATGCGCGAGGCGCCCGACCTGCTGATGGTCGGCGAGATCCGCGACCGCGAAACGCTGGAGAGCGCGCTGCTCTTCGCGCAGACCGGCCACCTGTGCATGTCGACGCTGCATGCCAACAACAGCTACAACGCGCTGAACCGGATCATCGGCTTCTTCCCGCGCGATGCCCGCGAAAGCCTCGAAGCCGATCTGTCGATTGCGCTGCGCGCGGTGATTTCGCAGCGCCTGGTCAAGACCGTCGACGGCAAACGCGCCGCCGCCGTCGAGGTGCTGCTCAACACCAAGCACATCCAGGAACTGATCAAGGCCGGTGAAATCAACCAGATCAAGGAAGCCATGGAGCAGAGCCTCGCGCCGGGATCGCAGACTTTCGAGCAGTCCCTCTACCAGCTCTACCGCAACGGCCGCATCACCATGGAAGAGGCGCTCGCCAATGCCGATTCGCCGACCAACCTGCACTGGCTGATCAGCAACGCCAGCAAGGCCGAGAGCGCCCCCGACCAGACGCCCGGCCAGTCGGCCACCCGCTCGGCGGGGACCACCACCACCGACCTGTCGAGCATCAAGCTCAATCTCGACGCCTTGGGTTGATTACATAAGTTATTGTTTTTAAACGATTTTTGTGGCCGCAACAGCGCCCAGCACACCGCGCCGGCTGATCGCTGCAGCGGCGGCCCGTTTCCGCAAGGCCCGGCTGGCCTATGGCCACGGCACGCTGAATGCCGGCGACGAGGCCGCATGGCTGATGGTGCATGCCCTCGGCTGCCGGTTCGAGGATCTTTCCGGCCTGATCGACCGGCCGCTGGCTGCGGCGACCGTGCAGCGCGCACAGCGCCTCTTCGACCGCCGCATCACCGAACGCATCCCCGCCGCGTACATCACGCGCGAAGCCTGGCTCGGCGAGCACCGTTTTTATGTCGACGAACGCGTCATCGTGCCGCGCTCGTACATCGCGGAACTGCTGCGTGACCGCCTGCGCCCCTGGCTCAAGCCGCGCGCCGCGCCTGCCGCCATACTGGATCTGTGCACCGGATCGGGCTGCCTCGCGATTGTCGCCTCACACACCTTCCCGCGGGCGCTGATTGATGCCGTCGACCTGTCCGCCGCAGCGCTGGCCGTCGCACGGCGCAATGTCCGCGAACACCGCCTCGCCAGCCGTGTGCGCCTGCTGCGCTCGGACCTGTTCAAGGCGCTTTCCGGCCGGCGTTATGACCTGATCGTCAGCAATCCGCCCTATGTCGGCGATTCAGCGATGCGCCGCCTGCCCGCGGAATACCGCCATGAGCCGGAACTCGCCCTGCACGGCGGCCGCGACGGACTCGACCTGGTGCGGCGGATACTCGCCCTGGCACCGGGCCACTTGACTCCCGGCGGCTGGCTGGTGATGGAGGTCGGCCACTACCGGGCGCGCGTCGAGCGCGCCTTCCCGCGCCTGCCGTTCATCTGGGCGGAGACGAGCGGCGGGGACGACTGCGTGCTGCTGCTGCAGCGGGAGGCACTGCTGCGGGCGGCGCCTCCGGATTCGCGACCCAGGCAAGCAGGCGCTCGACCTCGGCAGCCGGCAATTCGATGAACTGACCACGCTTGAGCTGCGGCGGCAGCGCGACGATGCCGAAACGCACGCGCATCAGGCGGCTGACGGTCAGGTTCTGCGACTCGAACAGGCGGCGCACGATGCGGTTGCGCCCCTCCCTCAGCAGCACCCGGAACCAGCGGTTGGCGCCCTCCCCGCCTTCCTCCTCCAGCCGCTCGAAGCGCGCGATGCCATCCTCCAGCCGCACGCCGGCGCGCAATGCGTCGAGCGCTGCCGGATGCACCGTGCCCAGCACCCGCACCGCGTATTCGCGGTCCACCGCAAAACGCGGATGCATCATCCGGTTCGCAAGGTCGCCCGAAGTGGTGAAAATCAGCAGGCCGCTGGTGTTGAAATCGAGGCGCCCGATGGCGAGCCATTTCGCGCCCTTGGCCGGCGGCAGCTTCGCGAATACCGTCGGTCGCCCCTGCGGATCGTCGTTGCTGACAATCTCGCCCTCCGGCTTGTGATAGAGCAACACCCGCGGCAGGCGGCCCGCCTGAGGCCGGTGCAGCAGGCGATCACCGACCTTGATGCGGTCTTCCGGCGTGACCCGGTCGCCGATGCCGGCGACCTTGCCGTTGACCGTCACCTCGCCGGCACGGATGCGCTCCTCCATGGCACGCCGCGAACCGAAGCCCGCCTGAGCCAGCACCTTGTGCAGTTTTTCGCCGCGGGCGGTCTCCGCGGACGGCGCTGCAGGCCGCGGCTTCTCCGGCCGGCGCGAATTCGCCGCTGCGGGGCCCCGCAGGGGGCCACGCCGGGCTTTGCCGGCCACCGCCTTTGCTCTCGCTCCCGATTTTCCCTGTTTCATACGCTGCGCCGCTCCATAACCGCCTGCGCCAGCGTGCCGCTGTCGACATGTTCCAGTTCGCCGCCCACCGGCAGGCCGCGGGCGATGCGCGTGACCCTGACGCCCTTGGCGCGCAGCAGTTCGCCGGCGTAATGCGCGGTGGCCTCGCCCTCGACGGTGAAATTGGTGGCGAGCATGACCTCCTTCACCATGCCGTCGGCTGCCCGCGCAAGCAGGCGTTCGAGATGGATGTCGCGCGGACCGATGCCGTCGAGCGGCGACAGCGCGCCCATCAGCACGAAGTACAGGCCGTCATAACACTGCGCCTGCTCCATCATCAGCAGGTCGCCGGGCGTTTCGACCACGCACAGCAGCCCGCGGTTGCGGCGCGGCGACAGGCACAGCGCGCACACCGGTTCCTCGGAAAAGTTGTTGCACTGCTCGCAATGGCGCACCCGCGCCAGCGCCGAGCCCAGCGCCACCGCGAGGCGTTCGGCGCCGGGACGGTCGCGCTGCAGCAGGTGGAAAGCCATCCGCTGCGCCGAGCGCGGTCCGACACCCGGCAGGCAGCGCAGCGCCTCGATCAGCGATTGCAGCGCAGGCGGAGCATTCACTTTTTCAATTACTTGTTTTTATTGGTATTTTCAGAACGGCAATTTCATGCCGGGCGGCAGCGGCAGGCCGGCGGTGACGCTGGCCATCTTTTCCTGGCTGGTCGCCTCCGCCTTGCGCACCGCATCGTTGACAGCCGCGGCGATCAGGTCTTCCAGCATTTCCTTGTCGTCCCCGAGCACCGCGGGGTCTATGGTCACCCGCTTCACGTCATGGCGGCAGGTCATCACCACCTTGACCATGCCGGCGCCGGCCTGGCCCTCGACTTCGATCTGCGCAAGCTGCTCCTGCATCTTGCGCATGTTGTCCTGCATCTGCTGCGCCTGCTTCATCAGTCCCGCAAGCTGGCCTTTCATCATGGCTGCATTCCTCGCTACGTTATTTCGGTTTGATGGAACTTTCCTCCAGCGAGCCGTCGAAGTCCTCGATCAGCTCGCGCACGAAGGGATCCTCGCGGATCTCGGCCACGGCCGCCGCCTGGCGCTGCTCCGCCTTGCGGTCGGTGATGGCCTTGGGCGACACGCCGGCCACTTCGCCGGCGCTGAACACGACCTTCAGCTGAGCACCCAGCACCTTGCGCAGCGCCGCGCTCAGCTTGTCGCGATAGGGCCTGTCGAACAGGCGCTCGTCGGCCGGTGAAATGCGCAGCTCGATCAGTTCCGGCGTGCGCTTCGTCATTTCGCAGCGCAGCGCCAGCTGATTGGCCATGGCGCTCAGGCCCAGCCGGCCGACCAGCTCGGCCCAGGCCGGGGGCGCGGCTGCCGCCGGTTCGGCGGCATGGTGAGTGGCGGCCGGCGCAGGCGCCGCGACCCGCGCCGGCGGCACCGGCACCGCCGCAGAACCGGCCGCGTCCGGCGCGAAGGCGAGCATGCGCAGCAGCGTCATCATGAAGCCCGCATGTTCATCCGGCGCGAGGCCGATCTCCGCGCGTCCCTGGGCAGCGATCTGGTAATGAAGCTGCAGGTCTTCCGCTGCAAAAGCCTGCGCCAGTTCGCGGACTGCAGCGGCATCCGGATCGTCGTCAGCCACAGCCTGCGGCACCACCTGCGCCAGCGCCAGCCGGTGCAGCAGCGAGGCGAGTTCCTGCAGCGCCGACTCGAAGGACAGGCTGCGTTCCGCCATCTGCGTCGCCGCCGCCACCAGCGCCGGCCCGTCCTGCGCAGCCAGCGCGCGCAATATCGTGTAAAGGTAGGTCCGGTCGACCGCGCCGAGCATGTCCCGGGTCGACGCCTCCTCCAGCCTGCCGCCGCCGTGGGCAATCGCCTGGTCGAGCAGGCTCAACGCATCGCGCAGGCTGCCTTGCGCCGCGCGCGCGATCAGCACCACAGAAGCGGCATCGGCCGGCACGTTTTCGGCGGCCAGCACCTCGCTCAGCCGGTCGCGGATCTGCTGCGGCGGGATCTGTTTCAGGCCGAACTGCAGGCAGCGCGACAGCACGGTCACCGGAATCTTCTGCGGGTCGGTGGTCGCGAGAATGAACTTGACGTGGCCCGGCGGCTCCTCCAGCGTCTTCAGCATCGCGTTGAACGCCGAGCGCGACAGCATGTGCACTTCGTCGATGATGTAGACCTTGTAACGGCCGCTGGTCGGCGCATAGAGCGCGTTTTCAAGAAGCTCGCGCATGTTGTCGACCTGGGTGTTGGAGGCGGCGTCGAGCTCGATCAGGTCGACGAAGCGCCCGGCGTCGATGTCGGTGCAGGCCGTGCATTTGCCGCAGGGCGCGGCGGTGACGCCGGTTTCGCAATTCAGTGCCTTCGCAAGGATGCGCGCCAGCGTGGTCTTGCCGACGCCGCGGGTGCCCGTGAACAGATAGGCATGGTGTAGCCGCTGCTGCTCCAGCGCGTTGCTGAGCGCACGCACGACATGCTCCTGGCCGACCAGTTCGGAGAAGCTGCGGGGGCGCCACTTGCGGGCCAGTACCTGGGTCACGGGTTTCAGCGCACGGTAAGGAGGATGAGGAGCATGGACGGCACAGGCCGCCATTTTACCGGCTTAAGGCCAGTGGCGCCCGCGACAGCGCCTCTTTCAGCGCAAGAAGCAGCTCAGCGGAACCAGTACTGGAGGCGGACCTGGTGGAAATCCATGCCGGCGTTGGGCTTCTTGATGTCGGCGTTGGAATGGTGCTGGATACGGACACCGAGGTCGTAAGCCCCTTTGGCGCCGAACCGGTAGCCGAAGCCCAGGTGATCACCGAACTGGAAAGCGGTGCTGAAACGTCGCCCGCCGAGGGAAGTTCGCGACAGCAAATGGACGCCTATGCCGGCCTCGATGTAAAAACCGCGCAGGTCGTTGGCCTGCCAGCGCAGCGTCGGCGTGAGGCCGATATCGACCAGGCTGTCATTCTGTCCCGCCGGGGCATCGGCGCGCCATTGCCCGGCAGACAGATCCCAGTAGCCGCCGATGTGCCGGCTGCCGCTGTCGAGCCAGCGCGACTGCCATTGCCATTGCGCGCCGAGGCGCGCCATCTCGTAACTGCCGTTCTTGCCGAATTCCGCCGAAACCCCATCCAGCGCCAGCACCGGAAGCGCCGCGGCCGCCAGAGTGGCGGACATGACGATCCGTGCCAGCAAGCGCTTGGCACCACGCATCTCCCTGTTCCCCTGTAACCCTGGCAGCCGTGCTGCCTTTTGTTATTGGTACTGCCTGCTTCGTCCCGACTGCTCTACCGCCGACTGCTGCGCCCGCCACAACGGGCAAGCCGCGGCGGCATGGCCGCCGCGGCAAATGGGTGGCGAGCCTGACCCCCGGCACTCGCAGAGAATAGCTGTGGCTGCTTCCTTCCGGACCTGACCAGGTTCACTACCATGCGATGCGGGGAGGCCCGCCGTAAGAAAGCCGTAAGTATGCACGCTCAAAGCGTTTTTTGCCACGTTAATGGAAGGTCGCCGTCTTTACAAGGCGCAGGCTTAGTGCTTCCATAACACGCAAAGAAAGCATCGGCCGCAGCCCGCGTGCGCCGGCCGATAATGCCCGTCAATCAGAAACGCCCCATACCGGAGGAGCACCATGCCGACCACGCCATCCGCCACCATCACATCCGTCCTGCAGGAAAACCGCGTGTTTCCGCCGCCGGCGGCACTGGTCGCGAAAGCCAACATTTCCGGCATGGACGCCTACCGCGCGCTGTGCGCGGCCGCCGAAAAGGACTACACCGGTTTCTGGGCCGGCCTCGCCCGTGAGCACCTGCTGTGGAAAAAGCCGTTCACGCAGACACTCGACGATTCGAACGCGCCGTTTTTCCGCTGGTTCGCCGACGGCACGCTGAACGCCTCCTACAACTGCCTGGACCGCCACCTGCAGACCCAGCCCGACAAGACCGCGGTGATCTTCGAGGCCGACGACGGCAAGGTCACCCGCGCCAGCTACCGCGATCTCTACACCCGTACCTGCATGATGGCCAATGGCCTGAAGTCGCTGGGCATCCGGAAAGGCGACCGCGTCATCATCTACCTGCCGATGTCGATCGAGGCCATCGTCGCGATGCAGGCCTGCGCGCGCATCGGTGCGATCCACTCGGTGGTCTTCGGCGGTTTTTCCGCGAAAAGCCTGCACGAACGCATCATCGACGCCGGCGCCGTGGCGGTGCTCACCGCCGACGAGCAGATGCGCGGCGGCAAACCGCTGCCGCTGAAAGTCGCAGTCGACGAGGCGCTGGCCATGGGCGGCTGCGACAGCATCAAGGCCGTCGTCACCTACCGCCGCACCGGCGGCAAGGTCAACTGGAACCCGAAGGTCGATGTCTGGCTGCACGAACTGCTGCAAAACCAGCCCGGTGACTGTGAACCGGAGTGGGTCGACGCCGAGCATCCGCTGTTCATCCTCTACACCTCGGGCTCCACCGGCAAGCCCAAGGGCATCCAGCACTCCACCGGCGGCTACCTGCTGTGGACCATCCTGACGATGAAATGGACCTTCGACCACAAGCCCGACGACGTGTTCTGGTGCACCGCCGACGTCGGCTGGGTCACCGGCCACTCCTACGTATGCTACGGCCCGCTCGCCTGCGGCGGCACCGAGGTCGTGTTCGAGGGCGTGCCCACGTACCCTGATGCCGGCCGCTTCTGGAAAATGATCCAGGACCACAAGGTCACGGTGTTCTACACCGCGCCCACCGCAATACGATCGCTGATCAAGGCCGGCGGCGACCTGCCGAAAAAATACGACCTGTCGACGCTGCGCATCCTGGGCACCGTCGGCGAGCCGATCAATCCCGAAGCCTGGATGTGGTACCACGACACCGTCGGCGGCGGCCGCTGCCCGATCGTCGACACCTGGTGGCAGACCGAGACCGGCGGCCACATGATCACGCCACTGCCCGGCGCCACGCCGACCAAGCCGGGCTCGGCGACGCTGCCGCTGCCCGGCGTCATCGCCGACATCGTCGACGAAACCGGGCAGTCCGTCGGCAAGGGCAAGGGCGGCATCCTGGTCATCAAGAAGCCCTGGCCGTCGATGCTGCGCACGATCTGGGGCGATCCCGAGCGTTTCAGGAAGACCTACTTCCCCGAGGATTTCCACGGCAAGTACTACCTCGCCGGCGACGGCGCGACCTACGATGAGGACGGCTACATCCGCATCATGGGCCGCATCGACGACGTGCTCAACGTGTCCGGCCATCGCCTCGGCACCATGGAAATCGAGTCGGCGCTGGTCGCCAACACCGGCCTTGTGGCCGAAGCCGCGGTCGTCGGCCGCCCCGACGACCTCACCGGCGAAGCCGTGGTCGCCTTCGTCGTGCTCAAGCAGGCGCGTCCGGAAGGCGAAGACGCGAAAAAGCTGGTGAAGCAGCTGCAGGACTGGGTCGGCAAGGAAATCGGCCCCATCGCCAAGCCGCGCGACATCCGCTTTGGCGACAACCTGCCGAAAACCCGCTCCGGAAAGATCATGCGCCGCCTGCTGCGCTCGATCGCCAAGGGCGAAGACATCCAGCAGGACGTGTCGACACTGGAGAATCCGGCCATACTCGACCAGCTCAAGCAGCCGCCGAAATAGGCTGAGCCGGTGAAACGCCCGCGCGCCGCGCCATGAACGGCCCGCCGCTGAAAGGACAGCGCCTGGTGGCGCTGTTCCTGCTCGGCTGCCTGCTGTTCAACTTCCCACTGCTGTCGCTGTTTGCCGGCAGCACCCGCCTCTGGGGCATCCCGCTGATCTACCTCTACGTGTTCGTGGCCTGGGCGGTCATCATCGCGCTGATGGCGCTGATCATCGAGCGCAAGGACCACTGAGCGGTGTTGAGCGGCGCGCTGATCGTCGTCCTCTCCTTCGCCTACGTCGGCCTGCTGTTCGCGATTGCCTACTGGGGCGACAAGCGCGCCGATGCCGGGCGCAGCATCATCGCCAATCCCTACATCTACACGCTGTCGCTCGCGGTCTACTGCACGTCCTGGACCTTCTACGGCAGCGTAGGCCGCGCCGCCACCAGCGGCATCGGCTTCCTGCCGATCTACCTCGGCCCGACACTGATGGCGGCACTGTGGTGGTACGTGCTGCTGAAGATGGTGCGCATCAGCAAGGCCCACCGCATCACTTCGATCGCCGACTTCATCGCCTCGCGCTACGGCAAAAGCCACCTGCTCGGCGGACTGGTGACCGTGATCGCGGTGCTGGGCATCGTGCCCTACATCGCGCTGCAGCTGAAAGCGATCTCGGCCAGCTTCTCGACCATGCTGCAGTACCCGAACACGGTCGCCACCGGTTCGGCGGCATCCCTGCCTTTCCTGCAGGACAACACCTTCTACATCGCGATGCTGCTGGCAGCCTTCACCATCCTTTTCGGCACCCGCCACCTCGACGCCACCGAGCGGCACGAAGGCCTGGTCGCCGCCATCGCCTTCGAGTCCATCGTCAAGCTGGTGGCCTTCATCGCGGTCGGCGTGTTCGTCACCTGGGGCATGTTCAACGGCTTCGCCGACGTCTTCGACAAGGCTTCCGCGAGCCCGGAGCTCAATGCGCTGCTGGTGCAGGGCGGCGCATCCGGCAACTACACCACCTGGGCATCACTGACCGTGCTGTCGATGCTGGCGATCATCCTGCTGCCTCGGCAATTCCAGGTCGCCGTGGTCGAGAATGTCGACGAGCGCCACCTGAACAAGGCGATCTGGCTGTTCCCGCTGTACCTGTTCGCGATCAACATCTTCGTGCTGCCGATCGCGCTGGGCGGCCTGATGCACTTCCCGCCGGGCACGGTGGACGCCGACACCTTCGTGCTGACGCTGCCGATGTCGGAACAGCGGACCTGGCTCGCGCTGCTCGCCTTCATCGGCGGACTGTCCGCAGCCACCGGCATGGTCATCGTCGAGACCATCGCGCTGTCGACGATGGTCTGCAACGACCTGGTGATGCCGATCCTGCTGCGCTGGAAATTCCTGCGACTGACCGAGCGCCGCGACCTGTCGGGACTGCTGCTGGGCATCCGCCGCGCCGCCATCGTCGTCGTGCTGGTGCTCGGTTACGGCTACTTCCACCTCGCCGGCGAGGCCTATGCACTGGTGTCGATCGGACTGATCTCCTTCACCGCGGTCGCCCAGTTCGCGCCGGCGATGATCGGCGGCCTGTTCTGGAAGGGCGGCACGCGGCTCGGCGCGCTGCTGGGACTGGGCGCCGGATTCCTGGTCTGGCTCTACTCGCTGCTGCTGCCCTCCTTCGCCAAGTCGGGCTGGCTGCCGATCACCTTTCTCACCGAGGGCATTTTCGGCATCGATCTGCTGAAACCCCAGGAACTGTTCGGGCTCGACGGCCTTGACGACATCAGCCACTGCCTGTTCTGGAGCATGATCGCCAACATCGGCTGTTACGTCGGCTTCTCGCTGTGGCGGCGACCGACCGCGACCGAACACAGCCAGGCCAACCTGTTCGTCGACGTCTTCCGACACGTCGCCCCCGGCAGCGGCTCGCGCTTCTGGCGCGGCAGCGCGACAGTCGCCGACCTGCAGACCCTGCTTGGCCGCTTCATCGGGCCCGAACGCGCCGGCGAGTCCTTCGCCGCCTATGCCCGCAGCCAGGGCATCCAGGGCAGCGAACAGATCGCCGCCAACGCGGTGCTGGTGCACTACGTCGAGTCGCAGATCGCCGGCGCGATCGGCAGCGCCTCGGCCCGCGACATGGTCGCCTCGGTGGTGGTCGAGGAACCGCTGGCACTAGACGAGGTCATGGCGATCATCGACGAGGCCTCGCAGGCCCTCGCCTACAGCCGCCAGCTGGAGCAGAAATCGCGCGAACTGGAAGCCGCGACCAACGAATTGCGCAGCGCGAACCAGCGGCTGCAGGAGCTCGACCGCCTGAAGGACGACTTCATCTCCACCGTCACCCACGAGCTGCGCACGCCGCTGACCTCGATCCGCGCCTTCTCCGAGATCCTCAGCGACAATCCTCAGCTCGATGCCGAGCAGCGCGCCAGGTTCCTCGGCATCATCACCCGCGAATCGGAACGCCTGACCCGCCTCATCAACCAGGTGCTGGACCTCGCCAAGATCGAGTCCGGCGCCGCCGACTGGCATCCCAGCGAAATCGACATGCGCGAGGTTCTCGAAGATGCCGTCGCCGCGATGAGCCAGGTCTGCAAGGAGCGCAACATCGCGCTGGAGCTGCGCCTGCCGGAAAAGCTGCCGCGGGTGATGGCCGACCGCGACCGGGTGATGCAGGTGGTACTCAACCTGCTTTCCAACGCCATCAACTTCAGCGACAAATCCGACAGCCGCATCACCGTTTCCGTGACCGTGGAAGCAGAGGCCCTTTGCATCGATGTCGCCGACAACGGCATCGGCATCAGCCCGGCCGACCAAGCGGTGATTTTCGAGAAATTCCGCCAGGTCAGCGACAGCAGCTCGGGCAAACCCCGCGGCAGCGGCCTCGGGCTGGTGATCTCGCGCGAAATCGTGCGCCACCTCGGTGGCCGGCTTTGGGTGGACAGCACACCGGGGCTGGGCTCCACCTTCCATTTCACCCTGCCGCTGCGGCGTGAAGATGCCGCGGCTGAAGCCGATTGAGCCGGCGATGGCTGCCCGCGTGCTGATCGTCGAGGACGAAGAGAGCATCCTGCTGTCACTGGAGTTCCTGCTCGGCAAGGAGGGCCATGCGGTGTCCGCCGCACGCGACGGTGCCGAGGCGCTGCGGCTGCTGGAAGCGCAGCCACCCGACCTGGTGCTGCTCGACGTGATGCTGCCGCTGATCGACGGCTTCGAGCTCTGCCGCCGCATCCGCGCGATGCCGGCACTCGCAGCGACGCGGATCATGCTGGTCACCGCGCGCGGCCGCGAAGCGGAGGTTGCCCGCGGCCTCGCGCTGGGCGCCGACGCCTACCTGACCAAACCTTTTTCGACCCGCGAACTGATGGAAAAGGTGCGCGGCCTGCTCGCCGCGCCGCGCCCGCCGTCGCGCTGAGCCGACCGCGGCACCTCAGGGTTCGGGATAATCCAGCGCGTAGCCGCGGCCGTACAGCGTGCGCACGACCAGCCCGGTGTCGCCGATCTTCTTGCGCAGCCGGTGGACATAGACCTCGATCGCGTTGTGGCTGACTTCCTGGTCGTAGGTGTAGATCTGCTCCACCAGCTGCTCCTTGCTGACCACGCGGCCGAAACGGCGCATCAGCACTTCCAGCACGCTCAGCTCATGAGTCGACAGCGGCAGCGCATGGCCGCGGATCGAGGCCACCCGCGCCACCGGATCGAAACTGAGGTCGCGATAATTGAGCACCGGCGAGGCCGCGCCCTGTCCGCGCCGCAGCAGCGCGCGCACCCGCGCCTGCAGCTCGCTCAGGCTGAAAGGCTTGACCAGGTAATCGTCGGCCCCCAGGTCGAGGCCGGCGACCTTTTCCTCCGGTTGTTCCCGGCCTGACAAGATCAGCACCGGCAGCGGATCGTTGCGCCGTCGCAGCCGGCGCAGCACCTCCAGGCCGTCCAGCTTGGGCAGGCCGAGGTCCAGAATCAGCAGGCCGAAGCCCGCGGTTTTCAGCGCCTCGTCCGCCGCCAGCCCGTTGGCCACCCAGTCCACGGCAAAACCGGCCTGGGTCAGCGCGAAGCGCAGGGCTTCGGCCAGCGCCGCATCGTCCTCGCTGATCAATATGCGCATGCCCCCTCCAAGGGTGTGCTTATAAATACTTGTTTTAAAACAACTTTTTTATTTCCGGCACCTTGAATACCGATGGTACCGTCCACTCATTTTAGGGCCGGGGTTCAGGATTTTGTAAGTATTTTTCACTACGATGGCCCGTAATAAAAGTCACAAAAATCAGGGCGCCGCGCACACCGCGGCCGTCCTGCCGATCTTCAAACCAAAGGAGGGCCGCATGGAACTGACTGAAAAGCACCAGGAATACTGGCGCAAGAACCTGGTCGTCACCGCGATATTGATGGCGATCTGGTTCCTCGCCACTTTCGTCGAAGGCTGGTACGCGCGCGACCTCAACGAGATCAGCTTCCTCGGATTTCCGCTGGGCTTCTACATGTCCGCCCAGGGCTCGCTGATCATCTACGTGCTGATCATCGGCTTCTACGCCTGGTACATGAACAAGCTTGACATCGAGTACGGCGTGGAAGAGGAGGAAGAAAAATGAGCCAGGCCGCCTTCAGCCAGAAAAGCTTCACCCAGCAGCTCAAGAAATACTACGCCCTCTACACCGGCGGCTTCCTCGCCTTCATCATCCTGCTCGCGATTGCCGAGCAGATGGGTCTGCCGCGGAAGTACATCGGCTACACCTTCCTCGTCGCCACCATCGGCCTCTACGCGATGATCGGCATCATGAGCCGCACCGTGGAGGTGGCCGAGTACTATGTCGCCGGACGGCGCGTGCCCGCCTTCTTCAACGGCATGGCCACCGGCGCGGACTGGATGAGCGCCGCGTCCTTCATCGGCATGGCCGGCACCCTGTACCTTGCCGGCTTCGACGGACTGGCCTTCGTCATGGGCTGGACCGGCGGCTACGTTCTGGTGGCGCTGTTCCTCGCGCCCTACCTGCGCAAGTTCGGCCAGTTCACGATCCCTGACTTCCTCGGCGCCCGCTACGGCGGCAATGCCGCGAGAACCATCGGCGTGTTCGCGGCCATCCTCTGTTCCTTCGTCTATGTCGTCGCGCAGATCTACGGCGTCGGCCTGATCACCAGCCGCTTCACCGGACTCGAGTTCGGCATCGGCGTGTTCGTCGGCCTCGGCGGCATCCTGGTCTGCTCCTTCCTCGGCGGCATGCGCGCGGTGACCTGGACCCAGGTCGCGCAGTACATCATCCTGATCATCGCCTACCTCACCCCGGTGGTCTGGCTGGGCGTCAAGCACACCGGCATCCCGGTGCCGCAGGTCGCCTACGGCCCGGTGCTGGCCAAGGTCGGCGAGCTCGAGAAAAAACTGACCGCCGATCCCAAGGAACAGGAAGTCCGCAAGATCTTCAAGGACCGCGCGGACGCGGCCAACGCGGCGCTCAAGGATCCCGCCAAGGCGCACGCCGAAGGCAAGGCTAAGCTCGAACAGGATCTGAACAGCCTGAAGACCGCCAACGCGCCGGCCGACCAGATCGCTGCCGCGGAAAAAGCGCTCGCGGCCTATCCCAAGGACGTCGACGCGGCCAAGGCGCAGTGGACCAAGGACAAGGGGGCCGCGGCACGGGCCAATCCGCCACGCAAGCACGCGGATCCCTTCCCCGGCAAGGACGAGGCTGCGCGTGACACCGCAAGGCTGAACTTCCTCGGCATCGTGTTCTGCATGATGTTCGGCACCGCGGCACTGCCCCACATCCTGATGCGCTACTACACCACGCCCAGCGTGCGTGAAGCGAGGCGCTCGGTGTTCTGGTCGCTGTTCTTCATTTTCCTGCTCTACTTCACGGCGCCCTGCCTCGCGGTGCTTGCCAAGTACGAGGTCTACGCCAACCTCGTCGGCGACCAGTTCGCAACGCTGCCAGCATGGGCCAAGGCGTGGGCCTCTGTTGATCCGACACTGCTCAGCATCACCGACGTCAATCGTGACGGCATCGTGCAGCTCGCGGAAATCGTCATCGGCGGCGACCTGATCGTGCTGATGACGCCGGAGATCGCCGGCCTGCCCTATGTGGTGTCGGGACTGGTGGCCGCCGGCGGCCTCGCGGCGGCACTGTCCACCGCCGACGGCCTGCTGCTGACCATCGCCAACGCGCTGTCCCACGACGTCTACTACAAGATGATCGACCCCACCGCCACGACCCAGCGTCGCGTCACGGTGTCGAAAATCCTGCTGCTGTGCGTCGCGCTGATTGCGGCCTACGTCACCTCGCTGAAGCCGGGCAACATCCTGTTCCTGGTCGGCGCGGCATTCTCGCTGGCCGCCTCGTCGTTCTTCCCCGCGCTGGTCCTCGGCGTGTTCTGGAAGCGCGCGAACCGCACCGGCGCGGTGGCCGGCATGCTGGTCGGGCTGGGCGTGTGCTTCTACTACATGAGCACGACCTATCCCTTCCTGCGCGACCTGTTCGGCATCACCCGGCCGATCGCGGAGTACATGTGGTTCGGCATGAACCCGATCTCCGCCGGCGTGTTCGGCCTGCCGCTGGGCATGCTGACCATCATCGTCGTCAGCCTGCTCACTCCGGCACCGAGCAAGGAGATCCAGAATCTGGTCGAGCATGTGCGCTACCCGAGCATCAAGGGCAGCACCTACTCGACACAGGCCGGCTGATCCGCGCCTCCGGTCAGGACAAAGCCCGCTTCGGCGGGCTTTGTTTTTTGTGCCGCGCGGTTCAGGAGGCCGCAGATGGCGTGCTAGAATCCGCCCCCTCGGAGAGGTGGATGAGTGGTTTAAGTCGCACGCCTGGAAAGCGTGTTTACGGGGAAACCCGTAACGAGGGTTCGAATCCCTCCCTCTCCGCCATACAAAAAGCCCCGGTTACGGGGCTTTTTTATTGCTGCGGCATGCCGGCAGCGGTTCCGCAACCGTATGGCTGCGTCACCAGCCGCCGGTTTCACTCAGTTCACTAACCGCCCACCCACAGCAGCGCCATTCCGGCACCCACACCGGCCGGAATGCCGACCCGCTCCAGAGCGCCCGCCGGAGCACCGGCGATCACCTCGACCGGCACCGAACCCTGTTCGAGCAGGCGGTTGGTCAGTGAATTCTGAATGGCGCGGACCAGCGCGCTCCTGCGCGAAGTGCCGATGACTATCCGGCTGCAATACAGGCGGCGCGCCGCAGCGGCAATGCACAGAGCCTTGTCCCCGACCTCCATATGGGTTTGATAGGGGACACCGGCGGCATCGAGCAGCTGCCGCGCCCGGGAGAGCGCTTCCCGGGCGCGTTCACGATGAAAGTCCGCACGCGCCTCCCGGCTGACATGGCGTGCCACGTAAGCAGAGAACGGCGGCTGAACATTCAGCAGGTGAACCATCAGGTTGTCGCCGCGGCGGTAGCCATTGATGACATGCCGCACCGCAAGCAGCGCGTTGGGGGTACCGTCACAGGGCAGAAGCAGCGTGGTCATGGTTATGTCTCCTCGCAGGGTTGATTTACAGCCCCCGGCCGCCGTCGCCGGGGACGGACGACGGCAGGCCTGAAGGCCGGTTGCACAAAACGCGAAGGCTCGCCGGGAACGGCAGCAGCCAGCGGACACGGCATACAGCACCGCATCGCCGGCAACAACTCACCGTGGAAAACGACAATCATCTTGCGTTCCCGATTCGCCACTGATCCGCCGCGCAGGATATCCGCCGTATTAATTCGTGAAAATCAGATTATTTTGTTGTTTTTATCCAGTAAATACGGATAATTTGCCGGCATCATCCGGAAAAAAAGCGACGGCGGACATGAATTACAAGCACCTCCATTACTTCTACCAGGTCGCCAGGCTCGGCGGCGTGCTGCGCGCCAGCGAACACCTGAATCTGTCGCCGCAGACCATCAGCGGACAGATCCAGCTGCTCGAGGAATCCCTCGGCACCCCCCTGTTCACGAAAAGCGGCCGCGGCCTCGCACTGACCGATGCCGGGCGCCTGGTTCTAGGCTACGCCGAGAATATCTTCGCAATCGGCGCCGAGCTCGAAGAGGCCGTGCGCGACCAGCCCCGCAAGGGCAAGCCGCTGGAGTTCCGCGTCGGCGTGGCCGACGCCGTGCCCAAAACCATCGCCTGCCGGTTGATCGAGCCTGCAGCCCAGCTGCCGGACCCCGTCCGCATCATCTGCCGCGAGTGGAAACTCGACACCCTTCTGGGCGAACTGGCACTGCACCGGCTGGACCTGGTAATCGCCGATGCACCCATTCCCTCCACCGTCAGCGTGCGCGCCTTCAATCACAAGCTGGGCGGCTGCGGCATCAGCTTCTTCGCTGCACCGTCGCTGCTCGGGGCATGCAAAGGCGCGTTTCCGGCCTGCCTTGACGGCGCTCCTATGCTGCTGCCCGCTGAAGATTCGGCGGTCGGCCAGCGCTTGCGGGCATGGCTGCATTCCCGGTCACTGCATCCCCGGGTCGTCTGCGAGTGCGACGACAGTGCACTGGCCAAGGAATTCGGGCGCCGTGGACTGGGCATCTTTGTCGGTCCCACGGTTCTGGAGCAGGTGATCGAGAGGCAATACGGAGTGCAGGCGCTGGGCTCAACTTCGGAAGTCATTGCCGAGTTTTTCGCCATATCCGTCGAACGGCGAATCACGCATCCCTGCGTCACGATGATTACCGAAGCGGCGCGCAACGACTTGTTTGCGCCTAGCCCTCGACGGCGCGCGAAGCGGGCTGCCGCCTGAGCGCATCGCGCTGAATCCGCACCGAAACCGGCATCTCCGACAGCGCATGAGCCGGCCCGGGTGCACGGCGGAATCGCGTACCGCGCTGCGCAGATGAGCCCCGGTGACGGAGCTTTTTTTCATTGACGCCGGCCCCTCAGCCCCGGTCGGAATCAGTACGGGTTCGCACCCCGGGCCCTGCTGACCGTTCGAAGCGTCATGGTGCCGGTCCTTTGCCATAACGGCGCTCGATGTAAGCCCTCAGTTCCTGCCGCGTCATGGTGCCGTCGCGGTTGATATCGATGTCGTTAAAACGGGGGCCAAGGTCAAGGTCGCCTTTCGACTCCTCCGGCGTCAGCACGCCGTCGGCATTCCGATCCAGGGTCTGGAACAAACTCTCGAGCCGGGCCGCAACACGGGCGTTGTACTCCGACCTGTCGTCCGCCCGAACGGCCGAAGCGACCGCCAGCAGAAAAATCAGCACGCCGACTTGCGCCGCTGGAATCAAGCTCATGATCCTCTCCCCCTCGTTGCAGCTGATTCGCTTCCGCAGACCCGGGAGCCGAAAACCCGGGCATGCGCGGGTCCGCCGGATACCGCGGGTCCGGGCCGCCGCATCACCGGCCTCCTCGCGGCGCCGTGACCGCCTCGCCGGATCGCGGAGCGACCGGGTTCTCGATGCCGCGTATGGATTTACGGCCCTGGTGATCCTTGAGCCGGCCGAGCGTGCGCTCGACCGAACGCCTCAGCTTGTCGGCTGCACCGCCGAAGGCTTCCCGCAGGGAACCCGCATGGTTTGTCACCGCCACCGGCGGGCGTCCCGCAAGACGGGCCTCCATCAGGCACCGCTTGTCATCCCCCCCGGTCTTGTCGCTGTCCTCGTCGCTGAGGTGCACTTCGACACGCGTGATGTGGTCACTGAGGTGACCCAGCGCGCGACTGACCTCCGCCTCGACACGCCGCGACAATTTCTCGCGGCCTTCGACCTTGTCGTCCGTATTCACTTGAATTTTCATAAGCTCTCCAGAACAAGGAAAAGGTTGTCCCTGACAAAAAGTCTTGACTGCCATCGATCGGGAACGGACCTGTGCTGCAGCCTGCAGTAAGACCGCCATCGGCGGCCCGAGTTTCATTGCCAGCCACATCCGGCGCGAGCTGAAGGGCATGCCCCTCGCAATGCTTGCGTACCGCGCATCAGGGACCGGGCGCGACGTCCGGCCCCGACTCCGGCACAGCGAAAGCGCGTAGCGTATGATGTTCATTCGCCGAACAGCCTGCTGATCGGCTTCCGGATTGCCGGCAGCCCCCGTTGTGCGGCGCATGTTGTCCATCACGGAAGCCGCCTGAAGGAAACGACATGTCACCAGCGATCTGCAGATGGATTATTGGCCTGGCCCTTGTTGCCATGGGCCTGGCATCGGCGCAGTTCGGCCGGGTTTCCGCGGCCGATGCGTCTCGCGCCGTCTACGTCGTGCCGATCGAGGGCATCATCGACCTCGGACTCGCCCCGTTTGTCCAGCGGGTAATCAATGAGGCCGAAAAGTCCGGCGCGGTCGCGGTGGTTCTCGAAATCAACACCTTCGGCGGCCGGGTGGATGCCGCCGTGCAGATCCGCGACACATTGCTGCGCGCGAAGGTCCCCACCATCGCCTTGGTCAACAAGCGCGCCATCTCGGCCGGCGCGCTGATCAGCCTCGCCGCAGGGAAGATCGTGATGGCGGACGGCGGCACGATAGGCGCGGCAACGCCGGTGCAGGCCGGCGCACCCGGCGCAGCAGCACAGCCCGTCGACGAGAAAACGGTGTCCTACATGCGCAAGGAGTTTCGCGCCACCGCCGAGAGCCGAAAGCGGCCGCCGCTGATTGCCGAAGCGATGGTGGACGCGGATGTGGCGATTCCCGGCCTCATCGAAAAGGGCAAGCTGCTGACCCTCACCACCGATGAGGCACTGAAACACAAGCTGGCGGACGCCCGCGCCGACACGCTGGAGGCCGCGCTCGAGCAATCCGGACTGGCCGGTGCCGAAATCCGGCGCACCGAGCCCAACTGGGCGGAAAACCTGGTGCGCTTCCTGACCCATCCGATCCTGAGCTCGCTGCTGATCACCATCGGCATGCTCGGCATCATCATCGAAATCCGCACGCCCGGCTTCGGCATCCCGGGCGCACTGGGCATCACCAGCCTCGGCCTGTTCTTCTGGGGCCACTGGCTGGTGCAGCTCGCCGGATGGGAGGAATTGCTGCTCCTCGTCGCCGGCGCCGTGCTGATCGCCGTGGAAGCTTTCGTGCTGCCGGGATTCGGCATTGTCGGCGTGCTCGGCATCGTGACCCTGCTCGGCGGCATCGCCCTGAGCATGGTCGGCGCGCAGGATTCCTATGAAATCGTGCTGCTGGCGGCGATGCGGGTCGTTTTCGCACTGATCGCCGCCATCCTCGCGAGCCTGGTCCTGATGCGTTTCCTGCCTCAGACCACCGTCGGGCGCCGGCTGGTTCTCGCCACCGGACTCTCGGCACGACAGGGCTATGCCTCCGCGCCGGAGAGCGACAGCCGCTGGCTGGGCAAGTCCGGGCACGCCAGCACCCCGCTGCACCCCGCCGGCATTGCCGAGATCGACGGCGAACGGGTGGATGTCGTGTCCACCGGGGAACCAATCGATGCCGGGGAGGCCATACGGGTGGTGCGGGTGGATGGCAACCGGGTTGTCGTGCGCTCGCTGAAACACTCTTCGCAAAAGGACTGACACCATGCAGATTGAAACAGGACTTGCCGGGGGATTCGGCCTGCTGATCCTGATCGTCGCGGGACTGGCCCTCCTGCTGTATCTGGTTCCGGTGCGGCTGTGGATCGCCGCCTGGGCTTCGGGCGCCTACGTCGGCCTGCTTGACCTGATCGGGATGCGCCTGCGGCGCGTGCCGCCGGGCATCGTCATCACCGCGCGCATCAGCGCGGTCAAGGCCGGCATCGATGTCACCGTCAACGACCTCGAGGCGCATTTCCTGGCCGGCGGCAATGTCGTGCGCACGGTCAATGCAATGATCTCGGCCGACAAGGCGAACATCCCCCTGCCCTTCAAGCGCGCCGCAGCCATCGACCTCGCGGGCCGCAATGTACTGGAAGCCGTGCAGATGTCCGTTCTGCCCAAGGTGATCGAGACTCCCAAGATCGCCGCGGTGGCGAAGGACGGCATCCAGCTCATCGCTGTGTGCCGCGTGACCGTGCGCACCAACATCGACCGGCTCGTCGGCGGCGCCGGCGAGGAAACGATCATCGCCCGGGTCGGCGAAGGCATGGTGAGCACCATCGGTTCCGCCGACCGGCACAAGGACGTGCTGGAGAACCCGGACCACATCTCCAAGCACGTGCTCAGCAAGGGGCTGGATGCGGGAACCGCCTACGAAATCCTGTCCATCGACATCGCCGATGTCGATGTGGGAGAAAACATCGGCGCCAAGCTGCAGATCGACCAGGCCAACGCCGACAAGCAGATTGCGCAAGCCAAGGCCGAGGAACGCCGCGCAATGGCTGTCGCCCTCGAACAGGAGATGCGCGCGCGGGTGGTCGAAGCCGAGGCCGAGGTGCCGCGTGCGATGGCGGAGGCTTTCCGCCAGGGCAATATGGGCATCATGGATTACTACCGCATGAAGAACCTGCAGGCGGATACGGTGATGCGCGAGGAGATCGCGCACGGCGGGGAAGAATCTCCGTCAGACGCCAAAAAGTGAGGCCGCGGCAGTGAAGGACATTCCGGTCGAACTGCTCTACCTGCTGTTTTTCGCGGTGGTGATCCTCGGCCAGTACCTGGCGCAGTGGTTCAAGCGGGAACAGCAGAAACAGCAGGCGGAGGCGGCGGACACTGATCAGCCGTCACACACTGCGGAACCGGATGAACTGCCGTTCCTCCCGAGCGCGGCGCCGGCACAGCCGGCACCGGCGCAGTCTCCCGAAACCCCGCCTCGACGGACCAGGTCACGGGGATCCGCGGCACCCGAGCCCGCGCCGGCACGCGCCCGCAAACGTTTTTCCCGGGACAATCTCTTCGGCAGCAGGCAAGGCATCCAGAACGCCGTGGTGGTTGCCACGATTCTGGGGCCCTGCAGGGCTCAGACACCCTACGACAACGGGCAGTAACCCTGCCCTTCCGTTTTTGCCCGGTCGCGCATGTGCATCATCCGCTTCAGTCTGTCAGGCGCTACGCATGACTTGGAACACCCGACGAAATGAAGTCTTACCCTCTCCCCGCTCGCGGGGAGAGGGCAGGGTGAGGGGCTTCAGTAGGTTCATTTTGTCAGGCGATCTTGACGGCCGGAAGGCCTAGCGCTTGAGCTTCGCGAAAGCCAGCGCCACCGCGCCGGCCGGTTTTTCCTCGCGCTGTGGTCGTGCCGCACGCGGCTGACCGGGTCGGACATCCGGCGCGCGCCGTTGCTGTCCACTCTCGCGCGGCGCGGGTTCGTCGAGCCGCATGCTGAGCGCGATGCGCTGGCGCTTGAGGTCGACCTCCATCACCCGCACCTTGACTATCTGCCCCGGCTTCACCACCTCGTGGGGATCCTTGACGAAGCGGTTCGACAGCACGGAGATGTGCACCAGCCCGTCCTGGTGCACGCCGATGTCGACGAAGGCGCCGAAGGCGGCGACATTGGTCACCGTGCCTTCGAGGATCATGCCGGGTCGCAGGTCGGCCAGCGTCTCGATGCCTTCCTCGAAGGCGGCCATGCGAAATTCGGGGCGCGGGTCGCGGCCCGGCTTTTCCAGTTCGGCGAGGATGTCGCGCACCGTCGGCACGCCGAAACGTTCGTCGGCAAAATCCGCCGCCGACAGCGTTTTAAGCAGCGCGGTCTGCCCCATGACCTCACTGACGTCCTTGCCGATGCGCGAGAGGATGCGTTCGACCACCGGATAGGCCTCGGGGTGCACCGCAGAACGATCCAGCGGATTGCGCCCGTTGTTGATGCGCAGGAAACCCGCCGCCTGCTCGAAGGTCTTGTCGCCCAGCCGCGGCACCTTGCGGATCGTGTCGCGGTCCGGAAACGGACCATGGGCGTCGCGGTAGTCGACGATGTTGCGTGCCAGCGTCGCATTGAGGCCCGACACCCGCGCCAGCAGCGGCGCCGAGGCGGTGTTGACATCGACGCCGACGGCGTTGACGCAGTCTTCCACCGTCGCATCCAGCGCCTTCGCCAGCGCGCGCTGGTTGACGTCGTGCTGGTACTGGCCGACGCCGATCGCCTTGGGCTCAATCTTCACCAGTTCCGCCAGCGGGTCCTGGATGCGCCGCGCGATCGACACCGCGCCGCGCAGGCTGACATCCAGGTCGGGGAATTCCGCCGCGGCAAAGGCGGACGCCGAATACACCGAAGCCCCCGCCTCGCTGACCACGATGCGCGCCAGCTTGAGCTCGGGCTTCACCGCCTTCACGCGTTTGATCAGCTCACCCGCAAGGCGGTCGGTCTCGCGGCTGGCGGTGCCGTTGCCGATGGCGATCAGCTCGACGCCATGGGCGACCACCAGCCGTCCCAGCGTCGCCAGCGAGCCCTCGATGTCGTTGCGCGGGGCATGCGGGTAGATCGTCGCGGTGTCCAGCAGCTTGCCGGTGGCATCGACCACCGCCACCTTGCAGCCGGTGCGCAGTCCCGGGTCGAGCCCGAGCACCGCGCGCGGGCCGGCGGGCGCCGCGAGCAGCAGGTCATGCAGGTTGCGCCCGAAAATGCGGATCGCCTCGGCCTCGGCGCGTTCACGCAGCGCCACCATCAGTTCGGTGCTGATGTGCAGCTGCAGCTTCACCTTCCAGGTCCACTGGCAGACATTCGCCAGCCAGGCATCCGCCGGCCGATTGCGGTTGTCGATGCCGAAATGCGCCGCTACCATCGCTGCGCAGGGATGCGGGTTCTCCGCCTCCAGCGCCTCGCCCAGCCCCAGCTGCAGGCTCAGCACGCCCTGCGCGCGGCCGCGGAACAGCGCCAGCGCGCGGTGCGAGGGGATACTGCGGAGTGCTTCGGAATAGGCGTAGTAATCGCGGAATTTCTCCTCTTCCGCCGCCTCCTGGCCGGGAATCACCGTCGAGGCGAGGATGCCCTCCTGCTGCAGTCGCGTGCGCAGCTTCGCCAGCAGCTCCGCCGTTTCGGCGAAACGCTCGACCAGGATGTCGCGCGCGCCGTCGAGAGCCGCCTTGGCATCGGGCACATTGATCGCTTCGACGCCCTCCTTCGCCGGCTCGACGCGGATGTATTTCGCAGCCTCCACCTCCGGCTGCAGGTTCGGGTCGGCGAGCAGCGCATCGGCCAGCGGCTCCAGGCCTGCTTCGCGCGCGATCTGCGCCCTGGTGCGCCGTTTCGGCTTGTACGGCAGGTAGAGATCCTCCAGCGCCTGCTTGGTAGCCGCAGCCTCGATGGCCTTGCGCAGCTCATCGCTCAGCTTGCCCTGCTCGTCGATCGAGGCCATCACCGCGGTGCGGCGCGCTTCCAGTTCGCGCAGGTAGCCCAGGCGCTCCTCCAGGGTGCGCAGCTGGGTGTCGTCGAGATTGCCCGTCGCTTCCTTGCGGTAACGCGCGATGAAAGGCACCGTCGAGCCTTCGTCGAGCAGCGCAACCGCAGCGGCAACCTGGCGCGCGGCAACACCGATTTCAGTGGCTATGAGGCCGTTGATCCGTTCCTGCACGGCCGCCGTGGTGACTGTGGTGCTGTTGCTCATTCTTCCGCCTGCTCTCCGCCCAGCGCCTTGACCAGGTCCGCCAGCATCAGCGACAGCTCTCCGGTCATCAGCGCAAAATCGATTTCAAAACGCTCGCTCTCGTCCCCCGCTTCCGAGTCGGACTCGCGGCGCAGGATGTCGAGGAACACCAGCCGCTTGACCTGCAGCTGCTCCGTCAGCACGAAGGAGATGCGGTCGTTCCAGGTCAGTCCCAGCCGCACCACGGTCTTGCCGCCGGCGATGTGGTCGCGTATTTCCTTGCCGTCGAGATTGTGGCGGGCGTAACGCACGGTCGCCTTGCTGCCGTCGGCCGCGCGCAGTTCAAGGTCCTGATCGATGGTGAAGCTGCCCGGCGCATCGCCGGCCAGCAGCCACTCGGCCATCGCCGCAGCCGGCGAACGCCGGGTTTCCAGCCGCAGCGCCTGGATGTCGTCGTCGGAGCGCCGCAAGGCCTCCATGAACTGCTCGGCCTTGGCATCACCTGCGGCATCCACCGCCAGCCAGCGCTGCGCAGTGTCGATCCAGCCGTGGGTCGTGCGCCGGCGCGCCAGCGCGCGCGGCATCAGCTCGTTGGTGACCTGCATCTTGAGGTCGCGCATCTGCTTGCGGCCGACCGGGCGCCCCTGCTGCGCGGCAATCTGCACTGCGCGGTCCTCCGCCTCCTGGCGGATCACCGAGGCCGGCAGCAGCTTCTGTTCGGTGGCCAGTGCCAGCAGCCACTGCCGCTGCAGCGTGTAGAGGAAACGGCCGTCGTCGTACGGGCAGACCCAGCCCGAGCTTTCCATCTGGAAACCGCCGCAGGGCTGCAGCGGCTGCTGCGCGAGTTTCTGTTCAAGCGCGTCCGCGTCGGCGGACCACTCCGCCGGCAGGCGGTAGACCACGAGATTCTTGAGCCACATGGGAGGAATGAAAAAAAGCGGGAATTGCTGCGAAGCGGCCGATTATACGGACGCGCTTTGCAGGGCAACAGCTTGACAGGCGGACAATTGCCGCTTCGATTACGGACGCACCGGCTGCAACTCAGACAAAACGGAACACGCGCTCCGCCGCCGGAATTCTGCTGCCGTCCTTGGTCGAAATGCCCCACTGGTCAATGCGGCCGGGCGGCCATTTCCAGTCCTCCGGCGATCCCACCTTGTAGTCGTCGCCGACTTCGGAGACTTCCGCGGTGTACTCGACGATGCCGCCGAAAGGCGCGATGAAATAGCCGAAGACATTGTCTCCGGGACCGTGGCGCCCCGGTCCCCAGACCACATCGTAGCCGGCATCACGCATGCGGCCGATGCCGCGCATCACGCCATCGACATCGTTCATCTCGAAGGCGATGTGGTTCAGCGAGGACACATCGGAGTGCGCATAGGCCAGTGCATGGTGTTTGCGGTTGCAGCGCACGAAGGTCATCATTTTCGTGCGATCGGACACCCGGAAACCCAGCGCAGTCTCCACAAACCGCTCGCAGGCCGCGACATCCACAGAATTGAGCACCGCATGGGTGATCTGCAGCGGCCGGTCGCGCTCCGCCGGCAGTTCGGCCACCGGCGCGGCCTCGGCGACGAAGCGGTATTTCTGTTTCTCGGGCCCCGTGACGATGCAGCCTGCGCCACCGCCCGGCGCATCGAGCTCGGCAAAGGTGTCCACCGGCACACCCGCCGCCCGCGCCCGCGCCTGCAGTGCCGCGACTTCCTCCGGCGACCCGGAGAATTCGATGGCCAGCACCTCCGGCGCCGCAGCCTCGCGCAGGGACAGGATGTACGGATGCGGGCCGGTGCCGCGGAAATACAGCGCCCCGCCCTGCGTGCCGGCCGCAATCAGCCTCCAGGGCTCAAGCAGGAATTCCGCCGCCGCCTGCGCCTGCGGCAGGGCCAGCTCGACGCTGCGCAACCTCATGACCGGCTCCGCCCCGTCATCAGCGGGCCGGCTGGAGGTTGATTTCCTTGATCAGCCGCTGCCAGCGCACGGTCTCGTTTTTCAGATAGGCCGTGAACTGCTCCGGCGTGCCGGGCCGCGGGAAGAAGCCCAGCGTTTCCAGCCGTTCCTTCACCGCCGGGTTATTCGCGCTGTCCACCCAGTCCTTGTTCAGGCGCTGGATGATCGCGCGCGGCGTGCCCGCCGGCGCGAGCAGCCCGTGCCAGCCCGCCACCACCACGTCGAAACCCTGCTCCTTCGCCGTCGGCACGTCGGGAGTGACCGACACCCGCTCGTCGCTCAGCACTGCCAGCGCGCGCGCCTTGCCCGCGCGGAAATGCTGGATCGATGCCGGTCCGAGCACGATCACCTGCACCTCGCCGCCGAGCACCGCGGTCATCGCCGGGCCGCCGCCGCCCTTGTACGGCACATGCACCATGTCCATTTTTGTAATGCTGTTCATCATCGCCGCCGACAGGTGCAGGGTCGAGCCGACGCCGCTGGTCGAGTAATGCAGCTTCTTGGGATTGGCACGGACATAGGCCACCAGTTCCTTCATCGATTTCGCCGGCACCCCGAGGTTGACCACCAGGTAGTTGGGCGCCTCGGAGATCTGCCCGATCGAGGTCAGGTCCCTGGCCGGATTGAATTTCATGTCCGGATAGGTCACCGGACCGCTGGCGTAGACCAGCGAGGCGATGGTGAAGGTATGGCCATCAGGCTGTGCCTTCGAAGCCATGTCGAGCCCGTAATAACCGCCGAGGCCGGGCCGGTTGTCGGCGATGACCGGCTGGCCGAGCTTCTCGCTCAAGCTCGCCGCGACAATGCGGCCGAGAATGTCGGTGGAACCACCCGGCGGGAAAGGCAGCACCAGCCGCAACGGACGGTTCGGGAACTGCTGCTGCGCCAGCGAGGGCGTGACCAGCCCCAGGGCCAGCAGCCCCATACCCAGCACCTGCAGCGCGGACGTCGCACGGCGCTTCAATATTGTGTGAAATGCAGAGCGGACCTGCCCATTGCGGGTATTCGATGGCATCGCGGATTCTCCTCCAGGAATTTTTATAGGGCTTTGCAGGGCCGGCCCGCATCGCGGGAAACGGCCGGCTTGCATCCTAGCATCAATCTCCCGTTTCGTGAGCAGCCGCACACGCGCGGACCAGCCCCGCAAACGGTATCATCGCCCCTCAACCGCAATAACAACACACGACACCATGACCAGCGTCAGCTACGAAAACGCCGCCACTGCGGCCCTTTCCTCCTCCGCCCCCCGCATCCTGCAGCAGATGCTCGCCCTCGATGATTTCGAGGACGCTGCCCGCCGCGGCATCCCGCGGCCGATCTTCGGCTACATCAACGGCGGCGCCGAAACCAACGCCTCGCTGCGCGACAACCGCGCGGTATGGGACGAACTGCAGTTCATCCCCAAGACCCTGGTCGACACCGGAGACCGCGGCCTCAAGACCACGCTGATGGGCCAGACCTACGACCTGCCCTTCGGCATCCCGCCGATGGGCGGCACCGCGATGGCCTGCGCCGACGGCGACGTCGCCCTCGCCCGCGCCGCGGCGCGCAACAACATCCCGATGGTGGTCAGCGGCGCCGCACTGACGTCATTGGAGCGCGTCAAGCAGGAAGGCAAGACCGCCTGGTTCCAGGCCTACCTGCCGGGAGAAGACGAAGTGATCAAGGCGCTGATCAACCGCGTCGAGAAGGCCGGCTACGACACGCTGGTACTGACCGTCGACGTCCAGGTGCTCGCCAACCGCGAGAACAACGTGCGCACCGGCTTCAGCACGCCGCTGCGCCCCAGCCTGCGGCTCGCCTGGGACATGGCCATCCGCCCGCGCTGGTGCCTGTCGATGCTCAAGCACACGCTGAGCCACGGCATGCCCCATTTCGAGAACATGGGCCCGCGTGTGCCGATGATCTCGGCGCTGAACCGCCAGGCCGGACGCCGCGACCGGCTGTCGTGGAAACATGTGGAGCTGATGCGCCAGCTGTGGAAAGGCAAGCTGGTGCTCAAAGGCATCCTCGACCCGCAGGACGCGGCACGTGCGCGCGACGCCGGCGTCGATGGCGTGATGGTCTCCAACCACGGTGGCCGCCAGCTCGACGGTGCGGTGAGCCCGCTGCGCATGCTGCCCGGCGTCAAGGCCAATGCCGGCAACATGGCGGTGATGATGGACAGCGGCATCCGCCGCGGCACCGACGTGCTGAAAGCGCTGGCGCTCGGCGCCGACTTCGTCTTCATCGGCCGCCCCTTCCTCTACGCCATTTCCATCGGCGCCGAACACGGCGCGCAACACGTGATCAACCTGATGCGCAGCGAACTGATGACCGACATGGCGCTGGTCGGCGTGAACTCGCCGAAGGAGATGAGACCAGAACTGCTGCTCGATCTGCGGAGTTACAACTGGCAGGCGGCGGGGGTTAAAAAATAATCAATAAAAACAAATGCTTATAAACAACCCTAGAGCTATAGCGCAGCTACTGGCGCTTTAACTCCCTCTCCCCATCTCTTGATGGGGAGAGGGTTGAGGTGAGGGGCTTCCTCAGCGCCTGTAGTTACCCCTCACCCTGCCCTCTCCCCAAAAGCATTTGGGGAGAGGGTTCCAAACCTAAACCGCACCTGCCTTCTTCAACTCCGCAACCTGCTCTGCAGAGTAACCCAGCTCCCCCAGAATCAAATCGGTCTGAGCCCCGATCCCCGGCACCGGATCCATCCGCGCCTCGAAGCCTTCAAAAGTAGCCGCCGGCAACAACGCCGGAATCATCCCGGCGGGCGTCTCCACCTCCCGCCAGCGATTGCGCGCCTGCAACTGCGGGTGACCCCAGACCTGGTCCGGCGTGTTGAGCCGCGAATTGGCAATGTCCGCGGCATCCAGCTTCGCTACCACCTCCTCGCTGGTCCAGGCCGCAAAAGTATTCTCGATCAGCGCCACCACCTCGGTCCGCGCCGCGGTGCGCTTGGTGTTGTTGTCATAACGCGGGTCCTTCGCCAGCTCCGGCCGGCCCAGCACCTTGTCGCAGAAGTTCGCCCACTCGCGCTCGTTCTGAATGCCGAACAGCACATCGCCATCCTTGGTACGGAAACGCCCGTAGGGCACGATGGTCGCGTGGTCCGGGCCGCTGCGCCGCGGCGCCTTGCCGAAGTAGTGTGTGTAATACAGCGGATGGCCCATCCACTCCGCCATGGTCTCGAACATCGTGAGGTCGATATGCGCGCCCTCGCCCGTGCGCTCGCGCGTGTAGAGCGCCGCGAGGATCGCGGCATAGGCATGCAGCCCCGTGCCGATGTCCGTGATCGAAATGCCCACCTTGGCCGGCGACTCCGGCGTGCCGGTCAGCGACAGCACCCCCGCCTCGCCCTGCACCAGCAGGTCGTAGGCCTTCTTTTTCGAATACGGCCCGGTGGTGCCGTAACCCGACACATCGCAGACAATCAGCTTCGGATGTTTCGCGCGCAATTCTTCAGCGCCCAGCCCCAGCCGCTTCGCCGCACCGGGTGCCAAGTTCTGGATAAACACATCCGCTTCGGCAATCAACTTGGCGAGGATGTTCTTCGCCTCGGGATGTTTGACGTCCAGCGTCAGACTTTCTTTGGAACGATTGAGCCAAACAAAATAGGCCGACTGCCCCATGACCGTCTGGTCATAGTCGCGCGCGAAGTCACCGACCTTCGGCCGCTCGATCTTGATCACCCGCGCGCCGAGATCGGCGAGCTGGCGCGAACAGAACGGCGCAGCGACGGCCTGTTCGAGGGCGATGACGGTGATGTTGGAGAGTGGAAGTTTTGACATGAGCATTTAACCAATCAGATTTTTATCCCCTTCCCCAAGTTTTTAGTCCCCTCTCCCCATCGCTTGATGGGGAGAGGGTTAGGGTGAGGGGCAACAAAAAGAATTAACTAAAAAAACAACCTCAACATGGCGTCGAATGCCCTCAGCTGATCAATCCCAGGATTTTCTGTTTTGCATCGGCCAGCGTATCCGGCAGCCGGGCAACACCTTCCTTGAGCCGTTTGCGCCAGCCCGGGCCGCGCGCATTGATATTCTCCGCCGCGAGTTCGATGTCACCCGGCCGGTCCTGCATCAGCACCTCGATCATCTCCGCCGCCTGCTGGCGATCCTTGGCGACCTTGGCCTGAAAAGCAACCGGCCGGTCCATGCTGACGATCAGCTTGTGCAGCGCGAAGCGCGCCGGATCGGGCACTTTCACCATCGTCGCGCCACCATTGATGATGGGCACATCCACCGTCGCTTCCAGCAAATAATCCAGAAACTCCAGCGGCTGGGCCGACGCCTTCAGCCGCGGGATGCGCACGGGCGCGCCAGTGCGCCTGCCCTGCGCCGGTGTCAGCAAATCAACGCGCAGCGTCTTGCCGCGCACGACAAACGAAGTTTCAGGCCGGCGCGGGTCAAGGCCCGGCGCCGGCAGGAACCCCATGTTGAGGCTTTCCAGCGTCGCCGGCAGATCGGCCTCGACTTCGCCGATGGCCACTTCCAGCACCGGGCGGGCGAGGATGTCGATGTCCTGCGTGGAAAGGCTCGATTGCCAGCGTACTCCCAGCACATTGCCGAGCGCGATATAGGCGTGCGTGCCCACCAGCACGCCGCCCAGCCTGAACACGCCCGCGCTGCCCAGCCCGGAAATCACCTTGGCCGATACCGTGTCGGTCATCATGGCGCCGCCCTGCCGCAACATCGCGCACAGTCGCGCAATGTTCGATTCGACCTCCACCACCGCGGCACGGTCTTTTTGGTAGGCCTCGATCACCGCGCGTGTGGCCGGCGTGTCGGGGCCCACCGAATATTCGCGTTGCCCGGAAGCCGATGCGCTGGTTTTGAAATACCAGTAGCTCGCGCCCGACACGCGCTTGGTCGCAAAGCTGCCCTTCAGCGTCGAAAACGAGCGCGCCGCCTCGTACGCCGCGAGGCGTTCCGATAGTTCGGCGTAGAGCGTCTGGATTTCCTGGGGTTGCCTCTGCATGCGACGGATTATACCTAATATAAAATATAATAAGGTATAAAATATTATAAGTAATTGTTTTTATTTATTTTTAATAACGACCACATCCACTCCGCTCTGCCCGCAGGTCATCGGCCTTCTTTTTGGAATACGGCCCGGTCATACCGTAGCCCGACACATCGCAGGCGTTCAGCTTCGCCAGCATGACCTCCGCCTCGGAATGCTTCACATCCAGCGCCAGGCTTTTCATTAGACCGGCTCAGCCAGACGAAATAGGCTAACTGGTTCTATCACCAGGCCGTCATAGTCGCGCGTAAAGTTAGCCGATAACAGCAACAAATTCCGCAAGAAC
>JAHCAI010000017.1 GCA_019634975.1 Burkholderiales bacterium
CCCTTCGATGACCTCGATCGGCCGCCCGCCGCGCGCCTCGATCTCGGCGCGCATTTCTTCGGTGTCCTCGACGATCCACTGGGTGATGCCCTTGACCAGCGCATGGGTCAGGCGCTCGCGCACCGGTGCCGCGCGCCAGGCGAGGTCCTCGGTCGCGGCCTTGCCCTTGCCCTTCACCGTCTCGGCGAAGGCCACCATGCGCTCGGCGGCATCGGGCCTGCGGTCGAACAGGATGTCCTCGACGTGTTCGAGCAGGTCCTTCGGGATGTCGTCGTAGACGCCGATCTGTCCGGCATTGACGATGGCCATGGTCAGGCCGGCCCTGATCGCGTGGTAGAGGAAGGCGGTGTGTATCGCCTCGCGCACCGGGTCATTGCCGCGGAAGGAGAACGACACGTTGGAGAGCCCGCCGCTGACCCGCGCGTAGCGCAGGTTTTCGCGGATCCAGCGGGTGGCCTCGATGAAATCGATGGCGTAGCGGTTGTGCTCCTCGATGCCGGTGGCGATCGCGAAGATGTTGGGGTCGATGATGATGTCTTCCGCGGGGAAGCCGACCTCATTGACCAGGATGTCGTAGGCCTTTTTCGAGATCTCGATGCGCCGCGCGAGCGTATCGGCCTGGCCCTGCTCGTCGAAGGCCATCACCACCACCGCCGCGCCGTAGCGCTTGGCGAGCCGCGCCTGCTGCTTGAAGGGCTCGACGCCCTCCTTCATGCTGATCGAGTTGACGATGGCCTTGCCCTGCACGCATTTCAGTCCGGCCTCGATGACCTCCCACTTCGAGGAGTCGATCATCACCGGCACGCGGGAGATGTCGGGCTCGGAGGCAATGAGGTTGAGGAAGGTGGTCATCGCCGCCTTCGAATCCAGCATCGCCTCGTCCATGTTGACGTCGATGACCTGGGCGCCGCTTTCCACCTGCTGGCGCGCGACCGACACCGCCTCGGCATAGTTGCCGGCAAGGATCAGCTTGGCAAAGGCCCGCGAACCGGTGACATTGGTGCGCTCGCCGACGTTGACGAACAGCGAATCGTCGCCGATGTTCAGCGGCTCCAGCCCCGACAGGCGCATTTTTTTCTCGATCACCGGCACCTGGCGCGGCGCGACATCCTTGACGATGTCGGCGATCGCGCGGATGTGCGGCGGCGTGGTGCCGCAGCAGCCGCCGACGACGTTGACGAAGCCGCTCCTGGCGAAATCGAGCAGGTAGGCCGCGGTGTCATCGGGCAGCTCGTCGTAACCGGTCGGCGCCAGCGGATTGGGCAGGCCGGCATTGGGATAGGCGCAGACGAAGGTGTCGGCGATGTTCGACAGCTCCTCAATGTACGGCCGCATCAGCTTCGCGCCGAGCGCGCAATTGAGGCCGATGGTCAGCGGCTTGGCGTGGCGCACCGAGTTCCAGAAGGCCTCCGGGGTCTGGCCGGACAGCGTCCGCCCCGAGGCGTCGGTGATGGTGCCGGAAATCATTATCGGGATCTCCAGCCCCCTGCCGGCGCAGTACTGGTCGATTGCGAACAGCGCGGCTTTCGCGTTCAGCGTGTCGAAAATGGTCTCGACCAGGAACAGGTCGGCGCCGCCGTCGACCAGCCCGCGGATCGCCCCGGTGTAGGCCTCGACCAGCGCGTCGAAGGTCACGTTGCGCGCGCCGGGGTCGTTGACGTCGGGCGAGATCGAGGCCGTGCGGTTGGTGGGTCCCAGCGCGCCGGCGACGAAGCGCGGCCGCGAGGGGTCCTTCCTTTCATAAGTGTCAGCGGCCGCGCGCGCCAGTTTCGCGGCCTCGACGTTCAGCTCGTACACCAGGTCTTCCATGTGGTAATCCGCCATGGCGACCGAGGTCGAATTGAAGGTGTTGGTTTCGATGATGTCGGCACCGGCCTCGAGGTACTGCTCGTGGATCTCGCGGATGATCTGCGGCTGGGTCAGCACCAGCAGGTCATTGTTGCCCTTGACCTCGTGTGCGAAATCCCTGAAGCGCTCGCCGCGATAGGCGGCCTCGTCCAGCTTGTAGGTCTGGATCATCGTGCCCATGGCACCGTCGAGGATCAGGATGCGGCGCGCGAGCAGTTCAGGCAGTTGCTGGATGCGGGATTTCATGACGGGCTGGAGGCGCCGTAGCGGCACGGCATGGCTTCGGGGAAAGTCCGAATTTTATCATGGGCTTACGTGACATCCCGGCGCCGCCTATAATGCCCGCTTCACCATTGTCGATGTCGCCGTCATGAAACACCTCGAACCCAGGCAGGCCTACGATTTCCTGAAGAAGAATCCGAATGCGGTGTTCATCGACTGCCGCAGCGAGATGGAATACCTGTTCGTCGGCCATCCGGTGGGCGCCATCCATGTCGCCTGGAACGACGGTCCGAACTGGGACATCAATCCGCACTTCGTGGCCCATGTCAAAAAAGCCGCCAGCGTGGACCGTCCGATCGTGGTGATCTGCCGCAGCGGCAACCGCTCGCTGGACGCCGGCCACGCGCTGGAGGAAGCCGGCTTCACCCAGGTCTACAACGTGCTGCACGGATTCGAGGGCGAACTCGACGAGAACCACCACCGCGGCTCGAAAACCGGCTGGCGCTTCGAGGGATTGCCCTGGGAGCAGTGCTGAGCCGCGACTGCACCGTGCTTCGCGAGGCGTGGCGTTTTCCCTGCGGATTCAGCGCCCCGCCTGCTGCACGCGCAGGTAGCATGACCACGACAGGACGCCGAGCAACAGCAGTCCGGTCATGCCCATCGCCAGCGTCAGCGCACTGCCGGACACCAGCGGCGACACCACGCCGGCCGTGATGCCCGCAAACAGGCTGTGCGCGAATCCCTGGAATGATGAGGTCATGCCGCGCAGTCGGGGAAAGCGGTCAAGGGTGATCAGCGTCACGCTCGGCATCGCCAGCGCCATGCCTATGGTGTAGAGCATCACCGGGAGCACGGTCCACGGGATCGCCGGCGGGAACAGCGCGCAGTAAGCGATATTGGCGGCAGCGGCACCGCACATCGTCAGATAGCCCGCCAGCACCGTGCGGCGCGGGCTCAGGCGCTCCGCCAGGCGGCCGGACAGGAAGGCGCCGATCATGACTCCGGCGATGCCCGGCACAAACAGCCAGGCGAAATGCCGCTCGGTCAGGCCCAGCAGGTCATAGATCACCGCCGGGGCGGACACCACGTAGAGAAAAAATCCCGAAAAATTGAAGGCCACCGTCAGACACAGCAGCAGCAGCGGCAGGTCCCTGGCGAGGCTCAGGTAATTGCGGATCAGCGGCGCTGCCCGGAACGGCTGCCGTTCGGCCGGTGGATGGGTTTCCGGCAGGCGCCTGAAGGCAAAGGCAGACAGCAGGACGCCATACGCCGTGAGAAACCAGAATATCGAGCGCCAGCCGAAGGCACCTTGCAGCCAGCCGCCGATCACCGGCGCAATCGCCGGGGCAATGCCGAAGATCATGGTCACCAGCGACATCAGGCGCTGCGCCTCGTGGCCGGCAAAGCTGTCGCGGATAATCGCGCGGCCCACGATGATGCCGGCGCCGGCGGCGAGCCCCTGCACCGCCCGCCACCACAGCAGCTGCGGCAGGCTCGCCGCCAGCGCACAGCCCGCGGAGGCGATGACATAGAGCACGAGGCTCAGCAGGATCACCGGCCGGCGGCCAAAGGAATCGGACAGCGTGCCGTGGAACAGCGTCATCAGCGCCACCGTGAACAGGTAGAGGCTGAGCGTCTGCTGCAGCTGCGCCGGCGTTGCCTGCAGATCGCTGCCGATGTAGGGGAACGACGGCAGGTAGGTGTCGATCGTGAACGGGCCGATCATCGCCAGCGCGGCGAGGATCACCGCGAGCAGCGGCAGGGCGATGGGCGCGGCGTGCCGCGGCACCGCGCTCATCCGCGGTCCAGCCTGCGATACTGGATGGCCTCGGCAATGTGATTGCCGGATACCCCGGACTCGCCTGCGAGGTCGGCGATCGTGCGTGCCACGCGCAGTATCCGGTGGTAGGCGCGCGCGGACAGCCCGAGGCGCGCGATGGCCTGCCTGAGCAGCGCCTCGCCCCGGGCATCGGGCGCGCAATGGCGATCAATCTCGCGCACCGCGAGCCGGGCATTGGGCAGGCCCTGCCGCGCGAGGGCCCTGGCGCGGGCGGCTTCGGTGCGCGCCCGCACCGCAGCCGAGGCCTCGCCGTCGCCCCCGCGGGTCAGTTCATCCTCCTGCATTGCCGGCACCTCGATCTGCAGGTCGATGCGGTCGAGCAGCGGCCCGGAGATGCGGCCGCGGTAACGCGCCACCTGGTCAGGCGTGCAACGGCAACGGCCGTTGTAATGGCCGAGATAACCGCAGGGACAGGGGTTCATCGCGGCGACCAGCTGGAACTGCGCCGGAAAATCGGCCTGGCGCGCCGCGCGCGACACCGTGATGCGGCCCGATTCCAGGGGCTCGCGCAGCACCTCCAGCACGCGGCGCTCGAACTCCGGCAGCTCGTCGAGGAACAGCACGCCATGCATGGCCATCGAAATTTCCCCCGGCCGCGGCGTGCCGCCGCCACCGACCAGTGCCACTGCGGAAGCCGTGTGATGGGGCGCACGGTAAGGCCGCCGGCGCCAGAACCGGACATCGAAGCCGTTGCTGCCCAGCGACTGGACTGCCGCCGACTCGACGGCCTCGGCCGCAGTCATCGAAGGCAGGATACCGGGCAGCCGCTGCGCGAGCATGGTCTTGCCGGTGCCCGGGGGCCCCACCATCAGCAGGCTGTGGCCTCCGGCGGCGGCGATCTCCAGCGCGCGCCGCGCCTGGAGCTGGGCCCTGATGTCGAGCAGGTCCGGATAGTCAAACTGCCCGGCCTCCGCAGCGGCCTGCGCCGGCGCCAGCTCCGTCCGCCCCGCGAGATGCGCGCACACATCGGCGAGCGTCGAGGCTGCAAGGACCCGCGCGTCCCCGGCCAGTGCAGCCTCTGCGGCACTGGCCGCCGGCAGCACGAAAGCCCGGCCGTCGCGGGCCACGGCCAGCGCCATCGCCAGCGCACCGCGCACCGGCCGCAGCTCCCCGGTCAAGGCGAGTTCCCCGGCAAACTCGAGTCCTGCCACGCGCTCGCCGGGAACCTGTCCGGACGCCAGCAATATGCCCAGGGCGATCGGCAGGTCGAAGCGGCCGGATTCCTTGGGCAGGTCAGCCGGTGCCAGATTGACGGTGATGCGGCGCGCCGGGAACTCGAACCGGGCGTTGAGCAGCGCAGCGCGCACACGGTCCTTCGCCTCCTTCACCTCGGCCTCGGGCAGGCCCACGATGGTGAAGGACGGCAGGCCGTTGGCGAGATGGGCCTCGACCGTCACCAGCGGAGCCGCCATGCCCGACAGGGCGCGGCTGTGCAAAACGGCCAGGGACACTTGGGGTCAGCGCATTCCGAAGGGATTGAATCTTCTCAACGTCCGCCCCGGCCCGGCGGCTGACGCCGCGCCCTAAGGGGCGGAACCGGAGGAGCCGGATGCAGCCTGTTCGAGCTCGGCCACTTTCTTCTCGAGCTCCTCCAGCTTGGCACGGGTCCGCAGCAGGACTTCACGCTGCACGTCGAATTCCTCCCGCGTCACCAGGTCCAGCCGGCTGAACAGGCCGCCGAGCATCGCCCTGAGGTTTTTGTCGAGGTCGGCTGCGGGGCCCTGGGCCAGCGCGGCTTTCACTTTTTCGTTGATTTCGTCGAACAGTCTCTGATCCATGCGTATCCACCGTAGGGTTTGTCGGGAGTCTATCAAGCCCGGGCCCGCCTGCCGGCGTCCACATGGTACGCATCAGACTGGGGCAGGCATATCTCCAGCTTGGTGCATGGGCGGAAGGCAGTGCACTACATCGGTGCACAAAACTTTTCGGGTGCCGCGATGACTTGATATAACCTATTGTTTTTTATGAATATTTTATCTGGCATGGTACCTGCTGTGGGGAGGACGCAGTTTTATTGCACATGTGCCAACACTCTCAGAAAGGGAAGAACATGCTTAAGAAAACCATCATCGCCGGACTCGTTGCTGGCGCCTTCGCACCTGCCCTGGCTACGGCCGCCGATTCGCCGCATTCGCTGACCGGCAACGTCGGCCTCTACAGCCAGTACATATTCCGCGGACTGATGCAGACCAACAACGATCCGGCCCTGCAGGGCGGTTTCGACTACAGCCACTCCAGCGGTTTCTATGCTGGCACCTGGGCGTCCAACGTCAGCTGGCTGACCGATGCCACTGCCTACAACAGCAGCAGCCTGGAAATGGATTTCTATGCCGGCTTCAGGGGCACCTTCGGCAAGAGCGACTTCGGTTATGACGTCGGCCTCCTGCAATATTACTATCCGGGCAAAGTGGTTGCCGGCGGCATCAAGGCCGACACCCTGGAGCTCTACGGTGCGCTGTCCTGGAAATGGCTGTCCGCCAAATACTCCCACAGCATCGACAACAAGACTTTCGGCGTAGCCAACAGCGACGGCACCTACTACTTCGACCTGAGCGCGAACTTCCCGGTCACCGACAAGCTGACGCTCAGCGCCCATTACGGCATCCAGAAATTCAAGGGCACCAGCAACGCCTGCGGCGCGAATACTTCGAACGACACCTGCGCCTCTTACGATGACTGGAAAATCGGCGCCTCCTACGCGCTGCCCCAGAACTTCACCGTCGGCGCATTCTTCACCGGCACCGACATGAGTGCAGCCCAGAAAGCCTTCTATACCAACCCGGCTGCGGCGGGTTCGCGCTTCCTCGGCAAGGATACCGTCACGGTCTACCTGTCGAAAACCTTCTAAGCACTTTTGGGCATCCGGGGGCAGGGCGTCATGCCCGCCCCCACCAACCGGGGACACAACATGAAACTCGTTACGGCCATCATCAAGCCGTTCAAGCTCGACGAAGTACGGGAGGCCCTGTCCGCCATCGGCGTGACCGGCATCACCGTCACCGAGGTCAAGGGCTTCGGACGGCAGAAGGGGCACACGGAACTCTACCGCGGCGCTGAATACGTGGTTGACTTCCTGCCGAAAATCAAAGTGGAGGCGGCGATCAAGAGCGAACTGCTCGAGCAGGTGATCGAGGCCATCGAGAAATCCGCGAACACCGGAAAGATCGGCGACGGCAAGATTTTCGTCTCCGAACTCGAGCAGGTGATCCGCATCCGCACCGGCGAGACCGGCGCGGACGCCCTTTGATTGGAGAACAAGATGAAAAAATTAATCGCAGCTCTGGCCCTGTTCGGCGTGCTCGGCTTTGCCGGAACGCCGGTCATGGCACAGGACAAGCCCGCGGAAGCGCCGGCGGCGGAAGCCCCCGCGGCCGCACCGGCGGCGGCTGCAGCGGCTGCAGCACCCGCAGCAGCGCCTGCAGCAGCACCGGCGCCGACGCCCAACAAGGGTGACACTGCCTGGATGATGGTCGCCACGATCCTCGTGATCATGATGACCATCCCCGGCCTTGCCCTGTTTTACGGCGGCATGGTCCGCGCCAAGAACACGCTGTCGGTGCTGATGCAGGTCTACATCGTATTTTCGATGTGCGTGGTGCTGTGGGCGATCTACGGCTACACAGTGGCCTTCGGCGGCTCGGGCACGTTCTGGGGCAGTTTTGACAAGCTCTTCCTGTCGGGAGTGACACCGGAATCGGTGGGCGCGACCTTCAGCAAGGGTGTAGTCATCCCGGAATACGCGTTCATCGCCTTCCAGGCCACCTTTGCCGGCATCACCCCGGCCCTCATCGTCGGCGCCTTCGCCGAGCGGATGAAGTTCTCCGCGGTGCTGCTGTTCGTCGTGATCTGGTTCACCTTCGCCTACCTGCCGATGGCGCACATGGTCTGGTACTGGGATGGTCCGGATGCGATCACCGACGCTGCCTCGCTGGAGAAAGTTGTGGCGGGCGCGGGCTTCCTGTGGGCCAAGGGTGCACTGGACTTCGCCGGGGGGACTGTGGTGCACATCAATGCCGGCATCGCCGGTCTGGTCGGCGCTTACCTGGTCGGCAAGCGCGTCGGTTTCGGCAAGGAAGCGATGTCGCCGCACAACCTGACGCTGACGATGGTCGGTGCCGCGCTGCTGTGGGTGGGCTGGTTCGGCTTCAATGCCGGCTCCAACCTCGAGGCGACCGGGCTTGCCAGCCTTGCGGTGGTCAACACCCTGCTTGCTACCGCTGCCGCCACGATGTCGTGGATGATCTTCGAGTGGATGCTGAAGGGCAAACCCTCGATGCTCGGCGCCGCGTCCGGCTCGATCGCCGGCCTGGTGGCCATCACTCCGGCAGCCGGCTTCGTCGGTCCGATGGGCGGCATCATCATCGGCCTGATCGCCGGCGTGGTCTGCCTGTGGGGTGTCAACGGCCTCAAGCGCATGCTGGGGGCTGACGACGCGCTCGACGTGTTCGGCGTGCATGCAGTCGGCGGCATCGTCGGCTCGATCCTGACCGGCGTGTTTGTCTCGCCGGCACTGGGCGGCACGGGCGTCTACGACTACGTCGCTGACAAGGTTGCCGAGTTTGACATGGCCGCCCAGCTGACGGCCCAGTTCTGGGGTGTCGGCGTCGCCGTCCTCTGGTCGGGCATCGTCGCGCTGATCGCCTACAAGATCGTCGACGTGATCATCGGCCTGCGCGTGACCGAGGAAGTCGAGCGCGAAGGCCTCGACATCAACGAGCATGGCGAGAAGGCCTATCACATGTGATTCACCCTCCTGGGTAATACCCTGAGCTTGCGGGCGCTTCGGCGCCCGCTTTTTTTTGGGTGTCACCGGCTGCAGGGGGCACAGCCGGGATGGGCTACAATCCACCGTCATGACAGTCCCCCGCCTCACCACCGCGCTGACCGGGCCGCTGCAGGATCTGGAAAGCCACATCCTCAGGGCCACGCCGGACATCGAGCACTGGCTGCGCAGCCAGTGGCAGGAGCACGCCGCGCCGTTCTACGCCTCGGTGGACCTGCGCAACTCGGGATTCAAGCTGGCGCCGGTGGACACCAACCTGTTTCCCGGGGGCTTCAACAACCTCAACCCGGATTTCCACACGCTGTGCGTGCAGGCGGCAATGTCCGCCATCGAGAAGGCCTGCCCGGAGGCGCACGGCATCGTGCTGGTGCCGGAAAACCACACGCGTAACCAGTTCTACCTGCAGAACGTCGGGAAGCTTGCCGCGATCCTGCGCCACGCCGGCGTCGAGGTGCGCATCGGCAGCCTGCTGCCGGAGATCACGGCGGCGACCGAGCTCGCGCTGCCCGACGGCAGCACGCTGCGGCTGGAGCCGCTGCGCCGCGAAGGCAACCGGCTGAAGGTGGCCGATTTCGATCCCTGCGTGGTGCTGCTGAACAACGATCTCTCCGGCGGTGTTCCGGCGATACTGCAGGGGCTCGAACAGAGCGTGCTGCCGCCCCTGCTCGCCGGCTGGGCGACGCGCCGCAAGTCCGCGCATTTCGCGGCCTATGACGACGTGACCCGGGAGTTCGCACAGCTGATCGGCATCGACCCCTGGGTCATCAATCCCTATTTCGAGAAGTGCGGCAAGATCAATTTCCGCGAGCGGGTCGGCGAGGAGTGCCTCGAAGGTTATGTGTCCGAGATCCTCGGCGACATCCGCCGGAAGTACGCGGAGTACGGCGTAACCGAAGAGCCCTTCGTCATCGTCAAGGCCGATGCCGGCACCTACGGCATGGGCATCATGACAGTCAAGGATCCATCGGAGGTCAAGGGACTCAACCGCAAACAGCGCAACAAGATGGCGGTGGTCAAGGAAGGCCTGGAAGTGCACGACGTCATCGTGCAGGAAGGCGTCTACACCTTCGAAAATGTCGGCGACGCGGTGGCGGAGCCGGTGGTCTACATGATCGATCATTTCGTGGTCGGCGGCTTCTACCGGGTGCACACCGAGCGCGGCAAGGACCAGAACCTGAATGCGCCGGGCATGCAGTTCGCGCCCCTGGCCTTCGACGAGCCCTGCTCTTCGCCCAACCCCAACGACCCCGGCTGCCCGCCCAACCGCTTCTATTCGTACGGCGTCATCGCGCGGCTTGCGCTGCTCGCCGCTGCCATCGAACTCGAGCGCATGGTGCAAGCCGCGGAAACCCCGGTGCCGGTGCTGCTGCGCGCCGCGCCATGAAACTCGCCTTCATCGTCGATCCCCTCGACGAATTCAAGCTGGAAAAAGACACGACCTACGCCATCATGCGCGAGGCGGCGGCCCGGGGCCATGCCCTCTATGCCATGCAGCAGGGCGATCTGGCCTGGCACAAGCACGGGGTGACCGGCAACGCGGCCCGCCTGCACCTGACCGGCGAGACCCCCGCCTGGTACCGGCTGGACCCGGCATCGGAGACGCCGCTGGAGCGATTCGACGCGGTGCTGATGCGCAAGGACCCGCCCTTCGACATGGAGTATGTCTACAGCACCTACCTGCTGGAGATCGCCGAGAGCCGCGGCGCGCGGGTGTTCAACCGGCCTCGGGCCATCCGCGACCACAACGAGAAGATGGCCATCGCGCGATTCAGCGAATTCACCGCGCCAACGCTGGTGACCCGCCGCACGGACCTGCTGCATGCCTTTCTCGGCGAGCATGGCGACATCATTCTCAAGCCGCTGGACGGCATGGGGGGAAGCTCGATCTTCCGCGTCCGCGCCGGCGACCCCAACCTCAACGTGATCATCGAGACCCTCACCGGCGAGGGCACGCGCACGATCATGGCCCAGCGCTACATCCCGGACATCGTCAATGGCGACAAGCGTGTCCTGGTCATCGGCGGCGAAGCGGTGCCCTACTGCCTCGCACGCATCCCCAAGGCCGGCGAAACCCGCGGCAACCTGGCGGCGGGCGGCACCGGCGTGGCGCGCGAACTGACGCCACGCGACCGCCTCATCGCCGAAACCCTGGGGCCGCAGCTGCAGTCAGCCGGGCTGCTGCTGGTGGGACTGGATGTGATCGGCGACTACCTGACCGAAGTGAATGTCACCAGCCCCACCTGTTTCCAGGAAATCAGCGCCCAAACCGGCTTTAATGTTCCCGCTATGTTACTGAATAAATTGGAAAAATTAATATAATTCGGGTTTTGTCACGAAGTTGCAACAACCCATGTTGCAGCGCAAGAAAAGGGGGCGTAGAGTATGGCGCTTTCGTGACAGCGGCCCCTCCAGTCCATGATCGGCATCCTGATAATCAGCCACGGCACCCTCGGCGAAAGCCTCGTCCACTGCGCCTGCCACATGCTCAACAAGCGCCCGCCCAAGCTGCGCCAGCTGGGCGTCACTGCGCAGGACGATCCGGTGCTGCTGGTCCCCCAGGCCCGGAAAATGGTCAAGGAACTGGACGAGGGCCAGGGCGTGCTGGTGCTGACCGACATGTACGGCGGTTCACCTTCGAACATCGCGGCCAAGCTGGTGATACCGGGCCGGGTCGAGGCCGTCGCCGGCGTCAACCTGCCGATGCTGATCCGCGCCCTGACCTACCGCGACAAGACCCTGTCGGTGATGATGACCAAGGCGATCAGCGGCGGCTGCGAGGGCGTGCTGCGAGTGCCTCCGACCTTCACCACCATCCAAAATGCTGCAACAGGAAGCTGAGATCATCAACAAGCTGGGCCTGCATGCCCGGGCTTCCGCAAAACTCACCCAGGTCGCCGGTGGCTATGCCAGCGAAATCTGGCTGAGCCGCAACGGCCGGCGCGTCAATGCCAAGAGCATCATGGGCGTGATGATGCTGGCGGCGGCAAAGGGATCCCGGATCCTGATCGAGATCAGCGGCGATGACGAAGCAGCCGCCATGCAGGCGCTGCAGCAGCTGATCGCCGACCGCTTCGGCGAAGGGGAATGACCGGGAAGCATTGAGGGGCCGGCCGGCAACGGGCAGAATGCACTCTGGCATTTCGCCCGCACAACAAACCGGAGCATCCCGGCTTCCACAATGAGTCTCACGATCCACGGCATCGGCGTGTCCGGCGGCATCGCCATCGGCCATGCCCACCTGGTGTCGAACACCCAGCTCGAGGTCGCGCACTACGACATTCCGGCGGCGCAGGTCGCCGACGAATCGGCGCGCTTCGATGCGGCGGTGAAAACGGTGCGCGACGAGCTCGAGCAGCTGCGCGGCACGGTGCCGCCCGGCGCGCCGGCGGAATTCGGCGCCTTCATCGACCTGCACCTGATGATCCTTGCCGATTCGACGCTGTCGGAAGCGCCGCGCAGGATCATCGCCGGTGAACTCTGCAATGCCGAATGGGCGCTGAAAACCCAGACCGACGAGCTGCTGCAGCAGTTCGACGCCATCGAGGACAGCTACCTGCGCGAGCGCCGCACCGACGTCATCCAGGTCGCGCAGCGCGTGATGAAGGCGCTGTCCGGGCAGCCGGGCTACACGCCGCCGCCGGCCGGCGATTCCGAGCGCAACCTGGTGCTGGTCGCGCATGACCTCTCGCCAGCGGATGTCGTGCTGTTCAAGCAACACCAGTTTGCGAGCTTCGTCACCGACCTCGGCGGCGTCACCTCGCACACGGCGATCGTCGCTCGCAGCCTGAACATCCCCTGCATCGTGGCGCTGCACCATGCCCGCCAGCTCGTGCGGGAAAACGAGATGGTCATCGTCGACGGCACGCAGGGCGTCATCATCGTCGACCCCGACCCGCAGGTGCTCGCGGAATACCAGCTGCGGCAGCGCGAATTCGGCCTTGAACGGCAGAAGCTGCGCCGGCTGCGCGACACGCCGGCGCGCACGCTGGACGGCGCCGACGTCGAGCTGCACGCCAACATCGAGCTGCCGGGCGACGTCGCGCTGGCCCTCGACGGCGGCGCCACCGGCATCGGGCTCTTCCGCACGGAATTCCTGTTCCTGAACCGGCCCGACCTCCCCGACGAGGATGAGCAGTTCGAGGCCTACCGCCAGGTCCTCGAGGAAATGGGCGGGCGGCCAGTCACCATCCGCACCTACGATCTCGGCGCCGACAAGCAGATCGACGACAACGCGCGCCTTGCCACCAATCCCGCCCTCGGCCTGCGCGCGATCCGCCTGTGCCTCACCGAACCCCGGCGCTTCATCACCCAGCTGCGCGCGATGCTGCGGGCATCGCGTTACGGCAGGATGAAGATCCTGATCCCGATGCTGATGAACGCGGTGGAGGTCGACCAAGCGCTGCTGCTGCTGGAGCAGGCGAAACGCAGCCTCGACGATGACGGCATCGCCTACGACAGCAACGTGCCGGTGGGCGGCATGGTCGAGATTCCGGCGGCCGCCCTCGCCCTCGGATTGCTGACCAAACGGCTGGATTTCCTGTCGGTCGGCACCAACGACCTGATCCAGTACATGCTGGCCATCGACCGCACAGACGACACGGTGGCCCATCTTTACGACCCGCTGCACCCTGCGGTGCTGGCGGTGCTCGCCCACATCTTCAGGACCGCCGGCAGGGCCGGGATCCCGGTTTCGGTCTGCGGCGAAATGGCCGGCGACGTCGCACTGACGCGCCTGCTGCTGGGGCTGGGACTGCGCCAGTTCTCGATGCACTCGGCCCACCTCCCGGACGTCAAGCAGCGCGTGCTGAAAACCAGCCTCGCCGAAGCGGAACCCTTCGCGCGCCGCATGTTGCGCGCGACCGACCCGGCAAAGCTCCGGACCATGCTCGACCGGCTGAACACCTGAGCCCCCCCGATTTGACAAGGCTGCGCTCCGGGGGTAACTTCTTCCGCACAGTTTTCGCGCCGATTTGAAATCAGCTTGCGGGCGCGTAATAAATCCGGCTAAAGAGATGAGCAATTCTCGGAACCCCGGCGCGCAGGCTTCGGGGTTTTTTTATGTCCAGTGAACACGCACATACCGCTTCGGTCGGCGTCGTCCGTCCGCAGACCGCGCGCTTCAGCGAGCCGCTGACCCTGCGCGGCGGCATGGTGCTGCGCGGATACGAGCTCGTCTACGAGACCTATGGCCGGCTGAATGCCGATCGCTCGAATGCCGTGCTGGTCTGCCACGCCCTCAACGCCTCGCACCATGTCGCTGGCTACTACGAGGATGACCCGGACAACACCGGCTGGTGGGACAACATGATCGGCCCCGGCAAGCCGCTGGACACCGACCGCTTCTTCGTCATCGGCGTCAACAATCTGGGCGGCTGCCACGGCTCCACCGGCCCCTCGAGCATCAATCCCGACACCGGCAGGCCCTGGGGCGGCGATTTCCCCGTGGTCACCGTCGAGGACTGGGTCGACGCACAGGCGCGGCTCGCCGACCAGCTCGGCATCACCCGCTTCGCAGCGGTGATGGGCGGCAGCCTCGGCGCGATGCAGGCGCTGGCCTGGGCGATCCGCTATCCCGACCGCCTGCGCCACAGCATCGTGATCGCCTGCGCGCCCAACCTCTCGGCGCAGAACATCGCCTTCAACGAGGTCGCCCGCCAGGCGATCATCACCGATCCGGACTTTCACGGCGGCGCCTACCAGCTGCAGGGCACCGCGCCCAAGCGCGGTCTGCGCGTCGCGCGCATGGTCGGCCACATCACCTATCTGTCCGACGACGAGATGGCCAGCAAGTTCGGCCGCCAGCTGAAACACGGCAGGCTCGGCTACAGTTTCGACACCGAGTTCCAGATCGAGTCCTACCTGCGCCACCAGGGCAACAAGTTCGCCGATTATTTCGATGCCAACACCTATTTGCGCATCACCAAGGCGCTCGACTACTTCGACCCCGCCTTCGCCTGCGGCGGCGACCTGTCGGCGGCACTGAAGGATGTCACTGCCGGGATGCTGGTGGTGTCCTTCACCACCGACTGGCGGTTCTCGCCCGAGCGCTCGCGCGAGATCGTGCGCGCGCTGCTCGACAACCGCGCCCGCGTGACCTACGCCGAAATCGATGCGCCGCACGGCCACGACGCCTTCCTGCTCGAGGATCCGCGCTATCACCGGCTGGTGGCCGCCTACTTCAGGCGCATCGCCGCGGAGACGCAGGCATGAGCGGCGCCAACGGCAGCCAGCGCCCCGATTTCGCGGCCATCGCGCAGTGCGTGCCCCGCGCGGCGCATGTGCTCGACCTCGGCTGCGGCGACGGCACGCTGCTGAAATACCTGCAGCAGTCGCGCGGGGTCACCGGCTACGGAGTGGAGATCGACGACGCCAAGGTGCTGGCCTGCGTCGACAACGGCGTCCATGTCATACAGGGCGACCTCGAGCGCGGGCTGGCCGAATTCGCCGACGGCTCCTTCGATTTCGTCGTGCTGTCGCAGACGCTGCAGGCGATGCGCAACACCGAGCGCATCGTGCGCGAGATGCTGCGCGTCGGCCGCGCCGGCATCGTCACCTTCCCCAATTTCGGACACTGGAAAAACCGCCTGCAGATCCTGCGCGGACGGATGCCGGTTTCGGACCGGCTGCCTTTCGAGTGGTTCGACACGCCGAATATCCATCTCTGCACGATCGCCGATTTCGAGCGCTTCTGCGCAGAGCGCGGCATCCGCATCGTCAGCCGCACGGTGCTGAGCAACGGCAGGCCGGTCAAGTCCCTGCCCAACCTGCTCGGGGAACTCGCCGTCTATCACTTCTCCGGCTGAGCCGCCGCCAGCGCGACCACCCGGCGCAGCAGCAGCAGACCGGGAATCGCGATCAGCGCGCAGAGCAGGAAAAATCCCGGCCAGCCGAGCATCTCGGCGAACCAGCCGGTCGGCGCCGACAGCAGCACCCGCGGCACGCCCATCAGGCTCGACAGCAGCGCATACTGGGTCGCCGTGAAGCGGCGGTCGGTCAGTGCCGCCATGAACCCGACAAATGCCGCGGTGCCCATGCCGGCCGTCAGGTTCTCGACGGCCACCACGGTGGCCAGCGCGCCGACATGATGCGGCAGCAGGGCAAGCACGACGAATCCCAGCGTCGACAGCATCTGGCCCAGGCCGAACAGCCACAGCGCGCGGTGGGTGCCCACGCGCAGTATCCACAGCCCGCCCAGCGTGCCGCCGGCAATCGTCGCCCAGAAGCCGAACAGCTTGACCACGGTGCCGATCTCGGTCTTGCTGTAGCCGAGATCCAGATAGAAGGGCGTGGTCATCGCCGAGGCCATGGTGTCGCCCAGCTTGTAGAGCAGGATGAAAGCGAGGATCAGCCAGGCGCCGGGACGCCCGAAATAGTCGCGGAACGGGAGCAGCACCGCCTCGCGCAGCGTCCGCGGCCGGCCCTCGGGCAGCGGCGGCTCCGGCGCCAGCAGCGTCACCGCGATGCAGGCGATCATGCACATCGCCATGATGCGGTACATCGTGCCGAAGGACAGCCAGTCGGCAAGGATCAGGCCGCCGCCGCCGGCGAGCAGCATGCCGAGGCGATAGCCGTTGACGTACATCGCGGAGCCCAGGCCCAGCTCCGCCTCCTTCAGGCTTTCGCGGCGGTAGGCGTCGACGACGATGTCCTGCGACGCCGAAAACAGCGCGACCAGCAGGCTCGCCAGCATCACCCGGCCGAGCTGGTCCGGGGCCGGCTGCGACGCCGCCAGCAGCAGCAACGCACCTGCGACCGCAAACTGGGTCAGCGCCAGCCAGCCGCGGCGCCTGCCCGGGGGCGGCGCATAGCGGTCGAACAGCGGCGACCACAGGAACTTGAGGGTGTACGGCAGCCCCACCAGCGCGAACAGGCCGATCCGCGTGAGGTCGACGCCGCCATCCTTCAGCCAGGCCTGCAGCACCGAACCCGTCAGCAGCAGCGGCAGGCCCGAGGCGAATCCCATCAGCAGGGCAATCAGCATGCGGCCGCTGAACACGGCCAGAAACGTGTCGCGCCAGGACGGACGGGAATCGGTCAAGTGGCGTTCCCGTCGTAGTGGATGGTCAGCGGCGCGTGGTCGGAGAAACGCTCGTCCTTGTAGATGGCCGCCCGCCGCGCCCGCGCCGCGATCCCCGGCGTGGCGATCTGGTAATCGATGCGCCAGCCGACGTTTTTCGCCCAGGCCTGGCCGCGGTTGGACCACCAGGTGTACGAGGCGTCGGTCGCATCCGGATGCAGGCGGCGGTAGACGTCGACCCAGCCCAGCTCGTCGAAGATCCGCGTCATCCAGTCGCGCTCCTCGGGCAGGAAGCCGGAGTTCTTGCGATTGCCTTTCCAGTTCTTGAGGTCGATTTCGCGGTGCGCGATGTTCCAGTCGCCGCAGAGCACGACTTCGCGCCCGGCCCTGCGCAGGCGCTTCAGGTGCGGATAAAAGGCATCGAGGAAACGGAACTTGGAGGCCTGGCGGTGCTCGCCGCTGGACCCCGAGGGCAGGTACAGCGAAATCACCGACAGCCCGCCAAAATCGGCGCGCAGATAGCGCCCCTCGTCATCGAACTCGGTGACGCCGAATCCCGCCCTGATGCGCTCGGGCGCCGACTTCGAATAAATGCCGACCCCGCTGTAGCCCTTTTTCGCGGCGTAATGGAAATGACCCTGGTAGCCGGCGGGCGCCAGCAGATCCGCGGTCATGTCGGCGGCCTGGGCCTTGATTTCCTGCACGCAGACCACGTCGGCGCGCTGGCGCTGCAGCCATTCGAGAAATCCCTTGCGGGCCGCGGAGCGGATGCCGTTGAGATTCAGGGTTATAATTTTCATCGTTTTCGATCCGGCGGCACCGTGCCACCGCCTGCCTTGCCGAACTCACCTTGCCGCGGGCACGCCGGCATCCGCATCCATCATGGCCGCCAGCTTCCGACAGGAATTCATCCGCTTCGCCATCAGCACCCGGGTCCTGCTCTTCGGCGAATTCAAGACCAAGGCCGGGCGCCTGTCTCCGTATTTCTTCAATGCCGGCCTGTTCTGCGACGGCAGTTCGCTGCGCGAGCTCGCCCGATTCTACGCGAAAGCGATTTCTGCGGCGGATGTGCCCTTTGACATGCTGTTCGGCCCCGCCTACAAGGGCATCCCCCTGGTCGCGGCAGTGGCGATCGCGCTGGCTGATGCCGGACGCAATGTGCCTTTCAGCTACAACCGCAAGGAAGCCAAGGACCACGGCGAAGGCGGCAGCGTCGTCGGCGCCGCGCTTGCCGGCCGCGTGCTGATCGTCGACGACGTGATTTCGGCGGGCACCTCGGTGCGCGAGTCGGTGGGCCTGATCCGCGCCGCCGGGGCCGATCCCGCCGGCGTGCTGATCGCGCTCGACCGCATGGAGCGCGGAGCCGCGGAACTGTCAGCCACGCAGGAGGTCGGAAAACTGTATGGCATCCCGGTGGTCAGCATCGCGACACTGGACGATCTGATCGCATACCTGGGCAACGAGAAGGGCATGGCGCCGCAGCTGGCCGCGGTCGCCGCCTACCGGAAACAGTACGGAGTGCACGATGTCTGAACGCCTGAATATCCTGTCCCTGGCCGCGGCCGCTGCCGCACTGCTGCTGCTTGCGCTTCCGGCCCCGGCGCAGAAAATCGTCTGCTGGAAGGACAAGTCCGGAAAGGTCATCGGCTGCGGCGACCGCGTGCCGCCGGAATACCAGCAGAACGAGTCCAAGACCCTCGACAGCCGCGGCATCACCCGCCAGACCACGGTATCGGCCGAGGAGGCGGCGCGGCTGAAGGAGGAGGAAAGGAAGAAAGCCGCGCTCAAGGCGGAGGAGGACCGCCGCATTGCCGAGCAGCGCCGCCAGGACACCGCGCTGGTCAACACCTACACCTCGACCAAGGAAATCGACGACCGGCGCGAACGCGAGCTGCAGCAGGTCGACCTGCAGATCCAGAGTCTGCGGACCCAGCTCAAAAGCGCGGCCGACGCGCATACCGCCCAGAAGACGCGCTACGCCAGCTTCGAGAAGCGCGGCAAGGTGCCCGACAACGTCAAGGAAGATCTCGGCAACGCCGCGGCGGAGGAAGAGCGCGTGAAGGCGCGCATCGCGGACCGGGAAAAGGACAAGGAAAAAATCGCCGCAAATTACGCCCAGCAGAAGGCGCGCTTCATCGAGCTCAAGGGCGGCCCCGCAGCCGCGCCCGCCGCAACCCGGCCTGCGGCGACCAAATAGCCCCGCTCAGCCGCCGAGCTTGCCGCGCAGGATGTCGTTGACCTGCTGCGGGTTGGCCTTGCCGCGGGTCGCCTTCATGACCTGTCCCACCAGCGAGTTGAAGGCCTTCTCCTTGCCCGCCCTGAAATCGGCAACCTGCCGGGCATTGTCCGCCAGCACCTGATCGACGATTTTCTCGATTTCGCTGCTGTCGGAGATCTGCTTCAGGCCCTTCGCCGCGATGATCGCGTCGGCATCACCTTCGCCGGCCCACATCCCGTCGAAAACATCCTTGGCCATCTTGCCGGAAATGGTGCCGTCGGCAATGCGGTCGACCAGTCCGCGCAGCTGCGCCGCGGTGACCCGGCTCTGGCTGATCTCCAGCCCTTCCTCGTTCAGGCGCGCGCTCAGTGCGCCGCTGATCCAGTTGGCGCACAGTTTCCCGGTTCTGGCGTCGGCACCCGCGGCCGCGGCGCTGAAATAGTCAGCCAGTTCCCGGCTCGCCGTGAGCAGGCCGGCATCGTAGGGCGTGAGCCCGAACTGCGCGCAGAACTGCTCGCGGCGCGCCGCCGGCAGCGCCGGCATTGCCGCGCGCACCGCCGCGATGCGGTCGGCGGTCACCTCCAGCGGCAGCAGATCGGGATCCGGAAAATAGCGGTAGTCATGCGCATCTTCCTTGGTGCGCATCATCCGCGTCTCGCCGGTATCCGGGTCGAACAGCACGGTCGCCTGCTGGATCGCGCGCCCGTCCTCCAGTTCCCCGATCTGCCAGCGCACTTCATACTCGATCGCCTGCTGCAGGAAACGGAAACTGTTGAGGTTCTTGATCTCGCGTCGGGTGCCGAACTCCTTCGCGCCGGCCGGACGCACCGACACGTTGGCGTCGCAGCGGAACGAGCCTTCCTGCATGTTGCCGTCGCAGACGTCGATCCAGCGCACCAGCGCATGCAGGGCCTTCGCATAGGCAACCGCCTCCTCCGCCGAACGCATGTCGGGCTCGGAGACGATCTCCAGCAGCGGCGTGCCGGCGCGGTTGAGGTCGATGCCGGTGCAGCCGTGGAAATCCTCGTGCAGCGACTTGCCGGCATCCTCTTCGAGGTGGGCACGCGTCAGGCGCACGGTCTTTTCGGCATCGCCGACCTGGATCGTGATGCTGCCGCCTTCGACGACCGGCTTCTCGTACTGGCTGATCTGGTAGCCCTTGGGCAGATCGGGGTAGAAGTAATTCTTGCGCGCGAAAATCGACGGCGAATTGATTCTTGCGCCGACCGCGAGCCCGAAGCGGATCGCGCGCTCCACCGCGCCGGTGTTGAGCACCGGCAGCACGCCCGGCAGCGCGATGTCAACGCCGCAGGCCTGGGTGTTGGGTTCGGCGCCGAAGGCCGTCGAGGCGCCGGAGAAGATCTTCGACACCGTCGACAGCTGGGCATGCGTTTCGAGCCCGATGACCACTTCCCATTTCATGCTTTGACTCCGTGAATCGTCATTGGCGAACAGTCAGCAGTGAGTTGCGGGAACGACCGGAACACGCCGGACCACTTGCCGCTTGCTGCCCGCCGCCAACCGTCCACTGCTTGCTGCTCACCCGATGCCCGGCGGCACTTTCGTGTGCCAGTCCGTGGCCAGCTGGTACTGATGCGCGACATTGAGCATGCGCGCCTCGCCGAAATAGTTGCCGATGATCTGCAGGCCCACCGGCAGCCCGCCGCCGTCAAAGCCGCAGGGAATCGACATCCCGGGCAGGCCGGCAAGGTTGACCGCGATGGTGTAGATGTCCGACAGGTACATCTGCACCGGGTCGGCGCTCTTCTCGCCGAGCCGGAAGGCGGTGGTCGGGCTGGTCGGCCCCATGATGACGTCGCAGGACTTGAATGCCTCGGTGAAATCCTGCGCGATCAACCGGCGCAGCTTCTGCGCGCGGATGTAGTAGGCATCGTAATAGCCATGCGACAGCACGTAGGTGCCGATCAGGATGCGGCGCTTCACCTCGGCGCCGAAACCTTCGGCGCGCGTGCGCTTGTACATGTCGAGCAGGTCGCCGTATTGCCGGGCGCGGTGGCCGTAGCGCACGCCGTCGAAGCGCGACAGGTTGCTCGAAGCCTCCGCCGGCGCCAGCACGTAATACACGGGCACCGACAATCCCATGTTGGGCAGGCTGACATCCACCAACGCGGCGCCGAGTTTGCGGTACTGCGCGACGGCCTCGTCGACCGCCTGCCGCACGCCGGCGGACAGCCCCTCGGCGAAGAATTCCCTGGGCAGGCCGATGCGCAGACCCTGCAGCGGCCTGCCGAGATCGCGGTTGTAGTCCTCGGCCGGCCGCTCGAGGCTGGTCGAATCGCGGGGATCGTGTCCGGCCATCGCGTTGAGCAGCAGACCGAGGTCCTCGGCGCTGCGCGCCATCGGTCCCGCCTGGTCGAGGCTCGAAGCGAAGGCGATCATGCCGTAGCGCGACACCAGCCCGTAGGTCGGCTTCAGGCCGCAGATGCCGGTCAGCGCGGCCGGCTGGCGGATCGAGCCGCCGGTGTCGGTGCCGGTCGCCGCCGGTGCCAGCCGCGCCGCCACTGCCGCCGCGGATCCGCCGGAACTGCCGCCGGGCACGGTGTCGCGGTTCCAGGGATTGCGCACCGGGCCGTAGTACGAGGTCTCGTTCGACGAGCCCATCGCGAACTCGTCCATGTTGGTCTTGCCCAGCGTGACCATGCCGGCGGCATTGCAGCGCCCGACGACATGGGCGTCGTAGGGCGACACGAAATTCGACAGCATCCGCGAGCCGCAGGTGGTCAGCCAGCCCTCGGCGCAGAAAATGTCCTTGTGCGCCAGCGGCACCCCGGTCAGGGGCCCCGCGTTGCCGGCGGCCCGCCGCGCATCGGCCGCCTTCGCCTGGGCCAGGCTGCGCTCGGCATCGACGCTGATGAAACAGCCGAGTCCTTTTCCTAATTTATTGATTTTATTGATAAATTCCTGCGTCAATTCGACGCTGGAGCAAGCCCCGGCGGCAAGCTGGTCAGACAGTTCTTTGAGGGTGGCATTGGACATCGCGAGACATCGGTTCCCGGGGACACCGGAACCCAGGAACTCCGTTATTCGATCACTTTCGGCACCAGGTAGAGGCCGGCCTCGACCGCCGGCGCAACCGCCTGGAAATGCTCGCGCCGGTCGGTCTCGGTGACTTCATCGGCACGCAGGCGCAGCACCAGGTCCTGGGCATGCGCCATCGGCTCAATGCCCGACACATCAACCGCCTGCATCTGTTCGATCAGTCCGAACACCCGCGTCAGCTGGGCCAGCGCGGCTTCGGCTTCGGCATCATCGACGGCGATGCGCGCGAGGTGCGCGGCACGTCGTACATCATCGAGCTGGATGGCCATCGCCAGAGTGAAAAAACCGTTAAAAAGGAAGGCGGTGTAGGTTATCATACTGGCGCCCCGGACGGCACCGGGATGCGCCGAAAATCCTTTAATACGAAAGACCTTATGTTCGGTTTCCTGAGCAGTTACTTTAACGACGACCTGGCCATCGACCTCGGCACCGCGAACACCCTGATCTACGTCCGCGGCAAGGGCATCGTGCTCGACGAGCCCTCGGTTGTCGCGATCCGCCAGGAGGGCGGCCCCAACGGCAAGAAAGTGATCCAGGAAGTCGGCCTCGCGGCAAAGCAGATGCTCGGGCGCACGCCGGGCAACATCACCGCGATCCGCCCGATGAAGGACGGCGTGATCGCCGACTTCATCATCACCGAACAGATGATCAAGCAGTTCATCAAGCGCGTGCACCACAGCAAGTTCTTCTCGCCGAGCCCGCGCATCATCATCTGCGTGCCCTGCGGCTCGACGCAGGTCGAGCGCCGCGCGATCCGCGACGCGGCGATCGGCGCCGGCGCCTCTCGCGTCTACCTGATCGAGGAGCCGATGGCGGCGGCGATCGGCGCCGACCTGCCGGTGGGCGAGGCCACCGGCTCGATGGTGGTCGACATCGGCGGCGGCACCACCGAAGTCGGCGTCATCGCGCTCGGCGGCCTGGTCTACAAGGGCTCGGTGCGCGTCGGCGGCGACAAGTTCGACGAGGCGATCATCAACTACATCCGCCGCAACTACGGCATGCTGATCGGCGAAACCACCGCCGAGCAGATCAAGAAGGAAATCGGCTCCGCCTTCCCCGGCTCCGAGGTGCGCGAGAAGGAAGTGAAGGGACGCAATCTCGCCGAGGGCATCCCGCGCAGCTTCACGATCTCCAGCAACGAAATCCTCGAGGCGCTCACCGATCCGCTGAACAGCATCGTGTCCGCGGTGAAGTCCGCCCTCGAACAGACGCCGCCCGAGCTCGCCGCCGACATCGCCGAGAAGGGCATGGTGCTCACCGGCGGCGGCGCGCTGCTGCGCGACATCGACCGCCTGCT
>JAHCAI010000018.1 GCA_019634975.1 Burkholderiales bacterium
GCCATCACCTCGCCCACCGACTTCATCTGCGTGGTCAGGCGGTCGTCGGCCTGCGGGAATTTCTCGAAGGCGAAACGCGGGATCTTGGTCACCACGTAGTCGATGCTCGGCTCGAAGGACGCCGGGGTCGCACCGCCGGTGATCTCGTTGCGCAGCTCGTCCAGCGTATAGCCGACGGCGAGCTTCGCCGCGACCTTGGCAATCGGGAAGCCGGTGGCCTTGGAGGCGAGCGCCGAGGACCGCGACACGCGCGGGTTCATCTCGATGATGACCATGCGCCCGTCCTTCGGATTGATGCCGAACTGGACGTTGGAGCCGCCGGTGTCGACGCCGATCTCGCGCAGGCAGGCGATCGAGGCATTGCGCAGGATCTGGTATTCCTTGTCGGTCAGGGTCTGCGCCGGCGCCACCGTGATCGAGTCGCCGGTGTGCACGCCCATCGGGTCGAAGTTCTCGATCGAGCAGACGATGATGCAGTTGTCGGCGCGGTCGCGCACGACCTCCATCTCGTATTCCTTCCAGCCGATCACCGACTCCTCTATCAGCACTTCCTTGGTCGGGCTGGCATCGAGGCCGCGCTCGACAATGGCGACGAACTCCTCGCGGTTGTAGGCAATGCCGCCGCCGGTGCCGCCGAGCGTGAACGAGGGCCGGATGATGGTCGGGAAGCCGACCACGGCCTGCACCTGCAGCGCCTCTTCCAGGCTGTGCGCCAGCGCCGAGCGCGGGCTGTCGAGGCCGATCTTGGCCATCGCCTTCTTGAATTTCTCGCGGTCCTCGGCCTTGTCGATCGCCTCCTTCGAGGCGCCGATCATCTCAACGCCGTACTTTTCCAGCACGCCGTGTTTGGCGAGGTCGAGCGCGCAGTTGAGCGCGGTCTGCCCGCCCATCGTCGGCAGCAGCGCGTCGGGCCGCTCGGCGGCGATGATCTTCTCGACGACCTGCCAGGTCACCGGCTCGATGTAGGTCGCGTCCGCCATGCCGGGGTCGGTCATGATCGTCGCCGGGTTGGAATTGACGAGGATGACGCGGTAGCCCTCCTCGCGCAGCGCCTTGCAGGCCTGCGCGCCGGAGTAATCGAACTCGCAGGCCTGGCCGATGATGATCGGGCCGGCACCGATGATCAGTATGCTTTTGATGTCGGTTCTTTTTGGCATTTTTATTTAACCGCCGATGAACGCAGATGAACGCCGATATCGAATCGGGCAGGTTTTAATCCGCGTTTATCTGCGTTCATCGGCGTTTCCTGCTTTTTTGTTGTCCATCATCTTCACGAAGCGGTCGAACAGGTAATCGACGTCGTGCGGTCCCGGGCTCGCCTCCGGGTGCCCCTGGAAGCAGAAGGCCGGCTTGTCGGTCAGCGCAAAACCCTGCAGGCTGCCGTCGAACAGCGAAACATGGGTGACTTTCGCATTGGCCGGCAGCGTCGCCGCATCCACCGCGAAGCCGTGGTTCTGGCTGGTGATCATCACCCGCTTCGACTCGAGATCCTGCACCGGGTGGTTGGCGCCGTGGTGGCCGAACTTCATTTTCAGCGTTTTCGCGCCGCAGGCGAGCGCCAGCAGCTGGTGGCCGAGGCAGATGCCGAACAGCGGCTTGCCGGCGGCGAGGATTTCGCGGATCGCGCGGATCGCGTAGTCGCAGGGCTCGGGGTCGCCGGGGCCATTGGACAGGAACACGCCGTCCGGATCGAGCTTCATCACGTCGGCCGCGGAAGTCTGCGCCGGCACCACCGTCAGGCGGCAGCCGCGCGCGGCGAGCATGCGCAGGATGTTGCGCTTGACGCCGAAATCGTAGGCGACGACGTGAAACTTCGCATCGACGCGTTTGCCGTAGCCGCTGCCGAGTTGCCACACCGATTCGTCGGTTTGGTACGGCCTGGCGCAGGAGACGACCTTTGCCAGGTCCATGCCGACCAGCCCCGGGAATTCCTTAGCGGCCCTCAGTGCAACCTTCTCGTCGACTTTCCCGGCCATGATGCAGCCGTCCTGGGCGCCCTTGTCGCGCAGGATGCGCGTCAGCTTGCGGGTATCGATGCCGGCAATGGCGACGACGTTCTCGCGCTTCAGGTAGTCGCCGAGCGTCGCGGTTTCGCGAAAATTCGAGGACAGCAGCGGCAGGTCGCGGATCACCAGGCCGGCCGCCTGCACTTTCTCCGATTCGACGTCTTCGCCGTTGGCGCCGGTATTGCCGATGTGGGGATAGGTCAGCGTGACGATCTGCCGGCAATACGACGGATCGGTGAGGATTTCCTGATAGCCGGTCATTGCCGTGTTGAAAACGACTTCCCCGGCAACGAGTCCCTCGGCACCAATCGCGGAGCCGCGGAATACCGTGCCATCCTTCAGTACAAGAATGGCGGGCGTACGCGAAGACACGACAAGCTCCTGATTTTATTGGGTTTGATACGACAAGCGGAACGGGGTCGCCGTTCCGCTGGTTCTGAAGCCCGGATTATACGCGAGGGCGTGCCTGAGGACAAACCGCGAGCGGCGCGATCGCGCGGAATCCGGGGCCTGAAACCGCCTTTTCAGCGCCTCAGGGCGGCCTTGATGAAATCCGCGGCACGGCGTGCCGCATCGATCGTGGCGAGCTTCTCTTCCTCGCGCTGGTCCTGGCGGAAATCGAAGGCGCGGCGCGCATGCGGATACATCAGCAGCTCCACCGCAACGCCGCGTTTCATCAGCGCGTAATAGGCGCGGCGGATGCCGATGCGGCGCAGTTCCTGCTCTTCCTCGCCGACGATGAACATCACCGGCACGCTGATTTTCTCGATCTCCGGCGCATAACGATAGACCTGCACGGGTTCCGGCGCATTGGGATTGACCATGTGGCCGTACCAGGTCACCACGCAGGCCACTTCGCTGCGGCGCGCCGCCAGCAGAACGGCATGGTAACCGCCGCGGGAGAAGCCGGCCACACAGATGCGGTCGGAGCGCACCTCTGGAACTTTCTTCAGCGCATCGATCGCCAGTTCGACATCCCTCTCGGTTGCCGGGTCATGCTCGACCGGCCAGGCCGGTATGAAGCGCGGGCTGTGGTAATCGGGCGCGATCACGGCAAGACCGTGGGCCACCAAACGCCGCACCTGGGACTCGGCCTCCGCATCCCAGCCGCGGCGGGCATGCACATAGAGCACCGCGGGGTGCGGCCCGCGACCTTCCGGCAGGTAGAGCTTGGCGCCGATCTCGACGTCACCGTTGCGGTAGTTCAGGTCGCGCACCGTGACGCCGGCCGCGGCCGTCAGCGCCATCGCGGCGAGCAGCAGGGCGGAACCGATACGCGCCGCGATGATTATCATAAATATTTGTTTTTAAACAACTTTTTTACTTGAGCCCCAAGACATCCCACATGTCGTGGAGCCCGGCCTTCTGCGCCACCAGGAAGTGCGCCGCGCGCAGCGCGCCCTGGGCGTAGGTCACGCGGCTGCTGGAACGGTGGGTGATTTCGACACGCTCCCCGGTTCCCGCGAACATCACCGTGTGGTCGCCGACGATGTCGCCGCCGCGGATGGTCGCGAACCCGATGCTGCCGGGCTTGCGCTCGCCGGTATGCCCCTCGCGTGCGTAAACCGCGCAGTCGGCAAGCCGCTTGCCCATTGCCCCTGCCACCACCTCGCCCATCTTCAGCGCGGTGCCCGAGGGCGCATCAACCTTGTGCCGGTGATGCGCCTCGATGATCTCGATGTCGTGGTCGCCCCCCATGGCCCGGGCCGCCATCTCGAGCAGCTTCAGCGTGACATTGACGCCGACGCTCATGTTGGGCGCGAACACGATGCCGATGTCGTGCGCAGCCGCCGCAATCGCCTGCCGGCCGGCTTCGTCAAAGCCGGTGGTGCCGATCACCATGCGCACCTTGAGCTCGCGGCAGAGGGCGAGATGACGCAGCGTGCCCTCCGGCCGCGTGAAATCGATCAGCACGTCGCAGCCGGCCAGCGCCTGTCCGGGATTGTCACTGACGGTCACGCCGCGCGGCACGCCGGCGAGTTCGGCAGCATCGCGGCCGACAAAGGGGCTGCCGGACATCTCCAGCGCCGCGCCCAGCGTCGCATTCGGGTCCTGCGCCACCGCGTCGAGCAGCATGCGGCCCATGCGCCCGCCGCTGCCGGCGATGGCGATGCGGATTGCGCTCTTCGTGCTCATTTTTTCTCCTGCGGCGGCTGCGGCTTGGCCGCCGGCTCGGAGGCAGCCGCCGCGTTCGCGCCGGCAACGACATCACCCTCGATGCGGTCGAGCAGGTCGTTCTTGAAAATCACCGTGACATTGCGCTGTTCGAGGAGCCTGCCCTGCTTCTGCATCATGTAGACGTAATCCCAGCGATCGGTGCGGAAGGGATCGACGATCAGCGGCGTGCCCAGCGCAAAGCGCACCTGGCTGCGCGTCATGCCCGGCTTCAGCTTGGCGATCATGTCCTGGGTGACGTAGTTGCCCTGCTGGATGTCTATCTTGTGCGGCTGCAGCGTCGGAATCGCCGGCATCCTGCTGCATCCGGCGAGCAGCAGCGTCAGGATCAGTATTATTTTCATGGGAGAAAAAACGTATCGGGCCACGCCGGCCCGCGGCATCGGGCGCGCAAACTTTGCTGATATCATAGCCGAGAATCATCCCCGACGAGATGCTTCATGAGTGCTGCGGGCGCGGCTGCGGCCCGCCTCCAGACAGGACACGCAATGAGTTCTCCCGACGACCTGAAGACGATCGGCCTCAAGGCCACGCTGCCCCGCCTGCGCATCCTTGAGCTGTTTGAAAAAAGCGAAGTTCGCCACCTGTCGGCGGAAGACGTCTACAAGCGCCTGGTCGAGGAAGGCACCGATACCGGCCTTGCCACGGTCTACCGGGTGCTCACCCAGTTCGAGCAGGCCGGCCTGCTGATGCGCCACCACTTCGAATCGGGCAAGGCCGTCTACGAGCTCAACCAGGGCAGCCACCACGACCACCTGGTCTGCCTGCAGTGCGGCCACGTCGAGGAGTTCTACGACGCCGAGATCGAGAAGCGCCAGGAAAAGGTCGCCAGGGATCGCGGCTTCCGCATCCACGATCATTCCCTGCATATCTACGCGGACTGCACCCGGAACGACTGTCCGCACCGGGACAAGAACTGACACCGGGCCCCGCCCGGCGTCCGCTCCGGCCCCTGCCGCCGCCAGCCGATGCCCGTTGACGAACAAAGCTGGGTGCGCATGGCCGTTGCCCTCGGCATCGGCCTGCTGATCGGCATCGAACGCGAACGCCGCAAGGGCGACGGCTCGGCGCGCGCAACCGCCGGCGTGCGCACCTTTGCCGTGGTCTCGCTGCTCGGCGCGGTGAGCACGATGGTCGGGGAAGTCGTGCTGCTCGCGGTCGCCACCGCCGGCGTTGCCGTGCTCGCGGCGATCGGCTACGCGCGCACGCTGAAGCAGGATCCGGGGCTGACCACCGAGATTGCGCTGCTGCTGACGCTGCTGCTCGGCGCGCTGGCGATGCGCGAGCCGACGCTGGCCGCGGCACTCGCCGTGGGATTGGCCATCCTGCTCGCCGCGCGCGACTACATGCACCATTTCGTCCGCCGCGTCCTCACCGCCCAGGAACTGAATGACGCGCTCGTGCTGGCAGCGGCGACACTGATCGTGCTGCCGCTGATTCCGGACAGGCACATCGGACCCTATGACGCGATCAACCCGCGCACCGCGTGGACCATCGTCGTGCTGATGCTGGCGATCGGCGCCGCCGGCCACATTGCGATGCGCACGCTGGGGCCGCGATTCGGCCTCGCCGCCGCCGGACTCGCCTCGGGCTTCGTGTCGAGCACCGCGACCATCGGCAGCATGGGTGAGCGCGCGCGCAATGACCCGGCGCTGCTGCCGCCCGCTGTCGCCGGCGCAGTGCTGTCCACGGTCGCCACCATCCTCCAGGCTGCGGCAGTGCTGGCGGCTGCAAGCCTCGACACCCTGCGCGCGCTGGCCCTGCCGCTCGCCTGCGCGGGCGCCACCGCAATCATCTACGGCGTGATCTACACCCTGCGCTCGGCCAGGCACGAGGCGCCGGAACGCAGCGACCACGGCCGCGCCTTCAATCCGGCGACGGCCCTGCTCTTCGCACTGGCGATTTCCGGTGTGACGCTGCTGTCGGCGGCGCTGGTCGACTGGCTGGGCCAGGCCGGGCTGGTGGCGGCCGCCGCGCTGACCGGTCTTGCCGATGCCCATTCGACCGCGGCATCGGCCGCCTCGCTGGTCGCCTCGGGCACCATCACCGTGACCGACGCCACGCTGCCGGTATTGCTGGGACTGAGCACCAACACCCTCAGCAAGACGGTGGTCGCCTTCGCCAGCGGCGGCAGCCGCTACGCGATGCAGGTGGTGCCGGGACTGGCGCTGACCATCGCCGCCGCCTGGCTGGGCTGGATGTTCGCGGGCTGAAGCCCGTTCAGCGCCGCTTCACCGGCGCGGTACCGAGCATTTCCGCGGCGTGCTTGCGCGTGGTGTCGGTGATTTTCACGCCGCCGAGCATGCGCGCGATCTCCTCGACACGCGCCGCGTCGTCCAGCGCAAGCACCGCCGAGCTCACCTTGCCGCCGCGCGTCACCTTGCTGACCTGCCACTGGCGTTCCGCCGCTGCGGCGACCTGCGGCAGATGGGTGATGCACATCACCTGATGACGCGCCCCGAGCTCGCGCAGCATGCGGCCGACGATCTCGGCAACGCGGCCGCCGATGCCGACGTCAACCTCGTCGAAAATGAGCGTCGGCACCCTGGCGACACGGCTCAACACGGTCTGGATCGCCAGCGACAGGCGTGACAGCTCCCCGCCCGACGCGGTTTTTGCAATCGGCTGCGGGCTGGCTCCGGGATGGGGCGCGACGCGGAATTCGACCTGTTCGAAACCGTGGGCTGCCGGCACGTCCAGCGCTTCCAGCGCGACCTCGAACACGCCGCCCTGCATTGCCAGGTCCTGCATGCCGGCGGTCACTGCCTCACCGAGCTTTTTCGCCGCCTTTCTGCGGCCCGCGCTCAGCTTTTTCGCCGCCTCGCGGCAGGCCGCTTCGGCCTCGGCCTCGCGCCGGCGCAGCGTGTCGGGATCGCCGCCGGCGCCAAGCTCGGCCAGCCGCTCCCGGGTATGTTCGGCGAGCGCCGGGAGCGCGTCGGGATCAACGCGGTACTTGCGCGCCGCGCCGTGCAGCGCGTCGAGGCGCTGCTCCACCTCGCGCAAGCGTTGCGGGTCGAGGTCCGCGCGTTCGCCATAGCGGCGCAGCGCGCTGGCCGCCTCCTGCAGCTGGATCTGCGCCGGTTCCAGCGCATCCAGGATGTCCTTCAGCCGCGGGTCGTGCTGCAGCAGCGGCTGCAGCCTGGCGATCACCGCGTTGACCTGCTCCAGCGCCGCGCCCTCGCCTTCCGACAGGATGTCAACGCCGGCCTGCGCCGCCTCGATCAGGCTCGCCGCGTGCGCCAGCCGCGCATGTTCGGCGCCGACCGCAGCCCACTCGCCCGGAACCAGCTTCAGCGCCTCCAGCTCCTGCGCCTGCCACTCGAGGCGCTCGCGCTCGGCCGCAATCGCAGCCGCGTTGCCCTCGAAAGCGAGGCGCTCCTCGCGTCGCCGCGACCAGGTGCGCCAGAGGTCGGCCACCAGCGCGGACTGCGACTCGAGGCCGCCGTAAGCGTCGAGCAGGGCGCGCTGCGCCGCCGGCCGGCTCAGCGACTGGTGCTGGTGCTGGCCATGGATGTCGACCAGGAAATCGGCGGCCTCGCGCAGCTGGGCCGCGGTCGCCGGATGGCCGTTGATGAAACCGCGTGACCGCCCGGAAGCCTCGACCACCCGCCGCAGCAGGCAGACACCCTCGTCGCCGGCAAGGTCGCAGTCGGCAAGCCAGCCCGCCAGCGCGCGACTGCCGCCGATGTCGAATTCCGCGGTGACGTCGGCGCGGTCGGCGCCCTCGCGCACGGCAATGGCCTCGGCGCGCTCGCCCAGCGTCAGCGCCAGCGCATCGACCAGAATGGACTTGCCGGCACCGGTCTCGCCGGTCAGCGCGGTGAATCCGGGTCCGAACTCGAGCTCGAGTCGCTCGACGATGACGAAATCCCGGATGGTCAGGCGTTGCAGCATGAGTCAGTGATTGGTGATAGGCGATTGGTAAGTCGTGAACGGTAAATGCCAGCCACCAGTCACCACTTACCCGATATCAGTCCCTGTTCCAGTGCAGTTTCTCGCGCAGCATCGCGTAGTAACTGTGCCCCACCGGATGCAGCAGGCGGATGGTGTGCGAGTAGCGGCGCACGATGACGCGGTCGCCCTCGCGCAGGTCGAAATGCGAATGGCTGTCGAAATGCGCCCGCGGATCGTCGGCGCTGCGCACCACGATCTCGACCGTGCTGTCGCCGCCGATGACTATGGGGCGGTTCGACAGCGTGTGCGGCGACACCGGCACCAGCGCCATCACCGACAACGCCGGGTGCACGATCGGCCCCCCCGAAGACAGCGCATAGGCCGTCGAACCGGTGGGGGTGGCCACAATCAGTCCGTCGGAGCGCTGGTTGTAGGTGTACTGCCCGTCGATCAGCACCTCGATTTCGACCAGCCCGCCGCGAAACCCCTTGGACACCACGACATCGTTGAAGGCCAGCACGTCAAACACGCGCTCCTGTCCGCCGTTGCCGCCGCTCCACACCTCGGCCTCGAGCAGCATGCGCTCCTCGGTCACGAACTGGCCGTCGAGTATCGAGGTGATGGTCTCGAACATGGTGTCGAGCGAGATATCGGTCAGGAAACCGAGCCTTCCCTGGTTGACGCCGACCAGCGCGACATCGCAGGGTGCAAAGGTGCGCGCGATGTTGAGCATGGTGCCGTCCCCACCGATCACCACCGCGAGGTCGGCCTTGCGGCCGAGTTCCTCCAGCACCATCACCTCGTAGGGGCAGTCGTTGATATGCGCCGCCGTCAGGCGGTCGATCAGCACGCGCAGGCCGCGCTGCTCGAGAAAACGCGCGAGCGCCATCACCGGAGCGGCGATCTCGGGAGCCTTGAATTTGCCGATCAGCGCAACAGTGGAAAAGGCGGCGGGCATGGCGGCCATCGTCATATGGGGAGCATGCGGGCACATGCTCATCTCGCATCTCCCTCCCCCTCGGGGAGAGGGCTCGGGATCGAGGGATGAGCGTCACCCACGCTTTTATGTGACGCTCATTAAACCATAATTCGTTTCCGGCCGGTGCCCTGCAAATCCATAAAAAACAATGCATTGGCGCTCTCGCCGGAGGAGTGCTGACGCGCCCGCCTTTTTGTGTAAAATCGTCTGCATGGCGAACGAAACACAGGGGCTGAACGAACGCGCGCAGCTGCTGCTGAAGGCCTTGATCGAGCGCTACATCGCCGACGGGCAGCCGGTCGGCTCGCGCGCGCTGTCCAAGCTGTCGGGCCTCGAGCTCTCCCCTGCCAGCATCCGCAACGTGATGGCCGATCTCGAGGACATGGGTTTCATCGCCAGTCCGCACACCTCCGCCGGCCGGGTGCCCACGGCTCGCGGCTACCGCTTCTTCGTCGACACGCTGCTCACCGTCAAGCCGCTGGACCGCATCGAAATCAACCAGCTTGAAGGCCAGTTGCAGGTCGAGAACACCCAGAAACTGGTCACTTCCGCCTCTCATGTGCTGTCGGAACTCACCCGCTTCGCCGGCGTGGTCGTCACGCCGCGGCGCAGCGCCGGTTTCCGCCACATCGAGTTCCTGAAGCTCTCCGAAAAGCGCCTGCTGCTGATCTTGGTGACTGCAGACGGTGACGTGCAGAACCGCATCATCCAGACCGAAAAATCGTATTCACCCTCGGAGCTGACCGAAGCCGCCAACATTCTCAACCGCAACTATGCCGGCTGCAGCTTCGAGGACATCCGCCGCCGGGTCCAGGCCGAGCTGAAGCAGCTGCGCGAGGACATGACGCAGCTGATGACGGCTGCGCTCGCCGCCGGCGACCAGGCGGTCAGTGAATCCGCGGAGGACGTGGTGATTTCCGGCGAGGTTAACCTGCTGGGTGTCGACGACCTGTCCTCCAACATGAACAAGCTGCGCGAGCTGTTCAACCTGTTCGAACACCGCACCACGCTGCTGCAGCTGCTTGACCACTCCAGCCGCGCCCAGGGCGTCCAGATCTTCATCGGCGGCGAAGCCGGTCTGCAGCCGCTCGACGAGTGCAGCGTCATTACCGCGCCCTACGAAGTCGACGGCAAGGTGGTCGGCACGGTCGGCGTGATCGGCCCCACGCGCATGGCCTACGAGCGCGTGATACCCATCGTCGACATCACTGCCAAGCTGCTCTCCAGCGCGCTCGCGCAGCGCTGAGCAGGCACTGCGGGGGCACACCCCCCGGCTTTCTTCGATCTTCGTTCTTCGCTCACCGTTCGCCAATCACTGCTTACCGCCCTTGCCATGGCCCATTTCCCGAAAGAACCGCCCTACGCCCACGGCAGCCTGCCCAAGATCGGCATCCTGCTGGTCAATCTCGGCTCGCCCGAGGCTGCCACGCCGGGCGCCGTGCGCAGCTACCTGCGCGAATTCCTGTCCGATCCCTACGTCGTCGAGATCCCGCGTCCGGTCTGGTGGCTGATCCTCAACCTGTTCGTGCTGACGCTGCGGCCAAAGGCCTCGGCGGCGCGTTACGCCCAGGTCTGGACCCCGGAGGGCTCTCCGCTGAAAGTGCACACTGAAAAACAGGCGACGATGCTGAAGGGCTATCTTGGCGAGCGACTGAAGCAGCCGCACGTGGTCGACTACGCGATGCGTTACGGCCAGCCCTCGATCCGCGGGAAACTGGAATCGCTGAAGGCGCAGGGCTGCGACCGCATCCTGCTGCTGCCGCTGTATCCCCAGTATTCGGCCAGCACCACCGGCACCGTGTTCAATGCCGCCTTCCAGGTGCTCGGCGCGATGCGCAACCCGCCGGCGCTGCGCACGGTCAAGCATTTCCACGACCATGAGGGCTACGTCAGGGCCGCGGCGCAGGCGATCCAGGACGACTGGGTCAAGAACGGCCGAGGCGACCACCTGGTGCTGAGTTTCCATGGCGTGCCGCGGCGCACGCTCGACCTCGGCGACCCCTACCACTGCGAATGCCTGAAGACCGGCCGCCTCATCGCCGAACAGATCGGCTTGAAACCCGACTTCTACACCGTCGCTTTCCAGTCACGTTTCGGCCGCGCCGAATGGCTGAAGCCGTACACCGCGGAAGTGATCATGGATCTCGCCAAAAAGAAGGTCGGCCGCGTCGACGTCGCCTGCCCCGGCTTCGTCAGCGACTGCCTCGAAACGCTGGAGGAGATCGCGATCGAGGCAAAAGGCGAATTCCTCACCGCCGGCGGCAAGGAACTGCACTACATCCCCTGCCTCAACGAGCGCGACGACTGGCTGCACGCGCTGACCGACATCACCCTGAAAAACCTGCTCGGCTGGAACAGCACGGCGACGCCGGAGAGCCCGAAGGCCTCTCGGGACAGAGCACTGGGCCTCGGCGCCAAGGTGTGACTCGGAACTGAACTCAGACGAAAGCAGTCGCCATGTGACTGCTTGCCGGCACGCGCAATCTGTCGACGCGACCGCCAAAGTAGCGCTGGTTGGCCTGCTTCGGGGTCAGCACCTCCACTGCGCTAAAACCCAGGGCGCGCAGGCGCGACGGCACAGACTCCGGCTCGAGAAAAGTCCGCCACGGCTCGCCGATGGCGGCCATGGCTGCCATCGAGCGCTGTCGGCTTGCCAGTGCGGCACCTTCCAGCCGTGACGGCGGCTCCGTAAACGAGAACGTGATGCCGGATCCCGGCGCGCAGGAAGCGATCACGCGCAACGTCGCGTCCATGGCCTCTTCCGTCAGATAAATCACGACCCCCAGCATCGAGAAAAATGCCGGCTGCGCGGGATCAAAACCCGATTCCCGCAGGCGGTCAGGAAGCCGCTGCGTTTCGAAATCTACAGGCACGAAGATCAGTGCCGGCGGCTCCGCAATGCCCACAGCCGCCAGCCGTCCGCGTTTCCAGTCCTGGGTCGCCGGATAATCAACCTCGAATACTCGCAAACCGGGATGGGGATTGCGGCAGGCGAAGGTATCCAGACCCGCACCCAGCACCACATACTGCCGCACCCCTCGCGACACAGCTTCGGCCAGCCTGTCCTCGGCGTGGCGGCTGCGCATCGCGATATAGGCACGCAGCCCGCGTGAGGGCCGATCCGCCGCGGCCTGCAGAGCCGACGCCGCATCAGCCCCCAGGATCCTTACCGCCAGCGGGTCATCGAGCACCCGGGGAACATCGACAATCTGGTGCAACGCCCGCTGCATCGCTGCGCCGAGTGCGGTCGCACTCGGCGTGCCGGCTGCAAGCCGCGCGCCGGTCGAGGACTCCGGCTTCGCCCAGACACGGGGATAAGATGCAAACCCCTGCAGCAACGCGAGCGTCCCGGCAGCCGCAAGCCAGCGGCGCCGCACCGGCAAAGCCGGCTCAGCTCTCAAGCCTGGTCTTTGCCCGGTCCAGCAGTGCATCGCGCGCATCTTTTCCCCTCCTCATCAACGCCGCACGCCACAGCGGGAACAGATTGTGCTCCTCCCGGTATTCGTGTTTTGCCAGCGTGCCGGACAGGATGGCGCAGTACACCGCCAGCTCCGCGGCGTCCGCGGGTCCAGCTGCCAGCGCCTCCTCCACCAGTTCGAGCTGCTGGGCGATTTCCCGGTGCTCGCGCAGCATCACGGCCGGCGGCTCGTCGGCAGCGGCCTGCGTCGCGCCGAGGCTGGCCGCAAGCTCGCCGTCCTCGAAACCGACATGCCGCTTCAGGGCAGCGGCGAAATCCCGCAGCAGCGGCGTCGCAGCAGCGGCGTCGCCGCGATTGAGCAGCGCCAGCGACTGCGCGAGCAGCCCGTCGATGCGCTTGTGGTCAGCCGCGAGCAGGGCAAAGACATCGACCGGGGGCGCATCCGCCCGATGGCGCACGGTGACCCGCCAGGCCCCATCGGCCTCGACCACGTCCCAGTGCAGGTTCTCGCGCAGCTGCAGGTTCAGGCTCGCCATCAGCAGTGCCGGATCGGCGGGCAGCAACAGCGTCACTGCGATGCCCGGACGCACGGTTTTCACGCAGTCCAGCGCGGCCCCGGTCAGATGGGCCGGGCGCTCATCGCGCAGGTCATGGATATGCTCGGGTATGGCCATTATTTCCAATAAAAACAGCGGCTTACAAATTCATGCCGCAAGCCTTGAAATCGCCTCTCCCGCCCCAAGGTGGAAAAGGCTGAACCATCAACCACAAGAAGAGCCGACATGTCGCAGGAATCGCTGGACCAGAAACCCGAGAATACCGCCGAAGCCCCGGCCGGCGATAGCAAACCGGCGCCGGAAATCATGCCCTCGATCGAGGACCTGCTGCGCAAGGCTGAACTCGACGCACAGGAGCACCATGACGCCTGGCTGCGCGCCAAGGCCGAGACCGAGAACATCCGCAAGCGCGCGGCACTCGATGTCGCCAATGCCCACAAGTACGCCGTGGAATCCTTCGCCACCGAGCTGCTGGCCGTGCGCGACAGCCTCGAGGCCGCGCTGGCCGTCGAGACGCCCACGGTGGAGAACCTGAAAAGCGGTACCGAACTGACCCTGAAGCAGCTCAATGCCGCCTTCGAGAAATTCAGGCTCGCTGAAGTGAACCCGGTGGGTGAAAAATTCGACCCCCACCGCCACCAGGCCATCAGCATGGTCGAGGCCGACGCCGAGCCCAACACCGTGGTGCAGGTGCTGCAGAAGGGCTACCTGCTGCATGACCGCGTGGTGCGGCCGGCGCTGGTCACCGTGGCCAAGGCGCGGAACGCTTGAAAACCCCGCCGCCGACCCCAGTTAGCACATCAACTCAGCCGGTCCTTTGGTTTATAAATTATTGAATAAAATCAATATCTTACAAACAACCGGCGCAACATACACAGAGAAACGAGGTTAAGACATGGGCAAGATCATAGGCATCGACCTGGGCACCACCAATTCCTGCGTGGCGGTCATGGAGAACGGCCAGCCGAAGGTCATCGAGAACTCCGAGGGCGCCCGCACCACGCCGTCGATCATCGCCTACATGGAAGACGGCGAGATCCTCACCGGCGCCCCCGCCAAGCGCCAGGCGGTGACCAACCCGAAGAACACCCTCTACGCCGTGAAGCGGCTGATCGGCCGGCGCTTCGAGGAAAAGGAAGTGCAGAAGGACATCGACCTGATGCCCTACGGCATCGTCAAGGCCGACAACGGCGACGCATGGGTGGAAGTGCGCGGCAAGAAAATCGCACCGCCCGAGGTGTCGGCGCAGGTGCTGATCAAGATGAAGAAAACCGCCGAGGACTACCTCGGCGAGCCGGTCACCGAAGCGGTGATCACGGTACCCGCGTACTTCAATGACTCGCAGCGCCAGGCCACCAAGGACGCCGGCCGCATTGCGGGCCTCGACGTCAAGCGCATCATCAACGAGCCGACCGCGGCCGCGCTCGCCTTCGGCATGGACAAGAAGAAGGGCGACCGCAAGATCGCCGTCTACGACCTCGGCGGCGGCACTTTTGACGTGTCGATCATCGAAATCGCCGAGATCGACGGCGAGCACCAGTTCGAGGTGCTGTCGACCAACGGCGACACCTTCCTCGGCGGCGAGGACTTCGACCAGCGGCTGATGGACTACCTCTGCGACGAGTTCAAAAAGGAGTCCGGCGTCGACCTGAAGAAGGACATGCTCGCGCTGCAGCGGCTGAAGGACGCCGCGGAAAAAGCGAAGATCGAGCTGTCCTCCAGCGCCCAGACCGAGATCAACCTGCCCTACATCACTGCCGACCAGTCGGGCCCCAAGCACCTGGCGATCAAGATCACCCGCGCCAAGTTCGAGGCCTTGGTCGAGGACCTGATCCAGCGCACGATCAAGCCCTGCGAGGTCGCGGTCAAGGACGCCGGCGTCAAGCTCTCCGACATCGACGACGTGATCCTCGTCGGCGGCCAGACGCGCATGCCGAAAGTTCAGGAGGCGGTGAAGGCCTTCTTCGGCAAGGACCCGCGCCGGGACGTCAACCCCGATGAGGCGGTCGCCGTCGGTGCCGCGATCCAGGCCGGCGTGCTGAAGGGCGACGTCAAGGACGTGCTGCTGCTCGACGTGACCCCGCTGTCGCTGGGCATCGAAACCCTGGGCGGCGTGATGACCAAGCTGATCCAGAAGAACACCACGATCCCGACCAAGGCCTCGCAGGTGTTCTCGACGGCGGAAGACAACCAGAATGCGGTGACCATCCACGTGCTGCAGGGCGAGCGCGAAATGGCCAAGGCCAACAAGTCGCTGGGCCAGTTCAACCTGACCGACATCCCGCCG
>JAHCAI010000019.1 GCA_019634975.1 Burkholderiales bacterium
GCCTCCATCTCGACGCCGGTGCGTCCGACGGTTTCCGCGGTCGCGATGCAGTTGACTGCGTGCCGCCGGCGGTCGATTTCAAAGTCCACCTCAACCCGGGTCAGCGCCAGCGGATGGCATAACGGGATCAGCGTGGAGGTCCGCTTTGCGGCCTGAATGCCGGCGATGCGGGCGATGCCCAGCACGTCCCCCTTCTTGGCGTCGCCGCCCAGGATCAGCCGCAGCGTCGCCGGCTGCATCACGATCCGTCCCCGCGCCTTCGCAATGCGCCGTGTCTCGGCTTTTTCCGCGACATCGACCATCCATGCCTGTCCGCGCCCGTCGAAATGCGTGAGGCTGCCTGTAAGAGATTGTTTTTTCATTGGAACTCCGGCTGCGCCGAACTATCATAACACCATGTTTTCGCGACTGATCCTTCTGCTGTTGCTGGGCTTCATGCCGGGCGTGCTGGCGCAGGCCCTGCCCGAGCTCGGCGACGTCTCCGCAACCGCGATTTCACCCGCTGATGAGTATCGCCTCGGGGAGAGCATCATGCGCGAGATCCGCCGCGATCCCGCCTATTTTGACGACCCTGAAGTGGCTGATTACGTCAACAGCCTCGGCAACCGGCTGGTCGCCCGCAGCGACGCGTCGCGCCAGGCCTTCGAGTTTTTCGTGGTGCGCGATCCGCAGATCAATGCCTTCGCACTCCCCGGGGGATTCATCGGCATCCATACCGGGCTGATCCTTGCCGCGCAGAGCGAGTCCGAGGTGGCCGGGGTTGTGGCTCACGAGATCGCGCACGTCACCCAGCGCCATATTGCTCGCATGATCAACCAGCAGAACCAGAGCCAGCTGATGTCGATTGCGGCGCTGGCCGTTGCGATCCTTGCGGCGCGATCCAATTCGCAGATCGGCGAGGCGGCCATGGCCTTCGGCCAGGCTGGCGTGATGCAGAGCCAGCTCAATTTCTCGCGGGACAACGAGCGCGAGGCGGACCGGGTCGGGCTGCAGCTGCTGGAGGGCGCCGGCTTCGATCCGCGCGGCATGGCGATATTCTTCGAGCGGCTGCAGCGCGCCACCCGGATCTACGAGGGTGGCGCGCCCTCGTACCTGCGCACCCATCCGCTCACTTTCGAGCGGATCGCGGACATCCAGAACCGCATCGAGAACCTGCCGTACCGCCAGGTGCCCGACAGCCTCGATTTCCAGCTGGTGCGCGCCAAGTTGCGCGCCGAGTCCGATACGCCCCGGGACGCAGTGGCTTTTTTCGAGGAGAGCCTCGCCGAGCGCAAATTCCTGTCGGAAACGGCGAGCCGTTACGGCCTCGTGGCGAGCCTGATGCGCACCCGCGATTTCGAGCGCGCGCAGAAGGAGATGGCGGCCCTGCGCAAGACGGCGAGTCCGATCATCGAGAACCTGGCCTGCCGGCTGGCCGACGCGGCAGGGCGGACAGCTGACGCCCTGCGCTGTTACCGGGAGGGGCTGCGCACTTATCCGGGCAGCCGCGCGCTGTTCTACGGCAATGCCGAGCAACTGCTGCGCGCCGGACAGGCCGATGCGGCGCTCAAGCAAGTGAGTACGCGCATCCAGGCGCAGCCGGATGATGCTCGGCTCTACGGTATCCAGGCCCAGGCCTACGCGGAATTGGGCAATCGCCTGATGCAGCACCGTTCCCAGGGCGAAGCCTATGCCCGCAGTGGCCAGATCGGTCCCGCGATCGAGCAACTGGAAATCGCGCTGAAGTCGGGCCAGGGCGATTTCTTCCAGTTGTCGGCGACCGAGGCGCGCCTGCGCGAGCTGCGCAAGATCCGGCTCGAGCAGGAACGCAAGCGCTGATACCCGCCAGGTGCGCGATTCCCGCTGGCGCGGCGGCCCCTGCTAAATAGTGATATTTTGTTTAAATGGGCACTGAAGCCGGCACGGGAACCGTTCCGCTGCCGCCGGAAACGCGGCGGATCGGCAAGTACGAGCTCATCCGCGAGCTCGGCCGTGGCGCCACCAGCGTGGTCTACAAGGCTTACGACCCCTTCCAGGACCGCGAGGTCGCGCTGAAGGCGGTGTTTCCCGAGGCACTCGGCGACCAGGAGCACGGCAGGCGTTACCGCAAGCTGTTCGTCACCGAGGCGTCCCTCGCGGGCCGGCTGTCGCATCCCCACATCGTGGCCATCTATGACGCGGTTGCCGATGAGGACGCGAGCTACATCGTCATGGAATACGTCGATGGCTCGACGCTGGAGCCCTACGCCCGTGTCGACCACCTGCTGCCGCTGTCGCGGGTGCTGGAGATCATCTACAAGTGCGCCCGGGCGCTGGACTATGCGGCACGCGAGGGGGTCATCCACCGCGACATCAAGCCCGCCAACATCCTGTTGTCCGGCGAATCGGACATCAAGATCTCGGACTTCGGGGCGGCCCTCAATGCGGCGAGCGACTCGACGCAGATCACGGGTGTGGGTTCACCGGCCTACATGTCGCCCGAGCAGGTGCGCGAGCAGACACTGACCTACCAGACGGATATTTTTTCCCTCGGCGTGGTGTTCTACCAGCTGCTGACGGGCAGGCTGCCTTTCCTCGGCACCAACAACTACAGCATCATCTACCAGATCATCAATGTGGATCCGGCGCCGCCCAGCCGCTTCCGCAGCGAGGTGCCGGCAAAGATCGACGCCATCGTCCTGCGCATGCTGCAGAAAAACACCGCCGACCGCTACCAGACCTGGGGCGACCTTGCCGGCGACCTGGTCGACGTGCTCGGAGGCACCCGGGTCCGCGCACGCGAGGGCATGCCCGAGGCGGAAAAGTTCGATACCCTGCGCAAGCTCGATTTCTTCCGCGCCTTCAGCGACGTGGAACTGTGGGAGGTGCTGCGGCTGGCGACCTGGCGCAACCTGTCTGCCGAAGCCGTGCTGATCCAGGAGGGGGATATCGGCTCCTCCTTTTTCATCCTCGCGAGCGGCGAGGTCGAAGTGCGCAAGCAGGGCCGGCTGCTGAACACGCTGCGCAGCGGCGAGTGCTTCGGCGAGATGGCCTATCTCGGCAAGCAGAAGTTCCAGCGTTCGGCGAGCGTGGTGGCGACGACCGGCATCGTGGCCATCGAAATCCGCGCGGAAACCCTGCCGCAAGCCTCCGAATTGTGCCGTCACCACTTCAACGGTGCCTTTCTCGAGCTGCTGGTCGACAGGCTGGCCTCTGCCAACCTGCGCCTGTCCCAGTTGCTCACTGAAAGGAATATCAGCGTTTTTTGATGTACAGATATGAGACTGGTGCGCCCCGGACCGGTCCGGTGTTTCCGGAAATTCCGCGTTTTTGAGGGCTTGCTATCCGGAAGGTTGTGCTAGGATTCCGGGCACTGTTCCGGATGCGGAATGGTCAGGGAAAATTCGCGGAATCCGCTGCTGCAAAAAATCCACAAGGAGTCAGCCATGAACTTCACTTCCAGGACTTCGGCCTTCATCAAGCAACGCGGTCAGGGCATGACCGAGTACATCATCATTGTCGCGCTGATCGCCATCGCCGCCATTGGCGTCTACAGCTTCTTCGGCCAGACCGTTCGCCAGCAGACTGCCGGCATGGCGCAGGAACTGTCGGGCAAGAAGGCGACCAACGAGATCAAGGGCGCCCAGGACGCCGCCAAGGAAGCCTCCACCGATGCCACCAAGAAAAAGGGCATGGGTGATTACGAGAACACCGTAAGCAAGTAAAGCGCTTCCGGCAGTTCGGTCGGGACAGGGGATGCGTGGAACTCGCCCCGGGAGGGGGCGACGTTTTCCATTGCTTTCACGCCAGCGCGGCCAGGCGCTGGCGTTCATTGGCGTCACCACGGTGGTCGTTCTGCTGGGCCTGTTGCTGCTCTACAACGTGGCGCAGCTGACGACCCAGAAAATGAAGCTGCAGAACACGGCTGACGCCGCCGCCTACAGCGGCGCCCTCACCGAGGCGCGGGATTACAACTTCACCGCGTATGCCAACCGGGCGATGATCGCCAACCAGGTCGCAGTCGCCCAGATCGTCGGCCTGCGCTCCTGGGCGCGCAACCTCGACAGCGTCTACAAGTCGGGTCCATTCACCTGGGTGCCCGACACCTTTGCCAGCCTGTCCGCGCTCAGCGCGATGTGGACCACCGTGTGGAATGTGGTGCGCACCGCTGCCGGGGGCATCGAATCGGTGATGAACGCCATCGCCGGTCCCCTGGTGACGGTCCTCGACCTGCTGATCGACGCGCTGTACTACGGCTCCACGGCCTACCACATCGCGATGATCCTGACGGTGCCCGAGACCGTCGTCGAGGTCATCGAAAAGAACGATCCTCAGGCCTCTCTCAGCACCTCGCTGACCCAGATCGGCTTCGCCGCCAAGCATGCGCTGGATGTCTATGATTTCACCAGCGACTACGATCCCACCAAGAGCGGCAACGACGACAACAAGTCCGGCTCCAGCAAGGACCGGCAGGCCAACGTCATCTTCAATTCCCAGGACGGCTTCTACAACTTCCGCAGCTATCCCTGGCCGCTGCCGATCCTGATCGATCCGACCAAGGCCATACCCGGCAACTTCGGCACGATGTTCATGATCATGTACCACAGCGGCGGCACCGAGCTGAAGAACAAGAGCGGCACCTACATGAAAAGCTGGACCGGCGCCGACGCGACCGGGCTGTTCACGATCCTGATGGTGTGGATTTTCGTGCCCTTTCCGGTGCCGATCCCGATCCCCATCCCCACGCCCCAGGGCTACGGTGCGGCGCTGGCCGGTTCCAACAACGACCTGCAGCCCGCCAGCGGCAACTTCAACCACAATTTTGCCCAGGCCTACGGCTCGACCTTCGTCAATCCGCTGACCATGATTCCTGGGTGGATCAACGTCGGCAACGGCACCGGCGCGACGCTGGACAGCAATGCCGGCCTGAAAAAGTACTGGGACGTCAGCAACCGCGACCAGGCCTCGGCGACCGCGAACCAGAGCAACAGCGGTCCCGAGCTGCTGATCGAGGTCGAAAAGCCGATGAGCAACATCGCGATCAGCAGTTCGCCCGGCATGAACATCGGCGGCGGCGACACCGGCCAGCTGTGGCTCGCGGACGGCACCCAGGACAACAAGATCAAGGCGCTGTCGAAGGCGCAGTCCTATTTCTCGCGCCCGACCAAGCTTTTTCCGCGGGGCGACGGCAAGACCGAGTACGGCAGCCTCTACAACCCCTACTGGCAGGCGCGGCTGCTGCCCAACAGCCTGCTTGAGCAGGGCGCCTCCATTCTTTCGCAGAGCTTCCCGTGATGGCCGCCCGTACCAGGCATGACCGGCACGGGCTGCGGGCCCGGGTGGCTGGGCAGGCGCTCACCGAGTTTGTCATCGGTGCGGTGCTGTTCCTGATCCCGCTGTTCCTGATCATCCCCCTGCTCGGCAAGTACGCCGACATGAAGGCCTCGACGATACAGGCCGCACGCTACAACGCCTGGGAGCGCACCGTCTGGTACGGCCAGACGGCATCCAGCAGCGGCGACTGGGAAGGCAACGACAAGAACGAAAGCACCATCAAATCGGAGATGGATGCCAAATTCCTCAACAGCAACCTGTGGCACGACCGCACCGGCACCGCAATGCTGGGCGGCTCGGCGAATTCGATCACCAACAATGACACCCCGGGCACCGCAAACACCATTCTCGGATTCGCGGTGTCGGTGGCGAATGCCGTCGGGCCCTTCACCCTAGAGATGAAGGGCCTCTACGAGGGCACCGCAACGGTGACCGTGGCCAACACCGCTTCGGTGATCAGCGAGGTGCTGGGCAGCGGGGCCGGTGCCGATCCCGCGCGGCTTAACCTGTCGATCTCCGACAAGAACGTCATTCTCGCCAACGGCTGGGGCGCGAACGGCGCGGCCCACGTCAAGAAGCAGGTGCAGGGGCTGACGCCGACCTCGATCCTCAGCAATCCGGTGCTGGATGCGGTGCGCTGGATCCTGGTGCCCTTCACGCCGGAACTAGTGCCGACCGTGCTCGAACTGGGCAAGATCGAGGTCGACCAGGTGCCTCCCGACAGGTTGGGCAACTGATGGCGGCCGCGATCGGCACACCGCCCATGACCCTGGCGAACTTCGCGCTGGCGGCCGTGCTCGCGCTGTGCTCGGCACGGCTCGCGGCGCAGGACCGCGCGCCGCCGCCCTGCCCGGAGTTCCCGGTGCCCCATGTCGGCCAGTCGCAGTGGGTCGCCGAAAACATCCGCATGAACGGCGTGCCGATGCAGATCAAGGAGCTGACGACCGAGCAGACGCCGCAGCAGGTCATCGCGTTCTACAAGCGGCGCTGGGGCGATGCGCCGCCGTACTTCCACGAGTACGAGGTTGCTGGCATGCCGGTGATTGCGACCCTGCGCCGCGGCTGCTTCTACACCGTGCAGGTCCAGCCCCACGGCCGCGGTGCCAAGGCGCTGCTTGGCGTGACCACGAAGCCGGAGCCCGGACAGGCGAAAGCCGCCGGTGCGGGATTTCCCAACATGAACGGCAGCAAGGTGCTCAACGACATCGATCATTTCGACACCGGCAAGACCGGGCGCACGATACTGCTGACCAACAGCTATTCGCCGGATGCCAACCTGAACTTCTACCGCCGCGTGATGGCCGACGACGGCTGGACCGCGGTGATCGACCGCCCGGTCGAGGGCAGCAAGGGCATTTCGCACGTTCTGGTGATGAAACGGGGTTATCATGAAGCCAACCTCACGATCACCCCCGGCAAGGCCGGCACCAACGTGCTGGCCACTTTTGTGGACAAGCCATGAACAACAACGGTACGGGAGGCCGCAACGCCCGCCGCAGCCTGCGCGGGCGTCTCAGGGAGGGCGGCCAGGCCAGCGTCGAATACACCGTGGTGGTGATGCTGGTCGTCATTGTGCTGATCAGTTACGAAGATGAGTCGGGCGTGGTGCGTTCCGCGATCGGCGACGTGGTCCAGGCGCTGAAGGATTTCTTCGGCGCCTATTCCTGGGCAATTTCGTTTTCCAACAACATAACTCCCCTGTAACAGGTCCCCAATGGCACTCCGACTCGATCGCATCAACCGTACCTGGCTCATGCTGTTCATCGCGATAATCATGGCGCTGGCGGCGGCCTGGCTGACCAAGCAGTACCTGGATGTCAGGGAAAGGCGCATCCAGGAGGAACTGGCCGAAAAGGCCAAGGGCGGACCCACCGCGCGGGTCGTGGTGCCCGTGCGCAACCTGCCCGCCGGCAGCGCGATCAGCGGGGACGTGGTGGCCGGGCGCAGCATACCGGCGGACCTTGTCAGCTCGGACATGCTGACGCCCGACATGTTCGAAAAGTTCGACGGCGCGAAGCTGCTGCGCAACGTCGAGCGCGGGCATCCGCTGCGCAGCTCCGACATCGAGGAGAAGGGCAAGGATTTCTCCTCGCTGATCGCGGAGGGCAACCGCGCGATCACGATCGACATCGACGAGCTGAACTCGATCGCGCAGATGGTGCGGCCCGGCAACCTGGTCGACCTGTTCCTGATCATGCCCGATCTGTCGGATCTTTCCAGCGGCAACAACCAGCAGATCACGCTGCTGATGCAGCGGGTCAAGGTGATCGCCACCGGGCAGACGGTGCGCAAATCGGATGCTTTCACCGCGCCACAGCCCGGCGTGCCCCAGGGGGTCGTGCGCTATTCCAACCTGACCTTCGAGGTCAGCCCCGACCAGGCCGCGCGGATTGCGCTGGCACAGCAGCTGGGCCGGATTCGGGCGGTGCTGCGCAAGGAGCCTGACGAGGAGATCGTGCGCCTGGGCAAGATCAACACCAAGAATCTGCTGAAGAAGGGCTATGTCGTCGAGGGGCCCGACGAGGTGGACGGTTCGGCGGTCGAGTACATCATCGGCGGCAAGGGCGGCGGCGGTGTCGGCAACACCATCACCGTCAATGTGCCCGGGCTGACGCCGCCGGCGCCGGGCATGCCCGGCGTGCCGGCTACCGCCGCACCTGCCGCGGCCGGCGCCCCGGCGTTGCCGCCGGGCGTGCCCGCCGCCGCACAGCCGTACCTCCAGCCGCCGTCTGCCGCGAAGTAACCACGAGTCCCGGGACCATGACCATGTTCAAACACACTCTGATCAGTATCCTCGCCCTGCTGACTTTCGGACTGGCCGCGCCGCTTGCGGCGCAGAACAAGCCCGCTGCCGCCACCGATGGCGGCCTGATTTCGATGTTCCATGGCGAAGTGCGCACCCTGCCCACCGGCAAGGTGGCCCGCGTGGCCGTCGGCAACGGCCGCCTGCTCACGACCAATGTCCTCGAGAACGAGATCGTGCTGCTCGCCGAGGCTGCCGGTGACACCAGCCTGTTCATCTGGCTCAAGGATGGCAGCCTGCGCAAGTACGCAGTGCGGATCTCCCCCGCGGATGTCGCCGAGACCGTGGCCCAGGTCCGGAAAATCCTCAGCGCCATTCCCGGCATGCGCGTCGAGCAGGTGGGCAGCCACGCGGTGGTGACTGGCGCCACCTCCAAGGCCAACCTGCAGCTGATCAGCAACGCCGTCGGCAAGTTTCCGCAGGTGCTGAACATGGCGCGCGAGGAAGACATCACGATGCGCAAGATGGTCTATCTCAAGGTGCAGCTGATCGAGTTCCGCCGTTCCGCCTTCGAGAACCTCGGCATCCAGTGGCAGCAGTCGATGACCGGCCCCGCGGCCGGCTTTGCCTGGGACCTGGTGACTTCGGGCGGCTTCACCGCCCGCCAGTCCGACCCCGGGCTCGCCGCGGCCGTGCCTGGACGCTCGTCGCCCAACGCGCTGCCCGGCACCGCGGCGCCGATTCTGCCGGGCCTGCCGCCGCGGGTGAGCCCGCCGGTCGGCTATCTCGGCATTGCCACCAGCATCACCTCGCGCATCAACCTCGCGGTGACCAATGGCGACGCCTACATCCTCGCGACTCCTGAGCTGTCGACACGCAGCGGCGGCGAAGCCAAGTTCCTCGCCGGCGGCCAGATCCCCATCGTGACCCCGGCTTCGGGCCTCAATCCCGCGTCGGTCACCTACAAGGACTACGGCATAAAACTCACGATCAAGCCCGTGGCCGATGCCGACAGCAACATCGTCGCCACCATCCAGACCGAGGTGAGTTCGATCGACCCCGCGACCACGGTGCAGGGCAATCCCGGATTCCTGACGCGCCAGACCGATTCCGAAATCAACGTCAAGACCGGCCAGACCATCGTCATGTCCGGGCTGGTGAACGCCGACCTCTCCAACCAGGTCGACAAGCTGCCCTGGCTCGGCGACCTGCCGATCCTCGGCAACCTGTTCCGCTCCACCAACTTCCGCAACAACCGCAGCGACCTGGTGGTGTTCGTGACCCCGCAGGTCTTTGATCCCAACACCACGCTCAACCGCGAGCGCATCGAGAAGGGCAAGGACCTGCGCGAGCGCTACGAGGGATTCATCGGCAAAAAAGGCATCGTTGACTGAAGGGGTGCAAGCAGGATGTTTTCGATCGAAGTGACGAGCCCCAAGGGGCAAAAAGAGAAGGTCGACTGCGCGATAGACGCCTGTTCCATCGGCAAGGGGGACGAGAACCTGATCGTCGTGCGCGGCTGGTCGGTGGGCAAGAAGCACGCGACGATACGCCAGCAGCCCGACGGCTTCTACCTTGATGACCACGGCGCGATCGGCGGCACCGAGGTCAACGGCAAGAACATCGACGGCACCTACGGCCCGCTGAAGCCAGACGACACGATCCTGATCGGCGGTTATCGCATCAAGGTGCTGAACGGCGCCGCGCCGGCCCAGGCCGCTCCTGCAGCCGCCGCTGCCCCTGCGGCGCCTGCCGCCCCGGCCCCGGCTGCCGCGCCCGCTGCCGCGCCGGCGGCGCCTGCCCCGGCCCCGGTTCCCGCTGCGGCGCCTGTCGCCCCCGCTGCCGCATCCCCCTCGGCCAAGGCGATCCAGGAAATCAATGCCGCGCGCAACATGGTGCACATGAAGCTGATCCAGGCGATGGACCTGCGCCGGCTCGACGTGTCGCGCATGGCCGAGCAGGAGCTGCGCGAGACCACCAAGGCGATGATCGACGAGATCATCGCCAACGACAAATCCTTTCCCGCCCACCTCGACAAGGCGCGCATCGGCAAGGCGGTGCTCGACGAGGTTGTCGGCCTCGGCCCGCTGGAGGACCTGCTGGCCGATCCGGCCGTCACCGAGATCATGGTCAACCGCTACGACCAGATATACATCGAGCGCGCCGGCAAGCTGACGCTGTCGGAGATCACCTTCTCGAGCGAGAAGGCGGTGGTCGGCGCGATTGAGCGCATTGTTGCGCCGCTGGGCCGCCGCATCGACGAATCCTCGCCGATGGTGGATGCGCGCCTGAAGGACGGTTCCCGCGTCAACGCGGTGATTCCGCCGCTGGCGCTGAAGGGCGCCAACATCACGATCCGCAAGTTCTCCAAGGAAAAACTCAAGGACAAGGACCTGATCAATTTCGGATCGATCACCGCCGACATGATGAAGTTCATGGAGCAGGCGGTGCTGCACGCAGCCAACATCGTGATTTCCGGCGGTACCGGCTCGGGCAAGACCACGCTGCTCAACGTGCTGTCGAACTACATCCCCGAGGACGAGCGCATCATCACTGTCGAGGACGCGGCGGAACTGCAGCTGTCGCAGCCCCACGTGATCTCGCTCGAGTCGCGGCCACCAAACTCCGAGGGCAAGGGCGCCGTGCACATCCGCGACCTGGTC
>JAHCAI010000002.1 GCA_019634975.1 Burkholderiales bacterium
CCGCTGATGGACGGCATGAACGTGGTCGGCGACCTGTTCGGCGCCGGCAAGATGTTCCTGCCGCAGGTAGTGAAATCGGCCCGCGTGATGAAGCAGGCGGTGGCGCACCTGATCCCGTATATCGAGGCGGAGAAGGCGCGGCTGGGCGACGTCCGCGCCAAGGGCAAGATCGTGCTCGCCACGGTCAAGGGCGATGTGCATGACATCGGCAAGAACATCGTCGCCGTGGTGCTCCAGTGCAACAACTACGAAGTCGTCAACATGGGCGTCATGGTGCCGTGGAAGGACATCGCCGAGACCGCGGCGCGCGAGAAGGCCGACATCATCGGGCTTTCCGGCCTGATCACGCCCTCGCTCGAGGAGATGGCGCACAACGCGCGCGAGATGCAGCGCGCCGGCATGGCCATTCCGCTGCTGATCGGCGGCGCGACCACTTCGCGCGTGCACACCGCGGTGAAGATCGCACCGAACTACGCCGGTCCGGTGGTGTGGGTGCCGGACGCCTCGCGCAGCGTCAGCGTCTGTTCGAGCCTGCTGTCGGACGAGCAGCGGCAGGGCTACCTCAATGACCTGTCGGCCGAACAGGAACGCATCCGCGAGCAGCACGCCGGCAAGAAGGGCCCCGAGCTGATTCCGCTTGCCGAGGCGCGCGCCAACGCCCATGCCATCGACTGGAAGGCGTACGCGCCGCCGAAGCCGCAGATGCTCGGACTGAAGCCGCTGAAGAACTACGACCTTGCCGAGATCGCCCGCCACATCGACTGGGGTCCGTTTTTCCAGACCTGGGACCTGGCCGGTCCCTATCCGGCGATCCTCGACGACGCCGTGGTCGGCGCCGAGGCGCGCAAGGTGTTCGATGACGCGCAGGCGATGCTGAAGAAGATCATCGAGGGCCGCTGGCTGACCGCCAACGGCGTGTTCGGCCTGTTCCCGGCGGCGCGGGTCGCGCCCGAGGACATCGCGATCTATGCCGACGAAACCCGCAGCAAGCCGCTGATGGTCTGGCACAACCTGCGCCAGCAGAACAAAAAACCCGGCGGCCGCGCCAACCAGTGCCTTGCCGATTTCGTCGCGCCGGCGGATTCCGGCGTGCGCGATTACATCGGCGCCTTCGCGGTGACCGCGGGCATCGGCATCGAGAAGCATCTCGAGCAGTTCGAGAAAAAACACGACGACTACTCGGCGATCCTGCTGAAGGCGCTTGCCGACCGCCTGGCCGAGGCTTTCGCCGAACTGCTGCACCTGCGCATCCGCCGCGAGTTCTGGGCCTATGCGCCCGACGAGGCGCTCGACAACGATGCGCTGATCGCCGAGAAATACCGCGGCATCCGCCCGGCGCCGGGTTATCCGGCCTGCCCCGACCATACCGAAAAAGGCGCGCTGTTCGACCTGCTGCAGGCGCCGCGCGTCGACATCCGGCTTACCGAGTCGTACGCGATGTGGCCGGCATCCTCGGTCAGCGGTTTCTACCTGTCACATCCCGATGCGCAGTATTTCGCCGTCGGCAAGATCGGCCGCGACCAGGTCGCCGACTATGCGCGGCGCAAGGGCATGACCGTCGCCGACGCCGAGCGCTGGCTGGCGCCGGCACTCGGCTACAACCCGGCTTGACCACGCCCGCGGCGCGCTATCTCGCGCTGGCCGATGCCGGCTGCGGCGGGGGCTGGCGCTATCTGCCGGGCCTTGCGCTGATTGCACTCATCTGGATCTTCGGCGGCGCCTGGGCCCACGCGCTGGTGCTGCGTCTGCCGCTGGGCGCGGTCACCGAGTTCGCGGCAATCAACGCCAGCATCCTGTCGATGCTGGCCGGCGCGGTGGCGGTCACCGCGCTGCTGCATCGCCGCCCCTGGCGCACGCTGGTGACGCCGTCGCCGCGCGTGGACTGGCGGCGCATGCTGCAGGGCGCGGCCGCGTGGATGATCCTCGCCGCCGTGTTCTGCGCCATCGAGAGCCTGCTCTACCCCGGCCGTTATGCCTGGAACCTCGACATCGGCCGCTGGCTGCCCTTCGTCGCCGCGGCCCTGCTGCTGACGCCGCTGCAGTGCGCGGCGGAGGAACTGGTGTTCCGCGGCTACCTGATGCAGGCCGCTGGCCGCTTCTGCCGCCATCCCGCGGTGCCGGCGCTGTTCAGCAGCCTCGTGTTCACGCTGCCCCATCTCTACAACCCGGAGGTCGCCGCCTACGGCATGGCGATCATGGCTTTGAACTATTTCGCCATGGGCCTGTTCCTCGCCGCGATCACGCTGCGCGACGGACGGCTCGAACTGGCGATCGGCGCGCATGCCGGAAATAACCTGCTGCTGGTGCTGTTCGTCCATTACGAGGACTCGGTGTTCCGGACACCCTCGGTGTTCACCGCCGGCCCGCTTGATCCCGTATATTCGCTGCTGACGCTGCTGCTGGGCGCGGCACTGTTTTACGCCTGGTTTTTTCGCAGGCCGGGGACAAGCAAATGAACGACCGGTTTTCGCCGGAGGATGCTGAAGGATTCGCGCGCGACGGCTACCGCATCGTGCGTGGCCTGTTGCCGGCGACGGCGCGCGAGCGCATGCGCGAGGTGGCCGAACGCGACCTCGCTGCCGCCGCGGCTCCCCTGGAATACGAGGCCGACACCCAGTATCCGGGCGCGCCGGAATCGCGCGAGGCGCCGGGCGGGCGCACGGTGCGCCGGCTGCTGCAGGCCTATGCCCGCGATGCCGTGTTCCGGGAGTGGGCAACCGCAGCACCGGTGGCCGCGCGCCTGCGCCAGCTGCTCGGGCCGCGGATCGCGCTGGCGCAGGCCCACCACAACTGCGTGATGACCAAGGATCCGGCGTACAGCAGTCTCACCAGCTGGCACCGCGATATCCGCTACTGGTCCTATGCGCGTCCCGAGCTGGTATCGGTGTGGTTCGCGCTGGGCGCGGAGCGCATCGACAACGGATGCCTGCTGGTGCTGCCCGGCACGCATGTCATGGACTTCGAGCCCGCGTGCCTGGATGCGGCGCAGTTTCTGCGCGGCGATGTCGCTGAGAATGCCGCGCTCATGCGCACGCAGGTCGCCGTCGAGCTCGATCCCGGCGATGTGCTGTTTTTCCATTGCCGGCTGTTCCACGCCGCCGGCCACAACCGCGGCACGCAGACCAAGTTCTCCGCGGTGTTCACCTACCGGGCGCTCGACAACCTGCCGCTGCCCGGCTCGCGTTCCGCAGGCCAGCCCGACGTTGTTTTATAAGTAATTGATTATAAACAGTTTTTAATGCAACTTTACGCGCGGCTCGGTGCGCCGCGTGATCAGCCGTGCCAGCGTGTCGAAAAACACCTTGGCGAAGCCGTGCAGGGCATACAGGTGCATGCGGTACAGCGACACGTACATGAAGCGCGCGAACAGGCCTTCGATGAACAGGCTGCCGCCGACCAGCGCCCCCATCAGGCTGCCCACCGTCGAATATTCACCGAGCGATACCAGCGAACCGAAATCGCGATAGACGAAGGGGCGCAGCGGCCTGCCGGCCAGCCGGCGTTCGAGGTTGTCGGCGAGCCGTGTCGCCTGCTGATGCGCGGCCTGCGCCCGCGGCGGCACGTTCTGCTCGCGGCCCGGCCAGGCACAGGCCGCACAGTCGCCCAGCGCGAAAATGCCGGCGTCGCGCGTGGTCTGCAGCGTCGGCGTCACCACCAGCTGGTTGAGCCGGTTGGTTTCCAGGCCGTCGAGATCCTTCAGCACATCCGGCGCCTTGATGCCGGCGGCCCAGACCGTCAGCTCCGCCGGAATCCCGCGGCCGTCCGCCAGCTGCACGCGGTCGCTGTCGACCGCCGTGACCCGCGCGCCGGTCAGCACCTGCACATCGAGTGAAGCGAGCAGCTTTTCGGTCGATTGCGACAGCCGCTCCGGCAGTGCCGGCAGCACGCGCGGCCCGGCCTCGATCAGCGTGATGCGGATGTCGCGCCCGGCATCGATTTTCTCCAGCCCGTAGGCGACCAGTTCGCGGGTCGTGTGGTGCAGTTCGGCGGCGAGCTCGACCCCCGTCGCGCCGGCGCCGATGATCGCGACCTGCAGCTGTTCCGGCCGCAGCGGCTCGGCCTGCGCGTTGGCGCGGATGCAGGCGTTGATCAGCCGGTTGTGGAAACGCTCCGCCTGCGGCGGCGTGTCGAGGCTGATCGCGTGCTCGCGTGCGCCGGGCGTGCCGAAGTCGTTGCTGCCGCTGCCGACGGCGATCACCAGCGTGTCATAGGCAATCTCGCGTTCGCCGATCAGCAGCCTTCCCTCGTCATCATGGGTCGGAGCCACGCGCAGGATGCGCCGCCCGCGGTCGAGTCCGCACATCGCGCCGAGCTGGAAGCGGAAATGGTGCCAGCGCGCCTGCGCCAGGTAGTCGAGCATGTGCTGGTCGACGTCCATGCTGCCGGCGGCGACCTCGTGCAGCAGCGGTTTCCACAGGTGGGTGCGCGAGCGGTCCACCAGCGTGATCTGCGCCCGCCCGCGGCGGCCGAGACGGTCGCCCAGCCGTGTCGCGAGCTCGAGGCCGCCGGCGCCCCCGCCGACGATGACGATGCGGTGCGAGCTTGCGGTTCGAGCGGCCATGAGCGGGCTCCTGCGGTATGGCCGGAAAGTGTAGCGCACGGGGTTAAGATGGCCGGCATGACGCGAACCGACCCGACGGCCGATTACCGGTGCCTGGCGGCAGGCTATGACCGCAGCGCCCGCCGCACGATGGCCCTGCGCCGGCGCACGATTGAATGCCTCAGGCTGCAGCCCGGCGACACCGTGGTCGACGCCGGCTGCGGCACCGGCCTCGGCTTCGAACTGCTGCTGGCCGCGGTCGGCGCCTCGGGCCGGGTGATCGGAATCGAGTCCAGCCCGGAGATGATGGCGCTGGCGCGGCAGCGGGCCGAGGCCGCCGGCTGGCACAACGTGCTGCTGGTCGAATCAGCGGCTGAATCCGCGCGCTGGCCGCTGCCGGCCGATGCGCTGCTGTTGAATTACGTCCACGACATCCTGAGATCGGCCGAGGCCCTGGATGCGCTGTTCGCGCAGCTCCGGCCCGGTGCCCGCGTGGCCGCCGCGGGCATCAAGCACCCGCCGCGCTGGCTCGATCCGCTGCGCCTTTATCGCCGCTTCAAGTCGCGTGCCTGTTACCGCCGTTACGAGGGACTGGACCGGCCCTGGGACCTGCTGCAGCAACGGGTGCCGGGGCTGCAGGTCGAACCGACGCTGTTCGGCACCGGGTTTGTCGCCTGGGGGAGCCTGGTTGCGCCGGTACCGGAATAAGCATGGACGGGGCGCTGTTGTAAGGCTGCGGTAATACGCGCGACTCAGGATGCATACCCGCTGACAGCGACTCCGGAAATCCCAATGGCCGTCAAAAGAATACTGGTGCTGTTCCCCAAGGACTGGGATTGCGCGGAACTCGATCACCCGCGCTACCGCGGCCGCTACGAATTCCTGTTCGAGGGTTTCGACCTGTTCCGTTTTCCCGAGAACGCAAGGCTGCTGACTTTCGACGCGCGCCGCCATGTCGACCGCCTGGCGCGCCGTTACCGGGGCCGCATCGACGGCGTGATCAGCAACAACGAGCACTTCGGCGCGCTGATCGCGGCGGTGCTTGCGCAGCGCCTGGGCCTGCCCGGCACCGATCCGGCTGTGGTGATTGCCGCCCAGCACAAGTACTACGCGCGCTGCCTGCAGCGCCGCATCCTCCCCGGGGCGGTGCCGGATTTCGAGGTGCTGCCGTACACCGGCGGGCCGGCGGCGGCGCCGCGGCTGGGTTTCCCCTGTTTCGTGAAGCCGGTCAAGGCGACGTACTCCGTGCTGGCGCGGCGCGTCGACAACCCCGAAGAGTTGCGCGCGCTGACCGCCTTTTCCCCGCTGGAACGCCTGGTACTGGGCCGGCTGGTGAGGCCCTTCGACGACCTGATGCCGCTGTACACGCCCTTCGACATCGGCGCCCGCGCGCTGATCGCGGAAGGGCTGCTCGACGGCGTTCAGGTCAACATCGACGGCTATGTGCACCGCGGCCGCGTCACCGTGCTGGGCATCGTCGACGAAGTCATGTATCCGGGCACGCAGGCCTTCATGCGCTTCGAATATCCCTCGCGCCTGCCCGCCGCAGTGCTCCAGCGCATGACGCTGCTCGCGGAGCAGCTGCTGGCCGGCATGGATTACGCCCACGGCTTTTTCAACATCGAGCTGATCCACGATCCGGCCAGCGGCGCGATCCGCATCGTCGAGGTCAATCCGCGCATGGCGGCCCAAATCGTCAATCTCTACCGGCGCGTCGACGGCTGTGACCCTTACGCGATGCTGCTCGATCTTGCCGCCGGCGAGGCGCCGCAGCTGGTGCGCGGTGCCGGCGAATTCCGCGCCGCGGCGAGCTTCGTGTTCCGCCGCTTCGACGGCCGGCCGCACGGGCCGTTGCCGAGCCGGGAACAGATCGAGGCCGTGCATCGGCGTTATCCGGATGCGCGGCTGATGTTCTACCTGAAGCGCGGCGCCAGCCTCGCGCGCGAGATGAAGTGGCTGGGCAGCCACCGCTACGCCGTGCTGAACCTCGGCGGGCGGGATGCCGGCGACCTGCAGGCGCGCTACGAGGCGATCCGCGACACGCTTGCGCTGGAATCGGACGCGAGCGCCAATATCCGCCTGATGGCGTCGTCGGCCTGAAGCACCTGCTTTGCCCCTGCGGCACGCAGCTTCGCGGCGGCGGCCGGGTCGCGGGCGATCACGCCATCGGCCGCCTCGATCTGCCCCAGCAGCCTCGCGCGCGCAGCCGGGGGCAGTCTGTCCAGCCACTGCGGCGGCGCCACGCACAGCTGCAGCACGGATCGGAGCCCCTGTGCGATTCCGGGCTGCTCCAGCACGCGGCCGAGCGCCGCCGGTTCCGCGGCGCCATCGACGGCGACGATCAGCAGCTGCGGCCGGTTGCGCCGCAACAGCTGCACGAGGCCGGTCTGCAGCAGGACCTGGCCGCTGCAGCAGGCGCAGCCGTTGATGACCGCGGTCGCGATGCCGCGGTCGGCGAGATCCCGGGCACTGCCGCCACCGTCGTTGTCGAGCAGCGCCCAGGCGGCATCGGCGGAGCGGGCGAGTGCCAGCGCGGTAAGGAAGCTGCGCTTGTCGGTGCCGGTCAGTCCGGTGATGAGGCAGGCGGGTGCGGCGGGCATTCGCCGATTATAGGGCCCCGCGCATTTCGCGCTACAATGCGCGCCAAATAAATATCAATCAAAACAAATGGTTACGATATGACTTCCATGCCGCCGCTGCTGACCACCGTCGTGCTGCTGACCGCTTCCAACGTGTTCATGACTTTTGCGTGGTACGGTCACCTGAAACACCTCAACAGCTCGCCCTGGTGGATCGCGGCCCTGGTGTCCTGGGGCATCGCGCTGTTCGAATATCTGCTGCAGGTGCCGGCCAACCGCATCGGCTACACGACGCTGAGTCTCGGGCAACTGAAAATCCTGCAGGAAGTCATCACGCTGACGGTGTTCGTGCCCTTCGCAATTTTCTACATGGGACAGGGGCTGAAGATGAACTACCTGTACGCGGGACTGTGTCTGCTGGGTGCGGTCTATTTCATCTTCAAAGCGTGAGGAGTGAGGCGTAAGACGTAAGGGGTGAGGGGTGAGGAGCGAGCTGTTGCCCGGTTTTTACCACTCACCACTTACTCCTCACAACCGACCCATCTGCTATCCTCCGCCCCCATCATGCACATCCACATCCTCGGCATCTGCGGCACCTTCATGGGCGGACTCGCCGTGATCGCGCGTGCCGCCGGCCACACGGTCACCGGCTGCGATGCCAATGTCTATCCGCCGATGAGCACCCAGCTCGAAGCGCAGGGCATACAGCTGATCACCGGCTTTGACGCGGAACAGGTTGAACTCGAGCCGGACCTTTTTGTCGTCGGCAACGTCGTCTCGCGCGGCAATCCGCTGATGGAGGCCATACTCAATCGCGGCCTGCCCTATGTCTCGGGGCCGCAGTGGCTGCGCGAGCATGTGCTGCAGGGTCGCTGGGTGCTGGCGGTGGCCGGCACCCACGGCAAGACCACCACCAGTTCGATGCTGGCCTGGATCCTCGAGCATGCCGGGCTCAATCCCGGGTTCCTGATCGGCGGCGTGCCGCAGAATTTCGGCGTGTCGGCGCGGCTCACCGAGACGCCGTTCTTCGTGATCGAGGCCGACGAGTACGACACCGCGTTTTTCGACAAGCGCTCGAAGTTCGTGCATTACGCGCCGCGCACGCTGGTGCTGAACAATCTCGAGTACGATCATGCCGACATCTTTCCCGACCTGGCTGCGATCGAGACCCAATTCCACCATCTCGTGCGCACCGTGCCCGGCAACGGGCTGATCGTTGCCCATGGCGCGGACGCCGCGCTCGACCGCGTGCTGGCGCGCGGTGCATGGACGCCGGTCGAGCGTTTCGGCGGCGAGGGAGCCTGGCAGGCCGGCGAGCCCGACGATGGCGGCGCCTTCGAGGTGTTCCATGAGAACGCCGCCCGCGGCCGCGTGCTGTGGGACCTGCTCGGGGCCCACAACCGCATGAACGCACTCGCCGCGATCGCGGCCGCGCGCCACGCCGGCGTGCCGGCGGCCGGCGCGGTGGACGCGCTGGGCCAGTTCCGCAATGTGCGCCGGCGCATGGAGGTGCGCGGCACGGTGCGCGGCGTCACGGTCTACGACGACTTCGCCCACCATCCCACGGCGATCGCGACCACTGTCGCCGGCCTGCGGCGCAAGGCCGGTGCTGCGCGCATCCTTGCGGTGATCGAGCCGCGCTCGAACACCATGAAGCTCGGCGTCATGAAGCAGGCGCTGCCCGGCAGCCTGCAGGAGGCGGACCTCGTGTTCTGCTACGGCGGCGGGCTGGGCTGGAATGCCGCCGAGGCGCTGGCGCCGCTGGGTGCGAAGGCGGCGGTGCATGATGACCTCGACGCGATGACGACTGCGATCGCCGCTGCGGCGCGCGACGGCGACCACGTGCTGGTGATGAGCAACGGCGGCTTCGGCGGCATCCACGGCAAGCTGCTGGAACGGCTTGCACGCTGAATCATGGCTGACATACCTGACGACGCACTCGGCGCTTTCTGCCGCCACACCCATGTCGCGCTGAAGGGCAGCGGCCGCGGTCCGCTCGCCGGTCTGAGCTTCGGCGTCAAGGACATCTACGACATCGCCGGCCGCAAGACCGGCTTCGGCAGTCCGGACTGGCTGGCGACGCACGAGCCGGCAACGCGTACCGCGCCCGTGGTCGGACAATTGCTCGCGGCCGGCGCCGGCATGGCGGGCAAGACCCAGACCGACGAGCTGACCTACAGCCTCAACGGCGAGAACGCGCATTACGGCACGCCGGTCAACGTCAATGCGCCGGGCCGCATTCCCGGCGGTTCCTCCAGCGGTTCTGCGGCGGCGGTTGCCGGCGGGCTGGTCGATTTCGCGCTGGGCAGCGACACCGGCGGCTCGGTGCGCGCGCCGGCGAGTTTCTGCGGCGTCTACGGCATCCGGCCGACCCACGGCCGTGTGTCGCTGGAAGGGGCCTGTCCGCTGGCGAAAAGTTTCGACACCGCGGGCTGGTTTGCTCGCGACCCCGCGCTGCTCGAGCGTGTCGGCCGCGTGCTGCTCGGCGATGCATCGGCGCCCGCGCCGGGTCCCGTGCTGCTGGCCGAAGACGCCTTCGCGCTGCTCGATGCCGCGGCGCATGGGGCGCTGCAGCCGGCGCTGGCCCGCGCAACGGCGGTGCTCGGCACGCCGCGTGCGGTGACGGTCAGTGCAGAGGGTCTGCCGCAATGGTTCCAGGCCTTCCGCATATTGCAGGGCGCCGAAATCCGCGCGCAGCTGGGCGACTGGGTCGTTCGGGCAAAGCCGAAACTCGGCCCCGGCGTCAAGGAACGCATCGAGTGGACGGGGACGATCAAACCCGCGGAAGTCGCACAGGCGCAGCGGCTGCGCGATGCGGCGCGCGTGCGCATGGACGCCATGCTCGGGGACAACGCCGTGCTGCTGCTGCCCACCGTGCCTGACATTGCGCCGCTGCTGAACACGCCGCCGGCGCAGCTCGACGATTTCCGCGCGAAGGCGATGAGCCTGCTGTGCATCGCCGGGCTGGCCGGCCTGCCGCAGCTGACGCTGCCGCTGGCCCGGCTTAACGGCTGCCCGCTGGGGCTGTCGCTGCTCGCCGCTCGCGGCAACGATGCGCTGCTGCTGGCGCTGGCGCGGCGCATCGCCGGCTGACCCGGTGCTGGTCTATATCCACGGTTTCAACAGCTCGGCGCTGTCGTACAAGGCGGGCCTGCTGCGCGAACACATGGCGACACTGGGGCTGGGCGATCGCTATGCCTGCCCCGAACTGCCGCACCGGCCGGCACAGGCGATGGCCTTGCTGCGCGATCTTGTCGCGGGCCATGACCCGGAAGCGGTGACGCTGGTCGGTTCTTCGCTGGGCGGCTTTTATGCGACCTGGCTGGTGGAACGGCTCGGCGTGCGCGCGGTACTGGTGAATCCCGCGGTGCGGCCGTATGAGCTGCTTGCCGGTTATCTGGGGCCGCAGAAGAACCTTTACACCGGCGAAGCCTACGAATTGACGCCGCAGCACATCGACGAATTGCGTGCGCTGGAGGTTGATGCCATCACGCCCTCGCATTACCTGCTGATCACGGCCACCGGCGACGAAGTGCTGGATTACCGCGCCGGCGTCGAACGCTATGCCGGCTGCGAGCAGATCGTGGTGCCCGGCAGTGACCACGGTTTTCGCGAATTCGCCGATTACCTCGATACGGTCGTGAGGTTCTGGCAGCGCGAACGCGTATAATTCGCGACCCTGATTGTGCGACCGGAAATCCGCGGTGACTTGCCGCCTTCCGGCAGCCCCCTCACCCCGACCCTCTGCTACGCTTCAAGTATGCCCTTGTCCCCGCAGGCGGAGGAGGGGATCAAAAAGAAAAGTGCATGAACGTTTTTTACGAAGAAGGCGGCGAATTCAAGGTCGGCCTGGTGCTGGCCGACAACGACACGTCCCTGCAGGTCGAGGCGCCGCATGGCAAGCGTTCGAAGGTCAAGTCCTCGGCCGTGCTGCTGCGTTTCGAAGCGCCGGGCCACACTGCGTTCATGGCCGAGGCCCAGCGCGAGGCGGATGCCATCGACGTTGATTTCCTGTGGCAATGCTGCGGTGCCGAGGAATTCGGCTATGAGGCGCTGGCCTCGGAGTACTACGGACACCCCCCCTCGGCAGCCGAATCGGCGGCGGTGCTGATGCGCCTGCACGGCGCGCCGATGTATTTCTACAAGAAGGGCCGCGGCCGCTACAGGGCGGCGCCGGAGGATGCGCTGAAGGCGGCGCTCGCCAGCGTCGAGCGCAAGCGGCTGCAGGCCGAGGCCAAGGCCGCGTATGTCGCCGAACTGGCGGAACGGCGACTGCCCGGGGCCTTCCGTCCGCTCCTCGACCAGCTGCTCTACAAGCCGGACAGGAACGGCATTGAATGGAAGGCGCTGGAGGAGGCCGCGGCGGCGGCGAAGCTGACGCCGGTGCGCCTGCTCGAGCGCTGCGGCGCGCTGCCGGACATCCATGCCTGGCACCTCAACCGCTTCCTGCACGAGCATTTCCCGCGCGGTGCCGGTTTTCCCGAGTTGCCGCCGGTGGCCCTGCCGGAAGGATTGCCGTTGGCGGAAGTCGAGGCCTACAGCATCGATGATGCGGCGACAACCGAGATAGACGACGCATTTTCCCTGCAGGCATTGCCGGGCGGCGCGCGCCGGCTCGGCATCCACATCGCCGCGCCGGCGCTGGGCATCGCACTGGATTCGCCGCTGGAGGCGGTGGCGCGCGAGCGCCTGTCGACCGTGTATTTTCCCGGCGGCAAGATCACGATGCTGCCCGATGCCGCGGTCGATGCCTACACGCTGGCGGCCGGGCGCGACTGCCCGGCGCTGTCGATCTATTTCGACGTCGCGCCGGATTTTTCGATCCTCGCGCATGAAACCCGCATCGAGCGCGTGCGCATCGCCGACAACCTGCGCCATGACGCGCTGGAGCCGGTGTTCAATGCGGAAGTGCTGGCGGCCGCCGGCGCCATCGACCATCCCCAGGGCGAGGCACTGGCCTGGCTGTGGCAGTTCTCGGGCAGCCGGTTGCACGCTCGAAAGGGTGATATGCCGCCGCCGGAGGACCGGCCCGAGTTCACCTTCCGGGTCGATGACCATGGCCGGGTGAGCATCGGCCGGCGCCCGCGCGGCACACCCATAGACCGTTCGGTGGCTGAGTTGATGATCCTCGCCAACAGCACCTGGGCCGGCGAGCTGCACGCTGCCGGTCAGCCGGCGCTGTACCGCGTGCAGAGCGGCGGCAAGGTGCGCACCAGCACCGCTGCCGGACCGCACGACGGGCTGGGCGTCACGCACTACCTGTGGGCGACCTCGCCGCTGCGGCGCTACGCCGATCTCGTCAACCAGCGCCAGCTGATCGCCCGCGTGCGCGGCGAAGCCCCGGTCTATGCGGGCAAGGACAGCACGCTGCTGGCGGCGATGCGCGATTTCGAGGCCGCCCATGAAATCTACGGCGAATTCCAGCGCGGCATGGAGCGTTACTGGAGCCTGCGCTGGTTGCAGCAGGAAGGGCTGGCCGCGGTCAGCGCCACGGTGATCCGGGAAAACCTGGTGCGGCTCGATGCCGTGCCGATCGTCCAGCGCGTGCCCTCGCTGGCGAACGCGCAACCCGGCGCGCGGGTCGAACTGGCGGTAGGGGCCCTCGACCTGCTGGATCTGGGGGTCGAGCTGGAGTTCAAGTCGATGCTCGACGCGGCCTGATGTGAGTGGATGCCAACCCCAGGCTCAATTCTAGAGTCGACATTAAGCAATTGGCTTAATTATCTGATAATTAATGTTTTTATTGCCATTTCTGCAGCCTTGTCTAGAATAGGCGCATGAGTCCGAAGCCCGCTGCCCGAGTATTGGATTTGCCGCGTCGCGCGAAGCACCCGCGCCGCGGCTCCTGGGCTGGCGCAGTGGACCGGCTGGATGCGCGTGTGGCCGAACTGGAGCGGCGCATTGCCGATTTCGATCGCCGGTACGCGCAGATGAATGTCCGCACCCGCTTCGGCGCCGCCAGCACGGTGTCGCTGCTGCTGCACGCCTTTGTGATCTTCGGCCTGAGTTTCACGGTGCCCGAGCTGCGCCAGCTGCACAACTCCGCACCGCCGCTGGAAGTGGTGCTGGTCAACGCGAAATCGCAGGCCAAGCCGGCAATGGCTGACGCGCTGGCCCAGCACAATCTGGATGGCGGCGGCAACGCCGATTCCCCGCAGCGCGCGCGGAGCCCCTTGCCGGCGACGACCCGCGACACCCAGACCACCGAGCTGCAGCTGGCGCAGAAACGGCTGGCGGAACTGGAACGCGAGGCGCGCCAGCTGCTCAGCAAGCCGGGCGCGAAACCCGAAGTCGCCAGCGCGCCCGAGCAACCCTCGCCCCGGGCGGGCGAGCAGGGCCCGCCGGTGGACGCCACCGACCTGGTCCAGCGCAGCCTCGCGATTGCCCGCCTGGAAGCGCAGATCAGCAAGGACTGGAACGCCTACCAGGAGCGGCCGCGCCGCAAGTTCATCGGGGCGCGCACCCAGGAGTACCGCTTCGCGCGCTACGTCGAGGACTGGCGGCAGAAGATCGAGCGCATCGGCGAGCTGAATTACCCGCAGGCGGCACGCGAGCAGCGCATCTATGGCAGCCTGGTGGCGACGGTGTCGATCAAGGCCAACGGCAGCCTCGAGCGGGTGCAGATCGACCGCTCTTCCGGCAGCAAGCTGCTGGACGAGGCGACGGTGCGCATCGTCACCCTCGCGGCACCGTACGCCGCCTTTCCCGAGAACATCGCCCGCGATACCGACATCCTGCACATCACCCGCACCTGGACCTTCACGCGGGCCGACCAGTTCGTCAGCCAGTGAGTGCGGCGCGGTGAGTGATCGCTACGCAGTCGTCGGCAATCCGGTCAGCCACAGCAAGTCGCCGCTGATCCATGCCGCCTTCGCGCGCCAGACCGGCCAGGACATTGCCTACGACCGCCTGCTGGCCCCGCTCGAGGATTTCGAAGGCACGGTGCGGCGATTCTTCCGCGAGGGCGGCCACGGGCTCAATGTCACGGTGCCCTTCAAGCGCGAGGCCTGGGATCTGGTTGATCGCTGCGAGGGCGGCGCGCTGGCGGCGGAAGCAGTGAACACCATCAAGCTCGAAGGCGGGGAGCTGCTGGGCTACAACACCGACGGCATCGGCCTGGTCAGCGATCTGGAGCAGAACCTCGGCATCGCGATTGCCGGCCGCCGGGTGCTGCTGATGGGTGCCGGTGGCGCATCCCACGGCGTGCTGCATCCGCTGCTCGAGCGCCGGCCCGACTCGTTGGTTGTCGCCAACCGGACTCCCGGCCGGGCCGAGGCACTGGTGCGTCATTTCCAGCGCTACGCGGCGCTTGCCAAAGGTGGCCTCGCCGCCCGGCCATACTCGGACCTGTCCGGCCTGCAGTTCGAACTGGTGATCAATGCCACTTCGGCGGGCCTCGAAGGCGCGATGCCGCCTTTGCCGGACGGCCTGTTTGCTCCCGGTGCGCTGGCCTACGACATGATGTACGGCCGCGAAACCGCATTTCTCGCTTTCGCGCGCGCGCACGGCGCTGCCTGTGCCGACGGTCTGGGCATGCTGGTCGAGCAGGCGGCGGAGTCCTTCCGTATCTGGCGCGGCATCCGCCCGCTGACCGCGCCGGTGATCGAGCAACTGCGCGGCGACGCCTGATTCCGCCCCATGAGATTCCTGCTGCGCTGGACCTGGCGCGCCATCCTGCTGGCGCTGATTGCGCTGACCGCGCTGCAATTCTGGTTTCTGGTGCATGTCTGGTACTGGAACAGCAACAATCCCGAGTCGACGGCCTTCATGCGCGCGCGGCTCGAAATCCTGCAGGAGGATGATCCCAGGGCCAGGCTGCGCCACCAGTGGGTGCCCTATCAGCGCATTTCCGTGCACCTGAAGCGTGCCGTGGTGGCCGCCGAGGATGCCAAGTTCGCCACCCACAACGGTTTCGACTGGGACGGCATCCAGAAAGCCTACGAAAAAAACCTGCGCGAGGGCGAAATCGTTGCCGGCGGCTCGACGATCACCCAGCAGCTGGCGAAGAACCTGTTCTTCTCCGGCGAGCGGGCCTGGTGGCGCAAGGCGCAGGAGGCCGTGGTCGCGGTGATGCTGGAAACCGTGATGAGCAAGCGGCGGATACTCGAGATCTATCTCAACGTCATCGAGTGGGGCGACGGCGTGTTCGGCGCCGAGGCGGCGGCGCGTTACCACTACGGGACCACCGCGGCCGCGCTGTCGCCGGAGCAGGCGGCGCGGCTGGCCGCGGTGGTGCCGAGCCCGCGCCGCTACGGTCCCGGCAGCAATACCGCCTACCTGCAGCGCCGCACCCAGACCATCCTGGCGCGGATGAACGGCGCCGCCATTCCCTGAGCGGCGGGCTTACTGGCCCTGGCCCAGCGAGTACCCGGGCACATCGTCGAAATTGCACAGGTGCTCGGTCTTGATGAAGTCGAGGCCGGCGGCCGCCAGCGCGCCGAGCAGGGCCACCACATCGGCGTGGCTGACCGGGGCCGCGGCATCGGCAGGCATGAAGCGGCAGCGCCAGTGGTCGGTGCACAGGGTTTCGGGCAGGCCGCCCGGCCAGACCTTGACGCCGCGGTTGGTGATCATCTTCAGCGCGAGCTTGCCGGTAGCCATGGTGTTCAGCGCCGCGCCGAGATCGTCGGGGCTGCCGTTGCGCCAGTGCAGAAACACATCCACGCCAACCAGGGCCTTGCGCGCCGGTGCGCGTGCCGGCGCCGGGGCGGGCTTGCCCTGCGCCGCCGCGAATTGCACCGGCTTGAGTTTCTCCGGCGCCTGGCCGAGGCGGGCGATCACTGCCTGCGCGAAAGCGCGGGTGCCGACTTTCTGCACGGTATGCGGACCGGCGATGTCGGCGGTGTGCATCCCGTCCTCGATGGTGCGCAGCCAGGCGTTCTGCACGCGGGTCGCGACTTCGCCCTGGCCGATATGGGCGAGCAGCATCGCCGCCGCCTGGATCAGGCCCGAGGGATTGGCGATGTCCTGGCCGGCGATGTCCGGTGCGCTGCCGTGCACCGCTTCGAACATGGCCACGTGGTCGCCGATATTCGAGGAGCCGGCGAGGCCGATTGATCCGGCGATCTGGGCCGCGACGTCGGACAGGATGTCGCCGTAGAGATTGGGCATCACCACCACGTCGAAGCGGCCCGGATCATCGGCAAGCAGCGCCGCGCCGATGTCGACGATGCGGTGCTCCTTCTCCAGCTCCGGATACTGCGCGCCGAGCTCGTCGAACACCTTGTGGAAGAGACCGTCGGTCATCTTCATGATGTTGTCCTTGGTGAAGCAGGTCACCTTGCGCCTGCCGTTGGCGCGCGCGTATTCGAAGGCGTAGCGCACGATGCGCTCGCAGCCGGGGCGCGAGATCAGCTTCAGGCACTGGTAGACCTCGTCGGTCTGGCGGTGCTCGATGCCGGCGTAGAGGTCTTCCTCGTTTTCGCGCACGATCACCACGTCCATGCCCGGATGACGGGTGTCGACGAAGGGGTGATAGGTCACGCAGGGGCGCACGTTGGCGTAGAGGCCCAGCGTCTTGCGGATGGTGACGTTGAGGCTCTTGTAGCCGCCGCCCTGGGGCGTGGTGATCGGCGCCTTCAGCAGCAGGCCGGTGCGGCGCAGGACCTCCCAGGCGGCCGGCGCGATCCCGGCGCTGATGCCGCTGCGGTAGACCTTCTCGCCGACCTCGATCGGCTGCCAGTCGATGCGCGCGCCGGCGGCGTCGAGGACGGCCATCGTGGCGGCGAGGATTTCGGGTCCGATGCCGTCGCCCTCGGCGACGGCAACGGCGGTGCGGGTCAGCTGGCGGGACTCGGCAAGATCCATGTTCGGGCTCCTGTGGACGGTTGGTCGGTGAACGCCGTGAATCCTAAGCGCCCCAAGCTATTGTTAAAAATGATATTTTCCGATAAAAACTATAGACTTCAGTCTATGAACAAGCCGAAACGCCTCCCGGTCACCCTGCACCAGCTGCGCGTGTTCGAGGCGGTGGCGCGCCAGCTGTCATTCACGCGCGCCGCCGACGAGTTGCATCTGTCGCAGCCCACCGTGTCTGTCCAGGTCAGGGAGCTGGCCGCGGCGGTGGGCTTGCCGCTGTTCGAACAGCTCGGTCGCCGCATTCGCCTGACTGCGGCGGGGACGGAACTGCTGGGCACTGCCCGTGCGATGTTCGACACCTGGGACCGTTTCCAGATGAGGGTGGCCGATCTGCAGGGCCTGCGCCGGGGCGCGCTGCGGGTGTCTGCGGTAACCACCGCCACCTATTTCGTGCCGCGCCTGCTCGGGCCTTTTTCCGAGGCCTACCCCGGGATCGAACTGTCGCTCGAGGTCGCCCGCCGCGACGACATCGTGCAGCGCCTGATCGAGGGGCGCGACGACCTCTACATCATGGGCGTGCCGCCGACCGACCTGGAAATCCACGAACTGCCGATACTCGACAATCCGCTGGTGGTCGTCGCGCCGCGCAGCCACAGGCTCGCAGGCCGGAAGGGCATTCCCCTGAAGGCGCTTGAGGCGCAGCCGTTCCTGGTGCGGGAGCAGGGTTCTGGCACCCGCATGGCCAGCGAGCGCTATTTCCAGCGCCACGGGTTCAAGCCGCGCGTGCGCATGGCGCTGGGGAGCAACGAAGCCATCAAGCAGGCGGTCGCCGGCGGCTTCGGGCTGGCCGTGCTGTCCTTGCATGCACTGGGCATGGATGCCACCGACGGCGGCCTGGTCCTGCTGGACGTCGAGGGGTTTCCGATCCGGCGCAAATGGTATGCGGTTTATCCCCGGTCCCGGCCGCTGTCCATCGTCGCGACCACCTTCCTGCAGTATTTGCGAGGCCAGACCGGCGGGCTGCCGAATGTCGATGCCCTGCTGGCGGATTGGCGCCGCGGCGCAGCAAATCGCCGGGGATCGCCGAAACGCGGCAATCCTGTTGACCGCAAACATCCGGCGGCATAATCTGCCGTTCGCGCATTCCTTTGCGCGCCCATGCGGCGTTCGACCGCAGGTCAAAAGAATCACCCCGGGGAATTCAGCCAGCCGTCGCGCGTCATCGTGCGCGGGCTGCAGTGCCGTACCAAACATACTGCTGAGGAGAAGTCATGGCGCAACTGAACATCAATGGCCGCAATTACGAGGTCAACGTCGAAGCCGATACCCCGCTGCTGTGGGCGATACGCGAACAGGTCGGGCTGACCGGCACCAAGTACGGCTGCGGCGTCGCGCAGTGCGGCGCCTGCTCGATTCATCTGAACGGCGAAGTCGTGCGGTCCTGCGCGCTGCCGGTCTCCGCGGTGAAGCCCGGCGACCGCATCACCACCATCGAGGGGCTGTCCAGGGACAGCTCGCATCCGGTGCAGCGGGCCTGGGCGGCAATCGACGTGCCGCAGTGCGGCTATTGCCAGTCGGGCCAGATCATGGCGGCCGCGGCGCTGCTGGCCAGGAAGCCGAAGCCCACGGACAAGGATATCGACGAGGCGATGACCAACATCTGCCGCTGCGGCACCTATCACCGCATCCGGGCCGCGGTCCACATGGCCGCCGGCGGCAAGATTGCCGCGACCGATGCAGTGGCTGCCGATCAACAGAACGCCTGACCCGGAGGAGAGCAGAGATGAACGACATGACCGAACTGAAATCCTCCGGGCAGGAGCCGAAAATTTCCCGCCGCAAGTTCCTCGTCGGCAGCGCCGCTGCGGGCGGGGGCCTGATGCTGGGTTTCCACCTGCCCTTCGGCATCGGCAGCGCGGCCGCCCAGGGCGCCGCGGCGGACGCCGAAGTCAACATCTGGGTGGTGGTGAAGCCCGACGACACCTGCGTGATCCGCATCGCCCGCGCCGAAATGGGCCAGGGCACGCTGACCGGCCTGGCACAGCTTGTGGCCGAAGAATTGGAGTGCGACTGGAAAAAGGTCACGACGGAGAAAATCACTGCCGGCCAGAACCTTGCGCGCAAGCGCGCCTGGGGCGTGATGTCGACCGCGGGCAGCCGCGGCATCCGCGAATCGCAGGATTACGTGCGCCGCGGCGGCGCGGCGGCGCGCATGATGCTGCTGCAGGCGGCGGCCAATGAATGGAGCGTGCCGGTCGGCGAACTGCGTGTCGCCAATGGCGTGATCACGCACGCCGGTTCCGGCCGCAGCACCAGTTACGGCAAGGTGGCGGGCGCGGCGGCGAAACTGGCACCGCCCGACCCGAAAGGCATCCAGCTGAAGCCGGTCAAGGACTGGAAGATCGCCGGCAAGGGCCTGCGCCGCCTGGATACCGCGGACAAGCTCAACGGTGCCAAGGTCTACGGCATCGACCTGAAGATGCCCGGCATGCTGCATGCGACGGTCAAGGACTGCCCGGTCTATGGCGGCAAGCTGGTGAGTTTCGACGAGTCGAAGGTCATGGGCATGCCCGGCGTCAAGCGCGTGATGAAAATCAACGACAGCACCGTCGCCGTGGTGGCCGACACCTGGTGGCGCGCGAAAAAAGCGCTGGATGCGCTGCCCATTGTCTGGGACGAGGGCCCGCACGCCAAGGTCAACAGCGAATCGATCGCGAAACACCTGGAATCGGGGCTGACCTCGAGCGACGCCTTTGCCGACATCGACACCGGTGATGCGCCGAAGGCGATTGCCGCCTCGGCCAAGAAGATCGAGGCCGTCTACAGCGTGCCCTTCACCTCGCACACCACGATGGAGCCGATGAACTGCACGGTAAAGCTGTCGCCGGACAAGGCGGAAATCTGGATACCGACCCAGAATGCCGAGGCCTCGCTCGCCGCGCTGTCTTCTTCCTCGGGGCAGCCGCTCGAGAAGTGCGAGGTTTATGTCATGGATCTGGGCGGCGGCTTCGGGCGGCGCATCGGCAACCAGGACGTGGTGCGCCAGGGTGTCGCGATCGCGAAGGCCTTTCCGGGAGTGCCGGTGAAAATGGTGTGGAGCCGCGAGGAAGACCAGGCGCATGACTTCTACCGTCCGATCGCGATGGCGCGTATGGCGGCGGGTGTCGACGACAAGGGCAACCTGACCGGGCTGCACATCCGCGTCTCCGGCCAGTCGATCAACGCCTTTGCCAATCCGGCGGCGATCAAGGACGGCAAGGACAGGCGGCAGCTGCAGGGCCTGTGGCCGACACTGCAGGGCGATGCCCAGTTCGGTTACACGCACGCCAACCTGCGCACCGAGTATGCGATGCGCAACACCCACCTGCCGGTGGGCCCGTGGCGCGGCGTCAACACCAACCAGAACGGCATATTCAGCGAGTGCTTCATGGACGAGGTCGCAAAACTCGCCGGCCGCGACCCGCTGGAATTCCGCCGCGCGCTGATGAGCGAGCGTCCGAAACACCTCGGTGTGCTCAACGCCGCCGCCGAGAAGGCGGGCTGGGGCAAGCCGCTGCCGAAAGGCGTGTTCCGCGGCATCGCCCAGTTCATGGGTTACGGCAGCTATTCCGCGGCGGTGGCCGAGGTCTCGGTCAGCCCCAAGGGCGAGGTCAAGGTGCATCGCTGCGTGTTCGCGCTCGACTGCGGCAACGTCGTCAACCCGGACCAGACCGCGGCGCAGATCGAGGGATCGGTGGCCTATGGCATGACCACGCTGCAGAGCGAGATTTCGGTGGCCAACGGGCGCATCGTGGAAACCAACTTCCACAATTTCCGCGTCATGAAAATCGCCGAAATGCCCAAGGTCGAGGTGATCCTGCCGGTGACCGGTGATTTCTGGGGCGGCGTCGGCGAGCCGACGATCTGCGTGGTGGTGCCGGCAATTCTCAACGCCATCCATGCCGCGACCGGCAAACCGGTGCGCAGCCTGCCGCTGTCGAAGCAGGGGCTGACGCTGGTCTGAGCCGGGGCGCGATGCGCGTTCCGGCCTGGAGCCTGCTGTGTGCCGTGACGGCCGGATGCGCCGTCGCGGCACCGCAGACTCTCGTTCCGTACCGGGTCGATGGCGATGCGATTCGCGCGCCGCTGTCGGCGCAGCCGGCCGATCCGCAGCGGGGGCGCGAGATCCTGTCGGGGCGGGATGCCAACTGCCTGCTGTGCCATGCGGTGCCGGAAACCGGGCAGCGCTTCATGGGCAACATCGCGCCGCCGCTATCGGGCATCGGTGCGCGGCTGTCGGCCGGCCAGCTGCGGCTGCGCATTGTTGACCAGTCGCGGTTGAACCCGGAGACCGTGATGCCGTCCTATTACAAGGTCGACGGCCTGAACCGGGTGGCCGCCGCTTACCGCGGCAAGCCGGTGCTCAGTGCCGCACAGATCGAGGATCTGGTCGCTTACCTGCAAACCCTGAAATAATCCGCTGATGTCCGATCGCCGCCGTTTCCTGCTGACCACCACCGCGCTTGCCGGCGGGCTGCTGTGCGCGCGCGTCGCCGCTGCGCAGGCGCACCCCGGGCGCGCCGAATTGCTGCGTGAAGTGACGGGCGGCGCAGCGGTGCAAACCGGCCGGGTTACCGTCGATACGCCGCCGCTGGCCGACAACGGCCATTCGGTGGCCGTGCGCGTGCTGGTCGACAGTCCGATGTCCGCGCAGGACCATGTGCGCCGCATCACGCTGCTCGCCGAGCGCAACCCGCGGCCTGTGGTCGCCAGTTTCACGCTCGGTCCGCACTCCGGCAAGGCGGAAGTCGCCACGCGCATCCGGCTCGCCGACATCCAGGACGTGCTCGCGCTGGCGCAGATGTCCGACGGCAGCTGGTGGATGGGCGGAGCGCACGTGGTTGTCACCGAACTCGCCTGCCTGGAGGGCTGAGATGTTGTCCCGCGTACAGGTACCGGCCAGCGCGCGACGCGGAGAGGTCATCCAGGTCCGCATCGCCATCCAGCATCCGATGGAGACCGGCTACCGGCCCGACCATTTCGGCCGGCGTATTCCGAAAAACGTGATCAACACCCTGGTCTGCCGCTACAACGGCGTCGAGGTGTTCAGGGCCGAGATGGGTTCCGGCATTGCCGCGAATCCGCTGCTGCAGTTTCCGGTGCGGGCGCAGGACAGCGGGGAATTCGTGTTCGAGTGGCGCGATGATTCGGGCGAGCGCGGTGAGTCGCGCGCCGCCATCACCGTCAGCGCCGGCTGAAATCAGGCCGGCCGCCTGATGCGGCAGCCGGCCTGAAGCTGCCGGGGATCAGTGCATCCCGGCTCGATGCCGCTTATTTCTTGGCCTTGCAGCGCTCGTGATCCGGCGTTTTTTTGCAGTCGACGGGTTTTTCCGCGGATTGCCGCGGCGGCGTCACGGCATGGGCCGTGCCCATGGCGAACACGAGTGCGGCGGTGACGGGGGCGAGGAATGTGCGGACGGTATGGTGCATGGACATGTAGTACTCCTGTGCAGTCAGATAAAAACAGGCCGACCGGCCTGTGCAGGGAATAATGCGGATCCCGTGCCAGGTTATATTTATCAATAAAATCAAATACTTATGACTTATCGGCAAGGGCTGCCCTGTCGGCCGGGGGCGACGCAAGGAGAACACGCATCGTCAAGCCATTGAAATTGATGGACGTTTCCGGGTCGTTGATCCGCAACACTGCGGCCTTGTGCCTGTTGTGGCTGCCGCTGCAGACGACCGTGTTTGCGCAAACGCCGGCTGCTCCGCCGCGTTCCGGCATCGAGTTCGCCGGCGCCGACGTGCGCGCGCTGCAGGCCGATGATTTCGCCAATCCCGGCATGCTGTGGGTCGCGCGCGGTGAAAAACTGTGGAATGCGCCGGCGGGCCGCAACGGGCAGTCCTGTGCGTCCTGCCACCAGTCTGCATCGGCCAGCATGAAAGGCGTCGCAGCGCGTTATCCCCGCGTCGATGCGGCGAGTTCGAGAGTCGTCAATCTCGAAGGCCGCATCAACCGCTGCCGCTCGCAGCGGCAGCAGGCGGATCCGCTGCCTTACGAATCGGAAGCATTGCTGGCTTTGACCGCCTACGTCGCCCACCAGTCGCGCGGGTTGACTCTGCAGCCCGCGGCGAAGGAAGAGCAGGTCGCGCTGCAGCGCGGTCACGAAATCTATCATCGGCGCCAGGGCCAGATGAATCTCGCCTGCGTCCATTGCCATGTGCAGAACGCCGGGCGCAAGCTGCTGGCGGATACCATCAGCGAAGGCCACGGCAATGCCTATCCGCTGTACCGCCTGGAATGGCAGGCAGTGGGTTCCCTGCAGCGCCGGTTGCGCGCCTGTTATTTCGGCGTGCGCGCCGAGCAGCCGGCTTTCGGTTCCGGGGAACTGCTGGACCTCGAGCTGTACCTGGCGCGCCGTGGCGCCGGGCTGAAAGTGGAAACACCGGGCGTGCGGCGCTGAGCGCCGGGCCTGCGACAACATCGGGGGAAACATGAAACGCGGAAGACGGTGGCATCACGGTCTGTGGCTGGCGGCCCTGTTTTTGTGGGCTGGCTGCGCGCAATGGCCGGGCGGCTGGATCACGCTGATCGACGGCGAACGCGGGCTGGCGAATTTCGTGCGCAGCGGCGATGCCAACTGGCGGGCAGAGGGCGGTGCGATCGTCGCCGATCGCGGCAGCGGCATGGGTGGTTACCTGCTGACGCGGGAGTCCTACGCCGACTTCGAGCTGCGCGCCGAGTTCTTTGCCGAAGCCGCGACCAACAGCGGCATTTTCCTGCGCCTGTCCGATCCCGCGAACATCACGCCCCTGCACGGCTACGAAGTGAATATCTACGACGACCGGCCCGGGCCCGAGTATGGCACCGGGGCCGTCGTCGGTTTCGCGCCGGTGCCGTTGCCCAATCCGTACCGGGCCGGCGGACGCTGGAATGTGCTGGAAATCCGTGCCGAAGGTCCGCTGATCACTGTCCGGCTAAACGGCGTGCGCACCGTGCGGCTGCGCGATACTCGCTTTGCCGCGGGGCCAGTCGCGCTGCAGTTCGGCAACGGCTTCGACGGCCGTCCCGGCGGTCTGATACGCTGGCGCCGCCTGGAGATCCGCCGGCTCTAGGTTCGCAGCACACGCTCAGAGTTCGATGCGCGTGCCCAGTTCGATGACCCGGTTCGCCGGCAGGTGGAAATACTCGACCACGCTGCTGGCGTTGCGCGCCAGTGCCGCGAACAGCCGCTCGCGCCACAGCGCCATGCCGTCTTCGCCGCCCGCTACAGGCACCAGCGTCTCGCGGCTGATAAAAAACGAAGTCTCCATCATCTCGAACTCGAGCCCGTGCTGACGGCACAGCACCAGCGCCTGCGGCACGTCGGTGCGGTTCTTGAAGCCGAAATGCAGTTGCACGCGCCAGCAGCCGTTGCCCAGCGATTCGACTGCGACCCGTTCGCCGAAGGGAATCCAGGGCACATCGGCCACCGTCACGGTCAGCAGCACCACGCGTTCATGCAGCACCTTGTTGTGCGACAGGTTGTGCAGCAGGGCATGCGGCACGGCATGGCCGTCGGCGACCATGAACACCGCGGTGCCGGGCACGCGGTGCGGCGGGAACTGCAGCAGAGACCTGAAAAAATCCTCCACCGGGATCGCCGAGGCCTTCAGCCGCTGCGCGAGGATGCGCCGGCCGCGGTGCCAGGTCAGCATCAGCACGAACATTGCCGCACCCAGCACCAGCGGAAACCAGCCGCCGTCATCGATCTTGAGCAGGCTCGAGGAAAAAAAGGCGAGGTCGACGACGAAGAAAAAACCGGTCGCGGCGATGCACAGCGCGAGGTTGTAGCCCCAGTGGTAACGGATCACGAAAAAGGTCAGGAAGGTGGTGGCCATCATCGTGCCGGTGACAGCGACACCGTAGGCCGAGGCGAGACTGGATGAGGAGCCGAAGCCGAGCACGGCGGCGATCACCACCGCGAGCAGGACCCAGTTTACCACCGGCATGTAGATCTGGCCGGCCTCCTTCGCCGAGGTTTGCAGCACGCTCATCCGCGGCAGGTAGCCGAGTTGTATCGCCTGTCGCGTCAGCGAATAGGCGCCGGAGATCGTCGCCTGCGCCGCGATCACGGTGGCCGCGGTGGCGAGCACCACCATCGGGTACAGCGCCCAGTCCGGGTAGAGCAGGTAGAAGGGATTGCTGACCGCCGCGGGCTCGGTCAGCAACAGCGCGCCCTGGCCAAGATAGTTCAGCGCCAGCGCCGGGAACACCAGGCCGAACCAGGCGCTGCGGATCGCCTGCTTGCCGAAGTGGCCCATGTCCGCGTACAGCGCCTCGGCGCCGGTGAAGGCCAGCAGTACTGCGCCCAGCACGACGAAGGAGGCGAAGCCGTGGCCGGTGACGAAATGGAAGGCGTGGGTCGGATCCAGTGCCCGCAGGATTTCCGGCGCGCGGGCGATGCCCTGCAGGCCGGCTGCACCGAGTGCGAGGAACCAGAGGATCACGATCGGGCCGAACAGCGCGCCGACGCGCGCGGTGCCGAAACGCTGGAAGGCAAACAGGCCGACCAGCACGCCGCAGGCGATCGGCAGCACCCAGGGCTTGAAGGCGGAGGTGCCGATTTCCAGGCCCTCGACCGCGGACAGCACCGAGATCGCGGGGGTCAGCACCGCATCGCCGTAGAACAGTGCCGCGCCGGCGAGTCCGGCGAAGAGGATCGCTGCGTACTGCCGGGGATGGTTTTTGCAGGCGGATGAGGCCAATGCCAGCAATGCCATGATGCCGCCCTCGCCCTTGTTGTGGGCGCGCATGATCAGCACGACGTACTTCAGCGAGACCACCAGCATCAGCGCCCACAGGATGGCCGAGATGCCGCCGAGAATGGTGCCGGACTGCAGGGGAATGGCGTGGCCGGGAGCGAAGGTTTCCTTGACCGCGTAAAGCGGGCTGGTGCCGATGTCGCCGTAGACGATGCCGAGGGCGGCAAGGGTCAGAGCGGCGCGGGATTCCTTGAAACGCGGGTCGGTATCCATACCGGCCTCCTTTCCCGTGGTGGAGGAGGCCGGGAATTGTCATGCTGCGACGCACAAAAAGCAAGTTAGCTAGCGCACGCTGACTATTCGACTGTATAAAAAATGAATATATTCAAATAGTTATGAAAATTCCGGTGAAACAAAATAATACCAACCGGAAAAATTTCGCGACCGTACGCCCGAATGCCCGCCGCCGAAGCCTGCGGCGGCGCGGGCTGCGCGAAGCGTTTGGGGGGTGACCTGTCAGTGAAATCCGGCGCGCGGAACTGACGCCGGGGTCAGCGGCTTGTCAGCGCAGGGCCGCGTTGATCTTGTCCAGCGCCGCCGAGCCCGGACACAGGTCTTTCGTGCCAAGCTGGTTCAAGGGCGTGGGCACCGTGTTGATGTACTGGTGCAGATCGGCGGGCTCGGGCGAGAGGTAGAGCAGGCCGGTGACGATTTCGCCGGCGGCGGCGCGTTCCTGAACGTAATTCATCGCGCGGATACGGTCGGTCGGATCGTAGTCCTCCGCCAGCTTGCGCAGCCTGAGCACGGAGCCATCGTGCTGGGTGATGCTGACGACCTCCCCCGGCGCGTAGTCGGCGGTGATTTCCTCGCGGCCTTCGATGAAATCGAGGCGGTTCACGGCGGCGTTGTGCTCGCGCACGTACTCGTAGGACTTGGTCGAGCCCTCGTGGTTGTTGAAGGCAACGCAGGGCGATATCACGTCGATGAAGGAGGGGCCGGGGTGCCTGATTGCGGCCTTGATCAGCGGCACCAGCTGCTTCTTGTCGCCGGAGAAGGCGCGGGCGACGAAAGTCGCGCGCAGCAGCAGCGCCATGCCGATCAGGTCCACCGGCTCGTCGGGATTGATCACGCCGCGCTTGGATTTCGAGCCCTTGGTCGCGGTGGCGGAGAACTGGCCCTTGGTCAGCCCGTAGACGCCGTTGTTCTCGACGATGTAGACCATGTTGACACCGCGGCGGATGCAGTGCGCGAACTGGCCCAGCCCGATCGAGGCCGAGTCGCCGTCGCCGGAGACGCCGAGGTACAGCAGCTCGCGGTTGGCGAGGTTGGCGCCGGTGAGCACCGAGGGCATGCGGCCGTGCACGCTGTTGAAGCCGTGCGAATTGCCGAGGAAATAGTCGGGAGTCTTCGATGAGCAGCCGATGCCCGAGAGCTTGGCAACGCGGTGCGGCTGGATGTCGAGTTCCCAGCAGGCCTGGATGATCGAGGCCGAGATCGAGTCGTGGCCGCAGCCGGCGCACAGCGTGGAAATCTTGCCTTCATAGTCGCGGCGGGTGTAGCCGGCGGCGTTGCGCGCAAGCGAGGGGTGGTGCAGCTTGGGTTTGGCGATGTAGGTCATTTTTTCCTCTTGGAGGAGTGGGGGCTCAGGAGTCCGGAGTCGGACCGGAGCTGCCTGATCCGCAATTCCTGATCCCGGTTCTCAGGCCATGGCTTTTTTCAGCGGCACGACACTGTGCGTATCGACATGCCGGACAATGTTGTCGACGATGAAGCGCGCGGTGATCGGGGTACCGTCGTAATGCAGCAGCGGGATCAGCTGCGCGGGATTGATCTTCGCGTCGTTGACCAGCAGGGTGCGCAGCTGGGCGTCGCGGTTCTGCTCGATGACGAACACGCCGGAATGCGCGGCGACGAAATCCTTCACCTCGTCGGCGAAGGGGAAGCCGCGCACCCGCAGCGCGTTGACGGGCACGCCGCGTTCGGCGAGCACGTCCAGCGCCTCCAGCATCGCGGGGCTGGTCGAGCCGTAGTAGATCGCTCCGAAGCTCGCGGGCTTCGCGGCCTGCTGCAGCACGGGCTTCGGCATCAGTGATTTCGCGGTGTCGAACTTGCGCATCAGGCGCTGCATGTTGTCGACGTAGTCGGGGCCGGCTTCCGAGTACTGGGCGTAGCGGTTCTTGGTCGTGCCGCGGGTGAAATAGCCGCCGCGGGTGGGGTGCGTCCCCGGATAGGTGCGGTAGGGAATGCCGTCGCCGTCGACATCGAGATAGCGGCCGAAATCGGCCCCGGCCTCGAGCTTCTCGTAGGTCATGATCTTGCCGCGGTCATATTCCTTGCCGTCGTCCCAGGCGAAGGGCCGGCACAGCCGGGTGTTCATGCCGATGTCGAGGTCGGTCATCACGAACACCGGCGTCTGCAGGCGCTCGGCGATGTCGAAGGACAGCGCGGTCATCTCGAAGCACTCGGCCGGATCCTCCGGGAACAGCAGCGGGTGCTTGGTGTCGCCGTGCGAGGCATAGGCGCAGGCGAGGATGTCCGACTGCTGGGTGCGCGTGGGCATGCCGGTCGAGGGGCCGCCGCGCTGCACGTCGACCAGCACCACCGGGATCTCGGCGAAATAGGCGAGCCCGATGAACTCGGTCATCAGCGAGATGCCGGGGCCGGATGTCGCGGTGAAAGAGCGCGCGCCGTTCCAGCCGGCGCCGATGGCGATGCCGATCGAGGCGAGTTCATCCTCGCCCTGGATGATCGCGTACTTGTTCTTGCCGGTTCCGGCATCGGTGCGCATCTTCTTGCAGTAGGCCATGAAGGCCTCCGCCACCGAAGACGAGGGCGTGATCGGATACCAGGCGCAGACCGAGGCGCCGCCGTAGACCGCGCCCAGCGCCACCGCGCTGTTGCCATCGACGAAAATCCGGTCGCCGACGTTGTCCGCGGGCTTCACCCTCAGCCCCAGCGGGCAGTTGAGGTGCTGCAGCGCGTAGTCGCGGCCGAGGTGCAGCGCCTTCACGTTCGACTGCAGCAGCGCTTCCTTGCCCTTGTACTGCTCGGAGAACAGCTGCTCGATGACCTTCGGATCGATCTCGAGCAGCGCCGACAGCGCGCCGACGTAGATGATGTTCTTGAACAGCTGGCGCTGGCGCGGGTCGCTGTAGGTGGTGTTGCAGATTTCCGTCAGCGGCATGCCGATGCGGGTGATGTCGCCGCGGAACTTGCTTTCCGGCAGCGGCTTCGAGTTGTCGTAGAACAGGTAGCCGCCGGCCTCGATTTCCCTGAGGTCGTTGTCCCAGGTCTGCGGGTTCATCGCCACCATCAGGTCGACGCCGCCGCGGCGGCCGAGGTAGCCCTTCTCGGTGACGCGCACCTCGTACCAGGTCGGGAGGCCCTGGATGTTCGAAGGGAAGATGTTGCGCGGGCTGACGGGCACGCCCATGCGCAGGATCGAGCGCGCGAACAGCTCATTGGCCGAGGCCGAGCCCGAGCCGTTGACGTTGGCGAACTTGACGACGAAGTCGTTGGTGGCGGTGATGGGGGTCATTTAAATGGGGGTTTGAAGTTCAAAACCTTTTAGCCACAGAGGGCACAGAGTTCACAGAGAAAACCCCGTAAATCTGGCGCCTTGGTTTTTGCAGTTCTCTGTGCCCTCTGTGGCTGCTTTTGACTTTGCTTTTGTCCTGATGCAGACGATCAAGCCGCCTTGCGCTGCGGTTTGCGGCAGCCGGGGCCCGCGTGGGTCATCTGGATCAGGTATTTCTGCATGTCCCAGGCACCGGTCGGGCAGCGCTCGGCGCACAGTCCGCAGTGCAGGCAGACGTCTTCGTCCTTGGCCATGATGCGGCCGGTCATGCGCAGTTTCTCGGAGACGTACAGTCCCTGGTCCGGGCGCAGCGAGGGCGCGGTCAGGCGCTGGCGCAGCTCGGCTTCCTCGCCGTTCTCGGTGAAGGTGATGCAGTCCATCGGGCAGATGTCGACGCAGGCGTCGCATTCGATGCACAGCCGCGGCGTGAATACGGTCTGCACGTCGCAGTTGAGGCAGCGCTGGGCCTCGGCAAAGCCGGCCTTGGCATCGAATCCGAGTTCGACCTCGACCTTGATGTTCTTCAGCGTCAGTTTCTGGTCCTGCCATGGCACCTTGTGGCGCAGCGCCACCGAGATGTCGTTGTCGTAGCTCCACTCGTGGATGCCCATTTTCTGCGACATCACGGTGACCGCGGGCAGCGGGCGTTCCTTCAGGTCCTCGCCGTTGAACAGCTTGTCGATCGATACCGCGGCCTCGTGGCCGTGGGCGACCGCCCAGATGATGTTCTTGGGGCCGAAGGCGGCGTCGCCGCCGAAAAACACCTTGGGGTTGGTCGACTGGAAAGTCGCCTGGTCGACGACGGGCATGTTCCACTTGTCGAATTCCACGCCGGCGTCGCGCTCGATCCAGGGGAAGGCGTTTTCCTGTCCGATGGCGACCAGCACATCGTCGCATTCGAAATACTGGTCGGGCTCGCCGGTGGGCACCAGGCTGCGGCGGCCCCTGGCGTCGTACTCCGCCTTGACCTTCTCGAAGCTCATGCCGACCAGCTTGCCGCCGTCCACCTTGCAGGCCTTGGGCACCAGGTAGTTGAGGATCGGAATGCCCTCGTGGATCGCATCTTCCTTCTCCCAGGGGCTGGCCTTCATTTCCTCGTAGCCGGAGCGGACGATGACCTTGACGTCCTCGCCGCCGAGGCGCTTCGCCGAGCGGCAGCAGTCCATCGCGGTGTTGCCGCCGCCGAGCACGATGACTTTTTTGCCGACCTTGTCGATGTGGCCGAAGGACACGCTGGCGAGCCAGTCGATGCCGATATGGACATTGTTCGCCGCCTCCTTGCGGCCGGGCACATCGAGGTCGCGGCCGCGCGGCGCGCCGGTGCCGACGAACACCGCGTCGTAGCCCTCGGCCAGCACCTTCTTCAGGCTGTCGACGCGGGTGCCGGTTTTTACCGTGATGTTGCCGATGCCCGTGATGTAGCCGACCTCCTCGTCGATGACGGACTCCGGCAGGCGGAAGCGCGGCACCTGCGAGCGCATGAAGCCGCCGGCCTTGGGATCGGCCTCGTAGACGGTGATGTCGTAGCCCAGCGGGGCAAGGTCGCGGGCAACGGTCAGGGAGGCGGGGCCGCCGCCGATGCAGGCGATGCGCTTGCCGTTTTTCTGCTTCGGCGCCTTGGGCATCCGCGCCGTGACGTCATCCTTGTGGTCGGCGGCGACGCGCTTGAGGCGGCAGATCGCGACCGGTTCCGGTTTCGGGCCGTCTTCGTGGGTCGTCGGCTTGCGCAGCTCGACGTTGCCGTCTTCGACGCGGCCGCGGCGACAGGCCGGCTCGCAGGGCCGGTCACAGGTGCGGCCGAGAATGCCGGGGAAAACATTCGATTTCCAGTTGACCATGTAGGCATCGCTGTAGCGGCCTGCGGAGATCAAGCGGATGTATTCGGGGACGGGGGTGTGGGCCGGGCAGGCCCACTGGCAATCGACAACTTTATGGAAGTAATCGGGGTGCGAAATATCGGTCGGGTTCAAAAATCACTCCTGCCTGCGGTTGGCTACATGTTTTTGTTTTTATTCGGCTATTTACTGGACACCGGATTCGATCCAAAAGTGCCCGAAAGTCTACGCCTTTGGCAGGGGGAAGAAAAGCGCATTGCAAGCGATTACAGTCCGCGCATTGCCCCCAGCAAATCCATGCCCGCGTTGGGGGAAAGCAGTGGGCGGTACCCGGAGCTTCAGCAATACAGCCAGGCAGCCATTGCGCCGGACGTACTTTGTTTGTTGTGCCGGATGATGAGGGTGACGATGTCGTCGGGATTCACAGCCTCGGCGACCGGAGGCCCTGTGGCGACCGACCTGCGGCGGCGTCATTCCAGGCGTATGCCCGCGGACTGGATCACCTTGGCCCAGCCGGCGGATTCCCGCCGGATCAGGTCGGCGAGCTGCGTCGGGCCGAAAAACACCGGATCCATGCCCTGTTTGATCAGCAGGCTGCGCATGTCGTCGGTGCCCATTACCGCGGCCAGCGACTTGTGGAGCCTGTCGACCGCGTACCTGGGCGTTTTCGCCGGCACGAAAATCGCGCCCCAGGAGTTGACGTCGAAACCTTTCAAGCCCTGTTCGTCCAGCGTCGGCATATCGGGCGCACCCGGCGAACGCTTCAGCGTGGTGACGCCGAGCGCGCGCAGCTTGCCGGAATTGACATGGGGCATCGTCGCGGCGAGCCCGGCGCAATAGGCCTGGGTCTGTCCGCCGATGGTGTCGATCACCGCTGGCGCGCCGCCCTTGTATGGCACATGCAGCAGGTCGATGCCGGCCATGGTCTTGAGCATTTCGATGCACAGGTGTGGTGTACCGCCGACGCCGGAGGAAGCGAAGGACAGCTTGCCCGGCCGCGCCTTGGCATAGGCAATGAATTCCTGCAGGTTTTTCACCGGCAGCGAGGCGTTGATCACCAGCAGGTACGGCACCACGGCGACCAGTGCAACCGGCTGCAAATCCTTCTCCGGGCTGTAGGCGAGATTCTTGTAGAGATGCGGTCCGATCGAGAACAGCCCGCCGGTGCCGTAGAGCAGGGTGTGGCCGTCGGCCGGCGATTTGGCCACCAGTTCGGCACCGATGTTGCCGCTGGCGCCGGAGCGGTTGTCGACGACGACGTTCTGCCCGAGATGGGCGGCGAGCTTGGGCGCGATCTGCCGGGCAAGGATGTCATTGGAGCTGGCGCCCGAGGGGTAGGGCACGACCAGACGCACCGGGCGTTCCGGATACTTCTGTGCCTGCGCCATGCCGCTCATGAGCATCAGTGCCGTGGCACATCCGCCCAGCCCGATCAACATGCCTGCTGCGGTTTTGCCCATTTTCAGCCTCCCCGCGAAAATTTCTGCCTTGCCTTGAGCGCTTGCAGCGCTGGATGCGGCGTGGTTTTGATTATCCCCGCATGTGCACTGTGCGCGATGCACCCTGTTCCGGATTCAATCCGTTTTGTGATGAGGGTAAATCAGGAATGCAAAAAAGGAAATCAGCCCGCCGAAAATCAGCAGCGTGATGGCCATGGCTTTGAATGACGCGCCGCCGAATCCGGCTTGCAGCAGGTTGTGGAGACTCGCAACCGGCGCTGGGAAGAAAGGGAACCAGCTGCCGTAGGCGAGGTGCCAGGCGCCGACGGCCAGCGCGTAGAGGCCGATGATGCCGATCACGGCGCTGACCAGGAACTGCATTTATTTTTTCTTCGGCACGTAGAGGTCGGTGATCGTGCCTTCCGCCATTTCGGCGGCGAAGAACAGGGTTTCCGACAATGTCGGATGCGGATGAATGGTGAGACCAAGGTCATGCGAGTCGGCGCCCATTTCCAGCGCCAGCACCGCTTCGGCGATCAGTTCGCCGGCGTTGACGCCGGTCATCGCCGCGCCGATCACGCGGCGGGTTTTCCTGTCGAGCAGCAGCTTGGTCATGCCCTCGTCGCGGCCGGTGGCCAGCGCGCGGCCGCTGGCCGCCCAGGGGAATACCGCTTTATCAAACTCGATGCCCTGGGCCTGGGCCTGGGTTTCGGTGAGACCCATCCAGGCGATCTCGGGATCGGTGTAAGCCACCGAGGGGATCGTGCGCGCGTCGAAAAAGGCCTTGTGGCCGGCGATGACCTCGGCGGCGATCTTGGCTTCGTAGGATGCTTTGTGCGCGAGCATCGGTTCGCCGCAGATGTCGCCGATGGCGTAGATGTGCGGCACGTTGCTGCGCTGCTGCTTGTCGACCGGGATGTAGCCGCGCTCGTTGACGCTGACGCCGGCCGCTTCGGCCTTGATCTCGCGGCCGTTGGGGCGGCGGCCCACCGCCATCAGAACGGCGTCGAAGGTGTCGGTGCTGGTCGTGCCGTCGCTGCCTTCAAACGTGACTTTCAAACCGGCTTTGGTGGCCTCGATTTTCGCGACCTTGGTCTTGAGCAGGATTTTTTCGTAACGTTTTTCGATGCGTTTGGTCAGCGGCCGCACCACGTCGCGGTCGGCACCGGGGATCAGGCCATCCATCAGCTCGACGACGGTGATTTTCGAGCCCAGCGCGTCATACACCGTCGCCATCTCCAGGCCGATGATGCCGCCGCCGATCACCAGCAGGCGTTTCGGCACCTCGGCGAGTTTCAGCGCGCCGGTCGAATCGATGATGCGCGGATCGTCGTAGGGGAAGCCGGGGATGCGCGCCACCGACGAGCCGGCGGCGATGATGCAGTGCTCGAAGGCGACGGTCTTCACGCCGTCCGCGGTGTCGACGCGCAGCGTGTGTGCCGAGGCAAATTCGCCGCGGCCGGTGACGACCTGCACCTTGCGCTGCTTGGCCAGTCCCGACAGGCCCTTGGTGAGTTTGCCCAGCACGCCGTCCTTCCAGGCGCGCAGCTTGTCGAGGTCGATTTTCGGCTTGCCGAAGGTGATGCCGGCATGTGCGGCTTCATCGGCCTCGGTGATGACCTTCGCCATGTGCAGCAGCGCCTTCGACGGAATGCAGCCGACGTTGAGGCAGACGCCGCCCAGCGTCGGGTAACGTTCGACCAGTACGACTTTCTTGCCGAGGTCGGCAGCGCGGAAGGCCGCGGTATAGCCGCCGGGGCCGGCGCCAAGCACCAGGACTTCGGTGTGGATGTCGGCCTGGATGGCGGAAACATCGGTTTTCGGCGCGGTGCCGGCAGCTGCAGGTGCCGGTTTTGCCGCCGCAGGTGCCGGAGCCGGCGCAGCGGCAGGAGCGGCCGCAGCCCCGGGTTTTGCCGCCGGTGCCGCCGCGGTCTCTCCGGTTTGCTCCAGCGTCAGCACCAGTGTGCCCATCGAGACCTTGTCACCGGGTTTCAGGCTGATGGTCTTGACCGTGCCTGCGCCGGGCGAGGGAATGTCCATCGTCGCCTTGTCGGACTCCAGTGTGACCAGCGGGTCTTCCTTGTTCACGGCATCGCCGGGTTTCACCAGCACTTCGATCACCGGGATGTTCTTGAAGTCCCCGATGTCCGGAACCTTGACCTCGACGAGTTTGCTCATGGCGCTCTTAAATTATTGTTTAAAAACAATTACTTGCATAATGTGCGCAAGCGTATGCCGGTGGCGTTCAGCCGCGGACGTGGCCGTCGCCGAACACCACGTACTTCAGCGAGGTCAGGCCTTCGAGTCCGACCGGGCCGCGCGCATGCAGCTTGTCGGTGGAAATGCCGATCTCGGCGCCGAGGCCGTATTCATAACCATCGGCAAAACGCGTCGAGGCATTGACCATCACCGAACTCGAATCGACTTCGCGCAGGAAACGCCGCGCGCGCGTGATGTCCTCGGTGACGATGGCGTCGGTGTGCTGCGAGCCGTAACGCGTGATGTGCTCGATCGCCGCGTCGAGCCCGTCGACCACGCGGATCGACAGGATCGCATCGAGGTACTCGGTATGCCAGTCGTCTTCGGTCGCGGCCTTCATGCCGGGCACGATCGCGCGCGCGGTGGCATCGCCGCGCAGCTCGATCTTCTTGTCGAGGTAGATCTTGCACAGCGGCGGCAGGATCCTGTCCGCAATGCCGCGCGCCACCAGCAGCGTTTCCATCGTGTTGCAGGTGCCGAGGCGCTGGGTCTTGGCGTTGTCGGCGATGCGCAGCGCCTTGTCGAAGTCGGCCTTGTCGTCGATGTAGACATGGCAGACGCCGTGCAGGTGCTTGATCATCGGGATCCGCGATTCCTGCATCAGCCGTTCGATCAGGCCCTTGCCGCCGCGCGGCACGATGACATCGACGTAGTCCTGCATCGTGATCAGCTCGCCCACCGCGGCGCGGTCCGAGGTCTCGATGACCTGCACCGCTGCCTCCGGAAGGCCGGCCGCCTTCAGGCCTTCCTGCACGCAGGCGGCAATGGCCTGGTTGGAATGCAGCGCTTCCGAGCCGCCGCGCAGGATCGCCGCGTTGCCGGATTTCAGGCACAGCCCGGCGGCGTCCGCGGTGACGTTGGGCCGCGACTCGTAAATGATGCCGATCACGCCCAGCGGTACCCGCATCTGCCCGACCTGGATGCCGGTCGGGCGGTACTTGAGGTTGCTGATCTCGCCGACCGGATCGGGCAGCGCGGCGATCTGGCGCAGGCCGTCGGCCATGGCCTCGATACGCGCCGGGGTCAGTGTCAGCCGATCGATCGCCGCGGCATCGAGCCCCTTCGTTTTCGCGGCTTCGAGGTCGCGCGCGTTCTCTCGCAGCAGCACCTTGGCGGCGCGTTCGATCGCCGCCGCCATCGCCGTCAGCGCGGCGTTCTTGGCCGCGGTGTCGGCGACCGCCATCGCGCGCGATGCGGCGCGGGCGGCCTTGCCGATGCCGAGCATGTAGGTCTGGACATCCATGGGCGGGATTCTAGCAGGCGGCGGGACGTAAACGCCGCTTGGCAAGGGTCCGGGAAGGTGGCGGAGACCCTACAATCTGCCTATGCGGGGACTGCGGCATGGCAACGCCTTTAAAGTCAAGGGCGCGGAGCCCGGTCAGCAGTGTGGATCAGGTGGATTGATTGGTGCTGGAATTATTGTCGTGAAGGGGAAGGGTGATGGGTAAGAAATCGAATCCGATGCTTTTGATAACAAAAAAAATTGGGCTCTTAGGGTTGATGCTGTTAACGACATTGTTGACTGCGTGCGTGGCCGCGGAGCGCGCGCACTTAAACTTCAAAAACTCAATGCAATGGCAGGTAGGGCGTAGCACAGATGATCCTTACGTTAACTACAACCGATACTCTGAAAATAGAGGCCCAAGTCAGACGATTTCGAATGGAAACATTGAACAAGAGTATCGGTTTGGTCCTGGCTGCCAAGTGTTTTTTGAGATTGATAAGTTAACCCGAAAAATTATTGGATGGCGTTACGTAGGCAGTGAAAAAAGCTGCCAGATCGCCCCCTAATAACCAAAGATGCCGGAGTCGATTTCTTCCCGGTTATGCCACTTCTGCATGTAGTTTGACCCCCAGTGCCCGCGCAACCCTCAGCACCGTATCAAAACTCGGGTTTCCGTTTTCGCTGAGCGCCCGGTACAGGCTCTCGCGTGACAGGCCGGCTTCCCTGGCCACCTGCGTCATGCCCTTCGCTCTCGCAATGTCGCCCAGCGCGCGCGCGATGCCCGCGGAATCTTCCGGTGCTTCATCCAGCCAGGCATCCAGATAGGCGGCCATTTCTTCCGGTGTGCGCAGTTGCGCTGCGACGTCGTAGGGCATCGTTTTGGTTTTTACTGCCTTGCCGGCTTTGGTTTTGGCCATGGTCGCTTACTCCTGATGATTGCGCGCCAGTTCGATGGCGCGCCTGATGTCGTGTTCCTGCGTCGATTTGTCACCGCCCGCCAGCAGCAAAATCAGGCGGGTGCCGCGCTGCGTGTAGTAGACCCGGTAACCGGGGCCGAAATCTATTTTCAGTTCCGACACGCCGCCGGTCAGGTTGCGATGCTGGCCAGGGTTGCCGTGCACCAGACGATCCACGCGCACCTGAATTCGTGCGCGGCCCCTGATGTCGCGCAATCCGTTGATCCACGCCCGATAGACTTCGGTCTCTTCGACACGCATGCTCTAGTGTAGCCTATGGGCTACGACAGTCAAGCTGACTGCAAAACCAAAAATAACCAAAGAAATCGGAGTCGAATTTCCCTCTTGGGCAATGAATAAAATATCAATAAAAACAAATACTTATGTTTTGTCCGGTGATGGCCTGCGCCAATTATTGCCTGATGACCTGATGCACAGACCCCCCATGTCGTGGCGCCCAATCCCATCCGCGATATCGTCAACGGCAAGCCTTCGATCATCGCCGGCACCGCGCTGCGGCTGGGCAGGTATTTCAGTGTTGCTCCGGATACCTGGCTGGGCCTGCAGGCCGATTACGATTTGCGGGTGGCGAACGCAGGACGTGGCTCAAAGTGGAGTCGCGCGTACGGGGATGTACGCGGGAGAAGGTTGAAACCCCGGGGAATCAGTAACTAGAACAGCGCCGGATGCGCCGCAAACGCCGTCGGCATCGCCCGCCGTCCCGGTTGCGCCTTCACGGCGCCGGGATTATTGCGCGCGAAGCGCAGCGCGAGCTGCAGCAGTTCGTTCCAGCTGTCGCCGCGCACCAGGCCCTTGACCATGCGGTCGATGACCGCGGCGTGGCGCAGGGCTTCGGTGACCTGGGCGAGCGTGAAGCGCTTCAGGTTGTTCTGCATCGCGCTCTGGTGTGAGGGGCCCCGGATGCGCGCTTCGCGGAGCATCATCGACGCCGGCTTGCCGCTGTTGATGCCGGTGAGGATCTTGCCGATGGCGCGGATTTCCTCGGTGAAGGCCCACAGCACCAGCGGCGCCGCGGTGCCTTCGCCCTGCAGGCCGTCGAGCACGCGGGCGAGCCGCAGCGGGTCGCCTTCGAGCATGATCTCGCCGAGGTTGAACACGTCGTAGCGCGCGACGTCGAGCACCGACTCGCGCACCTGGCCGAAACTGATGGGGCCTTGCGGGAACAGCAGGCCGAGTTTCTGCACTTCCTGATGCGCCGCCATCAGGTTGCCCTCGACGCGGTCGGCGATGAAATCGAGCGTTGCGGCATCGGCTTCCTGCCCCTGTTCCTTCAGCCGCCCGGCGACCCATTGCGGCAGCGCGCGCCGCGCCACCGGCCTGGCTTCGACGGCGAGGCCGGCCTGTTCCAGGGCTTCGAACCAGGCGGCTTTCTGGCCGCGCCAGTCGAGATCGGGCACGTAGATCAGGGTAACGGTGTCCGGCGGCAACGCGCGGCAGTAGGCCTGCAGCGCTTCGCCGCCTTCCTTGCCGGGTTTGCCGCTGGGAATGCGCAGTTCAAGCAGCTTGCGCGAGGCGAACAGCGACTGCGAGCTGCCGGCCAGCGCGAGCTGGTTCCACTTGAATCCGGAATCGGCGGTCAGGACTTCGCGTTCGGTGTAACCCTCGCCGCGCGCCTTCGCGCGGATGCGGTCGCTGGCTTCAAGGGCGAGCAGGGTCTCGCTGCCGAACACCGTGTAGAGGGCTTTGACCTCGCGGGCGAGGTGTTGCGGCAGCTGCTCGGTGGAGATTTTCATCGCGGCGCCAGTCTACGATATTGCGCCGACGGCGGTCACGCAAAATCTCGCGCGGCGGCCGGCTCAGGAGGGTTTCGAAAGCTTCGCGGCCTGCAGCCGGCGCACCAGCTGCTGCACGGCGTCGTTCTGCATGTCGCGGAACAGCAGTGCCTCTTCCGATTCCTTCGACAGGGTGTCCTGGTCGTTGAAGGAGAAATCCCGCGTCAGCACGATCTCGGAGACCGGCAGGGTTTCCACGGCATTCCTGTCGAGCAGCCGGTACGACATGCGGTAACGCAGCTGGAACTCGCGCACCCGGCCGGTGCCCGACAGCGACAGGATGTTCTTTTCGCGCAGTTCCTGCACCAGCACCAGCGTGGCCTCGGCGGCCTTCGGATCCTCGACCACCCGGGTCGCGCTGCCGGCGGCAACCACGCGCCGGAACTGGTTGGCGAACTGCGAACCCGTCGGTGCCTGCACGTAGAGCGTGTCGAAGGGCAGGCTGGCGGCGCCGCGCAGCTGGAAGCCGCAGCCGGCGAGCAGCAGCGTGCAGAGCAGGGCGGTCAGCGTTTTCATGCGGTCCAGCTTATCACGTTCAAATCACCACGTTCACCAGCCGGCCCGGCACGATGATGATCTTTTTGGCCGGCTGGCCGGCCATGAATTTGCGCACTTCGGCATGGGCCAGCACGGCGGCCTCGATCGCCGCCTTGTCGGCGTCGCGCGGCACACGGATGTCGCCGCGTTTCTTGCCGCCCACCTGCACCACGAGCTCGACTTCATCCTCGACCAGCGCCGCCGCGTCCGGTTCCGGCCACGGCGCGTCGAGGATGTCTCCGCCGTAACCGAGGTCGCGCCACAGCTGGTGGGTGATATGGGGGGTGATCGGCGACAGCACGCGCAGCAGTATCGAGAGGCCTTCTGCAATTGTGCCAGTTGCGGCAATGCCAGAGCTCAAGGCGTCGTTACCTTCGCCAGCTTTAATTGCCCCGGGTGCTTTTTCAAGCAGATTTAGAAGTTTCATCCCGGCAGACGCAACCGTATTGAATTGGTGCCTTTCAAGATCATAGTTGGCTTGTTTCAGAACGGCATGGATGTCTTTGCGCCATGACCGGTGTTCTCGAGGCACTTTTGACCAATCGAGTTTAGGTAGGTCAGCAATACTGTTGATTCCGATTTTAATTTCACTCGCGTGATCGAAAGCAAAACTCCACACCCGGCGCAGGAAACGCGATGCGCCCTCGACGCTGGCGTCCGACCATTCCAGCGTCTGCTCCGGCGGCGCGGTGAACATCATGTAGAAGCGAGCGATGTCGGCGCCGTAGGTTTCGATCAGCGCCTGCGGGTCGACGCCGTTGTTTTTCGATTTCGACATCGTGCCGATGCCGCCGGATTCCACCGGCAGGCCGTCGGCGCGCAGCACGGCGCCCGTGCGGTTGCCCTTGTCGTCGACGCTGACATCGACGTCGGCCGGGTTGTAATAGGTGATGCGGCCCGTTTCCGGCTTGCGGAAAAAGATTTCGTTGAGCACCATGCCCTGGGTCAGCAGGTTGCGGAAGGGCTCGTCGATCTTCACCAGGCCGAGGTCGCGCATCGCCTTGCTCCAGAAGCGCGAGTAGAGCAGGTGCAGGATCGCGTGCTCGATGCCGCCGATGTACTGGTCGGCCGGGAGCCAGTAATCGACGCGTTCATCGACCATCGCTTTCGCGTTGTCGGCGCAGGCGTAGCGCAGGTAATACCAGGACGAGTCGACGAAGGTGTCCATAGTGTCGGTCTCGCGCTTTGCCGGCTTTCCGCACTCCGGGCAGCTGCAGTTGATGAAATCGGGACGCTTGAGCAGCGGGTTGCCGCTGCCGTCGGGGACGCAGTCCTCGGGCAGAACCACCGGCAGGTCCTTGTCCGGCACCGCCACGTCGCCGCAGGACGGGCAGTGGATGATCGGGATCGGGCAGCCCCAGTAGCGCTGGCGCGAGACGCCCCAGTCGCGCAGGCGGTAGAGCACCTGCTTTTCGCCGAGGCCCTTCGCGGCGAGGTCGGCGGCGATGGCATCCACGGCCGCACTGTAATTCATGCCGTTGTATTTGCCGGAGTTCGAGCAGATGCCGTGTTCCTTGTCGGCGTACCAGTCCTGCCAGGCGGCGGTGGAGAAGGTCTGGCCGCCGACGTCGATCACCGGGCGGATCGGCAGGCCGTACTGTTTCGCGAAATGGAAATCGCGCTCGTCATGCGCCGGCACCGCCATCACCGCGCCCTCGCCGTAGCCCATCAGCACGTAATTGCCGACCCAGACTTCGACCTTGTCGCCGCTGAGCGGGTGCTCGACAAAAATGCCCGTCGGCATGCCCTTTTTTTCCATGGTCGCGAGGTCGGCCTCCATCACCGAGCCGCGTTTGCACTCGGCAATGAAATCCGCGAGTTTCGCGTTGGTCTTCGCGGCCTGGGTCGCCAGCGGGTGCTCGGCGGCGACGGCGACGAAGGTGACGCCCATGATGGTGTCGGCGCGGGTGGTGAACACCCACAGCTTTTCGGACTTGCCGTCCAGCGTGTACGGGAAGGCGAAGCGCACGCCGTAACTCTTGCCGATCCAGTTCGCCTGCATCGCCTTCACGCGCTCCGGCCAGCCCGGCAGCGTGTCGAGCGCGGACAGCAGCTCATCGGCGTATTTGGTGATTGCCAGGTAGTAGCCGGGGATCTCGCGCTTCTCGACGGTGGCGCCGGTGCGCCAGCCCTTGCCGTCAATGACCTGCTCGTTGGCGAGCACCGTCTGGTCGACCGGATCCCAGTTGACAACCTGAGTCTTCTTGTAGGCGATGCCCTTCTCGAGCAGGCGCAGGAACAGCCACTGGTTCCAGCGGTAGTAATCCGGGCTGCAGGTCGCCAGTTCACGGCTCCAGTCGATGGCGAAGCCCAGCGACTTGAGCTGCTTCCTCATGTAGGCGATGTTGTCCCAGGTCCACTTCGCCGGCGGCACGCCATTGGCCATGGCCGCGTTTTCGGCCGGCAGGCCGAAAGCATCCCAGCCCATCGGCTGCAGCACGTTGAACCCCTTCATCCGGTGATAACGCGTCAGCACGTCGCCGATCGTGTAGTTGCGCACATGGCCCATGTGCAGCTTGCCCGAGGGATAGGGGAACATCGACAGGCAGTAGTATTTCGGCCGGTCGGTGTTTTCGGCCGCGCGGAACGCGTTGCGCTCGTCCCAGAATTTCTGGGCCTCGCGTTCGATGACCTGCGGATTGTATTTCTGTTGCATGATGCTGATTCGGCGGGGAAAACCGCGGGAATTGGCGGGTGGCGGAAAGCCGCGATTATACGGCCTTCGCTGCCCCTTCGTGGCGGGAGCAACGTGATGGTGCGCAGTCTGCTGTTGCTGGCATTGCTGTGGGTCGCGGGAAGTGCCGGCGCCCGCGTGATGACCGTCGAGGCGGTGGTCAGCCCGGCCTGGGTCGAGCGCGCCGGCGGCGCGCGCGAGCCGCTGCAGCCGGGCTTGCCCCTGCAGGATGGCGACCGCGTGCTTACCGGAAGCGGCGCGCGCGCCCTGCTGCGCGTCGCCGAAGGCAGTGCCGTCAAGCTGGGCGAAAACGCACAGTTGCGGATTGATCGCCTGGCCGACCGCGGGGTGAGCGCAAGGCGCGTGGTCAGCGGCACACTCGACGTGCTGCAGGGTGCATTCCGTTTCACCACCCGGCTGTTTGGCTCGCCCCAGGCGCGGCGCGAGATTGACCTGCGCATCGTCACGGTGACCGCCGGCATCCGCGGCACCGACATCTGGGGCAAATCCTCGTCCGACCGCGATGTCGTGTGCCTGATCGAAGGCCGGATATTCGTCCAGCACCGGGAGCGGGCCTTCACGATGGAGGAACCGCTGTCGTTTTTCGTCGCTGGTCGCGACGGTTCCCGGCAGCCGGTGGCGCCTGTACCCGAGGCGCAACTGAAGGAATGGGCGGGCGAAACCGAAATCGCGGCGGCCAGCGGTGCGGTCCGCCGCGACGGCACGCACCGGTTGACCTTGGCGGCTGACGTCGATGAGGCGACTGCAGCCGCGCTCGCACAGCGCCTGCGCGCCGACGGCTATCCGGTGCGGCTGCGCGCCTATCGCGCCGGCGCGAGCCTGCGCTACGAGGTGCATCTCGCGGGGCTCGCCAGCGCCGACGACGCGGCAACGCTCGCAGCGGCACTGCGCCGGGCCGGTTACGCGCCGCAGCCCTGAGGTGCGGTGCGGGTGCCGCGTATAATCAGGGCTGCCCACAGCGCACCATTCAATGACACCCGCTTTCCTCTCCGGCCTCAACGACGAGCAACTCGAAGCCGTAACATTGCCGCAGCAGTCGGCGCTGATCCTCGCCGGCGCCGGCAGCGGCAAGACCCGCGTGCTGACCACGCGCATGGCCTGGCTGATCCAGACCGGACAGGTCAGTCCGATGAGCCTGCTGGCGGTGACCTTCACCAACAAGGCGGCGAAGGAAATGCTGACCCGGCTGTCGGCGATGCTGCCGATCAACACCCGCGGCATGTGGGTGGGCACCTTCCACGGCCTGTGCAACCGCATGCTGCGCGCGCATTACCGCGAAGCCGGCCTGCCGCAGCTGTTCCAGATCCTCGACAGCCAGGACCAGCTGGCGCTCATCAAGCGCCTGATGAAGGCGCTGCACGTCGACGAAGAGCGCTATCCGCCGCGCCAGGCGCAGTGGTTCATCGCCGCGCAGAAGGAGGAGGGCAAGCGCGCCGACAGGGTCGAGCCGTACGATGATTTTTCGCGGCGCATGGTCGAGTTCTATGCCGAATACGACCGCCAGTGCCAGCGCGAGGGCGTCGTCGATTTCGCGGAACTGTTACTGAGGTCCTACGAGCTGCTGTCGCGCAACGAGGCGCTGCGCGAGCATTACGCGGGTCGCTTCCGCCACATCCTGGTCGACGAGTTCCAGGACACCAACCGCCTGCAGTACCGCTGGCTGCAGCTGCTGGCCGGCGGGCACAACGCGATTTTCGCGGTCGGCGACGACGACCAGTCGATCTACGGCTGGCGCGGCGCTTCCACCGCCAACATGCGGGATCTGCAGCGCGATTTCCATATCGAGAAAGTGATCAAGCTCGAGCAGAACTACCGCTCGCACGGCAACATCCTCGATGCCGCCAATGCACTGATCGCCCACAACCGGCGGCGGCTGGGCAAGAGCCTGTGGACCGCCGACAGCAAGGGCGAGCCGCTGCGGGTGTTCGAGGCCGCCACCGACTTCGAGGAGGCGGCCTATGTCGTTGACGAGGTGCGCAATCTGCGCGCCGAAGGCACGCCGCTGTCCGACATCGCCGTGCTCTACCGTTCCAACGCGCAGTCGCGGGTGATCGAGCACGCGCTGTTCACCGCGGGCATGCCGTACCGCGTTTATGGCGGCCTGCGCTTTTTCGAGCGCCAGGAAATCAAGCATGCGCTCGCCTACCTGCGGCTGGTGGCGAACCAGGAAGACGACGGCGCGCTGCTGCGCATCATCAATTTCCCGACCCGCGGCATCGGCAACCGCAGCCTGGAGCAGCTGCAGGGCATGGCCAGGGAGGCCGGCATCAGCCTGTGGGCGGCGGCCTGCGCCAACACGCTGTCCGGCAAGGCGGCTTCCAGCATTGCCGCTTTCGTGAAGCTGATCGAGTCGATGCGCGCAGCCACCGCCGGGCTGCCGCTGCCGGAGGTGATCGAGCATGTGATCGAGCACAGCGGCCTGAGGGCGCATTACCGCAACGAGAAGGAAGGCGCTGACCGCATCGAAAACCTGGACGAACTGGTCAACGCCGCGGCGGTGTTCGTCGACGAACGCGCGACGCAGCTGCCGGCCGAAGGTGCGCCGGCCGAAGAAATGGATGAACTCACGGCATTCCTCGCCCATGCCGCGCTGGAGGCCGGCGAGCACCAGGCCGCGGCCGGCGCCGACGCGCTGCAGCTGATGACCGTGCATTCGGCGAAGGGCCTCGAGTTTCACGCGGTGTTCATCACCGGGCTTGAGGAAGGGTTGTTCCCGCACGAGAACAGCATGACCGAGGCTGACGGCGTCGAGGAGGAGCGGCGCCTGATGTATGTGGCGCTGACCCGGGCGCGGCGCAGGCTCTATCTGCTGCTGGCGCAGAGCCGCATGCTGCACGGGCAGACGCGCTACAACGTGCCCTCGCGTTTTTTCCAGGAATTGCCGGAAGCGCTGCTGAGCCGGGTGAACCATGTGCGGCAGGCGCCGGGATATGCGCATGCCCGCCAGCCGTCGCCTTCCTACGGGGCTGCCCGCGGCGCGGCGAGGGCTGTTTCTGCCTCGCCGTCTTCGCTTCCGCGCGATTTCCCCTGGCGCATCGGCCAGGCGGTGACCCATGCCAAGTTCGGCGCCGGCGTCATTGTCAGCGCCGAAGGCGGCGGCGCCGACGCCCGGGTGCAGGTCAACTTCCGGGATTCCGGGCTGAAGTGGCTGATGCTGGAATACGCGAAACTGACCGCGGCTTAAGAGTTCAATAAAATCAGGTGCTTGAATTGTTTGCCGCCGATGAACGCCGAGAAACGCCGTTCAGATCAAGATCATGACAGTGAATGACTGAAAACCCGGCGTAGTTGTTCTGCCCGGTTATCGGCGTTCATCGGCGTTCATCGGCGGTAAAAAAACATCAGGGTTCCGGCGTATCCGATAACTCTGCCGTTGCCGCAGGCGCTGCCGGGAAGATGTCCTTGTAGCTCGCATAAATCGAGCACACCAGCACCGGCAGCAGCACGATCAGGCCCAGCATCAGCGGGATCGAGGCGATCACGACCAGCATCAGGCCGAACACGCCGTAGACCAGGAAGGGCAGGGTGTTGCGCCAGCAGGCGGCGAGCGAGAGCTGCATTGCGGCCATCGGCTGCAGCTTGTGGAACACGATCAGCAGCGGCGCGAACCACACCGCCATCAGCACCGGCAGGAACACCGCCGTGCCGATGGCCACGCCGGTCAGCAGGCCGCGCATCGCGCCGCGCACGGCCTCGATGTCGCCGCCGGACTTGCCGAGCAGCGCGGCCATCGCCGGGCCGCCGGCGACGCTGAACATCACGGCGACGGCGAGGATATTGCCGACCAGGTAGATGCCGCCGACGGTGATCAGCGGATTGGCATGGGTCCGGAATGCGGCAAACAGCTGGGCTATTTCGGGCTCGCCGTCCTCGTCGGTGGTGCGGCAGGCCAGCATCAGGCCGGCGAAGAACACCGGCGATACCAGGTTGATTGCCAGTGCGCCGATCAGCGGCACCATCATCGCGGCAAACCAGATGACCGCCATCACCACCAGCAGCGCGATCCAGGTCAGCGGCTGCTTGCGGAAAATCCGGAAGCCTTCGGCGATCCATTCCCAGCCCCTGCCGGCAGCCACGGTGTTGATCTGCATCTTGAATGTCCTCCCGGGAAGATTATAGGCGGGGCTGCAAGCCCTTTCAGGCGACCAGTCCCGGCAGCCCGTGTTCGTCACGGATGCGCAGCTCGAGAATGCGCCGGAAATGCCCGGGATCCTTGGCGTGGGTCAGTTCGCCGGGTCGGGGCAGGTGGAAATCGTAGAGCCGCGACACCCAGAAGCGCAGCGCGCCCGCGCGCAGCATCACCGGCCAGGCGCCGCGCTCGATCGGCGTCCACGGCCGGACGGCTGCGTAGGCGTCGAGAAAGGCCCGGGTGCGCGCGCTGTCGAGCGCGCCCGTGCCGTCGATGCACCAGTCGTTGACGGCGATGGCGACGTCGTAGAGCAGCGCGTCGGTGCAGGCGAAATAGAAATCGATGACGCCCGCGACGCGCTCGCCGGCAAACAGCACATTGTCGCGGAACAGGTCGGCGTGAATCGCGCCGCGCGGCAGGTCGGAAAAGCGGTACAGCGACTGGAAGCGGACTTCCTCCTGCAGCAGCGCCGCCTCGCTGTCCGGCAGGAAGGGCAGGATTTCCGGCAGCACGCTTTTCCACCATTTCGGTCCGCGCGGGTTATCCATTTTCGCCGGGTACGACTGCCCCGCAAGGTGCAGCCGGGCGAGCACGGCACCGATGGCGGTGCAATGCCTGACGGCGGGCGCGGCCACATCGGTACCTTCGAGGCGCGCGACCAGCGCGGCCGGCTTGCCCTTGAGCGCGCCGAGGTAGCTGCCGCCGCGGTTCGCCACCGGGTGCGCGCTGGGCAGGCCGTGCTCGGCGAGGTGGGCCATCAGGTTCAGGTAAAACGGCAGTTCCTGCGCGCTGAGCTTCTCGAACAGCGTCAGCACGTAGCGGCCGGCGGAGGTGGTGACGAAATAGTTGGTGTTCTCGATGCCGGCGCTGATGCCCTGCAGGTCGAGGAGTTCGCCGACGTCGTAGTCCTGCAGCCAGCGGCGCAGCTCATCGGCGGTGACGGTGGTGAAAACGGACATGGTGGTGATTCGTGAAGGGTGAACGGTGAACAGTAAGCGGTGAGCGGTAAATCGCGGGCATGGGGTGTTTGCAGTTCACCGCTTGCTGCTTACTCTTTACCGCTGACCGCATCTTCCCCCCGCCTCCCGCGGGGCGCCGGCGGCGATTCTAGAACTGGTGAATCACCCACATCGGCGGCCGGATGCCGCTGTCGTGCGCTTCCTGGCGCGCGAACTTGCCGTCGCCGCGCTCATCGATCATGTAGTAGGGCTTGCCGCCGGGCGGCGTCACCTTGAGCATGTAGAGCTTGCCGCCGATGCGGTATTCCTCGACCGTGTCCTCGCCGCGCTTGCGGATGGTCACCTGCGGTTCCTGCGCGGGGTCGAGTTCGAATCCCGGCGGCGGAGGCGGCGGCTCGGGTATCGGTTGCGCCTTGGATTTGTCTTGCGCGGCCGCTGGCGCGGTGGCGAGTGCGGCGGCGATCAGCAGGCCTTGCAGGGTATGTCGCATGGGGGGCTCCGGTTGCCGACATTATCCGTTTTTTTGGACGGCTTGTGAAAGGCCATCGCCTGCCGTCGTGCGCCGGATCGGGCGCCAACTCTGCGATAATTCCTGCAGGTGCCGGCGCCGGACATGCAGCGTTCCGCGAGCGCCCCTTCCGCCCCCATTCCATGGCCAGCGCATGAAAACCCTGCTCCTCGTCGACGGTTCCTCCTATCTTTACCGCGCATTCCATGCGATCCGGGATCTGCGCAGCAGCCGCGGCGAGCCGACCAATGCCATCTACGGCGTGCTCAACATGCTGCGCCGGCTGCACAAGGACCTGCCCGCCGAGTACAGCGCCTGCGTCTTCGATGCCAAGGGCAAGACCTTCCGCGACGAGCTGTATCCGCAGTACAAGGCCAGCCGGCCGCCGATGCCCGATGATCTCGCCGTGCAGATCGCGCCGCTGAAGGAGGCGATTGTCGCGATGGGCTGGCCGCTGCTGGAGGTCGAAGGCGTCGAGGCCGACGATGTGATCGGCACGCTCGCGCGCGAGGCGGAGCAGGCCGGGATGCGCGTGGTGATCTCCACCGGTGACAAGGACATCACCCAGCTGGTGACGCCGCAGGTGACCCTGGTCAACACAATGTCCAACGAAACCCTCGACGTCGATGGCGTCGAAAAGAAATTCGGCGTGCCGCCGGAGCGCATGATCGATTACCTGACGCTGGTCGGCGACGCCGTCGACAACGTGCCCGGCGTGCCCAAGGTCGGGCCGAAAACCGCGGTGAAGTGGCTGAGCCAGTACGGCTCGCTGGACGGGATCGTCAGCAAGGCCGGCGACATCGGCGGCGCGGTGGGGCAGAACCTGCGCGACACCCTGGACTGGCTGCCGCGGGCGAAGGAACTGCTGACCATCAAGTGCGACGTGCCCCTGCCGGTACGGGTCGGGGACCTTGCGCCGCAGCCGCAGGACAAGGCCAAACTGGCCGAGCTCTTCGACCGTTTCGAGTTCAGGACCTGGCGCCGCGAGCTCGACAACGGTGAAGCCGCAGCGGCGGCTCCTGCGGCGGCAGCCGATGACGACCCGCCGCCGCGTGCGCAGCAGCCGCGCGATTACGAGACCGTGCTGACCATGGACGCGCTCGAGGCCTGGATCCGCCGCATCGAGGCCGCCGAACTGACCGCGGTGGACACCGAGACCACCAGCCTCGACCCGATGCAGGCGGATCTGGTCGGCATTTCGCTGAGCACGGAGCCCGGGCGTGCGGCTTACATTCCCGTCGGCCATGCCTATGCCGGCGCGCCGGCGCAGCTGTCGCGCGAGGCGGTGCTGGCGCGGCTGAAGCCCTGGCTGGAGAATCCGCGGCGCGCGAAACTCGGTCAGCACTTCAAGTACGACATGCATGTATTCGCCAGCCACGGCGTGGAAGTGGCCGGCGTGGCGCATGACACGCTGCTCGAATCCTATGTCCTCGAGAGCCACCAGCGGCATGACATGGATTCCCTGGCGCAGAGAATTTTATCAATAAAAACAATAAGTTACGATGAGGTGACGGGCACGGGTGCGAAACGCATCGGCTTCGAGCAGGTCGCCGTCGACCGCGCGGCCGAATATGCCGCCGAGGACGCCGATGTCACCTTGCAGCTGCACCTTGCGCTGTACCCGCGGCTTGCCGGCGATGACAGGCTCAAGCACATCTACGCCGACATCGAAATGCCGGCGATGCGGGTGCTGTACGCGATGGAGCGCAATGGCGTGCTGCTGGACACGCAGCTGCTCGGCGAGCTGTCGGCGGAGTTCGGCGAGAAGATGCTCGACATCGAGAAGCGCGCGCATGAGCAGGCCGGGCAGCCTTTCAACCTCGGTTCGCCGAAGCAGATCCAGGAGGTGCTGTTCGACAAGCAGGGCCTGAAGCCGGTCAAGAAAACGCCCGGTGGTGCGCCATCCACCGACGAGGAGTCGCTGGCGGAACTCGCGCTCGACCATCCGCTGCCGAAACTGATTCTCGAATACCGCGGACTGGCGAAGCTGAAGTCGACCTACACCGACAAGCTGCCGGGCATGGTCAACCGCAGGACCGGACGCGTGCACACCAGCTACGGCCAGGCCACCGCGGTCACCGGGCGGCTGGCCAGCAGCGATCCCAACCTGCAGAACATTCCCATCCGTACCGCCGAAGGCCGGCGCATCCGCGAGGCCTTCATCGCGCCGCCCGGTTCGCAGATCGTCTCGGCCGACTATTCGCAGATCGAGCTGCGCATCATGGCGCACATCTCGAAGGACGAAAGCCTGCTGAAGGCCTTCGCCGCCGGCGAGGACATCCACCGCGCGACCGCGGCGGAAATCTTCGGCGTCGACCTTGCCGCGGTCGACAGCGAGCAGCGGCGCTATGCCAAGGTCATCAATTTCGGACTGATTTACGGCATGTCGGCCTTCGGCCTCGCGCGCCAGCTCGGCATCGAGCGCGCGGCGGCGCAGCAGTACATGGACCGTTATTTCCAGCGTTATCCGGGCGTGGCCGAGTACATGCGCGTGACCCGCGAGCAGGCTCGTGAACAAGGTTATGTCGAAACCGTGTTCGGCCGCCGCCTGTGGCTGCCGGAAATCCGCGCCAGCAATGCCGCGCGCCGCCAGGGCGCGGAACGCGCGGCGATCAACGCGCCGATGCAGGGCACGGCCGCCGACCTGATCAAGCTGGCGATGATCGCCGTGCAGCGCTGGCTGCGCGAGGAGAAGCTGCACGCCAGCCTCATCATGCAGGTGCACGACGAGCTGGTGCTGGAAGTGCCGGATGCCGAGCTGGCCACCGTCAAGGCCGGTTTGAAACGGCTGATGGGCGGCGTTGCCGATCTCGCGGTGCCGCTGCTGGTCGAGGTCGGTGCCGGTCCGAACTGGGATCGTGCGCACTAGGCGCGACCATTCTCGATGCTGATCCGACACACGGTGCCGCCCGGACATGCGGATCATTAAATCCGCCATTCCCGGCATGCAGTGGCCGGCGGTGCCCGACGGCCGGGCTGCGCGCCTGCTCGCCATGTTGTGGCAGTTCGGGCAGAGCGAACGCTGGCCTGCGGGCGAACTGCTGGATCACCAGCTCAGGCAGCTTTCGCTGATTCTCGACCATGCCCGGCGTCATGTGCCGTTTTACCGGGAACGGCTGGACAAGGCCGGCTGGTCTGCCGGCCAGATGCTGACGCTCGACCGCTTGCGCGGAATCCCGCCGCTGACCCGGCGCGACCTCCAGGACGGCGTGTCCGCGCTGCGCAGCACGGTGGTGCTGCAGCAGCTGGGCGATGTCCAGGAGAGCCGCAGCTCCGGCTCGACCGGGCAGCCGGTGCTGGTCCTGCGCAGCGCGCTGGACGGATTGCTGTGGCAGGCCAACACCCTGCGCGACCATCACTGGCATGGCCGCGACCCGTCGCTCAAGCTGGCGGCGATCCGCGCGGTCCCGGCCGGGGCCGCCGATCCGCCGCTGGGTGCGATGGCCACGGGCTGGGGGCCGGCATCGGAGGCCCTCTATGCCACCGGACCGGCGGCCTTGCTGAGCCTCAACGCCCACATCGACAAGCAGGCGGCCTGGCTCAGGAATCAGGCGCCCGGGTATCTGCTGACCTATCCCAGCAATCTCGCGGCATTGCTGGATCATTTTTCAGCCGCCGGGGCAAAGCTGCCGGGCCTGCGCGCGGTGTTGACCGTTGGCGAGACGGTTACCCCCCGGCTGAGGCTGCAGTGCCGGGAGGTGCTCGGGGTTGATATCGAAGACGCCTACAGCTCCCAGGAACTGGGCTATATCGCGCTGCAATGTCCCGTTTCCGGCCAGTACCATGTGATGGCCGAATGCGTCCTGGTGGAAGTCCTGGATGACGAGGGCCGGCCTTGCGCGCAGGGCGAGACCGGCCGGCTCGTGGTCAGCAGCCTGCACAATCAGGTGATGCCCCTGATCCGCTACGAGATCGGCGACTATGCCACCGTCGGTCAGCCCTGCGCCTGCGGACGGACACTGCCGACCCTGGAGCGCATTGCGGGCCGCGAACGCAACATGCTGCGCCTGCCGGGCGGCGGCCGGCGCTGGCCCGTCATCGGTCCCCTGCCCTATCGCGATGTTGCACCGGTACGCCGCTTCCAGATGATCCAGCATTCACTGGAAGAGCTCGAGGTCAGGCTCGTCGTCGATCGCGCACTGAGTGCGGAGGAGGAATCACGGCTTGCGCGGATGATCACGGACTCGCTGGGCCATCCCTTCCGGATCCGCTTCTCCCGTTTCGAAAAGGAATTGCCGCGGCCGGCCAGCGGCAAGCTTGAGGATTTCGTCTGCGCGATTCCCGCGGACTGATCAGCGCAGCGCGCCGAACACCTTTTTGACGATGTTGCTGGTGGCGCCGACCGGATTCTGGCGGAAGGACTTCTCCTGTTCGGCGATCATCAGGTAAAGCCCGTCGAGTGCCTTGCGCGTGACATAGGTTTCAATCGACGCGTCCTCCTGCTTGACCAGGCCCAGCGCGGCGCCCTGGCCGGCGAGGTTGTTGTACTGCTGGGCGAGGCCGACGCGGTCAGTGGCCTTCTTGACGATGGGCAGGAAGCGCTGGGTCAGCTGCGCCTGGGTGGTGCGCTTGAAGTATTCGGTTGCCGCAGTGTCGCCGCCGGTGAGTATGCCCTTGGCGTCCTGCACCGACATTTTCTTTACTGCGTCGACCAGCAGTTGCCGGGCTTCCGGTGCCGCGGCTTCGGCGGCACGGTTCATCGACAGCACCAGCTCGTCGGCCTGGCGTTTCATGCCCATCATGCGCAGGGCTCCTTCGACCCGCTGCAGGCTGGGCGGCAGCGGGATCTTGACCTTGGGGTTGCCGAAATAGCCGTTCTCGGCGCCGAGCAATTTGACCGCGGCTGCGGAACCATCGGTCAGGGCCTGCCTCAAACCGCTGACGGCATCGGCATTGGAAATATCGGCGATGCCGGCCCCGGCCGGCAGGCTGGTGACAAGGCACAGCAGAAAACCGAAAATACGTCCCATCGTCGCACCCCCCCTCTGAACGGCTGCCATGACAAAAACCGGAAATCTCATTCTAGCCGCGGTGGTTGCCATCGCGGTAGCTTTTGCCGGATTTGCGATCTGGAGCGCGGAACCCGCCGCGCCCGAGGTGACTTTCGTGTCGATCAAGGGCGAAAGGATCACCACCGAAAGCCTGCGCGGCAAGGTCGTGCTGGTCAATTTCTGGGCGACCGACTGCGTGACCTGCATCAAGGAGATGCCGGACATCACCGCGACCTACCTGAAGTACCGCGCGCGGGGCTTCGAGACCATCGCGGTGGCGATGCGCCACGATCCGCCGAACTACGTGCTGAACTATGTCGAGAAAAACAGCCTGCCGTTCAAGGTCGCGCTGGATCCGATGGGCGAGCTGGCGAAGGCCTTCGGCGAGGTCAAGCTGACGCCGACCACCTTCGTCATCGACAAGCGCGGCAGGCTGGTCACGCGCATCCTCGGCGAGCCGGACTTCGCGAAGCTGCATGCCTTGCTGGAAGAAAAGCTGAGGGAAACCTGACTGCGAAGGGCATTCAACAAACAGGATGGACAGGATTTTCAGGATAAAACCAGAACACGGTTTTCGCTCTTGATCCTGTATATCCTGCCCATCCTGTCAAAACGTCCTTTCCTTAAACCACTCCCGCCTCATGCGCCTGCTGGTCGGCATGGTATGAGGACCGCACCAGCGGTCCGCTGGCGGCGTGGCTGAAGCCCATGCGTTCGGCTTCCGCGGCGTACATCTCGAACACCTTGGGCTCGACGTAGCGCAGCACCGGCAGGTGATGGGCCGAGGGCTGCAGGTACTGGCCGATGGTCAGCATGTCGACGTCGTGGGCGCGCAAGTCGCGCATCACTTCGAGGATCTCCTCGTCGGTTTCGCCGAGGCCCACCATCAGCCCGGACTTGGTCGGCACCTGCGGAAACTTCGTCTTGAAATCCTTCAGCAGCTTCAGCGAGTGCGCATAGTCGGAACCCGGCCGCGCCTGCCTGTAGAGCCGCGGCACGGTTTCGAGGTTGTGGTTCATCACGTCGGGCGGTCCCGCCGAAAGGATGTCGAGCGCGATGTCGAGGCGGCCGCGGAAATCCGGCACCAGGATCTCGATGCGGGTCTGCGGCGACAGCTCGCGCACCGCGCGGATGCAGTCCTTGAAATGCTGCGCGCCGCCGTCGCGCAGGTCGTCGCGGTCGACGCTGGTGATCACCACGTACTTGAGCTTTAGTGCGGCGATGGTCTCGGCGAGGTGGCGCGGCTCCTCGGGGTCCGGCGGCTTCGGGCGGCCGTGGGCGACGTCGCAGAAGGGGCAGCGCCGCGTGCACAGGTCGCCGAGGATCATGAAGGTTGCGGTGCCCTTGCCGAAACATTCGCCGATGTTGGGGCAGGTCGCCTCCTCGCACACGGTGTGCAGCTTCTGCACGCGCAGGATGTCCTTGATTTCCTGGAAGCGCGCGCTGTTGCCGAGGCGCACGCGGATCCAGTCGGGTTTTTTCAGCGGCGTCGCCGGCACCACCTTGATCGGGATGCGCGCGGTTTTCGCCTGGCCTTTCTGTTTCTCGCCGGTGGTGGTCATTGCAGCAGGTTCCTGATGTGGCGGATCAGCTTCTCGCCGAGTTGCCGGCGGCTGTCGGTGATGCCGAGGTCGCGGGTGCGGGTCACCGCCAGACCGGCGTAACCGCAGGGGTTGATCGCGAGAAAGGGGTCGAGCGCGACATCGACGTTGAGCGCGAGGCCGTGGTAGCAGCAGCCGTTCCTGACGCGCAGGCCGAGCGCGGCGATTTTCGCGGCGCCGACATAGACGCCGGGGGCATCGGCGCGGCCTTCGGCGGCCACGCCGTAGTCGGCCAGCAGGTTGATCACCGCCTGCTCCATCTGCCGCACCAGCGGCCGCACGCTGATGCCGCGGCGGCGCATGTCGAGCAGCAGGTAGGCCACCAGTTGCCCCGGGCCGTGGTAGGTGATCTGTCCGCCACGGTCAACGCGAACCACCGGGATGCCGTTGTCGACCCGCGGCCAGTGTTCCGGTTTGCCGGCGATGCCGGCGGTATAGACCGGCGGATGTTCCAGCAGCCACAGCTCGTCGCAGCTGTCCGCGGTACGGGCGGCCGTGAACTCGCGCATCGCAGTCCAGGTTGGCCAGTACGGCACCAGTCCGAGCCGGCGGACGATGAGCGGCTGGGCGACGGTTGGCTGTGCGGCGGCGGCGGGAAGGGACACCGGAAGAACCCTGTGGCCGGGCACCGGGCCCGGGCATTGATGGGATAATGAGCCGGCATTATAGGATGATCGGGAGAGGGCAGTGCGGATTCACATTCTGGCAGCAGGGCTTTTGTGCGCGATGCTGGGCGGCGGCGGCGCCGCAGCGGAGGCTGCCGGCGACTACGGCACCGCGCTCAGCCGGATCTATTTCGCGCACCAGCGCCTGCTCGCCTTGCGCGAGGCCTGCGACCAGGCTTTCCCGCCGCAGGCCGCAGCCAATGCCAAGGCCTATGCGGTCTGGCAGTCCCGCCACAAGGGGCTGCTCGACGAGCTGGAGGCGCGGCTGAGCCTGATGATCCGCGGTGCTTCGCGGGACGAGCGCGAGTACATGCGCAATGTCGGGAAGTATGAAGGCTCGATCCTTGAATACCGCAACGGCCAGCGCGACGAGATCCTCGCCCAGCCGCGTGACGGCATGGACCAGGCCTGCGCCGACTTCCGCAATTACCTGACCGGCTCGGGCTCCGATTTCCGCAAGGATTACGCCGAAGAGCTGCGCGAATTGCGCAAGCGCAAGCTGCCGAAGTAGGGCACCGGCATGCCCGCCGCCGAGCGCATCCTCCCCGCGATCTGCGCGCTGTGGGCTGCGGCGCTGCTCGCTTCCGGGATCGCGCCCTACGACCGGCTGACCTGGTTCATGGAGGTGCTGCCGGTGCTGATGGCAGCACCGCTGCTGCTGCTGACCCGCGAGCGGCTGCCGCTGACGCCGCTGGTCTATGCCCTGATCGCGCTGCACGGGATGATCCTGATCTACGGCGGCGCCTACACCTATGCGCGCACGCCGCTGGGTTTCTGGCTGCAGGACCTGTTCGGGTTTGCGCGCAATCCCTACGACCGCATCGGCCACCTCGCCCAGGGCTTCGTGCCGGCGCTGGTGGCGCGCGAGCTGCTGCTGCGGGTGTTCGGCATCGGCGGACGGAAAATCCTGTTCTTCCTGGTGCTGTGCATCGCGCTGGCGGTGAGCGCTTTCTACGAGCTCATCGAATGGTGGGCGGCCTTGCTGATCGGCGCGGAGGCCGACGAATTCCTCGCCACCCAGGGCGATGTCTGGGATACGCAGTGGGACATGTTCCTCGCGCTGTGCGGCGCATTCGCGGCCCAGCTGCTGCTCGGCCGCTGGCATGACCGCCAGCTGGCGCGGATGGGCTTCGCTAGAGCACCATGACCACCATCGGGTGATCGCAGAGTTCCTGGTAGAGGGCGTCCAGCTGTTCGCGCGAAGTGGCGCGGATCACGCAGGTCACGCTGAGGTACTTGCCCTTCTTGCTCGTCTTCATGGTCAGCGATGCATCCTCGAAATCGGGGGCGTGGCGCTTGACCACGGCAAGCACGGCCTGGGCGAAACCGGGCCGGGTATGGCCGAGGATTTTCAGCGGGAAGTCGCTGGGATACTCGATCAGCGACGGTTCCGGAGCGGCGGGCGGGGTGCTCAAGCCGCTTTTCTCATGTGGTCACGCTTGAACTGCTGGTACAGCGCGTGCATGCGCCGGAACAGCGGACCGGGCCTGCCGTCGCCGACCGGCTTGCCGTCGAGCGTGGTCACGGCGAGCACTTCCTTGGTCGAGGAGGTGACCCAGATCTCGTCGGCCCCGCGCACCTCGGCCTCGGTGACGGCGCGCACCTCGACCTGGAATTCGCGGGCCCGCGCGATTTCCAGCACCACGTCATAGGTGATGCCGGGCAGCACCAGGTTGTCCTTGGGCGGCGTCAGCAGCACGCCATCGCGGACGATGAACACATTGCTGGCCGAGGCCTCGGTCAGCTTGCCGTCGCGGAACAGGATGGTTTCGGTGGCGCCGGCGTCGGCCGACAGCTGGCGCAGCAGGCAGTTGCCGAGCAGGGATACCGACTTGATGTCGCAGTTGAGCCAGCGGTAGTCCTGGGCGCTGATGCAGGCGACGCCGGACTCGACCAGCGCCGGCGCCGGCGTGACCAGAGGGTTGCTCATCATGAACACCGTGGGCCTGACGCCCTTGGGGAAAGCGTGGTCGCGCTTCGCGACGCCGCGGGTCACCTGCAGGTAGACCGACTGGTCGTCGCCGGCGTTGCGCTCGACGATCTCGGTGACCAGCCGCGTCCATTCGGCCTCGGTCATCGGGTTGTCGATGCGCACCTTGTCGAGGCTGTACTGCAGCCGCCGCAGATGCTCGGCAAGCCGGAACGGGTGTTTCGAGTAGACGGGGATGACCTCGTAGACGCCGTCGCCGAAGATGAAGCCGCGGTCGAGCACCGGCACATGGGCCTCCTCGATGGGCATGAATTTTCCGTTGAGGTAGACGATTTCGCTCATGATCGGGCCGTGGTTGTCAGGGAATTTTGTCGGTGGAATGAAGGCGGCGGGCTTACTTGAACAGCAGCCTCAGGCCGTCCCAGGTGCGGCCGAAGATGCCGGCGACAGGGACGCTCTCGAGGGCCACGACCGGCAACTGGGCGTGGGGTTTGCCGTCGATCTCGATTTTCAGCGTTGCCACGCGCTGGCCCGGGCTCACCGGGGCCAGCAGCGGTTGCAGGCTTTCGACCACCGCCTTGACCTTGTCGCCCTGGCCCTTGGGCACGGCCACGAACAGGTCGCTGGTGAAGCCGGCCTTCAGCGTGCTCGAGCCGCCTTTCCACACGCGCAGGCTGGTGACCGGCTGGTTCGCGGCATAGAGCTTCACGCTGTCGTAGAACTGGAAACCCCAGTTCAGCAGCTTCTGGCTTTCGGTGACCCGCGCCGATTCCGACGCGGTGCCGAGCACGACCGACACCAGCCGCCGCTCGCCGCGCCGCGCGGAAGTCACCAGGCAATAGCCGGCGTTCTCGGTGTAGCCGGTTTTCACGCCGTCGACCGTCGGGTCCAGCCACAGCAGGCGGTTGCGGTTGGCCTGCGAGATGTTGTTGTAGCGGTATTCCTTCTGCGAATACAGCGCATAGTGCTCCGGGTAGTCGCGGATCAGCGCGACCACCAGCTTGGCGAGGTCCTCGGCCGAGGAGTGCAGCTGCGCCGTGGTGAGCCCGGTGGCATTGGTGAAATTGGTGTTGGCCATGCCGAGCCGCTTCGCTTCGCGGTTCATCATCTGCGCGAACACCTCCTCGCTGCCGGCAACCGCCTCGGCCAGCGCGATGCTGGCGTCGTTGCCGGACTGGATGATCATGCCGCGCAGCAGCTCGTCGACGGTGACCGGCTTGTTCGGCTCGATGAACATGCGCGAACCTTCGGCCTTCCAGGCGCGGGTCGACACCGGCACCACCTGCTCGGGCTTCAGCGATTTCTGCTTCAGCGCGCCGAACACGAGGTAGGCGGTCATCAGCTTGGTCAGCGAGGCCGGCTCGAAGCGGTCGCCCGCGTTGCGGCTGGCGAGCACCTGCCCGCTGTTGACGTCGAACAGCAGCCAGGCGCGCGCTTCGATGGCGGGGGCGGGCGGCTGGACCTGCGCCCAGGATTGCAGCGCGAAGAGGCCCAGCAGGACGGCGAGGAATATGCGTTTCATTTCGGGAAAAAGCCTGATTATAAAGTCGGGAAGGAGAGGCGTCTCGAGACGCCCCAAAAGGCAGACTCCGCGGCGGCGGCGGAAGTTCCGCGCCTTCCCTGTCAGCCGTCGTCCCGGCAGCGGCGGATTGCCGCGCGCAGGAGCTCGAAATGGTGTTCGACCCGCCGGCAGCGTTCGCAGATCAGCAGATGCAGCTGCAGCCGCAGCCGCTCGACCGGGCCGAGCGCGCGGTCCTGTTCCTGGGACAGCAGCTCCGAGGCCTTCCTGCAGGTGTCCATCATCGGCGTGATCCGTCGAACCAGGTGATTTCCAGGCATTCGCGCAGGGTCAGCCGTGCCCGGTGCAGCAGGACCCAGCAGTGGGTCGAGGTGATCTGCAGTTCCTGACAGATTTCCGGGGTCGTCATCTCCATGACCTCGCGCATCGTGAACGCCCGCGCCGTGCGTTCGGGCAGGCGCTGCAGGCAGAGCTCGAAGGCGGCGCGGAAGCGGCTGTTCTCCAGCGCCGCGTCAGGGTTGCCCCAGTCCGAAGGCATGTCGCGCCAGTGGCCGTCGCCGGCAAACAGCGCGTCGATGGCTTCCGCTTCCGCGCGGTCGTCTGCCGCTTCCAAGGGCTGCTCGCGCGCGCTGCGTCTCAGCTGGTCGATGACCTTGTGCTTGAGGATGCCGGTGAGCCAGGTGCGCAGCGAGGATTTGCCGGAAAAGCGGGCGGCGCCTTCGATTGCGGCGAGCAGCGTTTCCTGCACCGCGTCCTCGGCCTGGGCGGGATTGCGCAGCTGCAGCCGCGCATAGCGCAGCAGGTAGGCGCGCTCGCTTTCGATCTCCTTCGCCTGCGGAGTGCCCCTGCTTCGAGTGTTTTCCAAAATAGTGTTTAAAAACAATTACTTATGATATCACCCGCAGGGGCGGCCTAGCACCCTTGAAAACCGTTCCGGGGTGCCCATATTGAAGGCATCGGCGCAAATGCCGCAACGAATTCAAGGAGATGATCATGGTCAATGTTACCCGCTTTACCCCGTTTGACGACTCGTTCGACGAACTGCTGCGCGGCTTTTTCGTGCGCCCGATGGCCTTTGAAGGCGCGCCCCAGGCGGCGCAGGCGATCCGCGTCGATGTCCGCGAGAGCGAGAAGGACTACGTCGTGCATGCCGAGATCCCCGGCGTGAAAAAGGAAGACATCCACGTCACCATCGATGGCGAGCAGGTCGCGATCAGCGCGGAAACGCGCAATGAGCGCGAAGTGAAGGAAGGCGAGCGTGTGCTGCGCGCCGAGCGCCATTACGGCAAGGTCTATCGCGCGTTCACCCTGGGCCAGCCCGTCGACGAGGAAAAGGCCTCCGCCAAGTATGCTGACGGCGTGCTTGAGCTGACGCTGCCGAAGAAGCAGGCGGTTACCGCGAAGCGGCTGTCGATCAACTGAGGCACCGCCGGACTTTTGCCGGCACGGAAGTCCGGAAAAGCGGCAGGCTGAAAGGCCTGCCGCTTTTTTTGTCGTCGGGTAAAATGAGTGAACCCTCACATCAGTCCCGTTCATTCACCTCATCACCGCCTCCACGGATCGCCCATGCCACTGTCCGCCAGCAATGCCGCCGCCAAGGCCAAGACCCTCGCCGAAGCCCTGCCCTACATCCAGCGCTTCCACGGCAAGACCATCGTCATCAAGTACGGCGGCAATGCGATGACCGACCCCGCGCTGAAGGAGGGTTTCGCCCGCGACGTCGTGCTGCTGAAGGTGGTCGGCATGAACCCGGTGGTGGTGCACGGCGGCGGGCCGCAGATTGACGACCTGCTCAAGCGCGTCGGCAAGAAGGGCGAGTTCATCCAGGGCATGCGCGTCACCGATGCCGAGACCATGGACGTCGTCGAGATGGTGCTCGGCGGCCAGGTCAACAAGGACATCGTCAACCTGATCAACCGCTGCGGCGGCAAGGCGGTGGGACTGACCGGCAAGGACGGCGGTTTCATCCGCGCGAAGAAGCTGAAGGTGCGCGGTACCGCCGGCAGCGACGACCTCGTCGACATCGGCCAGGTCGGCGAAGTCGAGAGCATCGATCCGGCGATCGTCAACCTGCTGCATACCCAGGACTTCATTCCGGTGATCGCGCCGGTGGGCGTCGGCGCCAACGGCGAGTCCTACAACATCAATGCCGACCTCGTCGCCGGCAAGGTCGCCGAGATCCTCAAGGCCGAGAAGCTGATCGTGCTGACCAACACCGCTGGCGTGCTCGACAAGGACGGCAAGCTGCTGACGGGCCTTACCGCGCGCAAGGTCGACGAGCTGTTCGCCGACGGCACCATACACGGCGGCATGCTGCCGAAAATCGGTTCGGCGCTGGACGCGGTGAAGAACGGCGTCAACACCTGCCACATCATCGACGGCCGCGTCGAGCACGCGCTGCTGCTCGAGATCCTGACCGACGAGGGCGTCGGCACGCTGATCCGCCGCCGCTGATGCCATCGGCGCAGAGCCGGCGATGACTGCACCGGTCGCGTGGATCTTTGATCTCGACAACACGCTGCACAATGCGTCGCCTCACATCTTTCCGCACATCAACCGCGCGATGAACGCCTACCTGCAGCAGCACCTGCAGCTCGACGAGCGGGCGGCCGGCGAGCTGCGGCGCCACTACTGGCAGTGCTACGGCGCGACCCTGCTGGGCCTGATGCGCCACCACGGCACCGATCCGCGGCATTTCCTCTGGCATACCCACCAGTTTCCGGACCTGCGGCGCATGGTGGTCGGCGAGCCGCAGCTGCGCCATGTGCTGCGCCGGCTGCCGGGACGCAAGTTCGTGTTCTCCAACGCCCCGGTGCATTACGCGCAGGCAGTGCTGCGCGTGCTCGGCATCACCAGCCTGTTCGATGCCGTGTTCTCGATCGAGCGTGTCGGTTTCCGGCCCAAGCCCGATGCCTACGGCTTCCTGAAACTGTGCCGCGCGCATCACCTGCGGCCGCGGCGCTGTATCATGGTCGAGGATTCGCTGGAAAACCTGCGCACCGCAAAAAGGCTCGGCATGAAAACCGTCTGGGTGTCGCGGGCGGAACGCGTGCCCGGATTCGTCGATGTGCGGGTGCAGGGCATGGCCGCACTTTCCAGTCACGCAGCACACCTGTACTGAGGAACGCATGGCACGCAGCGGCGAACGCAAGACCCAGATACTGCAGACCCTGGCGCAGATGCTCGAGGGCCCTTCGGCGGAGCGCATCACCACGGCGGCGCTGGCCGCGCGCATCGGCGTGTCCGAGGCCGCGCTCTACCGCCATTTCCGCGGCAAGGCGGAAATGTTCGCCGGGCTGATCGATTTTGTCGAACAGACGCTGTTCACGCTGATCAACCGCATCACCAGCGAGGAGCAGAGCGGGCTGCGCCAGGCCGAGGCGATCATGACCATGCTGCTCGGCTTCGCGCAGAAGAACCGCGGCATGACCCGGGTGCTGATCGGCGACGCGCTGGTGACCGAGGACGATTCGCTGCAGGCGCGCATCAACCAGATCCACGACCGCCTGGAGGCGGCGCTGAAGCAGGCGCTGCGCTTCGCGATGACGCGCAAGGAAGTTGCCGAGGACATCGATCCCGGCGCGCAGGCCAATGCGCTGATGAGCTTCGTTGCCGGCCGCTGGCACCAGTATGCGAAAAGCGGTTTCCGCCGCGATCCGGTGGAGCACTGGCAGCGGCAGTGGAAGCAGCTGATGGAAGGCATACTGGCTTGACCACCCCATCGAGGAAGAGGAGTGCACCATGGCGGACATCAAGGTAGAGCATCTTGCGCAACTGATGCTGGGCATCGCCCGCAGCCAGCTTGCCGTGCTGGATTCGATAGAGAACCTCAAGGCGGGGTTCAAGACCGGCCATGCGCGGTCGATCATCGAGAGCGCCTCGCGCATCCGCTCCAACCACCCGGAGACCCTGGCGGATTTTCCGTCGCGGCTGCTGCTGCAGATGCTGGGCCGCAATCCGCCCGACGCCGAACGCCTCACGCGCGAGCTCGAGCACCTGCTGAGCGGCGAGAGCACCACGCCCTCGAAGGAGGCGCTGGCGGCCGAAACCGCGCCCAAGGGGGCGGATTCGCTCGATATGACCTGAGGGGCCGGGCAGGGCGGCGTCAGGCCGCGCGCGACCGGCACACCGCGCAGGCGGGATCGCGTTTGAGGCCGACGCTGCGCAGGTCCATCGTCAGCGCGTCGACGAGCAGCAGGCGCCCGGTCAGCGTTTCCCCGGCGCCGGTCACGAGCTTCAGCGCCTCCGCGGCCTGCATCGCGCCGATGATGCCCACCAGCGGCGCGAACACGCCCATCACCGCGCAGCGCATCTCCTCCGTTTCGCCGTCCTCGGGAAACAGGCAGGCATAACAGGGCGAGTCGGCGCGGCGCAGGTCGAATACCGCGAGCTGGCCGTCGAAACGGATGCCTGCGCCCGACACCAGCGGTTTGCCGGCGCGCACGCAGGCGCGGTTGACGGCGTGGCGGGTCTCGAAATTGTCGCAGCCGTCGATCACCACGTCGGCGGCATCCACCAGCTGCTGCAGCCGGTCGCCGGATACCCGCTCGGCGACGGCATGGATGCGGATTCCCGGATTGAGGCCGAGCAGCGTGGCGCGCGCGGAGTCGACCTTTTTCTCCCCGATCGAGGCCTCGCGGTGGACGATCTGCCGCTGCAGGTTGGTGAGGTCGACGCTGTCGCCGTCGCAGAGCGTGAGCGTGCCGATTCCCGCCGAAGCGAGATAGAGCGCGGCCGGCGAGCCGAGGCCGCCGGCGCCGATCAGCAGCGCGTGGGCGTCGAGCAGCCGCTGCTGGCCCTCGATGCCGATTTCCGGGAGCAGGATGTGCCGGCTGTAGCGCAGCAGTTGATGGTCGTCCATGGCGCGAATCTAGCGGTTGCCGCCCCTGAAAACAACAACGCCCGGCTCGGCCGGGCGTTGCGCGGAGCCTGGGGAGCGGTCAGTTCGCCTTGGCGACCGAACGGCTCTTCAGGAAGGCGACCGCCTGGTTCAGCTCGTAATCGTTGGGCGAGACCACCTGGCCGGGTTCGGGGCGCAGCGATTTCTCGTCGACGTCCTTCGGTCGCGGTGCCGGAGTGAAGCCGAATTTCTGCGCCGACTTCGCCGCCGCCTCGGCCTTGTCGGCCGGTTTCTCGGTGGCGCCCTCGGTGAGGTGCTTGGTGAGGTCGGCCTCGCGCAGTTTCAGAGCCGCGCGGTCGGTGACGACGTCGTCCAGCGGGATGTCCGGCACGATGCCGCGCGCCTGGATCGAGCGGCCCTTCGGCGTGTAGTAGCGCGCCGTGGTCAGCTTGATCGCGGTGTTGTTGCCCAGCGGCAGGATGGTCTGCACCGAGCCCTTGCCGAAGGTCTGCTGGCCCATCACCACCGCGCGCTCGTGATCCTGCAGCGCGCCGGCGACGATTTCCGAGGCCGAGGCGGAACCGCCGTTGACCAGCACCACCATCGGCACCGTCTTCGCTTCCGCCGGCAGGCGCTTCAGGAAATCCTCCTTGTTGCGGCCGCGCAGGTAATGCTCGGGACTCGCGTTGAGTTTCATCCTCGCGTCCTCGGTGCGCCCGTCGGTGTAGACCACCAGCGCATCCCGCGGCAGGAAGGCGGCGGACACCGCGACCGCGCCGTTGAGCAGGCCGCCCGGATCGTTGCGCAGGTCGAGCACGAGTCCCTTCATCGGGCCCTGGTTCTGCTTGAACAGGTTTTCCACGGCGCGCGCGAGGTTCTCGCCGGTATGTTCCTGGAACTGGCTGACGCGGACATAGGCGTAGCCCGGCTCGAGCAGCGTCGACTTGACGCTCTGGATCTTGATCACCGCGCGCGTCAGCGTGACGACGATGGGCTTGGGTTCGCCCTTGCGCACGATGGTCAGCACGATCTGGGTGTTGGGCTTGCCGCGCATGCGCTTGACCGCGTCGCCGAGCGTCATGCCCTTGACCGAAGTCTCGTCGAGCTTGACGATCAGGTCGCCGGCCTTGATGCCGGCGCGCGAGGCCGGCGAATCGTCGATCGGCGAAACCACGCGCACGAAACCGTCTTCCATGCCGACCTCGATGCCGAGGCCGCCGAACTCGCCCTGGGTGCCCACCTGCATTTCCCTGAACGCTTCCTGGTCGAGGTAGGCGGAGTGCGGGTCGAGGCCGGTCAGCATGCCGTTGATGGCCTCGGTGATCAGCTTCCTGTCCTCGACCGGCTCGACATAGTCGCTCTTGATGCGGCCGAAAACCTCGGTGAAGGCGCGCAGTTCCTCGATCGGCAGCGGCAAGGCCGAGGGGGCGCTGCGCTGGGCGACTGCCGAATAATTCAGGCTGATCGCGACGCCGATGAGGACGCCACAGATGACCAGGCCCAACTGACTGAATTTGCTGCGCATGTGCTGCTCCTGCCGCGCCAGGCGGCTGCTGTGAATGTGTTGCCCTTGCCCGCTGCTACCTCAACCGGACCCACTGCAGGGGGTCGAACGGCCGTCCTTCGTGCCGCATTTCAAAGTATAAGCCCGATTCCGCATTGCCACCGCTGTTGCCCACGGTGGCCACTGTCTCGCCGCCGCGTATCAGGTCGCCGACCTGCTTCAGCAGCGCTTCGGCATTGGCGTAGAGGGTCATGTAGCTGTCGCCATGGTCGACGATCAGCAGGTTGCCGAAGCCACGCAGCCAGTCCGCATACACCACCCTCCCGGCGGCCACTGCCCGCACGTCCTCGCCGGCCCGGGCGGCGATGAACAGGCCTTTCCAGGTCACCCCGCCGTCTGCACGTGGACTGCCGAAACGGCTGCCAAGTTCCCCGCGCACCGGGAGCGCAAGCTGTCCCCGCAGGGCGGCGAAGGGGCTGCCGTCACCTGTACCGGACGGCAGGGCGTCGTTGCGCGGCCGCGGCTTGCCGGCCGGCGCGGGCTTGCGCACCAGACGCGTCAGCTGCTCCACCAGCCGGGTCAGGCGGTTTTCGCTGGCCTGCATCGCGCGCATCTGCTGCTGCTGTTTGCGGATGTCCTGGGACAGCCGCGACAGCACCCCGGCGCGGGCGCGCTTTTCCCGCTCGAGGCGGGCGCGCTGGGCGGTCTGCTCGGCGGTGATGCGGGCAATCGCCGCGGCCTCTTCCGAAATTTGCGCCTGCAGACGTTCAAGCTCCCGCAGGTTGGCGCGCAGCCCCTCCACCAGGCGCGCGCGGGCGCGCGCGACATGCGCCAGGTAATGCAGCTGGCGTGCCATTGCATTGGGGTCTTCCCGGCCGAGCACCAGGCGCAGCGCGTCGGGCTCGCCCTGCAGGTACTGCTGGCGCAGCATGCGGCCGAGCAGATCCTGCTGGCTGCGCATGGCGGCGGCGGCTGCATCCTCGGACTTGCGCAGCGCTGCCAGCCGGGCGCCCGATTCGCGGGACTGCACCGCCAGCTGGCGCAGCTCGCGGTTGGCCTCGGAGATGGCACGCTCCGATTCGCGCAGGGCGTCGGAGGCCTCGCTGCGGCTTTCCTCGGCAGCGGCCAGCTTTTTCTGCAGCGCCGAAATCCGCGCGCGCAGTTCGCGCAATTCCTCCTGCGTCTGTCCCGCCGTCGCGGCCTGGGCCGCGGGTGCCAGCGCCAGGCTGGCAATGAGCAGGCCTGCGAACCGGTTCACGCAAACTCGATCAGCGGGCGTCCCGTCATTTCGGCGGGTTGCGGCAGCCCCATCATCGCCAGCAGCGTCGGCGCCACGTCCTGCAGCGCGCCGCCCTTGGCGACGCTGGCCTTGCGCCCGACGTAGAGCAGCGGCACCAGGTTCAGCGTGTGCGCCGTGTGCGGCTGCTGCGATTCGGGATCGCGCATGGTTTCGGCATTGCCGTGGTCCGCGGTGAACAGCACCTCGCCGCCGATGCCGCGCATGGCGTCGACGATGCGGCCTATGCACTCGTCGAGCACCTCGACGGCCCGGGTCGCCGCTTCCAGATTGCCGGTGTGCCCGACCATGTCGCCGTTGGCGTAATTGCAGACGATGGCGTCGTAGCGGCGCGACTGGATGGCTTCGATCAGCCGGTCGGTGACCTCGCGCGCGCTCATCTCGGGCTGCAGGTCATAGGTGGCGACCTTGGGCGAGGGCACCAGCACGCGGTCTTCCCCGGGGTAGGGCGTTTCCACGCCGCCGTTGAAGAAATAAGTGACGTGGGCGTACTTTTCCGTCTCGGCGATGCGCAGCTGGCGCAGCCCCTGCTGCGACAGGTATTCGCCGAAGCCGTTGCGGATCTGCTGCGGGCCGAAGGCCGCGGGGATATGGCTGAAGTCCTCGCCGTAGCTGGTCAGCGTGCAGTAATAGCCGAGCCTGGGCACCCGCTTGCGCGCGAATCCGGCAAATGCCGGGTCGGTCAGGGCCGCAGTCATCTGGCGCGCGCGGTCCGAGCGGAAATTCATGAATACCGCGGTGTCGCCGTCGTTCATGCGCGCCGGCGCCGCAGCTGCCGGCACAATGGCGGTGGCCTTGACGAATTCATCGGTTTCGCCGCGGGCATAGGCGGCCTTGAGGCCGGCCAGCGCATCGGCTGCGGTGAACTGCGCGCGGCCGTCGACGATCAGGTCGTAGGCGGACTCGACACGTTCCCAGCGCTGGTCGCGGTCCATCGCGAAATAACGGCCGCAGATCGAGGCAATGCGCGCATTGCCCAGCGCGCGGCATTTCCGCTCCAGCGCGGCGAGGGAGGCTTCCGCGCTCTGCGGCGGCGTGTCGCGCCCGTCGAGAAAGGCATGCACCAGCACCTGCTTCGCGCCCTTCGTCGCGGCGAGATCGAGCAGGGCGTGAATCTGCGACTCGTGGCTGTGCACGCCACCGGGGGAGAGCAGGCCCAGCACGTGCAGGCTGCCGTTTCCGGCCTTGCCGATGGCGGAGTCCAGCACCGGATTCGCGGCAAACTCGCCGGTTTCGATCGCGTGCTCGATCTTGGTGTAATCCTGGTACACCACGCGGCCGGCGCCGATGTTCATGTGGCCGACCTCGGAATTGCCCATCTGCTGCGCGGGCAGGCCGACCCATTTCTCGGAGGCATCGATGATGGTGTGCGGGCAGGTTTTCCAGAGAAAATTCCAGTGCGGCTTGCGCGCCTGGCAGATGGCGTTGTCGTCGCAGTCCTCGCGATGGCCGAAACCGTCGAGAATGACCAGCAGCACGGGTGTTATCTTCATGATTTTTAAGGGTTTTTAAGATATTTGCAATGCAGTATAATTCTAAATCATTTCAACGGCTTTGGGCGGCGCCCGGGGTGTCATGACGGATGTTGCGGCAGTTCGAGAGCAGTTGCTGGAGCGCGAAGAGCACATCGAGCAGGCTTCGCGGGCCCTCAAGGCAATGGCGCATCCGCTGCGCCTGAAGATCCTGTGCGTGCTGGGCGACCAAGAGGTGAGCGTCCAGGATATTGTCGATTGTGTGGGCACTTCACAGAGCAACATATCCCAGCATCTCGCGATACTGCGCGAGAAAGGCGTGCTGCGCACGCGCAAGGACGCCAACCGAGTGTATTACCGCATCGGCGATGAGCGCACGCTGACGCTGATCGGCATGATGCGGGAAGTGTTTTGCGGTCCCGAAAAGTAGGTCCCTGCCCAGCCTGTCCCCCCGGCGGGCGGGCATTCGCCTGAAGCCGGAGCGCGCATGACCGATCCGGCAGTGCCGAACCGGCCGGCGCGCCTCGGCCTCGCCGCCGCAACGCTGCTGTGCGTGCTGCCCTTCCTGCAGCCCTATCACCGTTATCCGCTGACCTCCTTCTACTCGGAATGGCTGGCACTCGCCTGCGGCCTCGGCGTGATTGCCGTGTTGATGGGCCGCCGTGCCTGGAGCGATGCCGAGGTGCCCTGGGCGTCGCTGCCGCTGTTCGCGCTCGCGGGATGGCTGATCGTGCATGGCGCCGCCGGCTGGTCGCCCTATTTCGGCCAGGCGCTGCTCGGCGCGCTGTATCTGGTCTGGGCCGGATTGCTGGTCATTGCCGGACGGGCCCTGGTGCGCGCCTGCGGTGCCGACGCCGTCGGCACGGTGCTTGCCGGCGCGCTGGTCGCCAGCGCCCTGCTGAGTGCGCTGGTCGGCGTGATCCAGCATTTCAACCTGATCACACCGGTCAATGACTACATCACGCGCCTGCACGGCGCAGCGGTCTTCGGCAACCTCGCGCAAGCCAATCACTACGCTGCGCTCATCGCACTCGGGCTGTTCAGCATCGCGCAACTGCACAGCCGCGGCCGTCTGCCGCTGCCGGCCGCGGCCCTCATCGCGCTGCCGCTGCTGTTCGTGCTCGGCCTGTCCGGTTCGCGCAGCGTCTGGCTGTATCTGCTGGCGGGATTCGCCTGGGCGCTGCGCCTGCGCATGGCCGGCGATGACCGCCAGACTCGCCGGCTGTTCGCCTGGACCGCCTCGTTCATCATCCTGCATTACCTCTTGCAGCTCGCCGCCGGTTACGGCTGGCTTGCGCCCGCACAGCGTGAGGCGGTCACCGCGGTGGAGCGCCTGTTCACCGGAGCGGCCAGCGTCAGCGACCGCATTGCCCTGTGGCAGGCGGCGCTGGCGATTGCCGCCGAACGTCCGCTGCAGGGTGTCGGCTGGGGCGGCTTCGCCATCGCCTATTTCCAGCATCTTGCCGGGCCCGCTGCCGCCGGATCGCCGGGCCTCTACAACAATGTCCACAACCTGCCGCTGCACCTGCTCGCCGAAACCGGCGTCATCGGTGCGTCCCTGCTGTTGCTGCCCCTGGCCTGGGGGCTGTGGCGCGCGCTGCGCGCGCGGCCGGATCCCGCGCACTGGTGGCTGTGGGCGACGCTGGGCGTGTTCGGCCTCCACAGCCTGCTCGAGTATCCGCTGTGGTACGCCTATTTCCTCGGCATCGCCGCACTGCTGCTGGGACTTTGTCCCGCGCCGGCACTGCGGCCGCGGCTGGCGCGCTTCGGCCGCCTGATCGCCGCCTCGGCGGTGCTGGCGGGGGCCGCAAACCTGCTGTTCCTGTGGAATGACTACCGGGTGTTCGAGCGCGCGGTGCGGCCGACGATGGAGCAGCTGCGCGATCCGGACTTCGTCAACACGATACTGCGCATCCACCGCAACGCGCTGCTGACACCCTACGTCGAACTGTCGATGGTGATGCCGCTGCCGGCGAGCGCCGAGGACCTGCAGCGTCGCCTGGCATTGAATGAGCGGGTGATCCGCTTCACGCCGCAGCCGGTGCTGGTGTACCGCCAGGCGCTGCTGCTGGCCTTTGCCGGCCGCGCGGCTGAGGCGCGCAACCTGCTCGCCGCCGCGCGGCGTGCCTACCCCGCGGCGCCCGCCGGCTTCGAAGAGCGTCTCGCGCAGCTCGCCCGGGAACAGCCGGCGCTGTTCCGTCCTCTGTTAGAATCCGCGCATTCCGGCCCCAGGCCCCCGCAATAACCGTTTTCCCATGGATGCCTTCATCGTTTTTCTGCAGAAAAGCCCGTTCAACATGATGTTGTTCGGCGGTGCCGTCGCCACCGGCGCGATGCTGCTGTGGCCTTTGCTGATGCGGCCTTTCCGCGCCGGACGTGAAGTCAGCGCGCTCGAGGCCGTGCAGCTGATCAACCGCAAGGATGCCCTCGTCGTCGACGTGCGCGACACCGGCGAGTACGAGGCCGGCCATGTCGCCGGCGCGCGGCATGTGCCGGAGAAGCAGCTCACCGAGCGCCTGCGCGAGCTCGAGAAATTCCGCGAGCGGCCGATCATCGTCACCTGCCGCAGCGGCACGCGCTCCCAGGTTGCGGTGCAGGTCCTGCGCCGCAACGGCTTCAATGAGGCCGTGAACCTGCGCGGCGGCATCGGCGCCTGGGAACAGGCCGGCATGCCGCTCGAGAGACGCTGACCCGGGAGCGCGCCATGGCAAAAGTCCGCATGTACACCACCGCCGTCTGCCCCTACTGCCAGATGGCCGAGCAGCTGCTGCGCGCCAAGGGCGTGGCCGAGATCGACAAGGTCCGCGTGGACCTCGATCCCGCGCAGCGCGAGGACATGATGGCGCGCACCGGTCGCCGCACCGTGCCGCAGATCTACATCGGCGACACCCACGTCGGCGGCTACGACGACCTTTCGGCGCTGGACCGCGCCGGCAAGCTGGACCCGCTGCTGGCGGCGTGAGCGCCGGCGCGAGACTGAATCCGAGGAAATCATTGAATGAGCGAGCAAGCACAACCGCAGTTCGGCATCGAGAAAATCTACATCAAGGACCTGTCGCTGGAGATTCCCAACGCGCCGCAGATCTTCCTGGAGCGCGAGAATCCGCAGATCGAGATCAGCGTGCACAACGCGGCGAGCCCGCTGGAGCAGGCGGGGCTCTATGAGGTCGTGATGACCGTGACGGCGACCGCGAAGCTGGGCGAGAAGACGGTGTTCCTGGTCGAGGTCGCGCAGGCGGGCATTTTCCAGATTCTCGGCCTGCCGCCCCAGGACACCGACGCCGTGCTCGGCATCATGTGCCCGAACACCCTGTTGCCCTATGCGCGGGAAGCCGTGGCCAGCATGGTGACGCGCGCCGGATTCCCGCCGGTGATGCTGCAGCACATGAATTTCGAGGCTGCGTACCACGAACGCCTGCGCCAGCTGCAGGAAGAGCAGGCGGCACAGGCGGCCACCCCCGGCTGAGGCCTGCCGCGATGATGCAGAGGCTGATCATCGCTTTTCTTGCCGGCCTGCTGCCGGCAGCCGCGGGCGCCGCCGAGTTCCGCTCCGCGGCCGAAGCCGCTGTCGTGCTCTACGACGCGCCCTCGAGCAAGTCGACCCGGCTGTTCATCGTCAACCGCGGTTATCCGCTGGAAGTGCTGGTGCAGGTCGAGGGCTGGGTCAAGGTGCGCGATGCTGCAGGCACCCTGTCGTGGGTCGAAAGCAAGTCGCTGGACAATGCGCGCAACGTACTGCTGAAGTCTCCGGCCGCGGTGCGCCGGCAGCCGGCCGCCGATGCGCCGGTCGCCTTCGAGGGCCAGCGCGACCTGCTGCTCGAACTGCTGGAGGGCGGCAGCGGCGGCTGGCTGCATGTCCGCCACCGCGACGGCACCACCGGCTACGTCCGCGCGGCCGATGTCTGGGGCGGATGACTACCGCCACCGCACGGCGCATTACCCCGGCATGAAGATCGCCGTCCTCGGTGCCGGCGCCTGGGGCACCGCACTCGCCATCAACCTCGCCGGACGCCGCGCGGTGTCGCTGTGGGCGCGGGACGCGGAGCAGCTGCGCGCGATGGCCGCGGCGCGGGTCAACCGACGCTACCTGCCGGACTGCGCCTTTCCCGGCGGACTTGCGGTGGAGCCCGATCTGTCGCGGGCAGTCGAGGGCAGCGCCTATGTCGTGGTCGCCGTCACGGTGTCCGGCTTGCGCGCAACGCTGCGCCGCCTGCGCGAACTGAAAGTGGCGGTGCCGGTGATCTGGCTGTGCAAGGGGTTCGAACGTCCGGACGCGCGCCTGCCGCACGAGGTCTATGCCGAGGAGATGGGCGACCGCCCTCCCGGCGCGGTGCTGTCCGGACCCAGCTTCGCGCAGGAGGTGGCTGCGGGCCTGCCCGCGGCGCTGACCCTGGCGGCGGCCGATGCGGCGCTGGCGGCGGCCGCGGCGCAGGCGTTGCACGGACCGGCGCTGCGCGTGTATTCGCATGACGATGTGATCGGCGTCGAAGTCGGCGGCGCGGTCAAGAACGTGATCGCCATCGCCGCCGGCGTCTGTGACGGCCTCGGTCTCGGGCTCAACGCCAGGGCGGCGCTGATCACCCGCGGCCTCGCCGAAATGACCCGCCTCGGCATCGCGCTCGGCGGCCGCGCCGAGACTTTTACCGGACTCGCCGGCATCGGCGATCTCCTGCTGACCTGCACCGGCGACCTCTCGCGCAACCGCCGCGTCGGCCTCGCCCTGGCGCGCGGCGAGGCGGCGGCCTCGGCGCAGGCCGGGCTCGGCCATGTCGCCGAGGGCGTGTTCACCGCCGGTGAAGTCAGCCGCCGTGCCGCCGCGCTGGGCGTGGACATGCCGATCACCGACGCCGTTTGCCGCGTGCTGGCTCAACCCGGCAGCGCCGCCGACATCGTGCGCAGCCTGCTTGCGCGCGATCCCAAGCCGGAGCATGCAGCACTGCCGCGCAAGTCCGGCTGACCGGAACCTTCAGCCACCGCCGGCGAAGCCGCACTGGCGCCAGGCTTCATAAAGCACGACGGCCACGGCATTTGACAGGTTCAGGCTGCGGCTGTCCGCGCGCATCGGCAGGCGCAGCCGCCGTTCCGGCGGCCAGGCGTCCAGCAGTGCTCCGGGCAGGCCGCGGGATTCAGAACCGAAGACCAGCACATCCTCCGCGGCGTAGCCGACCCGGTCGTAGCGAGTGCCGCCGCGCGTGGTGATCGCGAACAGCCGCCGCCCGGCAAAGTGTGCGGCGCAGGCCGCCCAGTCGTCGTGCAGCTGCAGGGCCGCGCGTTCGCGGTAATCGAGGCCGGCTCGTGCCAGCGTGCGGTCGTTCAGCGTGAAGCCCAGCGGCCGCACCAGGTGCAGGCGCGCGCCGGTGTTGGCCGCGAGGCGCATCACGTTGCCGGTATTGGGCGCGATCTCCGGTTCATGCAGCACGATGTCGAACATCCGTCGCTTTCTGCGTTTGCAATCGGCGGTTGTTTTCAGGGCCTTAAGCGGATATCCTTAATTATCAACAACATGCAGGGTCCGCAGGGGGAGCCTTGTTCTGGTACGCTGCTTGCGTTCCTCCCCGGCATTTTGAGCGAAAAGCGAATGGGCCGTCCTGAAAAAATCCGCCTCGGCGAAATCCTGGTCCAGCAGAAGCTGCTGAGCGAAGACCAGCTCAAGGCCGCGCTCGAGGAGCAGAAAAAGACCGGGCGCCGCCTCGGCCACGTGTTCATCGAGAAGGGCTTCATCACCGAGGAGCAGATCTCCAAGGCCCTGGCGCGCCAGCTCGGCGCCGCGTACATCGACCTCAAGCACTACAACATCAAGCGCGACGTCATCACCAGGCTTCCGGAAACCCAGGCACGCCGCTTCCGCGCCATCGTGCTCGAGGACAGGGGTGATGCCTACATGGTCGGCATGGCCGACCCCACGGACCTGACCGCCTACGACGAGATCGCGCGCGTGCTCAAGCGCGACATTGATCTCGCGGTTGTTACCGAGACCGAACTGCTGCGCGCCATCGACCGCAGCTACCGCCGCACCGAGCAGATCGCCGGGCTCGCGCAGGAACTCGGCGCCGACCTTGGCGATTCGGGGGCGGTGGATTTTGCCGCGCTGGCGACCACGCCGGGCCTGGAAGAGGCGCCGGTGGTGAAGCTGCTGCAGACGGTGTTCGAGGATGCGACCCAGGCGCGCGCCTCCGACATCCACATCGAGCCCCAGGACAAGCGGTTGCAGATCCGCTTCCGCATCGACGGCGTGCTGCACCTGCAGACCGAGACCGACAGCAAGATCGCCTCCGCCGTCGTGCTGCGGCTGAAGCTGATGTCGGGCCTCGACATTTCCGAAAAGCGCCTGCCGCAGGACGGCCGCTTCGCGATCAAGGTGCGCAACACCGCGATCGACGTGCGTATTTCGACGATGCCCACCCAGTACGGCGAATCCGTGGTGATGCGCCTGCTGAACCAGAGCAGCGGCATCCTCGGCCTCGACAACATCGGCATTCCGGCGGACATGCTGGCCAAGGTGCGCGAAGTGATCCACCGCCACAGCGGCATGGTGCTGGTCACCGGCCCCACCGGCAGCGGCAAGACCACGACGCTCTACGCGGCGCTGAACGAGCTCAACACGCCGGAGCGCAAGATCATCACCGTCGAGGACCCGGTGGAGTACCGGCTGCCCGGCATCAACCAGGTGCAGGTCAACGACAAGATCGAGCTGACCTTCGACCGCGTGCTGCGATCCGCGCTGCGCCAGGACCCGGACGTGGTGCTGGTCGGCGAGATGCGCGACGAGCAGACTGTGGAGACCGGCCTGCGCGCGGCGATGACCGGCCACATGGTGTTCTCGACGCTGCATACCAACGATGCCGCGAGCACGCCGGTCCGCCTGCTCGACATGGGCGCGCCACGCTACATGGTCGCGCTGTCGCTGCAGCTGGTGATCGCGCAGCGCCTGGTGCGGGTGATCTGCGACAGCTGCATCGAGGATTACCAGCTGCTTCCGAACGAGCACGAATTCCTGCGCAGCGAGCTCGGCGACGCCGTCGACGGCCACAGTTACAAGCGCGGCCGCGGCTGTTCGCACTGCAACGGCACGGGTTTCAGCGGCCGCACCGGGGTTTATGAAATGCTGGAAATGACCAAGCCTGTGGTGGAGGCGGCCAACCGCGAGGACGTGCAGCAGTTCATCGAGGTTGCCCGCAGGCAGCTCGCCGGGCGCACGCTGCGCCACCATGCCGCGCAGATCGTCGCCGCCGGAAAGACCACGGCGGAAGAGGCGATGCGCGTCAGCAGCCAGCTCGCCGACTGAGGGCGATGCCGTTTTTCGCCTACAAGGGACGCAACGGCCGCGGCGAGGCCGTGCAGGGCGTGCTCGAGGGTGCCGACAGCGGCGCGATCGCCGGCCAGCTGTTCGGGCTCGGCATCACGCCGCTGGAAATCAGGCCCTCGGCGCCGCCGAGGGCCGATGGCGGCGGCGTGAAATTCGGCTTCGGCAAGCCCAAGGTCACGCATACCGAGGTGCTGCTGTTCAGCCGGCAGATGTACACCCTGCTCAAGGCCGGCGTGCCGATCATGGGCGCGCTGAAGGGGCTGGAGGAATCAACGGCCAATCCGACCTTTGCCGGGGTGGTGCGCGACCTGCGCGAGAGTCTCGATACCGGCCGCGAGCTGTCGGTGTCGCTGGCACGCCATCCCGAGGTGTTCGGCCAGTTCTACACCGCGATGGTCAGCGTCGGCGAGCAGACCGGCCGGCTGGAGGAGGTGTTCCTGCGCCTGTTCAACCACCTCGAGTTCGAGAAATTCATGCGCGAGCAGGTGAAAACGGCGATCCGCTACCCCAGTTTTGTCGTGGCGACGATGGCGGTCGCGATCGTGATCATCAACATTTTCGTGATCCCGGCCTTCGCCAAGGTATATGCCGGATTCAAGGCCGAGCTGCCGCTGATGACCAAGGTGCTGATCGGTTTCTCGAACTTCATGGTCGAGTACTGGCCCTACCTGCTGGCCGGGCTGGTCGCCGCATTCTTCGGCGCGCGCGCCTGGGTGAACACACCGGCCGGCCGCATGGCCTGGGATCGCATGAAGCTGCGCATTCCGATTGCCGGCGCCATTGTCCAGAAGGCCACGCTGGCGCGCTTCGCGCGCAGCTTCTCGCTCGCCTTCCGCAGCGGCGTGCCGGTGACCACGGGGCTGGGCATGGTCGCCAACACCGTCGAGAACGTCTACATCTCGGAGCGCATCGTGCGCATGCGCGAGGGTGTCGAGCGCGGCGAATCGGTGCTGCGCACCGCGCGCGAGGCCGGGGTGTTCACGCCGGTGGTGCTGCAGATGATCGCCGTCGGCGAGGAATCGGGCGCGCTCGACGACCTGACCGGCGAGATCGCCGACCTCTACCAGCGCGAGGTCGAGTACGAGCTGAAGCACCTGAGTTCGCAGATCGAGCCGATACTGATCGTCATGCTCGGCATCCTGGTGCTGATCCTCGCGCTGGGCGTGTTCCTGCCGATCTGGGACCTCGGCACCGCGGCGACCGCCAAAAAATGAGCGCATGAGCCGGCAGCGCGGGCGACGACAGCGCGGCTTCTCGCTGCTGGAGCTGGCGGTGGTCGCGGTGATCCTGTCGCTGCTGCTGGGCCTGCTGCTCGAGCGCCTGAGCTACTACCAGGAAGCCGCCGAGAGGGCGCGCTTCGAGGCCACGCTGCAGGGCTACAAGACCGCGCTGCAGATCCGCCTCGCCGAACTGATCCTCGAGCGCCGCGAAGGCGAGGCGCGCCGGCTGGAAGTCGAGAATCCGACACGCTGGCTGTCGGAAAGGCCGACAGACTATGGCGGGGCCTTGCCCGCCCGACCGGAGCCCGGGGCCTGGTATTTCGACGAGCCGGCGCGGGAACTGGTGTATGTCCCCAATTCGGCGCGGCGCCTGCAGGTCGAACTGCGTAACGGCATGAAACAGCTGCGTTTTGCCGTGAAAGTGGTTTATCAGGATGTGCCTGTCAGCGGCCGGTCGGTTCGCAGCGTGGCGGGGATTGTCCTGCAGCCTGCGGCCGAGTATCGGTGGCCGTGATCGCGAAGAAGGTGACCTTGGCACTACTTTTGCTGTATTATCAACAAGATGCCTCCGAATTTGTGAGAAAAATCACATGAGCAAACGTTTCCAGAGCGGTTTCACCCTGATCGAACTGATCGTGGTGATCATCATTCTGGCGATTCTCGCGGCGACTGCGCTGCCGCGGTTCGCCAATCTGCAGGTGCAGGCGCGGATTGCCAAGCTCAACGGCGCGCTGGGTGCGATGAAGGGCGCCTCCGCGCTGGCCCATGCCGCCTGCCTCGCCACCACACCACAGTGCGGCGCCACGCTGCTGATGGAGGGCGTCAATGTGACCATGATCCATACTTATCCGACGGCTGATGCCGCCGGCATCGTAACCGCGGCCGGGATCAATGCCGGTCCGACTTCGGACGACGGTTACAACACCGAACTTGGCGGTTCCGCGGCTGGCGCGACACTGCGCATGATGGTGATGGGCAACGATCCGACGACCTGCAGTTTCACCTATACGGCGCCGACGGCGCCCAATACGTCACCGACATTCAGCGCGCTGGTGACTTCCGGCTGCTGAAGCGCGGCCAAGGACTGGCACGAAGGTTGCATTGCTTTATTGCACGATTTTTCAAACCGGTTTTGACAGAAAGAGAAGGGAGAGGACCATGAAACAGCAACGCGGTTTTACACTGGTGGAACTGATCGTCGTAATTGCCATTCTGGGCATTCTGGCGGCGACGGCACTTCCGCGATTCATCAACGTCAGCCAGGATGCCAAGAATGCCGCCGCAGACGGCTTGGTGGGGGCGATCAACGGTGCGGTGGCATTGTGCCAGGCTGCCTGGGTTGCAGCGGGCAGTACCGGAGGCACATGTGCCATGGTTGGCGCGACACCGACGGTCAATACGAGCGGCATACCGACGGCTGACGCTGCCGGCATCGGCGCGGCGGTCACGGTCAGCGGATTTGGCGGCACCCCCCCCAACTACACCCTGACCGCGGACCCGACCTGCACGGTGACCTATGCGACCACTGTGCCCTACGCCACAAAGGGTGGCAGCTGTCCCTGACTGACGGTCGGGATACAAGTTGCCTGGGTCTGTGGTGAGCAGGCCGGCCAATACAACAGGGGGTCGCGGTGTTCGCGCCCCCCTGTTTTTTTTGCCGGACGGTGTTGCCATGAGAACATCCGGATTCACCCTGGTCGAGCTGGTGGTCACCATCGCGATCGCCGCGATCATTGCCGTTGTGGCGGCACCCCGCTTTTTCCAGGCCAGCACCTTCGATTCCCGCGGTTTTTATGACAAGTCGGCGGCGGTCGTGCGCCTTGCCCAGAAAAGCGCAATCGCCTGGCGGCGGGAAGTGCATGTCTGCGTATCCACCAGCCAAGTCACCGCGGGCACCGCTGCAGGCTGCGGCACACCGCTGACCTATCCGGTCAGCGGCGCGCCCGCGACCGAGACGGCACCGAACGGCGTTACGCTGTCTCCGGTCGCTTTCAGTTTTGACGGTCTGGGACGTCCCAGCGCTGCCGTGACCATTGTTTTCAACAGTTCGATCGCCGGCGATCCCGCGCGGCAAATCGGCGTTGCAGCCGAAACCGGCTATGTCACCGCGAACTGACCGGAGCATGCGCGGGAGGGGTAACCGCGGCATTTCGCTGGTGGAGCTGGTGGTGTTCATCGTCATCATCAGCGCGGCGCTGGCAGGGATTCTTGGCGTGATGAACTTCACCACCCGCGCCAGCGCCGATCCACTGGCGCAGAAGCAGGCGCTGGCCATCGCCGAAGCCTACCTTGAGGAAGCGCTGGCGATGCCCTTCACCTACTGCGATCCGGACGATGTCAACGCCGCGACTGCGCAGTCGACGGCTGCCGTCAATCCTGCGGACCCGGCGCGTTGCGCGACCACGCTCGAGGGCATCGGCGCGGAGGGCGAGACGCGCAGCAGCGCGACGACGCCGTACGACAACGTCAATGACTATGCCAGCTTGCCTGCCGGCGCGCCTGCGAATGTCGACGGCACGCCGATCGCCGGCCTTGGCAGCTACACAGTGGCGGTGGCGGTGGCTGCCGCGCCGCTGGCGGCCGATACCGCCACCGTTGCCGCTACCGACGGCAACGGCCGCCCGCTGTCGCTGCGTGTCACCGTGACGGTGACCGGTCCCAATAACGTCACCGTGGTGCTGGACGGCTACCGCACCCGCCATTCGCCCAACGCGCTGCCCTGATGCCGATGCACATCCTGCGCAAAATGACGGGGGTCACGCTGGTGGAGCTGATCGTGGTGATTGCCATCACCTCCATCATTGCCGCCACGGTCGCGGTGTTCATCCGCCGCCCGGTGGAGGGGTATGCCGATGCCGCGCGCCGTGCCGCCCTGACCGACGAGGCGGACACCGCGCTGCGGCGGATCACCCGTGACCTGCGGCTGGCCCTGCCGAACAGCATACGCGTCGACCCCACGGGGAAATTCGTCGAATTCATCGAGACCAGCGGTGGCGGGCGTTATCGTGCCGAACCCGACAGCGGGGGCGGCGGCAACACATTGGACTTTTCGGCGGCGGACAGCAGCTTCGACGTGCTCGGCCCGGTGCCGGCACTCGTGGCGGGCAACCAGGTCGTGGTCTACAACCTGTACAGCACCGGCGCAACTTCCAGTGCCTACGCCGGCGACAACCGCGCGGCTTTTTCCAGCGTTGCCGGATCGACGATCAACATCGCATCAACGCAGTTTCCGGAGCCTTCGCCGGCAAAACGTTTTCATGTCGTCACCGGGGCCGTGACCTACGGCTGCAGCGGCGGCCAGCTGGTGCGTTACTGGGGGTACGGCTACAACGCGGCGCAGGTGGCGCCGCCGGCGGGGGGCAGCAGCGCGGTGCTGGCGGGCAATGTCGACGCCGGCGAGTGCCTCTTTGTCTACACCGCCGGCGCGCTGACCGAGCGCATCGGCACGGTGTCCATCGTCCTGCAGATCAACAGTACGACTGCGGGAGGCGGGCTTGAAAGGGTGCGCATGTTCCAGCAGGCACAGGTGAGCAACGCGCCATGACCATCCTTTCCCGCAAATTGCCGCGCCGCATGCGCGGCTTCAGCCTGATCACCGGTATTTTTCTGCTGGTGGTGCTGTCGGCTCTGGGCGCCTTCATGGTCATCTTTACGGGACTCCAGCAGAACACGGTGCAGGTCGACATTCTCGGCGTGCGGGCCTATTACGCGGCGCGCGCCGGAGTGAACTGGGCGATGTACCGGGCGCTGGACCCTGACAATCCGGGCAGCCTGACCGCGGCTGCCTGCCCCTCGGGCACGATCGCCCAGGGCGCGATGGCCGGCTCGCTGGGAACGTTTTCGGTTGCCGTGGGCTGCGAGACGTTCGATACCACCGAGGCGAACCGGAACATCCGCGTGTACCGGATCACCGCAACCGCCTGCAACCAGGCGTCCTGCCCCGGCACGCCGGACAATGCCTATGTCGAGCGGCGCGTCGTCGTCACGCTGGCAAAGTGCAAGGATCCTTCGGCGCCGCCGCGATACGAATGTTAAGGCTGACCGTCATGATGAATTCCCGATCCGTCTGCAAACAGGCGGCCTGTCCGGCAAGGGTCGATTGCCGGCCTTCTGCCTCCTGCATTGTGCTTCCGGAGTTTGCCGAGGCGCCGTACCCGCAGGCCGCATGCGGATCGGTTCGTGACGCCTCATGGCAGGGCTTGAGGAAATGAGAGGTGCCGCGGTAATTGCCGGACGTTTCGGGTGCCGGTCGATCCGTGCGCTGACGGCCGTGTTGTTGCCGGCTGTGCTGGCGGGTGCATGGCTGTGGAACACGGGTGAGGCGCGCGGAGACCTGCGTACCAGCCCGGCATGGTTCGACGAGAACGCGGTCGGCACCGCGCCGGACTGGCATTACCGCGTTCCGATCAATGTTCCGGCGGGCGTGGTGGCCAACCAGGTCATGCGCTTTGACGTGGATTTCACGCCGTTGCTGGCCCAGATGGGCGTGAGCGGCGCCATCGACGCAAACTCGATCCGCGTAACCCGGGCCGACGGCAGCACCGTGGTCAGCGGCGACTACAACGATGCGCGCTACGCCGGTGCTGCCGACGCGGCCGCCAACAATCGTGGCGAGGTCCGTTTCATCCTGGCCACGGACGGCGCGGCAACCTATTACCTCTACTTTGACCTGACGGCCAACGGAGGGCCGAAACCGGTCAACAACGCCATCAACAGCGGTTTCGAGTCCGGCGGCACGGGGACCACGACGCCCAGCGGCTGGACCATGACCCGCACCAGCACGCTTTTCGACGCGCAGATACGGCATTCGGAGTCGCCGTCCATCACTACCGACGCCGGTTCCCCGGCAACCGTAGTGACCGACGGCACGCCGTTTGCCGGCAATTTTTCCTATTTGATGGGCGCGCGCAGCAACAACGAGCCGAGTTCGGGAACCAACCGCGTCGTGTTGACCAAGACCTTCGTCAAACCGGCGGCCTGCGCGGACGGCTTTTCGATGCGCTACCGCATTGAGGGCTGGGATTCTTCCTGGGGTAATTCCACCCAGTACGATTTTTTCCGCGTGACGATCGCCAGCGGCACCTCGGTGGTCCTGATGGGGCCGAATGCCCCCGGAGCCAACGGCAATTACGCGAATTTTCCGTACAGTCCCAATTTCGGCAGTGCGGGCAATAATGCCGTCAGCAACACCCAGTCGGGTTATGGCCCTTACAACGGCTTTGACACACGCAACGACGGCACACATACGCTCGGCATGACTGTCAGCCGTGGCGACCAGCCTTGGTTCACGCTGACCCACGATCTGGCGGCTTTTGCCACCGGGTCGACCGTGACGCTTACCATCACGGCCAATCACACCACGTCCTACCGCAGCTGGATGCATATCGACGATGTCGAGTGGTGCCTGGTCACCGGGGCGACGCTGGGCTCACCCGAGGCCTTCGGCATCAATATCACGGCTCCGACCGATACGACCGAGGTGGCCCTGGGATCGGCGCTGGCGGTGACGGTCAGCGTGAACGCCGATCCCCTCACGATGAGTGCCCAGATCATCAATCCCTCCGGAGCCGTGGTGGCCACTGCGGCGCTGACCGACATCGGCGGCGGCGTGTGGCAGAACAACACGGCCTACACCTTCGGTGCCGGCGACCCGGCCGGCACTTGGCGTGTGCGGGTGCTGGGCTATGACGGTTCGACCAGCACCGTCGGCGCCACCAACGGCCTGATCCGGATTGTCGGCCAGCCGAATGCCCCGGAAATCCAGGCGAATTTCTACAATATCGATGAGCAGACCTTTGTCGTGACCTCGCCGCTGGGGCGTTACAACGCCTGGGACCTGCCTTTGCCCGGCGCGGGGGTTTTCACGCCGGTGACCGGCAAGATCACGACCAAGGTGGCCGGTGTCGCGTTCAGGGTCGGCATCGCGCGGCTGAACGCGGGGCGCACCGCGATCCAGAACACCAACGAAAACAACGTGGCCATCGCGCTGCTTGATACCAGTGACAACAGCGGGGCCATGAATCTCGCCACCGGCTGCCGTGCGAGCTGGACCACGGTGATTGCGAGCCAGACCGTGAACCTTGTCGCCGGCAAGGGCAGCAGCGCGGATTTCGTGATCAACCAGGCGTTCAGGGATGTCCGCGTGCGCATCGTCGGATCCCAGGGGACGGCCTGCTCACAGGACAATTTCGCGATCCGCCCGCAGAGTTTCACTGCGACTGTTTCCGATGCCGGTTGGGAAACAGCCGGCACGGGCCGCACGCTGAATGCAACCGCCTTCAATGCCGGGCCTGCACACAAGGCGGGGCGGCCGTTCACGGTGAGGATCACTTCGGTATTGCCGGCTGGTGCCACCAACTACCTGTCGAGCGGCAACCATACCGGCATGCCCACGCTGCTCAGCAGCAACTGTGCCCTTCCGAGCGGCGGCGTGCCGTCCTGCAGCACCTGCAGTAATGGCACACTGGCCCTCGGCAGTTTCTCGCCGGTTGCGGGGCCGGTGCTGCGCACGGACACCGCCACGTACTCGGAAGCAGGCCTGTTCACGCTGCAGATGCACGATACCGAGTTCGCCGCGGTGGACATCGGTGACGGGACTCCGGACAACTACTCCAACACCTCCGCCTCCAATTTCAACCAGTTCGGCCGCCGGGTGCCGCAGGCGGCGGCGTTGACCGTGGGGCGTTTCGTGCCGGACCATTTCGTCGTCACGCCGTCGAATACGCCGGTGTTCCAGACCTTCGGACTCGGTGAAGCCGGTTGCAATGCCGCAGTGGCGTCGCCCCGGCGCTCGTTCACCTACATCGGTCAGTCTTTCGGCTATGCCACGGCGCCTGTCGCAGGCATCGAGGCGCGCAATGCCGCCGGTACGGCGACGACCAACTACCGCGAATGCCTCTGGCGCATCACGGCTTCGGACGTTGTCCAGCTGTTTGCGAATACGCCGGCGAGAACGCTCGATGCCACGGGCATTCTCGCGCCGGTGGTGACCCCGGGCAGCGGCAGCGGCACCATCACCGCCAATGCCGCCGACCGGCTTGCCTTCGCGCGTGACAATGCCACACCGGCACTGCCTTTCGACGCCAATCTGGGCCTCACGGTCTCGGTTTCCGATGCTTCACAGGCCGAGGGCACGATCAGCACGCTGACGGCAGCGACCTTCAATGGCGGCGGCAGCGGCATTGCCTTCGACTCCGGAACGCAGTTCCGTTACGGGCGCCTGCGCCTTGGCGGCGCCAGTGGCTCCCAGCTGCTGCCCCTGCGGCTGCCGGTGGAAGCGCAGTACTGGGACGGGTCCTTCTATCGGACGAATGCCGCGGATCATTGCACCGGCCTGGCAGCCGGCAACATCGGCCTCGGCAACTACCTCGGCAACCTCAACGCGGGAGAAACGGCGGCGACCGTTCTGGGCAGTCCATTGCTGGCCGGGCGCACGACCGTGCGCCTGAGTGCGCCGGGCGCGGGCAACAATGGCAGCGTGGATGTGGCCATCAACCTCGGGGGTGGTGTAACAGTGGATGCCTGTCCGGCTTTCGCACCGGCAGCGACCGCGGGAAACAGGGCTTATCTGCGGGGGGCATGGTGTGCGCCACCTGGCACACATACCAAGGATCCGGTGGCACGCGCCCGTTTCGGCATCCAGCGCAGCAGTGACGAAGCCATCTACAGTCGCGAAACCACCAACTGAATACCGGACCTTGGGGGCGGATCACATTGAAGCCACTGTCCATCAAGTCCGGAAAAGGCCGATTCCGGATTGTTCTCGGAATCGGCCTCGGGGTGCTGTTCCTGCTGCACACTGCCAGTGCCGTGTTGGCTGCTCCCCAGTTCCAGGCGGCAGGCGCCGAGAACAGCGGAACCGGATCGGTTACGGTGAACTGGCCGGCACATGCGGCCGGCGACGTGGCCCTGTTATTCGTCGAGACCACGGGCGGCGAGGGGGCAACCCTGTCCACGGCGGCGGGATTCGTGCAGGTGGCGGGCAGCCCGCAAGACACCGGTGCCGGGGCTGACAGTACCCGCCTCACCGTGTTCTGGGCGCGGGCGACTTCGTCGTCGATGGCATCACCGATCATTGCAGATGCGGGCAATCACGTCTATGCGCGGATACTGACCTACCGAGGAGTCATCTCCGCCGGGAATCCCTGGGATGTGACCGGTGGCGGCATCAAGTCAACCGCGAGTACGGTGATCACGGTCACAGGCGTGACGACGACAGTGACCGATACGCTGATCGTGCAGGCAGTGGCGCACGGGCGGGACAGCAACAATCCCCACTTCAGCGGACAGGCCAATGCCAACCTGCTGAACCTGACTGAACGCGGCGATTCCGGCAGCAATGCCGGCAACGGCGGGGGCTTTGCCGTGTGGGATGGTGTCAAGGTTTCTGCTGGTGCGACCGGTAACACCACGGCAAACATCACCAATTCGGTCGTGAACGCGTTCCTGACCATCGCGTTGCGCGAAGAGCCGGTGGTGCCGGTGATCTATTCCCACTGGCGCATGGACCAAACCGGCTGGAATGGAACTGCCAACGAAGTCATTGACAGCGGCCCTGCCGCCGCCCATGGCGTGGCTTCGGGCCTGGTGACGCGCCCGACGACCGCGAACGCCAGCCCGGCGATCGCCGGAAGTCCGGGTACCTGCCAGTACGGCGTCTTCAACCGCAGCAACAAGGATTACATTGCATTGCCCGCGGGCTATCCGAACCTGACGGCGGCGGCGGGCGGATTCACCATCACTGCGTGGATCAATGTCGCCAATGCCATGCTGCCCGGCCAGCGGATCATGATTGATGATCAGAGCAATTCGACGCCCGGGGGCTGGGGGTTCAGCGTCGGTGAAACCATGGCCTCGGGGGCCGGGGGCCTGCGGTTCTTCTATCGCCAGGCGGCCACGTTCATCCTCGATACCGTCCCGATCCCGAGCGGGCAATGGCTGTTTGTGGCGCTTTCCGTCAGGCTGGCTGCAGGCGCGAATGCCAGCACGGCCACGATTTACGCCTACAACACTTCCGGTAACCTGGTGACCTCGACTTCCGGCAGCTTCACCTGGACTGCGGGGGGCGACGGCGGACCGCCCTCGATCGGCGGCGAAACCAACGCTTCAGGTGAAAACAGCAATGCCTTCGGCTTCGGCGGCAGCATCGACGAAGTCCGTGTTTACCAGCAGACCCTCAGTCAGGGCACGATCGAAGCGATCCGCAGCGAGACCCGGATTTGCGAAGTGCTTGACCATTTCAGTTTCACGCATGCCGGAAGCGGGGTGGCCTGCGATGTTCATGCGATCACGCTGACGGCGCACAGTGCGACACATGCGCCGGTGAGCGCGAATGGGGCGACGGTGAACCTGTCGACGACGAACGGGAGGGGCAGCTGGACCGGGATCGTTTCCGGGGGAGGCGTGCTGACCCCGGGGGTGGCGGGCAGCGGGCTGGCAACCTATACCTTTGCGGCGGGTTCAAGTGCGGTGCAGCTTTCGTTCCGTTACGCGAACCTGCCGGCGTCCTCGGAAACCTTCGGCTTCAACGCGGTGAGCGGACCGATCAGCGAAACTTCGGGTGCGGCCAATCCATCGGATGATCCGTCATTCACGATGGCGCAGGCGGGGTTCCGTTTCCGCAACGTCACGGATTCCAGTGCCACGATTCCGACCCAGATTTCGGGCAAGCCTTCGGACACGGGATTCAACGCGGTGACGATCCGGTTGCAGGCGATCCGTACCGACGCGTCGACGCTGGACTGTGCGGCAGCGTTTCCGGCGGCCGGTGTGCGCAATGTCGAGATGGGTGCGGAATGCAACAGTCCGTCCACCTGTGCCGGCCGCCAGTTGACCATCACCAACAATGCCGCCACGACGGTGCTTCCGACGAGCGCGGACAACAGCAGCTCCGGTGCATCGTCATACGCCACGGTACCATTGCTGTTCAGCGCGGCGTCGGAAGCCGACATCGTGATGGGCTACCCCGATGCCGGTCAGATGTCGGTGCACGCGCGTTACGACCTTGATGCCGCGGTGGCAGGGTACGAGATGACCGGAAGTTCGGGCACCTTCGTGGTGCGGCCTTTCGGGCTGGCGATCCGCGGCACGAACATCAACACCCCGATCGCCCATGCCAACACGGCTACCGGCACGGTGCTGGCGGCAGCCGGGGACAACTTCACGATGACGGTCGCAGCCTACCAGTGGGCAGCGGGGGAGGATGTCAACAACGACGGCATTCCGGATGACGGGGTCAACATCACTGACAACGGCACGGTGCCCAACTTCGCGGGCACTGCCACTGTCGCCGTCAGCGCCAACTTGCCGGGCACGGCGTCCGGTACCATGGGTCGGGGCCCGACCTGTGCAAGCGCAGCGACCATTGCCCTGAACGGCGGCACGGCTACGGCAAACGACTGGTGTTACAGCGAAGCGGGCAATGTCCTGTTGACCGCGGGCGTCAGCAACTACATCGCTGCCGGCGTCAGCGTCACCGGCAACAGCGGGCTAGACGGAGGGGGGTTCGGCGGCCATGTGGGCCGATTCAGGCCAAAGCGCTTTGCGGTGTCCGGCGCTTCGCTGACCAACCGGTTGGCGGCGGCGTGCACGCCGTCTTCCGGGTTCACCTACATGGACGAAGGGCTCGCGCTGGCGTTCACGCTGACGGCGCAGAACGCGCAGGGCGGGACGACGCAGAATTACACGGGGAGCTATGCCAGGCTTGATCCCTCCAGCGGCGGCAGCAACAATTCGAAGACGGCATTCGGCATCGGAGCGCGCAATATGTCGCCGTTTGCGGCGCTGACGGCGCGGGTGGGCGGGGGTTATGTGGGCAGTCCGCCGTCATGGTCCGGCGGCGTGCTTGATGTGACTGGCAGCAGTGCGGCCCTGGTGACCGTGGGGCGGCCGGTGCCGGACGATCCGCCGGACGGACCTTATGCGCAGGTGCAGTTCGGCATTGCTCCGGCCGACAGCGACGGTGTGCAGATGGCGTTTTTCGACCTGGATGTGGACAACAGCGGTGGCAACGATCACACGGTGACGGGACCGACCGCGGTGGTGCGCTATGGGCGGTTGCGCCTGGGAGCGGCGAGCGGTTCCCAGCTGCTGCCGTTGCGGTTGCCCGTGGAGGCGCAGTACTGGAACGGGACGTTTTTCATGACCCATGCGGACGACAGTTGCACACAGCTGTCGGCGGGCAATGTCGGCCTGGGCAACTACCTGGGCAACCTCAATGCCGGGGAAACCGCGGTAAGCGTGGGTACGGGGCGGCTGCAGTCGGGACGGGGCACGATCCAGCTCAGCGCACCGGGGGCGGCGAACAGCGGCAGCGTGGATGTGGCGGTGAATCTCGGAGCGGGGGCGAATGCCAATGCCTGTCCGGCTTTGGCGCCAGCGGCCACCGCGGGGAACAAGGCCTATCTGAGGGGTCGTTGGTGCGGAGCAACCGCGACACGGGACCCTGCGGCACGTGCGCGTTTCGGCATCCGGCGCAGCAGTGACGAAGCCATCTACAGCCGCGAAACCACCAACTGAAGACGGAGGCATGCGCGATGCGGTTGTTCCCTCCGGTCCGGGCGGGTGACAATGTCCGGGGAGGGGACGCCGCTGATTTTCGGAATTTTGTGATCAGGGGCCGGAGGCATGCTTTGCGCAGGGCATGGCCGCTTTGTTTGTGGAAAGCAGAGGTGTCGATATGGCCACGGATCTCGGGTCCAAGAACGGGGTTGTTGAAGTGACCGACGGTCCCCGGCGCATCACCTTGCCGGCTGTTGTGGCTGCGATCCGCAGCAGGGCCTTTGCCGCAGCCGCGCGCGATGAGTGCGGAGTTTGAATAATTCAATAAAAACAAATACTTATAAATATATCCAGCAATGGATGATGGGGCTGTTCGCGGCTGTCCTCATCGGTCTGTCCGGGGTTGCGCTGGGGCAGCCCGTATATCAGGCGGCCGGCACCGCAGTCAGTGGCACCGGATCCGTCAGCCCGCTGTGGCCGGTACATGAAGTCAACGACGTCGCGTTCCTGATTGTCGAAACCCAGGGCAACCAGACACCGTCCCTCGGCACTGCCAACGGCTTCGTATCGGTCGGGTCGAACAACGCGGTCAACAGTGCGGCGGGCACCCGGCTGACGGTGTTCTGGGCGCGGGCGACCTCGAATGCGATGGCGGCTCCGGTCATCAACGATCCCGGTGACCATCTGTATGCGCAGATCATCACCTATCGCGGCGCGGTTACTGTCGGCAATCCCTGGAACGTCACGGCGGCCGGAAACAAGACCACGGCCGGCAATGCCGTTTCCGTGACCGGGGTCACCACCACCTTACCCAATTCGCGGGTGCTGCAGATCGTGACGCGCAGCAACGATGCCGCAGGCGCCGCCTTCAGCGGTCAGGCCAATGCCAACCTGACGGGCATTGCCGAACGTTCCGACGGCGGCACGGACGCCGGCAACGGCGGCGGTTTTGCGGCATGGGACGGTGTCCGGACGGCGGCCGGGGCTACCGGCAGCACCTCGGCCAACATCAATGCTTCCGTGGTCAACGCGTTCCGCACGTTCGCCTTGCCGCCGGGCACGTTCTACAGCCGCGCCAGCGGGAGCTGGAGCGCGGGTACGACCTGGAGCGTGGCCGGTTGCGGCGGGGCCAGTGCCGGAAGGGCGCCGATCACCGGCGCGGACGTGGTCATCTGCAACGGCAACACGGTCACGTTGAACACGAATTCGGCGAACCTCGGCAGCCTCGCGATACAGGGCGGCGGCCTCCTGAACATCGGCAACAGCGGCACCGCGCGCACGCTGACGGTTGCCGGTGCCGTCAACAATGCCGGCACGCTGCGCTACAACACCGCAGCCAGCCATGCCATCAACATCGGCGGCGCGTTCGACAACGGCGGCCTCTTCACGTCGGCCGCGGTATCCGGCGGCAAGACCATGACCGTTGCGGGCCTGATCACGAACACCGGCATATTCCGGTTTGCCGGCAGCACGGCAATGACCGTCAATGCCAACGGCGGCATCGTCAACGGCGCAACGCTCGATGTGTCAGCCGCCTCCGATGTCACGCATACCTTCAACGTCAGGGCTGATTTCGTCAACAACGGCACGGTGCAGTTTCGCCCCGATGCGAACAGCCTGGTGACCGCGATTTTCAACGGCTCGGCGGCCCAGGCCATCGGCGGCGCGTCCGCGGCGACCACCTTCCACAACCTCACGCTGAACAACGCCAACGGCCTCACGGTCTCCGGCGCCCATGACATTACCGTTCTGAATGTGCTGGCGCTGACCAGCGGCGTGTTCACCACCGGCAACAATGTGCTGGCGGTGACCAATACCGCAGCCGGCGGCGTGATCCGCAACACCGGTTTCATCGAAGGTGGCCTGACCTGGAGCCTGCCGGCGGGCAACCCGGGCGTGCGCACTTTCCCGGTGGGGACGGGCACGGCCTATTCGCCGGCGGCGCTGACTTTCACGGGGGTCGCTACCGGCGGCAACATCACGGTGCGGGCGATGGCCGGTGACCATCCCGATGTTGCGAACTCGGGCGTGGATGAGGGTCTCGGCGTCAACCGTTACTGGACCGTCGCCAACAATGGTGTGGCGTTCGCCAACTATGCGGCGGTATTCAACTGGGTGGCCGGCGACCTTGATGCGGGTGCCGACACCGGCCTGTTTGAGGTCCGGCGGCTGGATGGCGTGTGGAACGCCACCACGCCCGGCACCCGCACGGCAACGTCGATCCAGGTCACCGGCCTCACCGGTTTCGGCGAGTTCGTGATCGGCCAGCCCTTGTCCGTGGCGATCGGCATCGGCCGCTTCAATGCGTATGACACCGCGACTCCGGGCGGCGCGGTCAGCGGATTCATCACGACCAAGGTGGCGGGCAACGCTTTCAACCTCGACATCATCGCGATCCGCAACAACCGCAAAAACATTGAAACCAATTACAACGGCACGGTACGGGTCGAATTGCTCAATGCCGTTGACAGCAGCGGCACGCCCGACAGTTCCACGGGCTGCAATTCAAGCTGGACCCCGATCCAGACCGTGACCTCCGGCCTGAGCTTCACGGGCGCCGACAACGGACGCAAGACACTGGCGGTGACCGAGAACAACGCATGGCCCAACGTCAGGGTGCGCATCACGGAACTGCCGGGCGCCACGCGGGTCGGCTGTTCCACGGATGCCTTCGCCATCCGGCCGGCGAGCCTGACGGTCAGCGCCTCCGATGCCGATTCGTCCACGGCCGGCACCGGCCGTCTGCTTGACAACACCGGGCCCAACGGCGGCAACGTCCATCGTGCCGGCCGGCCGTTCACGGTGACCGCGGCTGCGGTGCCGGCGACAGCCAGCAACTACGACGGTAACCCGACCGTGCTCGCCCTGGCCTGTACCCTGCCGGCAGGCTGTGTCGACGGGCTTTTCGATGCCGGCACTTTCAGCGGCAGCGGTGCCCGGATCAGCAGTACCGCCACCTACAGCGAGGCCGGTGTCTTCAATCTGACACTTGTTGACGAAACCTACACACTGATCGACGCCACCGATGGCACGCCGGCGGATTGCAGTCCGGCCGGACGATTGATCTGCCAGAGTGCCGCGCCGCTGGCGGTGGGCCGTTTTGTGCCCGACCGTTTCGAGTTTTCGGCACCCGGCACGCCGATGCTGATGACCTTCGGCGGCAACAGTTGCGGCATGCGCTCTTTCACCTATGTCGGTCAGCCTTTCTGGTACAACCCGCTGATGCTGCCTTCGGCGACCGTGCGGGCGGTGAATGCCGCCGGTGATATCACGGTCAACTATCCCTTCAATACCGCGCAGTCCCGTCCGGTTTTCGTCGAGACCTATGCCGACGCTTCGGCACCCGGCGCCGCGCCCATCGATTTTTCGGGAATCGGCACGGCAGCGCCGTCATCGGGGGCCGGTGCCGGCAGCTATGCGGCGTCCCCGACGGGCGTGCTGCGCTACACGCGCACGACCCCGGTCAACGAGTTCAATGCGGCGATTTCACTGACCGTGAATGCCAGCGACAACACGGAGGCGGCGGTTGCCGGCAACGGCACGATCAGCGCGACCCTGCCCTTGATGTTCGACGGCGGCGGCTCGGGTTTGGCCTTCGATGCCGGCAATGCCCTGCGTTACGGGCGCCTGCGGCTGGTCGGCGCCAGCGGGGCGCCGCAATTGCCCTTGCGCCTGCCTTTCGAGCTGCAGTACTGGACGGGCACATTTTTTGCGTTGAATGCGCAGGACGCCTGCACGACGGTTTCCGGCGGCAATGTGGCGCTGGGCAACATCATCGGCGGTCTGGCCACCAGCGTGACGGGTGTCAGTGCGGTATCGGCCGGGCGCGGTGCGATCACACTGGGCGCGCCGAATGCCAGCGGCAGTGTGGACGTTGCGGTGTTGCTGGGGCCGGGCGCCGCCATTTGTCCGGTGTTTGCGCCGCCACCGCCGGGGAGTGGTGATCGGCCTTGGCTTCGCGGACAGTGGTGTGGTGCTGCGAATGACCGCGATCCGAAGGCGCGTGCCCGTTTCGGTGTCGGTCAGGGCGCCAAGGACGTTATTTTCATGCGGGAAAATTATTAATAAAAACAATGGGTTAGCTTTTTCGTCGTGGATGAAGAATGAGCTTGCACAATACAAGCTTATGATAACATTGGAAAATTTTCGAACTCGCCTGACCCGGAGCCGCGGCAGCAAACATGAATCTGTTCGCCAAAAAACGACGCCCGGGGTGGTTGTGCCTCAATCTGCACGCGGATCGCATTGATCTGTCGCATGTGCTGGTGGAAGGCAGGCCGCGCCCTGAAATACTGCTTTGCGAATCGTTTCGCAAGGAAGGCAGTGACGCGGATACGCTGCGGCGCCTGCGCAAGGAATTGAATCTCGGTCGCTACCAGTGCACCACGCTGCTGAAGACGGGCGAATACCAGATGCTTGCCGTGGATGCACCGAACGTTCCGGCGGCTGAGGCGAAGAACGCATTGCGCTGGTCGATCCGGGATCTGGTCGACTATCCGGTGGAAACCGCGGTGGTGGACGGTGTTCGCGTGCCGGGCGCGGAAAATGCCGGCCGCGGCGCCCAGATGCTGGCGGTCGCGGCGCGCAGTGAGGCGGTTGGCGCCGCGGTAAAACCCTTCAACGACGCCGACATCGACCTTGAGGTGATCGACGTCCCGGAACTTGCCCAGCGCAACCTGGCCACCCTGTTCGAACAGGAGGGGCGAGGACTGGCCATGCTGTGTTTCGATGACAACGGCGCGCTGCTGACCTTCACCAGCGGCGGCGAGCTGTACCAGGCCCGCCGCATCGACGTGTCCCTTCGCGATTTCGTGCCGGGCGCGGACGAAACCGAGCGTTATGACCGCATGGCCCTGGAACTGCAGCGCTCGCTGGACCATTTCGACCGCCAGTTCCGCAGTGTATCGGTGTCGCGGCTGGTGATATCCCCGGTTCCGGACGGTGAGCGCCTTGCCGAATATCTGGGGGCGAATCTCACCGTGCCGGTGAGCCTGCTTGACCTGGAACAGGTCGCGGATTTTCCCGGCGTTCCGGAACTGCGAGACCCGCTGCGCCAGTCGCAATGTCTGCAGATGATCGGCGCCGCATTGCGTGAGGAGGCGGCGGTCTGATGCGCCAGCATGTCAACCTGCTCGGCCCTGCGTTCCGCAAGCAGAGGCAGCTGCTCACGCTGGGGCGCGCGGTCTCGCTGGCCGCCGTTGCCGCGGTGGTGATGGCTGCGCTGCAGTTCCACGATGCGCAGCGGTTGTCCGGACTGCGCGAGGAACTGGCCTCCGCACAAACCTTGCTGAAGGCGCAGACGGCCTACACCACGCGCCTCAAGGGAGAGGGCGCGGCCAAGCCCGGCAATACCGGCCTTGATGCCGAAGTGCAACGGCTGGAAATGGAGCTGAAGGCCGCGCGCGACAGCATGGCGGTGCTTGAGGGCGGCGGCCTCGGCAACCGCAGCGGGTTCGCCGGTTATTTCCAGGCGTTTTCGCGACAGTCCCTCGACGGGCTGTGGTTGACCGGATTCACCGTGGGTGGCGCCGGGGAGGTCGCGATCCAGGGACGGGTGATGGCGCCCGATCTGGTTCCGGCCTACATCCAGAAACTCAAAAAGGAACCGGTGCTGCAGGGGCGCGAGTTCTCGGCGCTGGAAATGCGCAGGCCCGAGGCTGCTCCCGCCAGGGACGCGACAGCGCAGCCCGAAGCTCCGCGTTACCTCGAGTTCGTACTGGCCACGGCGAATGCCACCGAAAAATCCGAAACGGGCGGAATGAAAAAATGATGTCCCAATTTCTCGGGCACTGGCGCCGGTGGAATGACCTGTTCAACGCGCGGTCCCTGCGTGAACGCGCGCTGATCACGGGCCTCGGCGTGTTTGCCGTGGTGCTGCTGTTCGACACGCTGTCGCTGTCGCCGATGGCGGTGCAGCACAAGCGCCTGTCCGGCCAGTTGACCGAGGCGCGCGCGGCGATACGTGCCGGTGAAATGGTGCTGTCCGCCAACCGCGGACAGGAAAATCCGGACGAAGTGAAGCGGCGTTACCGCGATGAATTGCGCAAGCAGATCGCGGAGATGGACGAGCGGCTGCAGGGGCTGCAGAAGCAGCTGGTGCCTCCGGACCAGGTTTCACGGCTGCTCGAGGGGGTTCTGGGCAGGGAGCGCGGGCTCGTGCTGGTCAGCCTGCACAAGCTGCCGGTGCAGCGTTACCAGACCGGCAGTGCCGCCAAGCCGGCGGAGTCCAAGGCGGGGGAGGCGGAAACCGGACGCGGCATATTCCAGCACAGCTTCGAGATCCGGATTGAAGGAACCTATGCGGAACTCCATGCCTACCTGAAGCGGCTGGAGGCGCTGCCGTGGCAGCTGTTCTGGGGCAAGGCGGAACTGGATGCGACCGGTCATCCGCGGCTGACACTTACCCTGACATTGCATACCCTGAGCCTGAACCGGGCGTGGCTGGTGGTATGAGCATGCCGATCAGACGGGAACTGGTGCTGGCTGCAATTCTTGCCGTGGCCGGTACGGCTTCGGCCCAGGGACTCGCCGACCCGACGCGTCCGCCTGCGGCGCTTGCGCAGCCGGGGAGTGCCGCGGCGGCGGGCGGACCCGTGCTGCAGTCGGTGATGCTGTCGCCGGGGCGGAAGGTGGCGATGATCAGCGGGCAGATGGTGCCGCTGGGAGGGCGTTACGGCTCGGCGCGCCTGGTGCGTCTGACCGACAGCGAGGCCGAATTGAAGGACGGATCCGAGACCATCGTGCTGAGTCTGTATCCGCAGGTTGAGAAGCGCGCGGCGGGGAAGGCGCAGCGCGGCGTGACCGGTGCCGAAACTGGAAAAAAGAATAAATGAACATGAACAGGCGCAAAAACATGCAACGATGGATTGCCGTCCCGATGATCGTGCTGGCCGCGGGTTGCGCGGATCTGCCGCAACGCCCGAATGCTGCGCAGGAAACCATTTTCCGTGAACTCGATCAGGCGGCGAGGGAGCGCAAGCCGGTGACTCCGGAGGCTGTCAGCCAGGCGCTGATGCCGCCGCTGGTGGTGGAGATGCCGCGGGCAGAAGTCCAGAAACCGGAGACCCGCTTCGATCTTTCGGTCAACAACGCGCCGGCGGGCCAGGTGTTCATGGCCATCGTTTCCGGCACCCGTTACAGCATGGTGCTGCACCCGGAGGTCAAGGGCGAGCTTTCGGTGAACCTCAAGGACGTGACGGTGACCGAGGCGCTCGACACCCTGCGCGATCTCTATGGCTTTGATTACAACCTGCAGGGCAACCGCATCATCGTGCTGCCTGCCACGCTGCAGACCCGAATTTTCCAGGTCAATTACCTGCAGGCCCAGCGCCGCGGTCAGACCCAGACAAGGGTCAGCTCGGGTTCGATCACCGATGCGCCTTCCAGTCCCGGCACACCTTCGGCGGGCAGCGTGCCGGTGCCGACCACCGGGCCGACCGGCGCCTCCAACACGCGCGCCGCGGAAAGCACCCGCGTAACCACCACTTCCAACTCGGATTTCTGGGGCGATATCCAGAAATCGCTGGATGCCATCCTTGGCGGTGGTGCCGGGCGCAGCGTGGTGGTCAATGCGCAATCGGGCGTGGTGGTGGTGCGCGCGATGCCGACCGAACTGCGCGGCGTGGAGAAATTCCTCAAATCGATGCAGCTGATCGTCGAACGGCAGGTCGTGCTCGAGGCGAAGATCATCGAGGTCACGCTGCGCGAAGGTTTCCAGGCGGGGATCAACTGGGCCGGGTTCCGCGACGGCAGCACCAGCTTCGGCGCGGGCGTGCTGGCGCCGGGCGCGACGCTGAACCGCAGCGGCACGATCAGCGCGCCGACCGCCCGCTCGGCGGACGGTTCGGTGCTCGGCAATTCCGCGCTGAGCGGTGGCGCGGCGGCAGGCGTGGCCGGGGCATTGGCGCTTGGCACCGGCGCCGCCGGCGGCGTGTTCGGCCTTGCCCTGCAGACCCGGAATTTTGCGGCGCTGCTGTCCTTCCTCGAAACCCAGGGCGGCGTGAACGTGCTGTCGAGCCCGCGGGTGGCCACCATCAACAACCAGAAGGCCGTGCTCAAGGTCGGCACGGACGATTTCTTCGTCACCAACGTCAGCACGACTTCCAGCACCAGCGGCACCAACACCACGGTGACGCCGACGATCACCGTCGCGCCGTTTTTCTCCGGCATCGCGCTTGACGTGACGCCGCAGATCGACGGCAACAACAACATCATCCTGCACATCCATCCTTCGGTGAGCAGCGTGGTCGAGCGGCGCAAGGTCATCGATCTCGGCAGTCTCGGTTCCTTCACGCTGCCGCTCGCCTCCAGCGACGTCAACGAAACCGATACCATCGTGCGCGTGCAGGACGGCAACATCGTCGCCATCGGCGGCCTGATGCGCCAGCAGTCTGTCAGCGGTCGCAGCCAGGTGCCGGGTGTCGGTGACGCGCCCGGCGTCGGCAACCTGTTCCGGCAGCGCGATTCCAGCAATGTCAAGAGCGAGCTGGTGATCCTGCTCAAGCCGACCATCATCCACAGCGACCGCAACTGGCAGGAAGACCTGGCGCAGACGCGTGACCGCATCCGCGCCATGGGCGCAGCGGAGCCGCAACGATGATAGGCTTGCGCCATGTACGAAGCGCACTTCGGCCTGCGTGAACCGCCGTTCGGCATAACGCCGGACACCAGCTTTGCCTACGCCTGCAATTCCCACCAGGAAGCGCTGAACACCCTGCTCGTTGCCGCACGCAACGGCGAAGGTTTCATGAAGGTGACCGGCGAGGTCGGCACCGGCAAGACCCTGCTGTGCCGCCGCTTCCTGCGGGCTCTGGATCCCGCGCGCTTCGTTTCCGCCTACATCCCCAATCCCTATCTGGAGCCGGAGACCCTGATGTTTGCGCTCGCCGAAGAGTTGGGGGTGAGGATCGACCGTGGAGGCGACCAGCATCACCTGCTGCGTGAACTCAACCATGCGCTGCTCGACTTCGCGCGTGCCGGCAAGACCGTGGTGGCGTGCATGGACGAGGCCCAGGCGATGCCGCAGGAAACACTGGAGGCGCTGCGCCTGCTGACCAACCTCGAAACCGAGAAGCGCAAGCTGCTGCAGGTCGTGCTGTTCGGCCAGCCCGAACTGGACGACCGCCTTGCCCAGGAATCGATACGCCAGCTGCGCCAGCGCATCACGTTCCAGTACCGGCTGTCAGCGCTCGGTGCCGCGGAAATCGAACAATACCTGTCCCACCGCCTGCGTGTTGCCGGCCATCGCGGGGGCACGCTTTTCCTGCCGGCTGCCGTGCGTCAGTTGCACCGGGCAAGCCGGGGCATACCGCGGCTGGTCAACATCATCGCCCACAAGTCCCTGCTGCTTGCCTTCGGTGAAGGGGTGCAGCAGGTGCTGCCCCGTCACGTGCGCGGCGCGGCAGCCGATACGCCGGCCGCTTCAGCGGAGTCGCGTGGCTGGTGGCTGGCCGCCGCGGCGGTCATGCTGGTGGGCGGCGGCATTACCCTGGCCTACATGCAATGAGCGTGATCAACCAGATGCTGGTCGAACTCGAGCGCCGCCGGGCATCAGGCCCGGAGCGCAACCGCATACCCGACCATGTGCGTGCGATTCCGGGTGAGTCTCAGCCGCGACATTCTTACCTGCATGGCATCGCTGCAGCGCTTGCTGTCATCGCCCTGCTCGCAATCGCCGCCTGGTGGTGGATGCACAGGGGGCGCGCTGCCCAGCCCGCTCCGGTGGCGGCAGGGCCCGCATTGACGGAAGCAGCGCCGCGTCCGGAGGAATGGATTGCCCGCCGGCTTACCTTGGACCTGTCACGGGAGCCGGAGCGGGCGGCGGAACCGCCGGCTCCGGTCGCGACATCCGCTGTCGTGGCGCCACGCCCGGAGGTGCCGGCGGTTGCGCAGAAGCCCGCGGCAGTTGCGGCGGAACCCGTTTCCCGGCCGGTGCCGCAGGTGCCCGCCGCTGAACGGGTTGCAGTGGAGAAAGCGAGGTTGCCTGCCGAGAAGCCCGCATCCGTCCAGCCTGCGGAAATCGAGAAACAGGTTCGCGAGCCGACACTGCGACAGCGTGCGGACGCCGAATTTGCACGCGGTACGGCAGTGCTGCACCGGGGGCAATTCGCCGAAGCGCGTGGTGCATTCGAGGCCGCGCTGCAGATCGATGCAACACATCACGCGGCCCGCCAGGCCCTCGCGGGTCTGCTGATTGATGGCCGCCGCCCGGCAGACGCGGCGCGGGTGCTGCAGGACGGCCTGCAACTGGCGCCGGCGCAGCATGGTTTCGCGATGACGCTGGCGCGTTTGCAGGTGGAAGCGGGGGATCTCGATGCCGGCGCACAGACGCTGGCTCGCAGCCTCGAGCATCCGGGCGCCAGTCCTGATCATGTCGCCTTTTACGCAGGACTGTTGCAGCGCCAGCAGAAGCATGCCGAAGCCGTTGTACAGTTCCAGCAGGCACTGAGCCGGCGCGGCGGCATCGGTGCCTGGGAACAGGCTGGCATGCCGCTCGAGAAACGCTGACCGGATCCGGGGGCACCATGGCGAAAGTCCGCATGTACACCACTGCAGTCTGTCCTTACTGCCAGATGGCCGAGCGCCTCTTGCGCGGCAAGGGCGTTGCCGAAATCGACAAGATACGCGTCGACCTTGATCCCGCGTTGCGCGAGGAGATGATGTCAAAAACCGGCCGGCGCACGGTGCCGCAGATTTACATCGGCGACACGCACGTCGGCGGCTACGACGATCTGTCGGCGCTGGACCGCGCCGGCAGGCTGGACCCGCTGCTGGCGGCCTGAACGCCGGCGTCCCTGCAATTCAAGGAATCGGAGAATGAGCGAGCAACAACAGCAGCAGCCGCAGTTCGGCATCGAGAAGATCTACATCAAGGATCTGTCGCTGGAGATACCCAACGCGCCCCAGATTTTTCTCGAGCGCGAGAATCCGCAGATTGAAATCAGCGTCCACACCGCGGCAAGCCCGCTGGAGCAGGCCGGTCTTTTCGAGGTGGTGATGACGGTCACCGTGACCGCGAAGCTGGGCGAAAAGACGGTGTTCCTGATCGAGGTCGCGCAGGCCGGCATTTTCCAGGTCCTCGGTCTGCCGCCGCAGGAGGTCGATGCCGTGCTGGGCATCATGTGCCCGAACACCCTGTTGCCCTATGCGCGCGAGGCGGTGGCCAGCCTGATGGCGCGTGCGGGTTTCCCGCCCGTGCTGCTGCAGCACATGAATTTTGAGGCGGCTTACCATGACCGCCTGCGCCAGCTCCAGCAGGAGCAGGCGGCCAGGGCGGCGGCACCGAACTGACGGCACCGGCGATGATGCGCAGGCTGATCATCGCAATGCTGGCCGGGCTTCTGCCCGTTGCCGCTGTCGCCGCGGATTTCCGGTCGGTGGCGGAGCCCGCGGCGGTGCTCTATGACGCACCGTCGTCCAAATCGCGCAAGCTATTCATCGTGAATCGCGGTTATCCGCTGGAAGTGGTGGTCCAGGTCGAGGGCTGGGTCAAGGTCCGCGATGCCGCCGGCGCTCTTTCATGGATCGAGAGCAAGTCGCTGGACAACACACGCAATGTGTTGCTGAGGGGGGCGACCACCGTGCGCCAGAAACCCGCGGCGGATGCGCCAGCCGCCTTCGAGGGGCAGCGTGACCTGTTGCTCGAGTTGGTGGAGGGCGCCAGTGCCGGCTGGATTCATGTCCGTCACCGTGACGGCACGGCGGGTTATGTCCGCGCCGCCGACGTCTGGGGCGGATGATCGGGGCGGCAGGCATCATTCCGCGATGAAAATCGCCATCCTCGGTGCCGGTGCATGGGGCACCGCACTGGCCATCAACCTTTCCGGCCGCCATGACGTTGCGCTGTGGGCGCGGGATGCCGCGCAGTCGCGGGCGATGTCTGCGGACCGCGTCAACGAGCGATACCTTCCGGGTTGCGGTTTTCCGGGGCGGCTGTCGGTGGCGGCCGATCTCGGGCTTGCGCTGGCGGCCGCCGACTACGCGGTGATTGCCGTCACCGTCTCCGGCCTGCGCATGACCCTGCGCCGGCTGCGCGAGCTGCGCATCACGACGCCGGTGATCTGGTTGTGCAAGGGATTTGAACGCCCCGATGCGCGCCTTCCGCACGAGGTATATGCCGAGGAAATGGAGGGCAATCCGCCGGGCGCGGTGCTGTCGGGCCCCAGTTTCGCGCAGGAGGTCGCTGCCGGCCTTCCCGCCGCACTGACGCTGGCGGCAACCGACGCGGGATTTGCGGCGACAGCGGCGCAGGCGCTGCACGGCTCCGCGCTGCGCGTGTATTCGCATGATGATGTCACCGGCGTCGAGGTCGGCGGGGCCGTCAAGAACGTGATTGCCATAGCCGCAGGCGTCTGCGACGGACTGGGTCTCGGCCTGAATGCCCGCGCGGCGCTGATCACCCGCGGGCTCGCGGAAATGACGCGTTTGGGCGTTGCCCTCGGCGGGAGGGCGGAAACCTTCACCGGGCTCGCGGGCATCGGTGACCTGTTGCTGACCTGCACCGGTGATCTTTCACGCAATCGCCGCGTCGGACTGGCGCTGGCGCGCGGCGAGGCGGTGGCTTCGGCGCAGGCCGGTCTCGGGCATGTTGCCGAGGGCGTGTTCACCGCGGAGGAGGTCAGCCGCCGGGCGGCTGCGCTGGGGGTGGAGATGCCGATCACCGACGCGGTTTGCCGCGTGCTGGGCCGTCCGCAGGACGCGGCTGCGGTTGTGCGCAGCCTGCTGGCGCGTGATCCCAAACCGGAGCACGCGGCGCAACTGCCCGCGCGCTGAGTGTTCAGCCGCCGCCGCTGAATCCGTTCTGACGCCAGGCTTCGTAGACGACGACGGCGACTGCATTTGACAGATTGAGGCTGCGGCTTTGCCCCATCATCGGCAGGCGGACCTGCCGCTCACCGGGCCAGGATTTCAGCAGGTTTGCCGGCAGTCCGCGGGTTTCCGGGCCGAACACCAGCACATCATCCGCGACGTAGCTGATCCGGTCATAACGCGTGCTGCCGCGGGTCGTGACGGCGAACATCCGCCTTCCGGAGAACCGCGCGCGGCAACCCGGCCAGTCGTCGTGCAGTTCCAGTGTGGCGAGTGACCGGTAGTCCAGTCCGGCCCGGGCGAGAGTCCGGTCGTTGAGGGTGAAGCCCAGCGGCCGCACGAGGTGCAGTCGGGCGCCGGTATTGGCTGCCAGACGCATCACGTTGCCGGTGTTGGGAGCGATTTCCGGTTCGTAGAGCACGATGTCGAACATCAGTCAGTTCCTGTATTGCGCCCGGCGGGTTGAATTCGAAGCCTTAAGCGGATATCCTTAATTATCAATAACATGCGATATCCATCGGATATCCGCAACGCAGAGCGCATGTTGGCACGTTGCTTGCCTCCGTTGATTGCGTCTACTGCGTCATTTTGAGCGAAACCGAATGGGCCGTCCTGAAAAGATCCGTCTTGGCGAAATCCTGGTCCAGCAGAAGCTGCTGACCGAGGATCAACTAAAAAGCGCGCTTGACGAACAGAAGAAGTCCGGGCGCCGCCTCGGCCATGTGTTCATCGAGAAGGGCTTCATCACCGAGGAGCAGATCTCCAAGGCGCTGGCGCGCCAGCTCGGCGCGGCCTACATCGACCTCAAGCATTACAACATCAAGCGGGATGTCATCGCCAGGCTGCCTGAAACCCAGGCGCGGCGTTTCCGCGCCATCGTGCTCGAGGACAAGGGCGACGCCTATATGGTCGGCATGGCCGACCCGACCGATCTGACCGCCTATGACGAAATTGCGCGCGTTCTCAAGCGCGACATTGACCTCGCTGTGGTCACCGAAACCGAACTGCTGCGGGCGATCGACCGCAGCTACCGCCGCACGGAGCAGATTGCCGGGCTGGCCCAGGAGCTCGAGGCCGACATCGGCGATTCCGGTGCCGTCGATTTCGGCGCCCTGGCGACAACACCGGGCCTCGAGGAGGCGCCGGTCGTCAAGCTGCTGCAGACCGTGTTCGAGGACGCCACGCAGGCGCGTGCCTCCGACATCCACATCGAGCCCCAGGACAAGCGGTTGCAGATCCGCTTCCGCATCGACGGCGTGCTGCACCTGCAGACCGAGACCGACAGCAAGATCGCCTCCGCCGTCGTGCTGCGGCTGAAGCTGATGTCGGGCCTCGACATTTCCGAAAAGCGCCTGCCGCAGGACGGCCGCTTCGCGATCAAGGTGCGCAACACCGCGATCGACGTGCGTATTTCGACGATGCCCACCCAGTACGGCGAATCCGTGGTGATGCGCCTGCTGAACCAGAGCAGCGGCATCCTCGGCCTCGACAACATCGGCATTCCGGCGGACATGCTGGCCAAGGTGCGCGAAGTGATCCACCGCCACAGCGGCATGGTGCTGGTCACCGGCCCCACCGGCAGCGGCAAGACCACGACGCTCTACGCGGCGCTGAACGAGCTCAACACGCCGGAGCGCAAGATCATCACCGTCGAGGACCCGGTGGAGTACCGGCTGCCCGGCATCAACCAGGTGCAGGTCAACGACAAGATCGAGCTGACCTTCGACCGCGTGCTGCGATCCGCGCTGCGCCAGGACCCGGACGTGGTGCTGGTCGGCGAGATGCGCGACGAGCAGACTGTGGAGACCGGCCTGCGCGCGGCGATGACCGGCCACATGGTGTTCTCGACGCTGCATACCAACGATGCCGCGAGCACGCCGGTCCGCCTGCTCGACATGGGCGCGCCACGCTACATGGTCGCGCTGTCGCTGCAGCTGGTGATCGCGCAGCGCCTGGTGCGGGTGATCTGCGACAGCTGCATCGAGGATTACCAGCTGCTTCCGAACGAGCACGAATTCCTGCGCAGCGAGCTCGGCGACGCCGTCGACGGCCACAGTTACAAGCGCGGCCGCGGCTGTTCGCACTGCAACGGCACGGGTTTCAGCGGCCGCACCGGGGTTTATGAAATGCTGGAAATGACCAAGCCTGTGGTGGAGGCGGCCAACCGCGAGGACGTGCAGCAGTTCATCGAGGTTGCCCGCAGGCAGCTCGCCGGGCGCACGCTGCGCCACCATGCCGCGCAGATCGTCGCCGCCGGAAAGACCACGGCGGAAGAGGCGATGCGCGTCAGCAGCCAGCTCGCCGACTGAGGGCGATGCCGTTTTTCGCCTACAAGGGACGCAACGGCCGCGGCGAGGCCGTGCAGGGCGTGCTCGAGGGTGCCGACAGCGGCGCGATCGCCGGCCAGCTGTTCGGGCTCGGCATCACGCCGCTGGAAATCAGGCCCTCGGCGCCGCCGAGGGCCGATGGCGGCGGCGTGAAATTCGGCTTCGGCAAGCCCAAGGTCACGCATACCGAGGTGCTGCTGTTCAGCCGGCAGATGTACACCCTGCTCAAGGCCGGCGTGCCGATCATGGGCGCGCTGAAGGGGCTGGAGGAATCAACGGCCAATCCGACCTTTGCCGGGGTGGTGCGCGACCTGCGCGAGAGTCTCGATACCGGCCGCGAGCTGTCGGTGTCGCTGGCACGCCATCCCGAGGTGTTCGGCCAGTTCTACACCGCGATGGTCAGCGTCGGCGAGCAGACCGGCCGGCTGGAGGAGGTGTTCCTGCGCCTGTTCAACCACCTCGAGTTCGAGAAATTCATGCGCGAGCAGGTGAAAACGGCGATCCGCTACCCCAGTTTTGTCGTGGCGACGATGGCGGTCGCGATCGTGATCATCAACATTTTCGTGATCCCGGCCTTCGCCAAGGTATATGCCGGATTCAAGGCCGAGCTGCCGCTGATGACCAAGGTGCTGATCGGTTTCTCGAACTTCATGGTCGAGTACTGGCCCTACCTGCTGGCCGGGCTGGTCGCCGCATTCTTCGGCGCGCGCGCCTGGGTGAACACACCGGCCGGCCGCATGGCCTGGGATCGCATGAAGCTGCGCATTCCGATTGCCGGCGCCATTGTCCAGAAGGCCACGCTGGCGCGCTTCGCGCGCAGCTTCTCGCTCGCCTTCCGCAGCGGCGTGCCGGTGACCACGGGGCTGGGCATGGTCGCCAACACCGTCGAGAACGTCTACATCTCGGAGCGCATCGTGCGCATGCGCGAGGGTGTCGAGCGCGGCGAATCGGTGCTGCGCACCGCGCGCGAGGCCGGGGTGTTCACGCCGGTGGTGCTGCAGATGATCGCCGTCGGCGAGGAATCGGGCGCGCTCGACGACCTGACCGGCGAGATCGCCGACCTCTACCAGCGCGAGGTCGAGTACGAGCTGAAGCACCTGAGTTCGCAGATCGAGCCGATACTGATCGTCATGCTCGGCATCCTGGTGCTGATCCTCGCGCTGGGCGTGTTCCTGCCGATCTGGGACCTCGGCACCGCGGCGACCGCCAAAAAATGAGCGCATGAGCCGGCAGCGCGGGCGACGACAGCGCGGCTTCTCGCTGCTGGAGCTGGCGGTGGTCGCGGTGATCCTGTCGCTGCTGCTGGGCCTGCTGCTCGAGCGCCTGAGCTACTACCAGGAAGCCGCCGAGAGGGCGCGCTTCGAGGCCACGCTGCAGGGCTACAAGACCGCGCTGCAGATCCGCCTCGCCGAACTGATCCTCGAGCGCCGCGAAGGCGAGGCGCGCCGGCTGGAAGTCGAGAATCCGACACGCTGGCTGTCGGAAACACCGACAGATTACGGTGGCAGCCTGCCGCAGCGCCCCGAGCCGGGTCTCTGGTATTTCGACGAGTCCAGCCGCGAACTGGTGTATGTCGCGAATACCGCGCGGCGGCTTGCGGTGGAGCCGCGCAACGGCCTGAAACAGCTGCGTTTTTCGGTGAAGGTGGTGTATCAGGACGTGCCGGCGAGCGGCCGCCTGATCCGCAGCGTCGCCGGTATCGCCCTGCAGCCGGCCAGCGCCTATCGCTGGCCCTGACCGATTCCGGGGTTACCCTGGCACTGATATTGCTGTATTATCAAAAAGATGGCTTAAAAACCTGTGAGAAATATCACATGAACAGACGCATCCAGAACGGTTTCACGCTGATCGAACTGATCGTGGTGATCATCATTCTGGCGATCCTGGCCGCGACCGCGCTGCCGCGCTTTGCCAACCTGCAGGTGCAGGCGCGGATCGCGAAGCTCAATGGCGCGCTGGGCGCAATGAAAGGGGCCTCGGCACTGGCCCATGCCGCCTGCCTCGCGACCACGCCGCAGTGCGGCGCGACGCTGCTGATGGAAGGGGTCAATGTCACGATGGTCAACACCTATCCCACGGCCGATGCCGCGGGCATCGTCACCGCCGCCGGCATCAACGCCGGCCCGACCTCGGACGACGGCTACAACACCGAACTCGGCGGCCCGGCCGCCGGTGCGACACTGCGCATGATGGTGATGGGCAACGACCCGCAGAACTGCAGTTTCACTTACACGGCACCGCTGGCAGCGAACACCTCGCCGACCTTCAGTTCGCTGGTGACTTCGGGCTGCTGAGGCAGTGATACAGACAATTTTTGTGTGGGCGGTTTTGTTTAACCGGTTTCGATCGAAGGCAAGCAAAGGAGAAGAGGCATGAAACAGCAACGAGGCTTTACCCTGGTGGAACTGATCGTGGTGATCGCCATTCTGGGCATTCTGGCGGCGACGGCGATTCCGAGATTCATCGACGTCAGCAGCCAGGCAAAATCTGCTGCGGCTGACGGGCTCGTGGGAGCGATCAACGGTGCCGTTGCGCTGTGCCAGGCGCAGTGGGTGGCTGCAGGCAGCACCGGCGCCACGTGCACGATGGGCGGAACAGCTGTGGCGGCGACAAGCGGTATTCCGACCACGGCGGGTATTACCAGTGCGCTGTCGACGACCAGCGGCTTCACCTACGCTGCGCCGACTTTCTCGCTGGATGCAGACACGGCCTGCCAGGTGACTTACGCCACCACGCCGCCCTACGCGACGAAGGCCGGCTGCTGATACGAGGCTGCCGCGATCCGCACCCGGACAACGTGATCCGGGCGGATGAAAAGACGGGGGCGTGCCGGATGGCACCCCCCTTTTTTTCGGGCACGGATGCGTCATGAGAACCGCAGGCTTCACACTGGTGGAACTGGTGGTCATCATCGCGATCGTTGCGATCATTGCGGTGGTGGCCGCTCCACGGTTCTTCGAGGCCGGCAGCTTCGACTCCCGCGGCTTTTACGACAAGTCGGTGGCCGTCGTGCGCCTGGCGCAGAAAACCGCCGTCGCCTGGCGGCGTGAAGTCCATGTCTGCGTGACCGCGACCCAGGTCATTGCGGGCACAGCCGCGGGCTGTGCGACTCCGTTGACCTACCCGGTCAGCGGCGGGCCCGCGTCGGAAACCGCACCCAACGGCGTCACGCTGAGTCCGGTGAACTTTACATTCGACGGGCTCGGCCGGCCCAGCGCCGGCGTCACCATCATCTTCAGCAGCACGATTGCCGGCGATCCCGCACGGCAGATCGTGGTTGCGGCCGAGACCGGTTATGTCGCCGCGAACTGAAAGAATGTTGCGCCCCGCGCAGGTCCGCGGCATTTCGCTGGTGGAACTGGTGGTGTTCATCGCCATCATCAGCACGGCGCTGGCCGGCATCCTCGGCGTGATGAATTTCACCACCCGCGCCAGCGCCGATCCGCTGGCGCAGAAGCAGGCGCTGGCGATTGCCGAGGCCTATCTCGAGGAGGCGCTGGCAATGCCCTTCACCTACTGCGACCCGGACGACGTCAACGCCGCGACAGCGCGGTCGACAGCAGCCGTCAATCCCGCAGACCCGGAGCGCTGCGCGGCCACGCTCGAGGGCATCGGCGCCGAGGCCGGCGAGTCGCGCAGCAGCGGCACCACGCCGTACGACAATGTCAACGATTACGCCAGCCTGCCCGCGGGCGTGCCGGCCAATGTCGACGGCACGCCGATCGGCGGGCTCGAGGCGTACACGGTTGCCGTCGCGGTCGCGCCCGCGGCCCTCGCGGCGAACACCGGCACCGTCGCTGCAACCGACGGCAACGGCCGCCCGCTGTCGCTGCGGATCACGGTCACGGTGACCGGTCCCAACGGCGTCACCGCGGTCCTCGACGGCTACCGCAGCCGCTATGCGCCCAATGCGCTGCCCTGAACGACCATGAGCCTGATGCGCAAAATGACGGGCGTGACCCTGGTCGAACTGGTCGTGGTGATCGCCATCACCTCGATCATCGCGGCGGTGGTCGCGGTGTTCATTCGCCGCCCGGTCGAGGGTTATGCCGACGCCTCTCGCCGCGCGTCGCTGACCGACGAGGCGGACACCGCGCTGCGCCGGATGACACGCGACCTGAGGCTGGCCCTGCCCAACAGCGTGCGGGTCTATGGCGGCGGGCAGTTTGTCGAGTTCATCGAGACCAGCGGCGGGGGGCGTTACCGCGCGGAGCCCGACAGCGGCGGCGGGGGCAACATCCTGGATTTCTCGGCCGCCGACAGCAGCTTCGACGTGATCGGGCCGGTGCCCGCGCTGGCCGCCGGCAACGAGATCGTGGTCTACAACCTCTACAACAGCGGCACCGTGTCCAATGCCTATGCCGGTGACAACCGCGCGGCGCTGACCTCGACCGCGGCACCGCCCGTCGCCATCGCCTCCAAGCTGTTTCCGGAGCCGTCGCCGGCCCGGCGTTTTCACGTCGTCACCGGTCCGGTGACCTATGGCTGCACCGGCGGGCAGCTGCTGCGCTACTGGGGCTATGCCTACAGCCAGGAGCCTCCGGGCGGGCCGGTGCCGCCGGCCGGAGGCAGCAGCGCAGTACTTGCCGGCAATGTCGGCGAGTGCCAGTTTGTCTATACCGCGGGCGCGCTCACCGAGCGTATCGGCACGGTGTCCATCATCCTGCAGATCGACAGCGTGTCCATCGGCGGCGGACTTGAGCGGGTGCGCATGTTCCAGCAGGCCCAGGTGAGCAACGCGCCATGAGCCTGTGCCAACGGACTATGCCGCGCCGCATGCGCGGCTTCAGCCTGGTCACCGGGATATTCCTGCTGGTCGTGCTGTCGGCGCTGGGCGCCTTCATGGTGGTTTTCACCGGCCTGCAGCAGAACACGGTGCAGGTCGACATCCTCGGCGTGCGCGCCTATTACGCGGCACGCGCGGGACTGAACTGGGCGATGTACCAGGCGCTCGATCCCGACAATCCGGGCAGCGCGACACCGGCGGCCTGCCCCGCCGGCACGATGGCCCAGGGCGCGCTGGCCGGATCGCTGGCGACATTTTCGGTGACCGTGGCCTGCGAAACCTTCGACAGCACGGAAGCGAACCGCAACATCCGCGTCTACCGGATCACCGCGACCGCCTGCAACCAGGCCAGCTGTCCCGGCACGCCGGACAATGCCTATGTCGAGCGTCGCGTCGTCGCGACCCTGGCCAAGTGCAAGGATCCGTCGGCACCTCCGCGTTACGAGTGTGGCCCATGATAAAATACAATAAAATCAATTACTTATGCGCCATCTTCGCGAGTGGTCGAATGCTGTGCAAACTGGCCGCAGCGACTCTGCTGCTGTGTGGCGGCCTGTTTTCCCCGCCGGCGCAAGCGCAGGCCGGATTCCGCGCCGCCGCCCAAGGCACGTCGGCTGCTGCCGTGGACATCGCCTATGGCGGCGTCGGCACTTTCGTGACGCGCACCAACGCCGGATCCATCAATCCGGGTTTCCCGGCGGGCACCACGGCCGGCGATCTGCTGATAACCCAAGTATTGGCGCGGGAAGACGCTGCAACGGTGACCATGACCGGCTGGAATCTGCTGCTGACCGACACCCCGGTTGCCGATTACCAGGTCAAGATCTACTGGCGTGTCGCCACCGGCGCCGATCCCAATACCGTGACGCAATCGGGCACGTCGAACTTGCTGGCAGCGCGCATGACCCGCTTCACCGGCGTCGACCCGGTGTCGCCGATTCTCAATGCCGGCACGGTCAGCAGCCCGCAGCCCTTGCCCGCAGCCAACTGGAGTACCCAGACGACTGCGGAGGTGCGGACCGGCACCGAAACCACGACGGCGGCGAACGCCATGCTGGTGATCGCGGCGTTCAATACCGATGACTCGGCTCCCGCCGCGCCGCCCGCCGCCTGCGGCAGCAATCCTGCGTTCACCACGCTCAGCAACGCGTATGCCAATACCACCACCGCCGGGCGCGACGGCGCGATCTGGCAGTACTACGGCCTGCAGACCACGGCCGGCGCCAAGGGGCCCTTCTGCCAGGGTCAAACCAACGGCAACGACCGCAGTCACGGTGTGCTGTTTGCGCTCAACCCGACGCCGGCCAGCAATCTCGTCATCAACATGCCCGCGGGCACGCTCACCGATGATGTGATGATCGCCAGCATCGCAGTTCGTCCTTGCAGCAACACCAACGGCGGCGCCTGCACGGTCACGCTGACGCCGCCTGCCGGATGGACTCAGATCCGCCTCACCGACCAGACCGGCGGCGGAGGAACCGGGGGCTTCGGCAACCGCCTGGTCGTCTACCAGCGGGTGGCCACCGGCAGTGAACCGGCCAGCTACACCTGGACCTTCGGCGGCACGCCTTTGCACGCAGGCGCAGTGGGCGTCATTTCCAGTTATTCCGGCGTGGACACCGCCAGCCCGATCGTCGCCGAAAACGGGCAGGCCACAGCCAGCGCCTTCGCACACGCCACCCCGAGCATAAATACCGGGACGGTCACCAATACCCTGCTGGTGACGACCCACTCCGCCAACTCCGGGGCAACCTGGACGCCGCCGGGCGGGATGACCGAGGTCGCCGACGCGTCCTCGCTACCGCCGACCGATGATCTCGGCATATCGCTGGAAGTGAATTACGAATTGCGTGCCGCGGCGGGGGCAACCGGCACCCGCACGGCGACCCATTCCAATCCGCCGGCTGCCGATACCGGGGCCACGCACATACTCGCACTGCGCCCCGGCATCAACCATTTTTCAATTTCGCACGCCGGCAGCGGCGTCGCCTGCGATTCCCACACCGTCACCATCACCGCCCATAGCGCCACGCACGTGCCGGTGAGCGCGAACGGGCTGACAGTCAGCCTGTCGACGACGAACGGCAGAGGCACCTGGACCGGCATTGTGTCCGGCGGCGGCGTGCTGACGCCCGGAGCGCCGGGCAGCGGGCTGGCGAGCTACACCTTCGCTGCCGGCTCGAGCGCGGTGCAACTGTCGTTCCGCTACGCCAATCTGGCATCCGCCACGGAGGTGTTCGGCTTCAACGCCGTCAGCGGTGTCATCAGCGAGACTTCGGGCGCGGCGATTGCCGCGGACGACCCGTCGTTCACGATGGCCCAGGCCGGATTCCGTTTCCGCAACGTGACCGATGGCAACGACATCATTCCCGTGCAGATCTCGGGCAAGCCCTCGAACACCGGCTTCAACGCGAAGACGATCCGCCTGCAGGCGATCCGCACCGACACCGCGACACTGGCCTGTGCCGCGGCGTTTCCGGCCGCCGGCGTGCGCAACGTCGAGATGGGAGCGGAATGCAACAGCCCCGCGACCTGCGCCGGCCGCCAGGTGTCGATTACCAACAATGCCGCGACAACCGCACTTCCGACCAGCAACGACAACGGCGGAGCAGGTGCCGTGGCGTATTTCGCCACCGGCGGCGGCGTGCCGCTGCTGTTCAACGCCAACTCGGAGGCCGACATCGTGATCACCTATCCCGATGCCGGACAGATCTCGCTGCACGCGCGTTACGACCTTGACGCCGGCGTTGCGGGTTACGAAATGAGCGGCAGTTCCAACCCCTTCGTGGTGCGACCCTTCGGGCTCGCGCTGCGCGGCGCCAACATCGCGACGCCGATCGCCCATTCCAACACCGCCACCGGCACCGTGCTGGCCGCGGCCGGCGACAATTTCACGATGACGGTGGCCGCCTACCAGTGGGCGTCGGGCGAAGATGCCGACAACAATGGTATTCCGGACGCCGGGGTCAACATTACCGACAACGGCACGGTGCCCAATTTTGCCGCGACGGCCACCGTCGGGCGCATTGCGAACCTGCCCGGGGTCGCGTTGGGCACCGTGGCGCGCGGAGGAGCCTGCGCCGGTGCAGCGACGATCGCTCTTTCCGGCGGCACAGCAACGGCCGCGGACTGGTGCTACAGCGAGGCCGGCAACGTGATCTTCACGGCGGACGTCAGCAACTACATCAGTGCCGGCGTCAACATCACCGGCAACAGCGGCCTCGACGGCGCCGGTTCGGGCGGCTATGTCGGCCGCTTCCGGCCGAAGCGCTTCGCGATATCCGGCGCCGTGCTGACCAATCGCTCGGCTGCAGCCTGCTCGCCGGCCTCAGCCTTCACCTACATGGACGAGGGCCTTGCGCTCGCATTCACGCTGACAGCGCAGAACACGCAGGGCGTGACGACGCAGAACTATACCGGGGCCTACGCGAAGCTTGATCCGACGAGCGGCGGGAGCAACAACTCGAAAACCGCTTTCGGCATCGGGGCGCGCAACGTCACCCCGTTCGCGGCGCTGACCGCGCGGGTGAGCGGCGGTTATGTCACCGGCGCGCCGTCCTGGGCGAACGGGGTACTCGGCCTGAGCGGCGGCAACGCGGCGCTGGTGACCGTGGGGCGGCCGACGCCCGACGATCCGCCGGACGGCCCCTACGTCCAGGTGCAGTTCGGCATCGCCCCGCTCGACAGCGATGGCGTGACCACGGTTTTTGATTTTGATGCCGACAACAACGCGGTCAACGAGCGCACTGCCGTCGGAGCAAGCACCGTCCTGCGCTACGGCCGCTTGCGTCTGGGCGGAGGCAGCGGTTCGCAACTGTTGCCGGTCTACATGCCGGTGGAGGCCCAGTATTGGAACGGCACGTTCTGGATCACGAATGTCGACGATGCATGCACCACGCTGGCGGCGGGCGGTGTCGGGCTCGGCAACTACATCGGCAATCTCAATGCCGGCGAGACCGCGGCAAGCATCACCTCGAGCCCGCTGAAGGCAGGACGATCGGCGGTCCGCCTCAGTGCTCCGGGCGCCGGCAACAATGGCAGCGTCGATGTCGCGCTCAACCTGGGTTCCGCCGGCACCGCAAACGCCTGCCCGGCGTTTGCACCGGCGGCGACAGCGGGCAACAAGAGCTGGTTGCGCGGCCGGTGGTGCGGCACGACGGCGACACGCGATCCGGTGGCGCGCGCGCGCTTCGGCATCCAGCGCAGCAGCGACGAGACCATCTACGGCCGCGAGTTCACACAATGACGGGGAACATCGGCGCCGTGAGCTACTCTCACAGGAGAAGGGGGAATCGGGTGCCGCGCGAGGCAGCCCATGTTATTAAAATATGTTAAAAATCAAAAACTTATCAATATTGCTCGGCATGGTGTTGGGGGTCGCTCTCAGCCTCGCACCGTCGCATAGGGCACAGGCCGCCGCGCCGACCTTTCAGGCGGCCGGCGCCGAAGTCAGCGGGACGGGGTCTGTCACCCCGTCCTGGCCTGCGCATGTGGCGGGCGATGTCGCATTGCTCTTCATCAAGAGCCGCAGCCAGGAGCCTGCAGTCCTGTCCGTGCCGGCCGGTTTCGCGCCAGTGGCCGACAGTCCGCAATTCAATCCCAATAACAACCGCTCCCGGCTGACCGTGTACTGGGCGCGCGCGACATCCAGTGCCATGCCGAGCCCGACTGTCGCTGACCCCGGAAATCATGTGTACGCGCGCATTCTCATTTATCGCGGTGTAGCGGGCAGTGGCGATCCCTGGGATGTGACGGGTGGTGGAGAAAACAACAATAACCAGAGCACGGTAACACTTCCGAGCGTAACCACCACGGTGGACAGCACTTTGATCGTACAGGCGGTCGCCCACAACCGGGATAATGCGGGACCGCATTTCAGCGGGCAGACGAATGCAAATCTGACGGGCATCATAGAGCGCTCCGATTCGGGCACAACCGCGGGCAATGGCGGTGGCATCGGCATCTGGGACGGCGTCAAGGCGACGGCTGGCCCCACGGGCGACACCACTGCGGATATCACCAACAACGTCAGAACGGCGTTTCTGAGCATTGCCCTGCGGCCGCCAGCGGTGCCGACCCTGGTGTCTGCGGAACTGGTGTGCGGCAGCAGCACGCAGGTGGAGGTGCGTTTCTCACGAACCGTTACAGCGGCAACGGCACAGAATGCCGCGAACTATGCCTTGAGCGGCGGCGCGACGGTTTCCGCCGCCGTGCTCGGCGGGGATGGCCAGACGGTGACCCTGACCACCAGCACCCTGGTGTCGGGCCAGTTGTATGCGCTGACGGTCAATAACGTGACGGCAGTCGGCGGCAACCCCATCGCGCCCAACTCGCAAATCACCTTTTTTTCGGAAAGTGCCTTCCTCGCCGGACTGCAGGGCAACTATTTTCCCAACATGACGCTGTCCGGCACCGCGGTGCAGCGGATCGATGGCCAGGTCAATTTCGACTGGGGCGGCGGGGCGCCCGGCGTACCCGGCATCGGCGCGGATAATTTCAGCGTGCGCTGGACCGGTTTTGTGACGGCCCCGGTGACCGGCAACTATGTCTTCCGGACCCGCAGCGACGACGGCGTGCGCCTGTATCTCAATGGCAATCTGATCATCAACAACTGGACCGATCACGCTGCGACCAATGATGACAGTGCCCCCATCGCCCTGACCGCGGGACAGCGTTACCCCGTGGTCATGGAATACTACGAGAACGGAGGGCAGGCCGTTGCGCAACTGAGCTGGAGCGGTCCCGCCACCGGCGGTTTCGAGTTTATTCCGGCTTCCGCGCTGTCCCGTTGCGGCGGCGCCCTGCCTGCGCCGCGCGCCTTCTACAAGCTTGATGAGGCCGCCTGGGCCGGTGCCGGTGCCGTGATCGATTCCAGCGGCAATGGATTGAACGGCACGGCCATGAACGGCACGGTCCCCGTGCCGGCCCAGGTCTGCAACGGCGCACAGTTCAATGGCAGCAATCGCTACATCCAGATAGGCGGACTGTCGAACGAACTGAATGCCACGGCCAGCCTGGCATTCTGGATACGGACCACCCAGACGGGCAACGACACCGGCTGGCAGGCGCCGGGCGTCACAGGTGTCGAGCTGGCTGGAGGCTCGGATGATATTTTCTGGGGCTGGCTGGATGCCAGCGGGCGCATCGGCGTGTCGGTGGCCAACGATTTCACCACCAAGTCATCGATCGCGATCAACAACGGGGTCTGGCGCCATGTGGTGCTGACCCGCGACCATGTGGCTGGACAGTACAGGATTTATATCGACGGTGTGCTGAATGCCAGCGGGGCGATCGCGACCGGCGTGATCGGCACACCGTTCTCCAGCCTGGGCCGGATCGAGGATACCGGGGGCACCCCGGAGTATCTGAACGGCGATCTCGACGAGGTCCGCATCTACGGCCGGGTTCTGACCGATGCCGAGGTCGTGGCGATACGCGACATCACCCGGCCCTGTGCCGCCGCGCTCCACCACGTGCGGATTGAACACGGCGGGGTGGGGGTGACCTGCGAGCCGGCGAGCATGACGGTCAAGGCTTGTGCCGATGCGGCCTGCAACACGCTGTATAACAGCGGCCCGACCACGACCACGCTGTCGCCGGCGGGCTGGGTCGGCGGCGACACCATCAATTTCACGGGATCGATCGTGGCCCAGCTGCGCCGGACCACGCCGGGCGTGGTGACGCTGGATGCGGGTACAACCACGCCCGGCGCCGCCAATCCCACGCAGTGCTTCAACGGACTGATCCAGACCTGCAGCTTCGATTTCAGGGACACCGGTTTTCTGTTCAGCGCGATCCCGACGCAGACCGCAGGTGTGACTTCGGCGACCCACTCGCTGCGGGCAGTGCGCACGGACAATGCCACGGGCGTATGCACGGCCTTGTTCAACGGGAATGTGCCGAACATCGAACTGGCCTCCGAGTGCATCAACCCCGGCACTTGCCAGCCGGGCCAGCAGGTGACATTCAACAACAATGGCTCCGGGACCATTGCCGCCAACAACGGCGGCCCCATCGGGTCGTGGACTCCGCGAACCCTGACCTTCGGCGCTAATTCGACCGCGAATTTCACGCTCAGCTACCCCGATGTCGGCCAACTGCGGCTGCATGCCCGCTACAACAGCGCCGGATCGGGCAATTACATGTCGGGAACTTCCGCTGGTTTCGTGGTTCGTCCGGCGGATTTCACGGTGACGAACATCCAGCGCGCGGCCGACAGCGTGGCCAATCCCGGGGCGACCGATGCGGCCGGCCCGCTGTTCATCCGGGCCGGCGAGAGCATGCGGCTGACCGTGACTGCGGTGAATGCCGAGGGCAACCCGACGCCGAACTTCGGCCGCGAAACACCGGCCGAGGGGGTGCGGCTGACGGCCACCCTGGCGCCGGGTCTGGGGCTGACTCAAATACCGGCGCTGGCCGGCGGTGTGCTGGCCGGAGGTGCCTTCAGTGCCGGAGTGGCAACGGTTTCGGATGTGACCTGGAGTGAAGTGGGCATCATCCGGATTACGCCGACGGTCGCGGATGCTGATTATCTGGGTACCGGGGATGTCACGGGCACCACCACCGGAAACATCGGCCGTTTCATCCCGCATCATTTCACGGTCAATGCCAACGCGCCGGTGTTTGCGACTGCCTGCACCGCCGGCGGCTTTACCTATGTCGGCCAGCCTTTCCAGTATGGTCCGGGACTGGAGCCGCAACTGACGGTCACCGCGCGCAACCTTGCGGGGGGCGTAACTCAAAACTACCGGAACACTGCGCCTGCGTCCCAGGCATTTTTCAAGATTAGCAACAGCTCGCTCACAGGCAAGGCTTACGCGGCTGCGGTCGGCACTCTGGACGCGAGCGGCGTCACGGGGCCTGATCCGGTCATTCTGGACAACGGCAACGGGACGGGTACGCTGACCTTCGGCTCCGGAACCGGAATTCTTTTCGAGCGTGGCAGTCCGGTGGCACCGTTTGCGGCCGATATTTCGCTGTCGATCAACGTCATTGATGCCGACGGTGTCGCGTATTCGACGAACCCGGCGAGATTCGGACAGGCCAGCCCCGGCAACGGCATTCCGTTCTCGACCGGAAACGCGCTGCGTTTTGGCCGCCTGCAACTGACTGCGGCCAGCGGCTCGCAGCTTCTGCCCCTGCGGGTGCCTCTCGAGGCCCAGTACTGGACAGGCACGTTCTTTGCAACGAACACGCTGGACAGTTGCACTGCAATCGCGCCGGGCAATGTGGGCATGGGCAATTACATCGGCAATCTCGATTCGGGCGAGACATCCGTGACATCGGTCACGCCGCTTGCTTCGGGGCGCGGCGCGATCGTGCTCGGCGCGCCGGGTGCCGGCAACAACGGCAGCGTGGATCTCGCAGTCAACCTGGGTGACGGCGGCACTGCGGCAGCCTGTCCGGCGTTTGCGCCAGCTGCCGGCCCGGGTGACCAGCCCTGGCTGCGCAGCCAGTGGTGCGGTTCGGCTTATGACCGCGATCCGGCGGCCCGTGCGCGGTTCGGCATCCGCCCGGGCGCGGACGAACGGATATTTATGAGAGAAAATTATTAAAAACTTGTGTGGTACAAGCTTATGATATTATTAAGTAATTTGTCGCAATCACGCGATCCGGAGACAGGGCAGCGAACAGCATGAATTTGTTCGGCAAAAAAAGACGTCCGGGATGGTTGTGCCTGAATCTGCATGCGGATCGCGTTGACCTTTCTCATGTGCTGTTCGAAGGCAAACCGCGCCCGGAGATCCTGCTCTGCGAATCCTTCCGCAAGGAGGGCAGTGATTCGGACACGCTGCGCCGCTTGCGCAAGGAACTGCACCTGGAGCGCTACCAGTGCACGACGCTGCTCAAACCCGGTGATTACCAGTGGCTCACCGTTGATGCGCCCAATGTGCCCGCCAGCGAAGCGCGCCATGCGGTGCGCTGGTCGCTGAAGGATTTGATCGATTATCCGGTGGAAGCCGCCGCGGTGGATGCAGTGCGCGTGCCGGGCGCGGACGCGGCCGGACGTCCGGCGCAAATGCTGGCGGTGGCCGCGCGCAACGAGCTGGTCGCGGCGGCGGTGAAGCCCTTTAACGATGCCGACATCGATCTCGAGGTGATCGACGTGCCCGAGCTGGCCCAGCGCAACCTGGCGACGCTGTTCGAGCAGGAGGGGCGCGGCCTGGCGCTGCTCTGCTTTGACGACAGCGGGGCGTTGCTGACCTTCAGCAGTGGCGGCGAGCTGTACCAGGCGCGCCGCATCGATGTCGCGCTGCGCGACTTTGTCGCCGGGGCCGACGAGACCGAGCGTTATGACCGCATCGCGCTGGAACTGCAGCGTTCGCTGGATCATTTCGACCGCCAGTTCCGCAGCGTGTCGGTATCGCGGCTGGTGATTTCACAGGTGTCCGATGGCGATCGCCTCGCCGAGTATCTGGGCGCCAACCTGACAGTGCCGGTAAGCCTGCTCGATCTGGAGCAGGTCATGGACTTTCCCGGCGTACCCGAACTGCGCGATCCGCTGCGCCAGTCGCAATGCCTGCAGATGATCGGCGCCGCGCTGCGCGAAGGGGCGGCGGTCTGATGCGCCAGTACATCAACCTGCTCGGGCCGGCTTTCCGCAGGCAGCGGCAGCTGCTGACGCTGGGCCGCGCGCTGGCGCTGGTGGCGGCATCTGCCGTGGTGATGGCCGGCATGCATTTCTACAGCGCGCAGCAGCTCGCGGGCCTGCAGCAGGAGCTTGCTTCCGCGCGCACGCTGCTGAAGGCGCAGACCGCCTACACCGCGCGCCTGAAGGAGGACGGCAAGACCAAATCGGCGAATGCCGGGCTCGAGGCGGAAGTGCAGCGTCTCGAGACCGAACTGAAGGCGGCGCGCGAAAGCATGACGGTGCTTGAGGGCGGCGGACTCGGCAACCGCAGCGGTTTTGCCGGCTACTTCCAGGCGTTCTCGCGCCAGGCACTCGACGGCCTGTGGCTGACCGGATTCACGGTGGGCGGCGCCGGCGAAGTGGCGATCCAGGGACGGGTGATGGCGCCGGACCTGGTGCCGGCGTACATCCAGCGCCTGAACCGCGAGCCGGTGCTGCAGGGCCGTGAGTTCGCGACCCTGGAGATGCGGCGGCCGCAGGCACTGCCGGCCCGGGATGCGGACAGCAAACCGGAAGTGCCGCCGTACATCGAATTCGTGCTGATGACCGTGAACGCCGGCGACAAGCCTGCGGCCGAGGGGGCGCGCAAATGATGGCCCCGCTGCTCGAACGCTGGCAGCACTGGAATGCGCTGTTCGACGCGCGCACGCTGCGCGAACGCGCGCTGATCACCGGGCTCGGCGTGGCGGCGGTGGTGCTGCTGGTCGACACCCTGTCGCTGTCGCCGATGGCGGTCCAGCACAAACGCCTGTCCGGGCAGCTCACCGAGGCGCGCGCGGCGATCCGGGCCGGAGAAATGGCGCTTGCCGGCAGCCGTGCCCAGGAAGATCCGGACGAGGTGAAGCGGCGCTACCGCGACGAACTGCGTCGGCAGATCGCGGAAATGGACCAGCGCCTGCAGGGATTGCAGAAGCAGCTGGTGCCGCCGGACCAGGTGTCGCGGCTGCTCGAAGGCGTGCTGGGCAAGGATCGCGGGCTCGCGCTGGTGAGCCTGCGCAAGCTGCCGGTGCAGCTATACCGGACCAATGGCGCGGCGAAGGCCGCCGACGCCCAGGCGCAGGCGGCGGACGGCGGACGCGGCATTTTCCAGCACAGTTTCGAGATCCAGGTCGAAGGCTCATACGGCGAGCTGCATGCCTACCTGAAGCGGCTGGAGGCCCTGCCCTGGCAGCTGTTCTGGGGCAAGGCCGAGCTCGATGCCAGCGCCCATCCGCGGTTGCGCCTGACCCTGACATTGCATACCCTGAGCCTGAACAGGGCGTGGCTGGTCGTATGAACCTTTCCATCCTGAAACCGGGCCTGATTCTGGCGGGCACGCTGCACGCGGTGGCGGGTGCCGCACAGGGTCTTGCGGATCCGACGCGACCGCCGGCTGCAGTGGCGGCGCCGGCGGGCAGTGCGGTTCCGGCGGGTGGACCGGTGCTGCAGTCGGTGATGCTCTCGCCCGGCCGCAAGGTGGCGATGATCAGCGGGCAGGTGGTGCCGCTGGGCGGGCGCTACGGTTCGGCGCGGCTGGTGCGGCTCACCGACAGCGAAGCCGAACTGAGGGACGGAACGGAAAAAATAGTGCTGAGCCTTTATCCGCAGGTGGAAAAGCGCCCCGCGGACAAGGGCGTGCGCGGGGGAGCCGGGGCTGCAGCCGGGAAAACGAAAAAATGATGATGAACAGGCGCAATGACATGCAACGCTGGATGACGGTCGCGATGATGGTTTTAGTCGCGGGCTGCGCGGACATGCCGCAACGTCCCAATGCGGCGCAGGACACGATACTGCGTGAACTCGATCAGGCGGCCAGCGAGCGCAGGCCGGTGACGCCGGAAGCGGTCAGCCAGGCGCTGCTGCCGCCGCTGGTGCTGGAGATGCCGCGCGCCGACGTGCAGAAGCCGGAAACCCGTTTCGACCTGTCGGTCAACAATGCGCCGGCGGGCCAGGTGTTCATGGCGATCGTCTCCGGCACCCGCTACAGCATGGTGCTGCATCCCGACGTCAAGGGCGAGATCTCGGTGCACCTGAAGGATGTCACGGTGACCGAGGCGCTGGATACCCTGCGCGACCTCTATGGTTTTGATTACAACGTGCAGGGCAACCGCATCATCGTCCTGCCCGCGACCCTACAGACGCGCATATTCCAGGTCAACTACCTGCAGGCCCAGCGCCGCGGGCAGACCCAGACCCGCGTCAGCTCCGGCTCGATCACCGATGCGCCGTCGAGCCCGGGGACTCCCGCTCCGGGCAGCGTGCCGGTGCCGACGACCGGTCCGACCGGCGCCGGCAACACGCGGGCGGCGGAGAGCACGCGGGTGACCACCACTTCCGATTCGGATTTCTGGGGCGACATCCAGAAATCGCTGAACGCCATCCTCGGCGGCGGCGCCGGGCGCAGCGTGGTGGTCAATGCGCAGTCGGGCGTGGTCGTGGTGCGCGCGATGCCGACCGAACTGCGCGGCGTCGAGAAGTTCCTGAAATCGATGCAGCTGATCGTCGAGCGCCAGGTCGTGCTGGAGGCGAAGATCATCGAGGTCACGCTGCGCGACGGTTACCAGGCGGGCATCAACTGGGCCGGATTCCGCGACGGCAGCACCAGCTTCGGCGCCGGCGTGCTGGCGCCGGGCGCGACCCTGAACCGCAGCGGTCCGATCAGCGCACCGACGGCGCGCTCGGCCGACGGCACGGTGCTCAGCAACTCCGCGCTGAGCGGCGGCGCGGCCGCCGGGGTGGCGGGGGCGCTGGCATTGGGCACCGGTGCGGCGGGCGGCATTTTCGGGCTCGCGCTGCAGACCCAGAACTTCGCGGCGCTGCTGTCATTCCTCGAAACCCAGGGCGGCGTCAACGTGCTGTCGAGCCCGCGGGTGGCGACCATCAACAACCAGAAGGCCGTGCTCAAGGTCGGCACCGACGACTTTTTCGTGACCAACGTCAGCACCACCTCGAGCACCAGCGGCACCAACACCACGGTGACGCCGACGATCACCGTCGCGCCCTTCTTCTCGGGCATCGCGCTGGATGTCACGCCGCAGATCGACGGCAACAACAACATCATCCTGCACATCCATCCCTCGGTGAGCAGCGTCGTCGAGCGGCGCAAGGTCATCGACCTCGGCAGCCTGGGTTCCTTCACGCTGCCGCTGGCCTCCAGCGATGTCAACGAGACCGATACCATCGTGCGCGTGCAGGACGGCAACATCGTTGCCATCGGCGGCCTGATGCGCCAGCAGTCGGTCAACGGCCGCAGCCAGGTGCCGGGGGTCGGCGATGCGCCGGGCGTGGGCAACCTGTTCCGGCAGCGCGATTCCAGCAATGTCAAAAGCGAGCTGGTGATCCTGTTGAAGCCGACCATCATCCATAGCGACCGCAACTGGCAGGAAGACCTGCAGCAGACGCGGGACCGCATCCGGGCCATGGGCGCAGCGGAGCCGCAACGGTGATACGCTTGCGCCATGTACGAAGCGCACTTCGGCCTGCGTGAACCCCCGTTCGGCATTACGCCGGACACCAGCTTTGCCTACGCCTGCAATTCCCACCAGGAAGCGTTGAACACGCTGCTCGTCGCCGCGCGCAACGGCGAGGGTTTCATGAAGGTCACCGGGGAGGTCGGCACCGGCAAGACCCTGCTGTGCCGGCGCTTTTTGCGGGCGCTGGATCCTGGGCGTTTCGTCTCGGCCTATATCCCCAACCCCTATCTTGATCCGCAGACCCTGATGTTCGCGCTCGCCGAGGAACTGGGGGTGAAGCTCGACCGTCAGGCCGACCACCATCACCTGCTGCGCGAGCTGAATCACGCGCTGCTCGATTTTGCGCGGGCGGGAAAGACCGTGGTGGCCTGCATGGACGAGGCGCAGGCGATGCCGCAGGAGACGCTGGAGGCGCTGCGCCTGCTGACCAACCTCGAGACCGAGAAGCGCAAGCTGCTGCAGGTCGTGCTTTTCGGGCAGCCCGAGCTTGATGACCGCCTCGCCCAGGAATCGATACGCCAGCTGCGCCAGCGCATCACTTTCCAGTACCGGCTGTCGGTGCTCGGCGCATCCGAGGTGGAGCAGTATTTGGCGCACCGCCTGCGCGTGGCCGGCTATCGCGGCAGCCGCCTGTTCCTTCCGGCGGCGGTGCGGCAGCTGCACCGTGCCAGCCGCGGCGTGCCGCGTCTGGTCAACATCATCGCCCACAAGTCGTTGCTGCTCGCTTTCGGCGAGGGCGTGCAGCAGGTGCAGGCCCAGCATGTGCGCAGCGCGGCGGCGGACACGCCGGCGGCGGCGCCGGCACCGCGCCGCTGGTGGCTGGCCGCGGCGGCCGGCATCCTGCTGGCGGCGGGCGCGACCCTGGCGTACCTGCAATGAGCGTGATCAACCAGATGCTGGTGGAGCTCGAGCGCCGGCGCGCCTCGGGTGCCGAGCGCAACCGCATTCCCGATCATGTCCGTGCCCTGCCGGAAGCCTCGCCTGCGCGCGCGTTGCCGCTGGCCGGCATCGCTGCGGGGCTGGCGGTGCTTGCCGCGCTTGCCGCGGGCACCTGGTGGTGGATGCAGCGGCCCGCAGAACCTGTGCCGCCGCCGGTCGCAGCCGCGGTGCCGCCGCCCGCGGCGGCGGAAGCCGAGCCCCGCCCCGACGAGTGGATTGCCCGCCGTCTGACGCTGGACCTTTCGCCGTTTCCGGAGAGCACGCCGGAAGTGCCGCCACCGGTCCCGACCGCCGCAGTGGTGGCGCCGCGCAGCGCGGCGGCGCCTGCGCCGAAGCCGGTGGCCGAGGCGGCACCCGCACCCGCCGCAGCGCCGCGACCGATTACCAAGCCGCCTGCGAGCGAGCGTCCGGCGGTGGAGAAAGCAGCGACGCCGCCGGCACCGGTTGCAGCGCCGCCGGCGGAGATCGACAAGCAGTTGCGCGAACCGACGCCGCGGCAGCGCGCCGATGCCGAGTTCGCCCGCGGCAGCGCGGCCCTGCACCAGGGGCAGTTCGCCGAGGCACGCGGTGCCTTCGAAAATGCGCTGCAGCTTGACCCGGGACATCACGCGGCACGCCAGGCGCTGGTGGGCGTGCTGCTCGACGGGCGCCGCCACGCGGATGCGATCAGGGTGCTGCAGGAAGGGCTGCAGCTCGCGCCGGCACAGCACGGTTTCGCGATGACCCTGGCACGCCTGCAGCTCGATGGCGGGGACCTTGATGCCGGCGCAAGGACGCTGGCGCGCAGCCTGGAGTATCCCGGCGCCAGCCCGGACTATGTCGCGTTTTATGCCGGCCTGCTGCAACGCCAGCAGAAGCATGCCGAAGCAGTGGCGCAGTTCGAGCGCGCACTGCGCCAGCGCGGTGGCGTCGGTGTGTGGCTGCTCGGTCTGGGCGTATCGCTGGAGGCGCTGGGCCGCAGTGCCGAGGCCCAGGAGGCCTACCGCCGTGCCAAGGCCAGCGGCAACCTGTCGGCGGAGCTGCAGGCTTTCGCCGAACAGCGCCTGCGCTGAGCACTGCCCGCCGGATCAGCGGCTGACGGTGCGCGCGATTACGTAGCCCGTCACGCGGGCCGCTCCCGCGCGCTTCAGGTTGCGCGCGAGCTCGCTGAGCGTCGCGCCGGTGGTGAGCACGTCGTCGACCACGGCGACGTGGCAGCCCTCGACTGACCCCAGCACGACAAAGGCGCCGCGGATGTTCCGTTGGCGCGCCTTCCATGGCAGGCGGGATTGCGGTGGAGTGTCGCGGCTCTTGATGCACAGCCCCGCGCTCACCGGGGCGTCGAGCTGCCTGCCGATGATCCGCGCCAGTTCCAGCGCCTGGTTGAATCCGCGCTCGCGCAGCCGCTGCGCCGCCAGCGGCATCGGCACGATCAGGTCGGGGCGCGAGCGGATGCGTCCCGCCAGCAGCGCGGCGAGTGCCGGAGCCGCAGCGAGGCGTCCGCGGTACTTGTAGGACTGGATCAGGGCGTCGAGCGGATAGGCGTAGCGGCAGGCGGCGATGACCTGGTCGTAGTGCGGCGGATCGGCGATACAGCGGCCGCAGAGTCCGGGTTCGGGCAGCGGATGGGCGCAGCTGCTGCACACCGCCGGATCCAGCCAGGGCAGGTCGCGCGCGCAGCCTGCGCAAAGGCCTTCGCGCGCGGCTGCGGCACTGCAGAGCAGGCAGTAGCCGCGCAGGCGAGACCACAGCACGGCCCGCAACTTGTCAAGCAATGAGCCCGCCGAATTTGACAAGCATCCCGCATTCCGCGATAATGTATCGACATAACTCATTGTTTTTATTGACTTTTTATAGGAACGACCGGTCATGGACACCATCATGGGCACTTCTCCCCTCAACGAAGCGGCGGATGTTTCCGCCGACGCCCCGCGCTGGACCGTGGCGGCCATCGAAGCGCTGTTCGAGCTGCCTTTCAATGACCTGCTGTTCCGCGCGCAGCAGGTGCACCGCGAGCACTTCAATCCGAACGCGGTGCAGCTGTCGACGTTGCTGTCGATTAAGACCGGCGGCTGTTCCGAGGATTGCGGCTATTGCCCGCAGTCGGCGCGCTACCACACCGGCGTGGAGAACCAGGACACGCTGTCGGTCGACGAGGTGGTGGCCGCGGCGAAGCTGGCGCGTGAAAAGGGCGCGACGCGCTTTTGCATGGGCGCGGCCTGGCGCGGCCCGAAGCAGCGCGACCTCGACAAGGTGGTGGCGATGGTGAAGGCGGTGCGCGGCCTCGGCATGGAAACCTGCGCCACGCTGGGCATGCTCAAGCCCGGCCAGGCCGCGCAGCTGCGCGATGCGGGCCTCGACTACTACAACCACAACATCGACACGGCCGCCGACAATTACGCCAACATCATTTCCACCCGCGAATACGGTGACCGCATCGATACCCTGGAGCAGGTGCGCGAGGCCGGGCTGCATGTCTGCTGCGGCGGCATCGTCGGCATGGGCGAGACTCGCAGGGCGCGGGCGACGCTGATTGCCCAGCTCGCCAACATGGATCCCTACCCGGAATCGGTGCCGATCAACAACCTGGTGCAGGTGCCGGGAACACCGCTGCATGGCACGGAAGCGCTGGATCCGCTGGAATTCGTGCGCACCATCGCCTGCGCGCGCATCACCATGCCCAAGGCCATGGTGCGCCTGTCGGCCGGCCGCCAAGAGATGGGCGACGCGGTACAGGCGCTGTGTTTTCTTGCCGGCGCGAACTCGATTTTCTACGGCGAGAAGCTGCTGACTACCGGCAATCCGGATGTCGACAATGACCGGGCGCTGTTCGAGCGGCTCGGCCTGCAGCCGATGAATCCGTCCGCGTCCTGAGCGGCGCGGCCCCGCTTTGTGACACTGCATGCCGAACTGGCCGCGGAACTCGCGGCCCGCGACGGCGAAGGCCTGCGCCGCCGGCGCAGGCTGCTGGAATCGCCGCAGCGTGCGCATGTCCGGGTCGACGGCCGCGACTATCTCGCGTTCTGTTCCAACGATTATCTCGGGCTCGCCTCCGATCCGCGGATCGTGGCTGCGGCAAAAGAGGGGGCGGAGCTGCATGGCGTCGGTGCCGGCGCCTCCCACCTGATCCTCGGCCATGCGGCCGCGCATCACGAGCTCGAACTGGCGCTGGCGGCTTTCACCGGCCTGCCGCGTGCGCTGCTGTTTTCGACGGGGTACATGGCGAACATCGGCGTGGTCAGCGCACTTGCGGGCCGCGGCGACGCGGTATTTTCCGACCGCCTGAACCACGCGTCGCTCAACGATGCCGCGCTGCTGTCGCGTGCGGCCTTCCGGCGTTTCCCGCACAACGACCTTGCCGCACTGGAACGGCAGCTCATCAACACGCCGGCGCGCCGGCGGCTGGTCATCGTGGACGCGGTGTTCAGCATGGACGGGGATATCGCCCCGGTTCCCGAGTTGCTCGGGATCTGCGCGCGCCATGATGCCTGCCTGCTGATCGATGACGCTCATGGCTTCGGCGTGCTTGGCAAGCGGGGGCGCGGCACGGCGGCACATTTCGGCATCCGCTCCGATCACCTGATTTACATGGCGACGCTGGGCAAGGCGGCCGGCGTGGCCGGTGCTTTCGTCGCCGGCAGCGAGGTGCTGGTCGAAAGCCTGGTGCAACAGGCGCGCAGCTATATCTACACCACGGCAACACCGCCCCTGCTGGCGCATGCGTTGCTGGAGAGCCTGCGCATCATCGGGGAGGAGCAGTGGCGGCGCGATCGGCTGCACCAGCTGGTTTCGCGGCTGAAGCAGGGGCTGCGGGATTCTCCATGGCGGCTGCTGCCTTCGGACACGCCGATACAACCCCTGTTGGTCGGCGGCAACGCCGAGGCGCTGGCGCTTTCGGCGCGGCTTGCCGAACAGGGCCTGCTGGTGCCGGCCATCCGGCCGCCGACGGTCCCACAGGGCACCGCGCGCCTGCGCATCTCGCTGTCCGCGGACCATGAAGCCGGCGACGTCGACCGCCTGGTCGACGCGCTGCGGCAGGCGGCATGAGCAGCGGGACTCCGCTGGTGCTCCTGCATGGCTGGGGCGCGCATGGCGGCGTCTGGGCCGGACTCCGGGCGCTGCTCGGCGGACGTTTTGACGTCCAGGCGCCGGATATCGAGGGCAGTGGCAGCTTTGACGAGGCCGTGGAGTGCCTCGCCGCCGCGGCGCCGCGGCGTTGCCTGCTCGGCGGCTGGTCGCTCGGCGGCCAGCTCGCGCTGTCCTGGGCGCGGCGTCATCCCGACCAGGTCGAAGGCCTGGTCCTGTTTGCCGCCACGCCGAAGTTCGTCGCCGGCAGCGACTGGCCGCATGGCATGGCGCCGGCAGAGTTCGAGTCCTTCGCGGCCGCCGTGGCGGAAAACGCGGGCGCCGCGCTGCGCCGTTTCCGGCTGCTGGAGACCCGCGGCGACGCGCAGGCGCGCACGGTCATCCGGCAGCTGGAACGTTTGCTCGGCGCACGCGCCCCCGCGGCGCAGGCACGGTTGCTGAGGATGCTGGACTGGCTGCGCGAAGTCGACCTGCGCGCGCAGTTGCCGGATATCGCGCAACCGGTGCTGGTGATCCATGGCGACGGCGACAGCTTGGTTCCGCCGGCTGCCGCCGACTTCCTCGCCGCAGCGCTGCCGGATGCGCGCAGCACCCGCATCGCCGGTGCCGCCCATGTTCCTTTTGTTTCCGATGCTGTGCGTGTCAGCGCCCGGATAGCCGAGTTCTGCAATGAATCCTGAATACACCATCGACAAGCGCGCGGTGCGCCGTGCCTTCGACCGCGCCGCGACGACCTATGATGCCGCCGCGGTGCTGCAGCACGAGGTGTGCCGGCGCAGCCTGGAGCGCCTGGACTTCATCCGTCACTCCCCGTCACGCATTCTTGATGCCGGCAGCGGCACCGGCAATGCCTGGCCGGGACTCACCCGGCGTTATCCGGCGGCGCAGCTGTTCGCGCTGGACATCGCGCCCGGCATGCTGCGGCACGCGCGCGCCAGCCAGCCGTGGCTGCGGCGCCTGCTGGGCCGGGTGCCGCGACTGGTTTGCGGAGACCTCGAGCAGTTGCCGCTCGCCGGCGCAAGCGTCGATCTCGCATGGAGCAGCCTCGCGCTGCAGTGGGTCAATTCCCTGCCCCGGGCTTTTGCCGAAATGCGCCGTGTGCTGGCGCCCGGCGGCCTGTTTCTGTTCACGACCTTCGGCCCGGACACGCTGAAGGAACTGCGCGCAGCCCAGCCCGATGCCGATGCGCACACGCGCGTCAGCCGCTTCACCGACATGCATGACATCGGCGACATGCTGGTCAAGGCCGGCTTCGCGGATCCGGTGATCGACATGGAAATGTTCACGCTGACCTACGATGACGTGCGCGCGGTGATGCGCGACCTGCAGGCCATCGGCGCGCGCAATGCCACCGCGGGCCGGCCGCGTACGCTCTCGGCCCGAGCCTGGCTTTCGGCCGTCGAGCGCAACTACGAGCGACTGCGCCATGACGGCAAGCTGCCGGCGACCTTCGAGGTGATCTACGGACATGCCTGGAAACCGCTGCCGCGCACCGGGCCCGGCGGCAGGCCGGTGATCGACATCAAGGCGGTGGACCATGGCTGAGCGGCTTTCGGCGACGGCGCGCGGCCTGTTTGTCGCGGGCACGGATACCGGCGTCGGCAAGACGCTGGCGGCCTGTGCCCTGCTGCACGGCTTCGCCGGACTGGGCCTGCGGGCGGTCGGCATGAAGCCGGTCGCTGCAGGGGCGACGCGGCGCAGGGGCGCCTGGCACAACGACGACGTCGCGCAGTTGCTGGCGGCCTCCAGCATCGGAGTGACGCCGCAGGCGATCAACCCGTACTGTTTTGCGCCGCCGATCGCACCGCATATCGCCGCCGCGGAGGCGGGGGTGCCGATCCGCCTGTCCGCCATCGCCGCCGGCTACCGGCGACTCGGGTGCGCGGCCGACGTTGTCGTTGTCGAAGGTGTCGGCGGGCTGCTGGTGCCGCTGGGCCGGCGCAGCTGCGCCTCGGACATCCCGCGCCGCCTCGGTTTGCCGGTGGTTCTTGTGGTGGGACTGCGTCTGGGCTGCCTGAACCATGCGCTGCTGACAGCAGATGCGATGCAGCATCGCGGACTCCGGCTCGCCGGCTGGATTGCCAACCGCATCGATCCGCGGATGCCGCGCAGCGCCCGGAACCTGGATGCTTTGCGCGAGCGGCTTGCGGCACCGCTGCTCGGCGTTGTGCCGCATGTCCGCGATCCGCGTCCCGAGCGACTGTCCCGTACGCTCGACATAAACATCCTGAATGCGCGCATTTGAGAGGGAAAACCGACTGTTTTCAGGGGGCTTTTCGATTGCGACGCCCCCTCCGGTGTGCTACAGTCCGCGCGTTTGAAAAGGAATGGCCGGCGCCGGTGATGACACATCCCGTTTTCGAGTCGATTCTGGAACAGGAAGGCGCCGGGTTCACGTATTTCAGACGCCATGCCGGTTCGCTCGAATTGCGCACGTTTGCCTGGGTTTTCGGCTCGCTGTGCCTGCTGTCGCTGCTGATTGCGGCAGGGTTCGCGGTTGCGGGGGCCTGGATGATCATTCCTTTTGCAGGGCTGGAGATGGCCGCGCTGCTGACTGCGGCCGCGGTTTTTCTGCGTCGCGCCGGGGATTTCGAGCGCGTCGCCGTGCAGGGTGACCGCATTCTGGTGGAAGTCCGGGAGCGGGGCTTGGCGGAGCAGTTTGAATTTCATCGTGGCTGGGCGCGGGTGGTGACCGGCAATGCCGGCAGGCTGGCTCTGCGCTCCCACGGCAGGACGGTGGAGATCGGGCGGTACTGCAGCGACGAGGGGCGCCAGTTGCTGGCGCGCGAGCTGCGCAGTCACCTCGGCAGTCACCGGGCATGACGGATCAATCGGGTTTTTCGAGCGGGGGAAGAATGGGTATCAAGGGGATCAAGGGTTGGGCGGCAGCGGCAGCGCTGTTTTTCTGGTCGGCGGCGGCCTGGGCTGAGCTCAAGCATTACCAGCTCAACCTGCAGACGCCGCATACCCTGCTGGGCGAGAAGATCTACGACCTGCACACGATCATCACGGTCATCTGCTTCATCATTTTCGTCGGCGTCTTCGGCTTCATGTTCTACGCGGTGTTCAAGCACCGCAAATCGGTGGGGCACAAGGCCGCCCAGTTCCACGAGAACACTGCGGTGGAGGTCGCGTGGACGCTGATCCCCTTCGTGATCCTGATCGCACTCGCGGTGCCGGCGACCGGCACGCTGATTGCGATGCGTGATACCTCCGAGCCCGACATCACCATCAAGGCCACCGGCTACCAGTGGATGTGGGGATACGATTACCTGAAGGGCGAGGGCGAGGGCATCAGCTTCTACAGCCGGCTGTCCACCCCGCGCGCGCAGATCGACGGCAGTGACGTTGCCGGCCGCAAGGCCAACCCGCATTACCTGCTGGAAACCGACAACCATGTCGTGGTGCCGGTCGGCAAGAAGATCCGCGTGCTGACCACCGCGGCTGACGTGATCCATGCCTGGTACGTGCCGGCGCTGGCGGTGAAGCAGGACGCCGTGCCGGGCTTCATCCGCGACACCTGGTTCAAGGCCGAGAAGGCCGGCATCTACCGTGGCCAGTGCGCGGAACTCTGCGGCAAGGACCACGGTTTCATGCCCATCGTCGTTGAAGTCATGGAGCCGGCGCAATACACCGCCTGGGTGAATGCCCAGCAGAAGAAGGCGGCGGCGGCCAAGGTCGATCCCACCAAGACATGGACTGCCGAGGACCTCAAGGCCCACGGCGAGAAGGTCTATGCCCAGAATTGCGTCGCCTGCCACCAGGCGACCGGCATGGGGGTGCCCGGTGCTTTCCCGGCGCTCTCCGGGTCGAAGCTGGTCGCCGGTCCGAAGGAGGACCAGATCAAGCTGGTGCTCAACGGCAAGCAGGGCACGGCGATGAACGCGTTCAAGCACCTGTCGGATGTTGATCTGGCCGCGGTGATGACCTATACCCGCAACAGCTGGAACAACAAGACCGGCGACATGGTCGCCCCCGCCGAAGTCAAGGCGCTGCGCTAACCGGCAAGCAACGAATACAGGCTCCAGGAGACTCCCAAATGGAAGCAGCACACGCACACCACGGTCACGACGATCACGCCCACGGCCATCCCACGGGGATCATGCGCTGGGTCAAGTCGACCAACCACAAGGACATCGGCACGATGTACCTGTGGTTCAGCTTCACGATGTTCCTGGTCGGCGGCGTCATGGCGCTGATCATCCGCTCCGAGCTGTTCCAGCCCGGCCTGCAGATCGTGCAGCCGGACTTTTTCAACTCGATGACCACCTACCACGGCCTGATCATGGTGTTCGGCGCGATCATGCCGGCCTTCGTCGGTTTCGCGAACTGGCTGATCCCGATGCAGATCGGCGCGCCCGACATGGCCTTCCCGCGGATGAACAACCTGTCGTTCTGGCTGCTGCCGCCGGCAGCGCTGCTGCTGGTCGCCGCCCAGTTCATGCCCGGAGGCGGCGCCGGCGTGGGCTGGACCATGTATGCGCCGCTGTCGACCCAGGCCGGCCCGGCGATGGACCTGACGATTTTCGCCGTGCACATCCTCGGCATCTCGTCGATCATGGGCTCGATCAACATCATCACCACCATCCTCAACATGCGCGCCCCCGGCATGACGCTGATGAAGATGCCGCTGTTCTGCTGGACCTGGCTGATCACCGCCTACCTGCTGGTCGCGGTGATGCCGGTGCTGGCCGGCGCGGTGACGATGACGCTCACCGACCGCCACTTCGGCACCCACTTCTTCAACGCGGCGGGCGGCGGCGACCCGGTGCTCTATCAGCACATTTTCTGGTTCTTCGGCCATCCCGAGGTCTACATCATCGCGATCCCCGCCTTCGGCGTGGTGTCGCAGGTGATTCCCGCATTCTCGCGCAAGCCGCTGTTCGGCTACGCCTCGATGGTCTACGCCACGGCCTCGATCGCGATCCTGTCGTTCATGGTCTGGGCGCACCACATGTACACCGCCGGCATGCCGGTCGAGGCCCAGCTCTACTTCATGTATGCGACGACGCTGATCGCGGTACCCACGGGTGTCAAGGTGTTCAACTGGGTGGCTACCATGTGGAAGGGGTCGCTGACCTTCGAGACGCCGATGCTGTTCGCGATCGGCTTCCTGTTCCTGTTCACGCTGGGCGGCTTTACCGGACTGGTGCTGTCGATCACCCCGGTGGACGTGCAGTTGCATGACACCTACTACGTGGTGGCGCACTTCCATTACGTGATGGTGGCGGGAGCGCTGTTCTCGGCCTTTGCCGGCATCTACTTCTGGCTGCCGAAATGGACGGGCAGGATGTACAACGAGACGCTGGGCAAGTGGCATTTCTGGCTGTCGCTGGTGTTCTTCAACGTCACTTTCTTCGTGCAGCACTTCCTCGGCCTTGCCGGGATGCCGCGGCGGATTCCCGACTATGCCGTGCAGTTCACCGAGTTCAACATGATTTCCTCGATCGGTGCCTGGGGCTTCGGGCTGTCGCAGCTGCTCTTCCTCTACATCGTCATCAAGTGCATCCGCAGCGGAGAAAAGGCCCCGGAAAAACCCTGGGAGGGCGCGGACAGCCTGGAGTGGACGCACCTGCCCACCCCGGCGCCCTGGCACAGCTTTGAAACGCCGCCGGTGATCAAGTAAGCGATGGTTCCTGCCGAAGTCAAACGCAACAATCGGCGCACGGCGACCGTGCTGTGGCTGATTGTTGCCGGTTTCTTCTTCGGCGTGATGATCAAGTACTACCTGCTCGCACGATGAAACGGGAAAAAGCCAACCGCCGGCTGATGGTCCGGCTTTCGATTTTCGCGGTTGCGATGTTCGGTTTCGGCTTCGCGCTGGTGCCGTTCTACGAGAAAATCTGCGAGGTCACCGGGATCAACAACCTGATCAAGCCCGCAGCCGCCGTCGAGAACACGCAGGTCGACAAGACGCGCTGGGTGACGCTGGAGTTCGATGCCAACTCGCACGGTCTCGAGTGGGATTTCCGGCCGGTGCAGCGCAGCGTCCGCGTGCATCCGGGCGAGATGATCCAGATTGAATACGAAGTGAAGAACAACGGTGACAAGGCCATCGTCGGCCAGGCCATTCCGAGCTACGGGCCCAAGCATGCCGCGCCCTTCGTCAAGAAGCTGGAGTGTTTCTGTTTCACCCAGCAGCCGCTGCAGGCCGGCGAGGGCAAGCGCATGCCGGTCCAGTTCGTGATTGACTCGACGCTGCCCGCGGACCTGAGCACCATCACGCTGTCCTACACCTTTTTCGAGGTCAAGGGTGCATCGACGGCGCCGGCCAGGGGCGGGCAGGGCTGATGGAGGGCGTGATGATGGACCGGGCCCCGCGCAAGGCCACGCTGTTCGAGGTGGTGCGCATGGTGCTCTCGGCCTTTCTCGGGATACGCAAGCGTGCCGAACACGAGAAACTCGAGGTTTCGCCGTTGCAGGTCATTATTGTCGGTGTCATGGCGGCAGCGCTTTTTGTGCTCACGGTGGTGAGCGTCGTGCAACTGGTCATCCGCTGACCGGCGCGCGGTAATCGATCAAAGGGAATCAGGGGAGAAACAAACATGTCCAGTCAAGCTTCAGGCAACTACTTCCTGCCGCAACCGTCGCACTGGCCGATCGTGGCCTCGGTCGCGCTGGGATTCCTCGGCTTCGGTGCCTCGTTCTCCGTCAACAAGATGACGCTGGGCTATGTCCTGCTCGGCATCGGGTTCCTGATCCTGTTTTTCATGTTCGCCGGCTGGTTTACCGCCGTTGCACACGAGTCGGAGTCGGGCAAGTACAACAAGCAGGTCGACGTGTCCTTCCGCTGGGGCATGGGCTGGTTCATTTTCTCGGAGGTGATGTTCTTTGCGGCCTTCTTCGGCGCGCTGTTCTACATGCGGGTGATTTCGGTGCCCGACCTGGGCTCCCTGGAGCACCAGGAACTGCTGTGGCCCGGCTTCAAGGCGGATTGGCCGGCGACCGGACCGGCCATCAAGGAAACCTTCTCGCCGATGGGTGCCTGGGGAATCCCGGCGCTGAATACCGCGTTGCTGCTGATGTCGGGTGTGACCATCACCTGGGCGCACTGGGGGCTGCTGAAAAACAGCCGCTGGCAACTGATCTGGGGGCTGGTGCTGACCATTGCACTGGGCATGATCTTCCTGGGCTTCCAGATCTATGAATACGTGCATGCCTACCGGGATCTCAACCTCAAGCTGGACATGGGGGCTTACGGAGCGACCTTCTACCTGCTTACCGGATTCCACGGTTTTCACGTGACCGTGGGCACGATCATGCTGTGGGTCATACTGTTCCGCAGCGTCGCCGGCCACTTCACCCCGGAAAACCATTTCGGCTTTGAAGGCGTGGCCTGGTACTGGCACTTTGTCGACGTGGTCTGGCTGCTGCTGTTCGTGGTGGTGTACTGGCTGTAAGGACAAGGCAAGCGGGTCGCGCAAACCGGAGTCACGTGTAAAGCGCGTCTCGCACGGGGAGGAGGTCCCCTGCTCGGGGGTTGGGCGCCGCGGCAAACGCGGCGTTTTTTTTCAGGGCAGGGTGATGCCGCCCGAACGGGGTTGTCCGGCCGCGGTCAAATCCGCTGCCGGCTCAAAGCCGCGTGGTGATCAGGCCGGTCTGGAAACCGATCATCAGCAGCAGGAACAGGATAACCGACAGCGCGACGCGGACCGTCAGTGCCTTGGCGGTGCGTTCCGTGGTGCCGCGGTCCTTGAGCATGTAATACAGCGCCGAACCCAGGCTGCCCAGGATGACAAGTAGGAACAGGATGACAATGATGCGCATGATGTTTGCGCACCGAGTTTAACCCAAGCCGAGGTTCGCAGTTGCTTTCGATAGGATTTGCAGGTTTCGAGTTCAGGCCGCGCCTCGGCTGGACCCTGGCCGCCGCCGCCGGCATCGCGCTGACGCTCGCGCTCGGCCAGTGGCAGGTGGGACGTGCCCAGTACAAGGAGGCCCTGCAGGCGCGCTACGACCAGCTCGGGCGCCAGCCCGCGGTCAGCATCGGACCGGATCCGGTTGATCGTGACAGCCTGCTGCTGCGCAGGGTGGAATTGCGGGGCACCTTCGAGCCGAAATACACCGTTTTCATCGACAACAGGATTTACCGGCACCAGCCGGGGTTCCATGTGGCGACGCCGCTGAGAATTACGGGTTCGGACCGCCGTGTCCTGGTCAACCGCGGCTGGGTGGCGAGCCCGCGCGACCGCAGCCTGCCGGAGGTGCGCACGCCCGCCGGCGAACAGACCGTGCAGGGCGTTGCGGTTGCCTGGAGCGAGCGCTACCTTGAACTGTCGACCAAGGTCGCCGAGGGGAACATCTGGCAGAACCTGGTCTACGAGCGTTACCGGCAGGCGACCGGGCTCGAGCTGCAGCCGGTCGTGGTGCAACAGACCAGTGCGGCGGATGACGGACTGGTGCGGGAGTGGAATCGTCCCGACCTCGGCCGCAATACCCACCTTGCCTACGCTTTCCAGTGGTACGCGCTGAGCCTTGCGATACTCGTCTATTACCTGGTGTCTCATGTCAAACGAAAACCCTCCCCCAAGCCGTAAGCCGCTGTGGCTGGTTGCCGCGGTGTGCATCGCGCCTTTCGTGCTGTCCTTTGTGGCCTACCATTTTTACCAGCCCGAGGGGCGGGTGAACTACGGGGAGCTCATCGAGGGCCGCCAGGTCTCCGATTCGGCGCTGAAGCTTGCCGACGGCAAGGCTTTTTCCTTTGCGCAACTGCGCGGCAAGTGGGTTTATGTCACGGTGGATGCGGCTGCCTGCGACGCGTACTGCGACAAGAAGCTGTGGCAGATACGCCAGGTGCGCAAGACTCAGGGCAAGTATCCGGAGCGCATCGAACGCGTCTGGCTGATCAGCGACGGCGGCCCGCCCGGCCCGCGCGAGCGCAGCGAATACGAGGGCACCTGGTTCGTAAACGCCGCAGGCAGCGATGTGCTGAATGCGCTGCCTCACGCCGGCGCGCTGAACGACCATATCTACCTGGTCGATCCCCTGGGCAACATCGTGCTGCGCTATCCGCGGGATGCCGATCCGACGCGCATCAAGAAGGACCTGCAACGGCTGCTGCGCGTGTCGCGCATCGGTTGATCGAGAAAACTTCTGACTTGTCGAGTGCCTGAAATGTACAGGAAGCTGGCCTGGTTTGTGGTGGTGTACACCTTCGTGGTGGTGGTTGTCGGCGCCTATGTGCGCCTGGCCGATGCCGGCCTCGGTTGCCCGGACTGGCCGGGCTGCTACGGTGAGCTGACGCCGCACCATGCGCGCGATGACATCGCAAAGGCGGTCGAGGAGCAGGGTGGAACCCATGGCCCGGTCTCGATGAGCAAGGCCTGGAAGGAAATGTTCCATCGTTACATCGCAGGCGGGCTCGGGCTGCTGATACTGGCGATCACCGCAATTGCCTGGCTGAAGCGGCGCGAGCTCGGCCAGTCGCCGGCGCTTGCCACCGGGATACTCGGGCTGGTGATCTTCCAGGCTGCCCTCGGCATGTGGACGGTCACGCTGTTGCTGAAGCCGGTGATCGTCACCCTGCACCTGCTCGGCGGCATGGCATTGCTCGCGCTGCTGGCATTGCTGGCGCTGCGCCAGCAGGCGCCGCCACCGCTGCCGGCGGCGGTGACCAGGCTGAGGCCGCTGGCTGTTCTCGCCCTGCTGGTGGTGATCGCCCAGATCGCCTTGGGCGGGTGGGTGTCGACCAATTACGCCGCGCTGGCCTGCACCGACTTTCCGACTTGCCACGGCGAGTGGCTGCCGCAGATGGATTTCCGCCACGGCTTCCAGCTGGTGCGCGAACTGGGCAAGACCGCTGCCGGCACCCACCTGAGCTATGACGCGCTCACCGCGATCCACTGGAGCCATCGCGTGGGCGCGCTGATCACCCTGCTCGTGGTCGGGCTTCTGGGGCTGCTGCTGCTGCGCGATCCCGCCTCTTCGCGGCTGGGGGGCGTGCTTCTCGGCGTGCTGCTGGTGCAGGTCGTGCTGGGCATCGCCAACGTGCTGGGCGGCCTGCCGCTGTTGCTGGCAGCCGCGCACAATGCCGGCGCCGCAATTTTATTGCTGACCATGGTGGTGATAAACTTCGCACTCCGTCAGAGGCCGGTTTCCTGATGTCGTCCACCGCAGTCCGCACGCCGCAATCATCCCGCATCCAGCAGTTCTACGCGCTGACCAAGCCGCGCGTGGTGTCGCTGATCGTTTTTACGGCGGTGATCGGCATGTTTCTGGCGACGCCGGGCATGGTGCCGCCGGCGATCCTGCTGGCGGGCACGCTGGGCATCGCGCTGGTCGCCGGAGCTGCCGCCGCGGTCAACTGCCTGGTCGAGCAGAAAATCGACGCCCTGATGACCCGTACCCAGTTCCGTCCGCTGCCCCGTGGCCAGATCACGCCGCTGGAGACTCTGGTGTTTTCCGGCATCGTCGGCGGTATCGGCCTTGCATTGCTTTACCACTGGGTCAACGCGCTGACGATGTGGCTGACGCTGGCGACCTTTGTCGGCTACGCGATCATCTACACGGTGATCCTGAAGCCGATGACCCCGCAGAACATCGTCATCGGGGGCGCGTCCGGCGCGATGCCGCCGGTGCTGGGCTGGGCTGCCGTGACCGGCGACGTCACGCCCCAGGCGCTGACCCTGTTCCTGATCATCTTTGCCTGGACGCCCCCCCACTTCTGGGCGCTTGCGCTGTACCGGAAGGAGGAATACGCCAAGGCCGGCGTGCCGATGCTGCCGGTGACCCACGGCGACAAGTTCACCCGTCTGCATGTACTGCTCTACACCATCATCCTGCTGGCCTGCTCGACGCTGCCGTTCGTGACCCGGATGAGCGGCCTGCCGTACCTGTTCGCGGCGCTTGGTCTCGGCGCGGTGTTCATGTATTACGCGGTGAAGATATACACCGATTACAGCGACGCGCTGGCGCGCCGCACGTTCCGCTACTCGATCCTGTATCTGACGCTGCTGTTCGCGGCGCTGCTGATCGACCATTACCTGCAGCTGTTTGTCTGAGATACCGCCGATGGCTGACTCCCGGCGCCGTTTCCTGTTCGCCGCGGCCGCACTGCTGGCCGCAGCCGCCTGTTCCGAGAAGCCCGAGGAGCCACGATTCAGGCTGACCGACGTCACCGGCGCCTCCTTCGGAAGGGAGCTTGCGCTGTTCGACCACAACGGCCAGCGCCGCACGCTGGCTGATTTCCGCGGCAAGGTGGTCACCCTGTTTTTCGGCTTCACGCACTGCCCGGATGTCTGTCCGACGACGCTGGTGGAGATGGCTTCGGTGATGAAGGAGCTCGGTGCGGATGCCGGGCGACTGCAGGTGCTTTTCGTCACCGTTGATCCGCAACGCGACACCGCTGAGGTGCTCAAGCGCTATGTGCCGGCCTTTCATCCGTCTTTCCTCGGCCTCACCGGCTCGATGGAGGAGATCACGCGCACGGCCAAGGAATTCAAGATCTTTTTCCAGAAGCAGCCCTTGCCTTCCGGCGGCTACACAATGGATCACTCGGCCGGCACCTATATCCTGGACAGCGAGGGCCGCCTGCGGCTGTTTGCGCAGTACGGTGTCGGCGCACCGACCCTGCTTCACGACATCCGGTTGCTGCTCAAATAAAAAAGCCCCGGCGGTGCCGGGGCCCGATCACGCAGGTGGCGCGGAGACTCAGTCCGCCGCAGCGGCAATCAGCGCCTTCATCCTGCCCAGAGCCTTGGCTTCGATCTGGCGGATGCGCTCCGCAGACACGCCGAATTCGGCGGCGAGGTCGTGCAGTGTCAGCGCTTCCTTCTCTGTGAGCCAGCGCGCCTCGATGATGCGGCGGCTCCGCGCGTCGAGGCTCGCCAGCGCTTTCTCCAGCCCTTCCCCGCGCAGCCGAGCAGTCTGCTCGGCCTCGAGCACCGCCGCAGGCTCGGCATTGTCGGAAGCCAGATAGGCGATCGGCGCGAACTGTTCCCGCTCGTCGTCGCCCGCGGGCTCCAGTGCCATGTCCTGGCCGCCGAGACGGGTTTCCATCTCGACCACTTCCTCCGGCTTGACGCCGAGTTCCCGTGCCACCGAGCGTACTTCATCCGCGCCAAGGGTACCCAAACCCTGCTTCATGCTGCGCAGGTTGAAGAACAGCTTGCGCTGCGCCTTGGTGGTGGCGATCTTGACCAGTCGCCAGTTGCGCAGCACGAATTCATGGATTTCGGCGCGGATCCAGTGCATTGCGAAGGACACCAGGCGCACGCCGCGTTCAGGATCGAAGCGCTTGACCGCCTTCATGAGCCCGATGTTGCCTTCCTGGATCAGGTCGGCCTGCGGCAGACCGTAGCCGGAATATCCGCGGGCGATCGATACCACCAGACGCAGGTGCGACAGCACCAGTTGCCGCGCGGCTTCCAGGTCACCGCTGTCGCGCAGGCGGCGTGCATACTCGGTTTCCTGGTCCTGGGTCAGCAAGGGGAAGCGGTTGACCGTCTGGATATAGCTTTCCAGACTGCCCGAAGCCGAAGGCACCGGCAGTGCGATGGCGTTGGTCATGGCGTTCATGGTCACACTCCTCATAGCAACAAGTTTAGCACTCACACCCTAAGAGTGCCAACCGGGCCGGGAGTTCCCCCGAGAAGGCTTGAAAATATTCAATAAAATCAATATATTACCTTGGATTATAAGCGCCCAGGTGGCGCCGCACCGAGAGCCAGGCGCCGAACCAGCCCAAGGCGGCGGCAAAAACCAGCAGGGTGAGGCTGTCGCCGGCGTCCAGGTGAGCCAGCTGCAGCGGCAGGCCATACAGTGCGGCCAGCGGCTGCAGCCGGTCGTTGAACAGGGCCAGCACAGCCCAGACCATCAGCCAGGCGGCTGCCCCGCCGGCGGTACCGGTGATGGCGCCGAAGTAGAGGAAAGGCCTGCGGATCCAGCCGTCGGTGGCGCCGATCAGCTTGGCAACCTCGATCTCGTCGCGCTGGGTGAGGATCTGCAGGCGGATGGTGTTGAAGGTGACCGCGACCAGCGCGAATGCGAGCGCCGTGGCGAGCAGCAGCACGGCATGGCGCCCGAGGCCAAGCAACTGGTCCAGCCGGCGCGCCCAGTCGGAGTCGACATGCACCTCCGCAACCTTCGGCCACTGCCGGAATTCCCCGCGCAGTCCATCGAGAGTCGCGGCATCGGCGCCGGCAGCGGTGACCACCCAGGCGTCCGGCAGCGGATTGCCGGGCAGGCCGGCGATGATGTCGTCGAGGCCGGTGCGCGCTTTCAGCGTTTCGAGGGCTGCGGCGCGCGGCACGAAGCGGCTTGCGCTGATGCCGCTGCGTGCCTTCAGGCGCTCGCCGATGGCGCGGGCTTCCGCGGCGCTCGCCTCAGGCGCGAGGAAGAGGCTCAGCTGCGGCTGCGGGGAGTAGTCGCGCGCGAGTCCCTGCAGACTGGCGAGCACCACGTAAAAGCCCAGCGGCAGCGCAAGCGCGGTGCCGATCACCGCGATGTTGAACAGGCTCGCGAGCGGTGCCCGCAGCAGGCGTGCGAGCGTGCCGCTGCAGGCGCGGCGGTGTGCGGCAAGCCAGCTAGTCATGGTGCACCCGGCCGCCGCGGATTTCGACCTGCCGCGGCTGCAGGCGTGCCGCGAGCTGGGTGTCGTGCGTCGCCAGCACCACGGTGACGCCGACCCGGTTGAAGTCGCGGAACAGCTCGCCGATGTCTGCCGCATATCCGGCATCCAGGTTGCCCGTCGGCTCGTCGGCAAGCAGGATCGACGGGCGGTGCACGATCGCACGCGCGATGCACAGGCGCTGCTGTTCGCCGCCGGAGAGCGTGATCGGGCGCGCCTTCTCCTTGTGCAGCAGGCCGACCTTGTCGAGCGCGGCGCGCGCGCGCCTGGCGCCCTCGCGGCGGTCGAAGCCGGTGATGTCGAGCGGCAGCATCACGTTGTCGAACACGCTGCGCTCGAACAGCAGCTTGTGGTCCTGGAAAACCAGGCCGAAATTGCGGCGCAGGAAGGGGATGCCGCGCGCGCGCAGCGAGCCGACATTCTGGCCGTTGACGACGACCGAGCCCGAAGTCGGGCGCTCGATGGCGGCGATCAGCTTGAGCAGCGTGCTCTTGCCCGCACCGGAGTGGCCGGTGATGAACACCATCTCGCCGGTTTCGATCGCCAGCGACACGCCGTTCAGCGCTTCATGGCCGCCGGGGTAGCGCTTGCTGACGTTGCTGAGGGCGATCTGGCTCACGAGTCGAGCAGTGCGGCGACGAAGTCGCCGGCGACGAAGGGGCGCAGATCCTCCATGCCTTCGCCGACGCCGATGAAACGCACGGGAATGGTCCTGCCTCCAGTGCGGCTGTGGGCGATGGCGGCGATGACGCCGCCCTTGGCGGTGCCGTCGAGCTTGGTCAGCGCGAGACCGGTGACGCCGATGGCGGCATCGAAGGCCGCGAGCTGTGCCAGCGCGTTCTGCCCGGTGTTTGCGTCGAGCACCAGCAGCACCTCGTGGGGCGCGCCCGGCATGGCCTTGCCGATGACGCGCTTGACCTTGCTGATCTCCTCCATCAGGTGCAGCTGGGTCGGCAGCCGGCCAGCGGTGTCGGCAAGGACGATGTCGGTGCCGCGCGCCCTGGCGGCATTGACGGCATCGAATATCACTGCCGCGGCGTCCCCCGAGGCCTGGGAAATCACCGTGACGTTGTTGCGCTCGCCCCAGGCCGTCAGCTGCTCGCGGGCTGCCGCGCGGAAAGTGTCGCCGGCAGCGAGCAGCACCGACTTGCCCTGCGACTGGAAATGATGCGCCAGTTTGCCGATCGAGGTCGTCTTCCCCGCGCCGTTGACCCCCGCCAGCATGATCACAAAGGGGCGGTGGCCGGAGGTGACCAGCGGCTGGGCCACGCCCTGCAACAGCTCGAGCAGCGTTTCGCGCAGACCCGAGCGCAGCTGTTGCGCCTCGGTGTAGCGCTCGCGGCGTGCGCGGGCGCGCAATGCCTCGAGCAGGCGGCCGGTCGCGGCGACGCCGACGTCGGCGGTCAGCAGGGCGGTTTCGAGTTCTTCATAAAAAGCCTCGTCCAGCTTGCGCCCCGGACTGAACAGGCTGCCCAGATGCTCGCCCAGGCGGGCGCGGGTCTTGCCCAGACCCTGCTGCAGGCGCTCGAGCCAGCCCGGTGATGCGCCGGACTGCCCGTCCTTTTTTCCGAAACCAAACATGAATGGCGCGGTCTGACTGCGGCGGCATCTGCACAAGCCGCGCCGAAGACCGGACTGAATGAACGAATTGGTTACAATTCTAACAGGGCCATCCGCATCGTACGCCGGCCGTCCCGTACGGCCGGGCCCGCTTTCCGACAGGACATCATGAATCTTGCGATCCGTTTTCTGCAGGCTGCAGCCCTCGCCTGCGCGTTTTCCCTCGCCGGCCATGCCGCTTCGGCGGAGACCACTGGCGTTGCCGAACGGGAGCTTGCCAACGGCCTGCGCGTCATCGTCAAGCCGGACCGCCGCGCGCCGGTGGCAGTCACCATGGTCTGGTACCGCATCGGAAGCATCGACGAGCAGAATGGAGTCACCGGTGTCGCGCACGTGCTGGAGCACATGATGTTCAAGGGCACCAAAACCGTGGCACCCGGGGAGTTCTCTAAGCTGATCGCTGCGGCCGGCGGACGCGACAATGCCTTCACCAGTCGCGACTACACCGGCTACTTCCAGACCATGCACAAGTCGGAGCTGCCGCTGTCATTCCGTCTCGAGGCCGATCGCATGGCGAACCTCGTGCTGTCGCCGGAGGAGTTCGCGAAGGAGATCAAGGTGGTGATGGAGGAAAGACGCTGGCGCACCGACGACCGTCCGCATGCGGTGGTCTACGAGCGGCTCATGGCGGCGGCGCTGGCTGCGCATCCCTACCGCAATCCGATCATCGGCTGGATGAGCGACCTCGAAAATCTGACCGTCGAGGATACCCGCGCGTTCTACGACCAGTGGTACGCGCCCAACAACGCGATCGTGGTTGTTGTCGGGGACGTGGTCCCCGAGGAGGTATTCGCACTGGCCGAGCGCCACTTCGGCGGAATCCCGCGGAAAACGCTGCCGCAGCGCAAGCCGCAGCAAGAGCCGCCGCAGCTCGGCATCAAGCGGATCACCGTCAAGGTGCCGGCGGAACTGCCCTACGTGCTGATGGCCTGGCGCGTGCCCCGGCTGCAGAACCCGGCGCAAGACTGGGAGCCCTATGCGCTCGACATGCTCGAAAGCGTGTTGAGCGGCAACGAGGCGGCGCGGCTGCCCCAGCGTCTGGTGAAGACCGACCGCAGGGCCACAATGGCAGGGGCCAGTTACGACGGCGTCGGCCGCGGCCCGGGCTTTTTCTACCTCAGCGCCACGCCGGTAACCGGCGGCAGCGCGGCGGAAATGGAAGAGGCACTGCGCCGCGAGATCCGGCGCATTGTCGAGGAAGGCGTGACCCAGGAGGAGCTCGACCGCGTCAAGGCGCAGGTCATTGCCGCGCAGGTCTACCAGCGCGACTCGATGTTTTTCCAGGCGCGGCAGATCGGCTGGCTGGAGACCGTCGGGTTTTCCCACCGCAATCTCGATTTGTTCATCGAGAAGCTGCAGCAAGTGACCGCCGAGCAGGTGCGGGAGGTCGCGCGCAAGTATCTGGTCGATGACGGGCTGACCGTGGCCTACCTCGATCCGCAGCCGCTGGAAAAAGGCGCGCGCCGCGCCGCCCCGCCGGCAGGAGTGCGCCATGGCAACTAGGACCGTGATGCTGCTCAGACGCTGGGTCGCCGCCCTGCTGTTGTGCGTGGCGCCGCCGGCACTGGCCATACTGCCGATCGAACATTGGCAGGCGGCCTCGGGTGCGAAGGTGTACTTCGTGGCCAACCGCGACCTGCCGATGCTCGATGTCTCGGTCGATTTTCCCGCCGGGTCCGCTTACGACAGCCGCGAAAAATCCGGCACTGCGGCGATGACCCACGGCCTGCTGCGGCTGGGTGCCGACGGACTGGCCGAGGACGAGATCGCGCGCCGCTTTGCCGACGTCGGCGCCGGCATTGGCGGCCGGTTCGATGCGGACCGCGCCGGATTGTCGCTGCGCACGCTGTCCGATCCGGCCCGCCGCGGCGTGGCCCTGGACCTGCTGGCGCGCATCCTGCGCGCCCCCCGGTTCCCGGCAACCGTGCTCGAGCGCGAGAAGGTGCGCCAGATCGGCGCATTGCGCGAGGCGGATCTCAGGCCCGACACCCAGGTCTCGCGCGCGTTTTTCCGGCTAGTCTACCGCGATCATCCCTACAGCTACCGTTCTGTCGGCGACGTGGAGACGATCGGCCGGCTGACCCGCGACGACCTGCTCGACTTCTACCGCCGGCATTACGTCGCCGATCGCGCGGTGGTGGCGATCATGGGCGACGTCTCGCGGCAGGAAGCGGAGGCCATTGCCGAGCAGCTGACCGGAGGCCTGCCGCGCGGGGGCGCCGCCGCCGCATTGCCGGCGGTCACACCCCTGCCGCAGGCGGTGACCCGCTTTGTTGCCCATCCGGCAGCGCAGAGCCACATCCTCATCGGGGCGCCCGGCATCAGCCGCGACGATCCGGACTATTTCGCGCTGTTTGTCGGCAACCACATCCTTGGCGGCGGCGGCTTCGTCTCGCGCATCAACGAGGAGATCCGGCAGAAGCGCGGGCTGGCCTACTCCGCATACAGCCATTTTTCACCGCAGCGCATGCGCGGCCCCTTCATCATCGGCATGCAGACGCAGCGCGACCAGGCCGAGGAGGCGCTGGCCGTCGCCAAGAAAACCCTGCGCGACTTCATCGCGCAGGGGCCCACCGAGCAGGAGCTGCGCGCGGCGAAGCAGAACATCGTCGGCGGCTTTCCGATGCGCATCGACAGCAACCGCAAGATACACGAGTATCTCGCGGCCATCGGCTTCTACAACCTTCCGGTGAATTATCTCGAGACATTTGTTTCCAACGTGGAGCGCGTCAGCGTTGCCGATATCCGCGCGGCCTTTGCGCGTCACGTGGATCCCGAGCGCATGGTCACCGTGGTGGTCGGCGCTGCCAGCGACCGGACCGTGACGGCGCCGGAATCACCCTGAGCGCGGCGGCTGCCATGAGGCGAGGCGAGGTCCGCATCATCGGCGGTGACTGGCGCAGCCGGCGCATCCGCTTCGAGGAGCGTCCCGGCCTGCGGCCGACGCCGGATCGCGTGCGCGAGACCCTGTTCAACTGGCTCGGACAGGATCTCGCGGGAAGGGACTGCCTGGACCTGTATGCGGGAAGCGGTGCCCTCGGCTTCGAAGCGGCCTCCCGCGGCGCGCGGCGCGTGGTGATGGTCGAGCGCGATGCCGCGGCCTTGCGCGCGCTGCAGTCGAATGCGGTCCGGCTTTCAGCCGCCGCGGTGGAAGTGGTGCGCGCCGATGCGCTAGAATTCCTGCGGCAGAACCGCGGGCAATATGACGTCGTTTTTCTTGATCCGCCCTTCGCCGACGACTGCTGGCCGCAGTTGCTCGAGGCCCTGGTACCTTGCCTGAAGCCCGGAGCGCTGGTTTACTGCGAACGTGCCAGGGCGCTGGAAGGCATGCCCGGCTGGACCGTGTTCCGCTCGGGGAGGGCGGGGCAGGTCAGCCATCAATTGCTGAAAAGAGCAGAACATGAACAATAAGGCGGTTTATCCCGGAACCTTCGATCCGATGACACTCGGGCACGAAGACCTGGTGCGGCGCGCGGCGCGCCTGTTCGGCCATGTCGTGCTGGCCGTGGCCGACAGCCGCACCAAGCGCCCGATGTTCACGCTTGCCGAGCGCATCGACATCGCGCGTGATGCGCTGAAGGACGTCAAGAATGTGTCGGTCGAGGGTTTCTCCGGCCTGCTGATGGACTTCGTGCGCAAGCACAAGGCGACGGTGGTGGTGCGCGGCGTGCGTGCAGTGTCCGATTTCGATTACGAATTCCAGCTGGCCGGCATGAACCGCAAGCTGCATCCGGACGTGGAGACGGTGTTCATGACGCCGGGCGAGGAATACATGTTCCTGTCGGCCACCCTGGTGCGCGAGATCTCGGTGATGGGCGGCGACGTGTCGAAGTTCGTGTCGCCCGTCATTGCCGGGCGCCTGAAGGCCAAGATCAGCGAGCTCGGGGGCTGACAATGGCGCTGATGATCACCGACGAATGCATCAACTGCGACGTGTGCGAGCCGGAGTGCCCGAACGATGCGATCTCCGCCGGCGAGGAGATCTATGTCATCGATCCGGAGAAGTGCACCGAGTGCGTCGGCCACTTTGACGAGCCGCAGTGCCAGAAGGTGTGTCCGGTGGACTGCATTCCGCTGGATCCCGACCGTTCCGAGACCCGGGAGGAACTGCAGCGCAAGTACGACCGGCTGATGGCGCAGAAGGTGGCCTGAGCCTCAGCGCTTCTGGCAGCGCGGGCAGTAACAGGTCGCGCGCTGCGCCTGCTTCAGTTCGCGGATGACCGCTCCGCAGCGCGTGCAGGGTTCCCCCGACCGTCCGTAGACCAGGAAGTTGTTCTGGAAATTGCCGGCCATGCCGTCGCTGCCGACATAGTCGCGCAGCGAACTGCCCCCGGCATCGATTGCTTCCGCCAATACGTTCCGGATTTCCCGCGCCAGTGCATCGCAGCGTGCGCGGCTGATACGCTTGGCCGGCGTGCGCGGGTCGATGCCGGCGCGGAACAGCGCCTCGTTGGCGTAGATGTTGCCGACACCGGCAACGACATGGCTGTCCATGATCACGAGCTTGATTGCCGCGCTGCGCGACCGGGTCGCCCGGTGGAGGACGGTGCCGTCGAAATCCGCAGTCAGCGGCTCCGGCCCGATCGATGACAGCAGCGGATGCGCGAGCGGGTCGCCTTTCAGCCACAGCACCAGCCCGAAGCGCCGCGGGTCGCGCAGGCGGATCACGCGGCCGTTGTCGAAAACAAGGTCGAAGTGGTCGTGCTTCTGCGGCGGGGTTTTCGCGTCGACCAGCCACAGCCGGCCCGACATGCCGAGATGGATGAGCAGCGTGCCCCGGCGATGGTCCCCGGTTTCGCAATCGAACAGCAGGTACTTGCCGCGCCGGTTCAGGGCATGCACGGCGGCGCCGGCGAGTTTCTGCGCCAGCCCGCGCGGCACCGGCTGGCGCAGGCCGCGATGGCGCACCACCGCGCCTTGAATGACGCGGTTTGCCAGGACCGGCGCGAGCCCGCGGCGGGTGGTTTCGACTTCCGGCAACTCAGGCATTTATAAGTAATTGTTTTTATTGAATATTTTTTGATGGTGTGGATTTTCCGGGGCTCCGCAGCAGCGCATCGCCGGCTCCCGCCAGAAAGGTGTACTGCAGGCCCTGGTCCTGGCGCAGCAACACCAGCTGGGGTTCCCGCTGCAGCACCGAGATCGCGAGCGGCGCGCCCTCCCGCAGTTCGATGCGGATTTCCGCCTGCGCGGGGCGCCCGTCATGCGCTTCGGCGCGCGCCGCGGAGGCCTGGCGCCAGCGGTCGACAAAAGCCTGCAGTTCGTCGGGACCGGCATCGGCGTCGGCGGGCGTCAGCGTCCACCGGCCGCCGGTCTGGCGCAGGCTGAATTGCGGCAGCAGGATCGCCACCGGGATTTCATGTTCTTCCAGCAGCACGCGCCGGATGAGGAATTCGGCGCTCGCGGGCAGCGCGGCGCCGTGGCGCAGCGCCAGCGCGTACACCGTGTCGCCGCGCTGCACGTACTGCTCCCGGGTGACGGTGTTGATGCCGCCGAAAGCGTACTGCGTGCCGTCGATCGTCAGCCGCGCCAGCGGCGCCTGCAGGTCGAAGCGGTCGAGGTCGGTTGCCGGAAACTGCGCCGCCGGTTTCGCTTCAAGCAGCGCCAGCATGCGCAGCACCTGGAATTCATCGGCGCGCGCACGCAGCGGCGCGGTGAGCAGCCATCGCTCGTCCCGGCGCTCAAGTTCAATCGCGGCCTGTCCCGGACGCGCCAGGCTCACCCGCTGCGCCTGCGCCGGCTTCAGGGTGGAAAGCGGCGGCCTGTCCTCGTCGCGTGCCGGCGCCAGCCAGGCGAGCAGGCCCAGGCCGGCAGCCAGCGCAAGCAGGGCAAGCAGCGACAGCCAGCCGCGTGTCATGCGCCCTCAGCCGGCGTTGCGCCGGCGCCACCATACCGCGGCACCGGTTACGGCGAAGCACAGCGGCAGCGCCAGCAGCACGATCACCGCTATCGCGTAGAGGTGCAGCGTTCCGACCTCGAGCCGGGTGTCCGCGGCGGGCCGCGGGTCGATGGTGACCAGCGCGTCCTCTCCGGCGAGCCAGTTCATCATGCTCACGCCAAGCGCGAGATTGCCGCCGTTGCCGATGAAGCTGTTGGACAGGAAGTGTCCGCTGCCGACGACGATGACCCGCTGCTCGCGGTCGCCGACGGTGCGCTCCAGCGCGGTCGCGATGTTCACGGGTCCGGGGAAATCCAGCGATTTGTCGAAGGTTGACTTCGCGTCGAGCTTTCCGGTCTCGACCCAGCCCCGCGGCGCCACGTCGATCAGCGGCGTGACCCGCCAGCCGGCGCCGTCATCGGCGCCGATCTGGCGTGCATGGGGGAACAGGGTGTTGTACTGCAGCGTGCCGGCCACCGGATGGCGGGCGTAATTCGCGGCAAGGGCAAACACCGGCGGGCCGCTGCGCGGGGGCAGCGCGGGATCGATGACGGTGCCGGGGGTCAGCACCAGGCCGAGCTTTTCGGCGAGCGGCTGCAGGCCGCGCAGGGGCTCGGTGTCGATCAGCCACAGCAGGTTGCCGCCGCGGTCGACATAGGACAGCAGCTTGTCGACCTCGCCGGACTGAAGCTCCACCTGCGGATGCGTGACCACCAGCAGCGCCGCGTTCGCGGGAACTTCCTGGGCGAGTCCGAGATTGATGCTGCTGGTGCTGAATCCCTTCTCGCGCAGCTGCTGGCCGAAGCTGCCGAGGTCGTGGTTGGCGGCGCCGTCGAGCTTGCGCTCGCCGTGTCCGTCGAGCCACAGCACCAGGCTGTTGGCCCCGCGCAGCAGGCGCACCAGCGCGTTGGCGAAGTTCTGCTCGTTGAAATCGGACAGCGCAATCTGTTCCGAGCGCCGCTGGTACTCGATCACCAGCGCATTCGGGAAGCGCAGGCCGGCCTCGGCGGCCGCCTTGGGCTGCTCGCGCGGATCGATGAGCCGCAACTCGAGGTCGCGCTTGGCGCGCTGGTAGTTGCGCACCCTTTCCTCGATCGAGCGGTGCACATTGGTGCCGCCGGCATCCTGGCGCACCGCGTACGCGGTGACGCGCAACGGTCCCTGCATCTGCTGCAGTGCGCCCAGCGTTGCGGCCGACAGCGTGTTGCGCGCGGCACGGGTGACATCCTTTTCGTAGCGGTACTGCTGGGCGAGGTAGGCGAGCAGCGCCGTGATCACGGCGAGCAGCACGACGAACAGCCCGCTCTGTATCCTCAGCTGCCAGCGCAGCCTGCCGGTAGCCTGCATGGCCTAGCCCCTCAGCCGCCGGCCATCGAGGCGGCGTATGGTCAGCAGCAGGAAGCCGGCGGACAGCAGCAGCGCGCAGGCGATCGCGTAACTGTCGATCATGCCGCGTCCCAGCGGTTCGAAATTTTTCAGTGGTGAAAACACCTGGATGAACGCCGCGGGCAGGGTCCAGCCGCGGGCGCGCAGGCTGTCGCCCGCAGTTTCACCCATGAACAGCATCGCCAGCAGCATGCCAAAGCCGAGCAGCGCGGCTGCCACCGGCTGTGCCGTAAGGCTGGAGGCGTAGAGTCCGACCGCGGCAAATCCCGCGGCGAGCAGCAGCAGCGCCAGCGTGAGTCCCGCGAGCAGCCCGAAATCGAGCCGCGTGCCGGTCGCCAGCAGCAGCGGCATGGCCAGCACCAGCAGGACGATGATCAGCAGGAAGCCCATCAGCCCGGTGAACTTGCCGAGCACGATTTCGGTCATTGATACCGGCGCCGACAGCAGCAGTGTCAGCGTCTGGTTGCGCCGCTCCTCGGCGATCATGCGCATGGCCAGCAGCGGCACCGCGAACAGCAGCACCGCCGCGGCGGTGGCGTAGGTCGGCGCCGCGACCAGTTCGGTGAACCCGGGCGGGCTCGCCATCTGCGCGAGCTGCGGCTGGATCTGGAGGAAGTCGTCGAGCCGGCGCAGGAAGCCGTAACCGAGCACGACCTGGATCACGGTGAGCACGAGCCAGGCCAGCGGCGAGGCGAACAGCGCGCGCAATTCCTTGGCGGCGATGGTGAATATCATGGGGTTTCTCTCATGCAGGGATGTCCTTCTTTTCCCCGCCCGCGGCATCCTGGGTCAAATGCACGAACACGTCCTCGAGGCTGCTGCGCGCCGGCGTCAGCTGCTGCAGGCCCCAGCCGCCGGCTGCTGCCGCACCGACCAGCGCGGCGGAGGGATTGCAGTCCGCGGCGAAACGGATGCGGAAACGGCCCTCGGCCTCGGTCTCGACCTGCTCGACTCCAGCGATCGCGGCCAAGGCGTCAACAGCAGGCGGGTGCTGCAGTCCGACGATCATCGTGCGTCCGCTCTGGAACTCACGCAGCCCGGCAATGGTGTTGCTGAACACGATTTCGCCATGGTGCATGATCTGCACGCGGTCGCAGACGGCCTCGACCTCGGACAGGATGTGCGTCGACAGGATCACGCTCTGCCTGCTGCCGAGCTCGCGGATCAGCCTGCGGATGTCGAGGATCTGGTTCGGATCGAGACCCACCGTCGGCTCGTCGAGGATGACCACGTCGGGTTCATGGACGATGGCCTGCGCGATGCCGACGCGCTGCTGATAACCCTTGGACAGCGTTCCGATCAGCTTGCGCCCTACATCGGCGAGTCCGCAGCGCGCCATGGCCGAAGTCACGGCATCGGCCCGCCGGGACTTTGCCACGCGGTGCAGCCGCGCCGCGAGTTCCAGATATTCGCGCACGGTCAGCTCACGGTAGAGCGGCGGCGTTTCCGGCAGGTAGCCGATGCGCGCCTTCGCGAGCTTCGGTGATTCGAGCAGGTCGACGCCGCAGATGCGGATTTCACCGGTGCCCGGTGCAAGGTTGCCGGTGAGCATCTGCATCGTGGTCGATTTGCCGGCCCCGTTGGGTCCGAGCAGGCCGACGACTTCACCGCGCTTCACGTCCAGGTCAAGCGGCTTTACCGCAAGATGCTTGCCGAAACTGCGGGACAGGCCCCGTGCGCAGATGGTGAGAGCGGGGTCCGTTGAAATCATTGTGGGGTGCGGCTCAGTTGCCTGGCGGGATGTTGCCTTGTGATTGGCAACAAATATACCTAATATGTGTCTCATTATGAAGGCGATCGCACTTTGCGTCGCCGCAATCCTTGCCTTCCGCCGCATCCGCGGCGCAGTGACCCGATGAACCTGACCCGATACGCCGCCCTGTTGGCCAGCCTGGTCCTCGCGGCCTGCGCGCAGCCGCCGCGGGCGCCCGATGCCGCGGTGAAGCACGCTGCCGAACCTGCGGCGAAGCCGTTGCCGAAGGTCGTGACACGCATGCCCGAGCAGCGCGAGGCGCCGCTGCCGGCCATGGAGTTGAGCGAGTCCCTGCTGTTCAAGATCACTCTCGCGGAAATTGCCGCCCAGCGCGGCCAGCCGCATGTCGCGGTGCCGGCATTTCTCGAGGCCGCGCGCGAGACCCGGGATCCGCGGATCGCGCGCCGCGCCACCGAAATTGCCTGGAACGCGCGGTTCCTGCCGGCAGCGCTGGAAGCGGCCACGCTGTGGCTGCAGGCGGACCCTGAATCGAGGCGCGCCCGCCAGACGGTCATTGCGCTGCTGGTCAACCAGTCGCGCCTGGACGATGCGCAGCCCCATCTCGAAAAGTGGCTGGCCGGCGATCCCGAGAATCTCGGACAGAACTTCCTGCAGCTCTACTCGCTGCTGTCCGGGCACAAGGACAAGCCGGCGATACAGAAGCTGATCGGCCGCCTTGCCTCGGGCCATGCCCAGGTGCCCGAAGCCAGCCTCGCACTGGCGCAGGCGGCATGGAGCGCCGATGATGCGGCGACGGCGCTCAATGCCTCGCGCGAGGCGCTCAGGCTGCGGCCGGGCTGGGAGCTGGCCGCGCTGTTCCAGGCGCAGGCACTGCAGCGCGATTCGGTGGACGAGGCCGTCACCTTCCTCGGCGATTTCATCAAGGCCCATCCCGGCGCGCGCGACGCGCGGCTGAATTACGCCCGGCTGCTGGTCCGCGCGCAGCGTTATCCCGAAGCGCGCAAGCAGTTCGAGATCCTGCTCGGGGAGGCGCCCAACAATGCGGAGATCGCGATGGCGGTGGCCACGCTGTCGATGCAGGCCAAGGACTATGCCGCTGCCGACATCCAGCTGCGGCGCGCGCTCGAGATCGGGGCCAAGGATCCCGACATGGTCAGGATGTATCTCGGGCAGGTGAACGAGGAGCTGAAGCGCGACAGCGAGGCGCTTAAATGGTACTCGAGCATCACCCACGGTGCGCAGTTCATCCCGGCGCAGGCGCGGTATGCCGGCGTGCTGGCCCGCCAGGGGCGGCTGGAGGATGCGCGCAAGCACCTGCGGGGGGTCAGTCCGGGAGACGCGCGCCAGCGCACCCAGCTGACGCTGGCCGAGGCCGGCCTGTTGCGCGATGCGGGTGCTTACAAAGAGGCCTTCGATTTTCTCGGTGAAGCGCTGGCGCGCAGCCCCGACAGCCCGGATCTGCTGTACGACCATGCGATGGCGGCGGAAAAGGTCGATCGCCTGGACGTGCTCGAAGCCAATCTGCGCCGTCTGATCACGCTGCAGCCGGACCATGCTCATGCCCACAATGCCCTCGGCTACACCCTGGCTGACCGCAATCAGCGGTTGCCGGAGGCGCGCGCGCTGATCGAGACCGCCCACAAGCTGGCGCCGAATGATCCCTTCATTCTGGACAGCCTCGGCTGGGTGCTCTACCGGCTCGGAGAGAACGAGGCGGCGCTGGGGCATCTGCGGCGTGCCTACGAGATGCGGCCTGACGGCGAAATTGCCGCCCACCTCGGCGAGGTGCTCTGGGCGCTGGGCCGGCGGGACGAGGCGCAAAAGGTCTGGGCCGAGGCACTGCGTGCTCAGCCCAAGAACGAGGTCCTGCAGGGCACGATCAAGCGTCTTGCGCCGGTGGTCCTGCAATCCGTGCAATGAAGTCCGCGCTCGCCGCCCTAGCGGCGCTGCTGTTGACCGGCTGTGCCGGTCTGTCCGGACCCGCGGCGCCCTCGGCCCCCTTCGATGCCCTGGGCCGGCTGCTGGTCAGCGGTGAAGGCCGCGCCTTCTCGGCCAGCTTCCGCTGGCGCCACGAGATGCCCGTGAACGAGATTTCGCTGATGTCGCCGGCCGGCACCACGCTGGCGCAGCTGCGCATGGATGACAGCGGCGCGACGCTCACCGCCGCCGACCAGCAGGAATACCGCGCCTTTTCGGCGGAAGGGCTGACGCGCCGCGCACTGGGCTGGCCGCTGCCGCTTGCGCAGCTCCAGTACTGGATGCGCGGCGCAGCGGTGCCGGATGCGGCTGCTGCGGCCGTTGAGCGCGATCCGCAGGGTCGCCTGTCGCGGCTGGAGCAGGACGGCTGGCAGGTGCGCTACGTTTACCCGGAAACAGGAGCGGCGCTGCCGCAACGCCTGGATCTGGAACACCGGGGCCAGCGCATACGCATGGTCATCGACGCCTGGCGGGAGCCGGATACGCAATGAACGGCAGTTGCGGCTTTCCGGCGCCGGCAAAACTCAACCTGATGCTGCGCGTCACCGGCCGGCGTGCCGACGGCTATCACCTGCTGCAAACGGTGTTCCGCTTCATCGATTTCGGCGACACCGTGTGGATACGCCTGCGCAGCGACGGGATCATCGCGCGGACGCGCGATTTGCCCGGCGTTTCCGAAGAGGGCGACCTTGCCCTGCGCGCCGCCCGGGCGCTGAAGGCCGAGACCGGCAGCCGCCTCGGGGCCGACATCCGGGTCGAGAAACGCCTGCCGATCGGCGGCGGACTGGGCGGCGGCAGCTCGGATGCCGCGACCACCCTGCTTGCCCTGAACCACCTCTGGGGCACCGGATTGCCGCGCCAGCGCCTGCAGGAACTGGCCTTGCCGCTCGGGGCGGACGTGCCGGCATTCGTCTACGGCCGCACCGCCCTCGCAGGCGGTGTCGGCGAACAGCTGGAGCCCCTGGCAGTGCCGCCGGCCTGGTACCTGGTGCTGGTGCCCCCGGTGGCGGTGTCCACCGCCGGGATTTTTCAGCACCCGGAATTGAAACGGGACTCCGAAGCAGTTAAAATGCAAGGCTTTTCCGTGCCTGCCGGGAACGATCTGGAGCCCCTGGTCTGCAGACTTTATCCGGAGGTCGGCAGGCACCTTTCCTGGCTCAAGACGGTTGGCAAGGGGCAGATGAGCGGCTCGGGGGCCTGTGTTTTCGCCGGTTTCCCGGACGAGGCCGGCGCGCGCAGCGCCCTGGCGGCCTGCCCGCCGGGCATGCGCGGTTTCGTGGCGCGGGGGCTGGATGTGCATCCGCTGCACGGACTTGCAGACAGGATGGATGGTTGATTGGCAGCAGCGGTGGCCGGCCGGGAGAAGGCGGGCCACCGGAGCAGTTGCAGGTTTCGGTTGGGGAGTCGCCAAGCTGGTTAAGGCACCGGATTTTGATTCCGGCATGCGAAGGTTCGAATCCTTCCTCCCCAGCCACTTGGATTCCGCGGCGGCGCGCGCTGCGCAGGGGGTGTGAGTTGGCACTGGACAGGCTGATGGTGTTTACGGGCAACGCCAATCCGCGTCTCGCGGAGGCGGTGGTCGGCCATCTCGACATCCACATCGGCCGTGCCAAGGTCGGTCGTTTCAGCGACGGCGAGGTGATGGTCGAGATTCTCGAGAACGTCCGCGGCAAGGATGTGTTCATCCTGCAGTCCGTGTGTGCGCCGACCAACGACAACCTGATGGAGCTGCTGGTGATGGTCGATGCCCTGAAACGGGCGTCAGCCGGGCGGGTGACGGCGGCCATCCCGTACATGGGCTATGCGCGCCAGGACCGGCGGCCGAGCTCGGCGCGGGTGCCGATCACGGCGAAGGTGGTGGCGAACATGATGACCAGCGTCGGCGTCGACCGCGTGCTGACGATGGACCTGCACTCGGAGCAGATCCAGGGATTCTTCGACATTCCCGTGGACAACATCTACTCCGGGCCGATCATGCTCGGCGACATCTGGAAGCAGAATTTCAAGGACCTCGTGGTCGTGTCGCCCGATGTCGGCGGCGTGGTGCGGGCGCGGGCGATCGCGAAGCGGCTGGAAGCCGACCTCGCGATCATCGACAAGCGGCGGCCGCGGCCGAACGTGGCGACGGTGATGAACATCATCGGCGAAGTGCAGGGACGCACCTGCGTGCTGGTGGACGACATGGTCGACACCGCCAACACGCTGTGCGAGGCCGCCGCCGCGCTGAAACGGCACGGCGCGGAGAGGGTGCTGGCCTACTGCACGCACCCGGTGCTGTCGGGCACTGCGGTGGAACGCATCGCGGGATCGGCGCTCGACGAGATCGTCGTCACCGACACCATCCCGCTGACCGAGGCGGGACGCCAGTGCCCGAAAATCCGGGTGCTGACGGTATCCGGCCTGGTGGCCGAGACGATGCGCCGCATCAGCGCCGAGGATTCGGTCAGCTCGCTGTTCGTCGAGTAGTTTTTCAGCGGAGGCCGGCGTTTTGCCGGCTTCCTTTTTAACGCGGGGGCAGTCTGGTCGCGGACCCCCCGCATCATCAGGAGAGCAACATGAAGATTGAAGTGACTGCGTTTCCGCGCACGAAACAGGGCAAGGGTGCGAGCCGCCGCCTGCGTGCGACGGGCCGCGTTCCGGGCGTCATTTATGGCGCCGGCAAGGATGCGGAGAGTGTCGAGTTCGACCACAAGGCGCTGCTGCGCCACCTGAAGCTGGAGGCTTTCCATTCGTCGATTCTCGACATGACGGTGGAGGGGCGCAGGGACCGCGTGCTGCTGCGGGATTTCCAGATGCATCCGTTCAAGGAGCAGGTGCAGCACGTCGATTTCCAGCGCATCGATCCGAAGAAGAAGATCCACATGGCGGTGCCGCTGCACTTCATGAATGCCGAGATTTCGCCCGGTGTGAAACTCGGCAAGGGCGTGATCCAGCACATCATCAACGAACTCGAGATCCAGTGTCTCCCGGACGACCTGCCGGAGTACATCGAGGTCGACCTGAAGGACCTCGAACTCGGCCACTCGATCCACGTGTCGGAGCTCAGGCTGCCCAAGGGCGTCGAGCCGCTGTCCAAGCTGAAGGCGGACGATCCCGCGGTGGTCACGGTACAGGTTCCGCGCGAAACTGTGGTGGAGGAGGCTGCGGCGCCGGTTACCGAAATCACCGGCCAGGCTCCGGAGGCCGCTGCCGGTGCGGCGGCAGCGGGCGACAAGAAGGATGCCGACAAGAAGCCGGCCGAGAAGAAATAGCGATGTCTGCCAGCCTGGAGCTGGCGTCTTCGTCGCGCCCGCCAGCATGCGTTCTGCTGGCGGGCGTTTTGTTTTATAAAAATATGTCTAAAAACAAGTACTTACGATATGCAGGCAGTGCTCCCCTGCAAGCTGCAGCATGAAACTGGTCGTCGGCCTGGGCAATCCCGGGAAAAAGTACGAGGCCACGCGCCACAATGCCGGCTTCTGGTGGGTCGAGGGGCTGGCGCGCGCCGCGGGCGCGACGCTGCGCCATGAGGCGCGTTTCCACGGCGAGGTCGCGCGCATCGGCACCCCTGCCGGCGATGTCTGGCTGCTGAAGCCGGCGACCTACATGAACGAATCGGGGCGGGCAGTGGGCGCACTTGCGGATTTCTACAAGATCGCGGCGGCGGACATTCTCGTTGCCCACGACGAGCTCGACCTGCCGCCGGGCGGCATCAAGCTCAAGTTCGGCGGCAGTGCCTCGGGCAACGGCGTGCGCAGCATCATCTCGCGGCTCGGCACGCGGGATTTCTGGCGCCTGCGCATCGGCATCGGCCATCCGCGGGAACTGGCGGCAAGCGAACAGGAAGTCGTCGACTACGTGCTGCATGCGCCGCGCGCGGAGGAGCAGCGCGCGATCGAGGAGTCGCTGGCGCGCGCCGACGATGCCTGGCCGCTGATCGCCGCCGGCGACATGCAGGCGGCGATGCTCCGGCTGCACACCAAACCCGGTTCCGGCCCCGCGCCGAAATCCTGACCATTCACCGAAAGCAACAACCATGTCCCTCAAATGCGGCATCGTCGGACTGCCCAATGTCGGCAAGTCCACCCTGTTCAACGCGCTGACCAAGGCCGGCATCGCGGCGGAGAATTATCCCTTCTGCACCATTGAGCCCAACGTCGGCATCGTCGAGGTGCCGGATCCGCGGCTCGCCGCGCTGGCCGCGATCGCGAGGCCGGAGAAGGTGATCCCCGCGGTGGTCGAGTTCGTCGACATCGCCGGGCTGGTCGCCGGCGCGTCGAAGGGGGAAGGGCTCGGCAACCAGTTTCTCGCCAACATCCGCGAGACCGACGCCATCGCCCATGTCGTGCGCTGCTTCGAGGATGACAACGTCGTCCATGTCGCCGGCAAGGTTGACCCGCTGTCCGACATCGAGACCATCAATACCGAGCTTGCCCTGGCCGACCTCGCCGCAGTGGAGCGCCACCTCGCGAAATACGTCAAGCTCGCCCGCGCCGGCGGCGACAAGGAGGCGCAGCGGCTGGTGGCGGTGCTGGAAAAATGCCAGGCCGCCCTGAACGAGGCGAAGCCCGTGCGCGCGCTCGATCTCTACGACGAGGAACTCGCGGTGCTCAAGCCGCTGTGCCTGATCACCGCCAAGCCGACGATGTACGTCGCCAATGTGCGCGAGGGCGGTTTTGACAACAATCCCCATCTTGCCGCGGTGCAGGCGCTGGGCGAGCGCGAAAATGCCCCGGTGGTCGCCGTCTGCGCGGCGATCGAGGCGGAGATCGCCGACATGGACGAAGCCGACAAGGCGGTGTTCCTGGAAGACATGGGCATGGCGGAGCCGGGTCTGAACCGGGTCATCAGCGCCGGCTACGCGCTGCTCGGGCTGCAGACCTATTTCACCGCGGGCGTGAAGGAAGTGCGGGCCTGGACCATTCACCGCGGCGACAGCGCGCCGCGGGCGGCGGCAGCCATCCACACCGATTTCGAGAAGGGCTTCATCCGCGCCGAGGTCATTGCCTACGAGGACTACATCGCCTGCAAGGGCGAGCAGGGCGCGAAAGAGGCCGGGAAAATGCGTCTGGAAGGCAAGGATTACGTCGTGAAAGACGGCGACGTCATGCATTTCCGCTTCAACGTCTGAGCCGCGGCCGGCCTGTGGTCCGGGGTCACTTTGAGCACGTTTCCCGGAAGGGCTATACTGCGCGGCATTGCTCACCGGCAAGGAGGATCCAGGCCATGGTCAAGTCCCTGTTCACACGCGCGGCGCGCGTCATCGGCGGCATCGCCGCCCTCCTGATCGTCTCCGGCTGCGCGGGCGTGGGCGGCAGTTACCGCTCCGGCGTCGATGTCGAGGCGATACTCAATCACATCGCCCAGGACGACGTGTCCTCCCTGCGCGCGGCGGTGAACAGCGGCGTCATCGGCGTCAACGAGCGCCTGCCTGCCCCGGCCTACTCCACCGGGGCACCGCTGATCGCGCTGGCGGCCCGGGACGGATCGATCGGCGTGCTGAATTACCTGATCGCCGCGGGTGCCGATCTCAACGCGGCGACGCCGGTCAACGAGACGCCTCTGATGCTCGCCGCCTATTTTTATGGCGGCAACGAAAATGCCACCCAGCGCCATGATGCCGCGGTGCGCATTCTGCTGGATGCCGGCGCGAACCTGGAAAACGCCCCGCACAACTACACGCCGCTCTCCTATGCGGCCTACAACAACCGCCAGCAGGCGCTGCGCATGTTGCTGCAGCGCGGTGCCCGCGTCGATGCCGATGCCAGCAACCGCGAGGTTTACATCAACACGCCGCTGATGATGGCGGCAATGCAGGGACATCGCGACGTCGTCCGCCTGTTGCTGCAGGCGGGGGCGGATCCGCTGGTGCGGGTGCGCGGCGGTCATACCGCGCGGGAGTTTGCGCAGAAGTACCGCCACAGCCATGTAGAGCCGCTGCTGGCCTGTGCCGAGAGCCTGCCTGCCGGACAGAACTACCTGCAGTACTGCGAACGCAGCGCGCGGGTCGCGACCAACCCCTAGGATTTGCCAGCCGCCGCGGCCTGCGGCTTGACGCTGATGATCAGCACGCCGCCGAGCACCAGCACGGCACCGGCGAATTGCAGCAGGGTCACCGCTTCGCCGAGGAAAGCCCAGGCAAAGGCCAGGGTTGCCATGGGGCCGATGCAGCCGACCAGCGACAGCTGGTTTGCACCGATGCGTTTCAGCCCCTCGGCCATCAGCCACAGCGGCAGCACGGTGGCAAAAACCGCCAGTATCGCCACCAGGCCGTAGACTTCGCGCGCGACGATCAGCGCCTGGGGCGGACGCAGTGAGAGGAAGTGCGCGAGCACGAATCCGGTGGCGATCAGCGAGGCATAGGCGGAAAAGCGCATCGAGCCGAACTTGTGCACCAGCCGGCTGCCGGCCACGAGGTACGCGGCATAGGTCACGGCACTGAGGAATACCAGCAGCGCACCCAGCGCTGCGAGGTCGGGACGCCCGCCGACCTCCGCTTCGGCACCGAAGACCAGTGCGATGCCGGCATAGGACAGCCCGAGAGAGGCCAGTTGCTGCCCGCGCAGGGGCTGTTTCAGGAATGCGGCGGACATCAGCAGCACCAGCGTCGGGTAGAGATAGAGAATCAGCCGGCCGAGTCCCGCCGAGATGTACTGCAGGCCTGCAAGGTCAAGGAAGCTGCCGAGGTAGTAGCCGAGGAAGCCCAGCGCCGTGATGCCGAGGATTTCGCGGGTGCTGAAGGCGGTGTCCGGCCGCCCGGCCCACCACGCCATCAGCGCGAACAGCGGGGCCGCGAACAGCATGCGCAGCGCGAGCAGCGTGGTGGTGTCGACCCCGTGCTGATAGGCGGCCTTGACCAGCACCGGTTTCAGCGAAAAGGCGATCGAGCCCGCAAGTGCGCAGGCGACGCCGAAGTACAGGCTCCGACGCTCCTGCGCCGCGGCTGCCACTAGCGGCGGCGCCCGCCGCCGAGGATGGATCCCAGCACGCCGCGGAAGATCTCGCGTCCGACCTGGGAGCCGATTGCGCGTGCCGCGCTTTTTGCCGCCATCTCGACCACGCCCTCGCGCCTCCCGCCGCGCGGTCCGGTGGAGCCGCCGAGCAGGCCACCCAGCGCGCCAAGCACGCCGCCACCCGAAGCGCCAGGGGCTGCAGCCGCCTGTGCCGCCGACTGCTCCTGCACCCTCCGCGCCAGGATTTCATACGCCGATTCGCGGTCCTCCACCCTGTCATAGACGCCGGCAAGCAGCGATGACCTGATTGTTGCGGCGCGCTCCTCGGCCGACACCGGGCCAAGCCGGCTGCCGGGCGGCAGCACCAGCGCGCGCTCGACGACATGCGGGCGGCCTTTCTCGTCGAGCAGGGACACCAGCGCCTCGCCGACGCCGAGCTCGGTGATTGCCGACTCGACATCGAGTTTCGGGTTGGCGCGCAGAGTCGTCGCCGCGCTTTTCACCGCCTTCTGGTCGCGCGGTGTGAACGCGCGCAGCGCGTGCTGCACGCGATTGCCGAGCTGGCCGAGCACGGTGTCCGGGATGTCCAGCGGATTCTGGGTGACGAAATAGACGCCGACGCCCTTGGAGCGGATCAGCCGCACGACCTGCTCGATTTTCTCGAGCAGTGCCTGCGGCGCGTCGTTGAACAGCAGGTGCGCTTCGTCGAAGAAAAACACCAGCTTGGGTTTCTCGGGGTCGCCAACCTCCGGCAGCTGCTCGAACAGCTCGGATAGCATCCACAGCAGGAATGTCGCATACAGCTTCGGCGAATTCATCAGCCTGTCGGCGGCAAGGATGTTGATCACGCCGCGGCCCTTGGCGTCCGTCTGCATCAGGTCCTGGATGTTCAGCGCCGGCTCGGCGAAGAACCGGTCGCCGCCCTGCTGCTCGATCTCGAGCAGGCCGCGCTGGATCGCGCCTATCGAAGCCGCCGAGATGTTGCCGTACTGCGTGGTGAACTGCTTCGCGTTGTCGCCGACAAACTGCAGCATCGCGCGCAGGTCCTTGAGGTCGAGCAGCAGCAGGCCGTTGTCGTCGGCGATCTTGAACACCAGCGTCAGCACGCCCTGCTGGGTGTCGTTCAGGTTCAGCAGCCGCGCGAGCAGCAGTGGTCCCAGCTCCGAGATCGTCGTGCGCACCGGATGGCCCTGGTCGCCGTAAGCGTCCCAGAACACCACCGGGCAGGCTTCATAGCTGAAGTCGGCCACGCCCAGCTGCCTGATGCGCTCCTCGATCTTCGGCTTGGGCTCGCCCTTCTGCGACAGCCCTGCAAGGTCGCCCTTGACGTCGGCCATGAACACCGGCACCCCGGCCCTCGAGAACTGTTCGGCGATGCGCTGCAGCGTCACCGTCTTGCCGGTGCCGGTGGCGCCGGCAATCAGGCCATGGCGGTTGGCAAGGCCGGGGAGCAGGTGCAGTTCGTGGTCGGATTTTGCGATCAGCAGAGGGGCGGCCATGGCGGGGTTCCGGGTTCGCTATGATAAAATTTCAGCCATTCTAACGGGTTGCCAGCAGGGATCAGCAAGCGCCATGGCCGGACATTCGAAATGGGCGAACATCCAGCACCGCAAGGGCCGCCAGGATGCCAAGCGGGGCAAGATCTTCACGCGCCTGATCAAGGAAATCACCGTCGCAGCCCGCCTCGGCGGCGGTGACCCGGGCAGCAACCCGCGGCTGCGTCTGGCGATGGACAAGGCCTATGACAACAACATGCCCAAGGACAACGTCGAGCGCGCGATCAAGCGCGGCACCGGCGACCTCGAGGGTGTGAACTACGAGGAAATCCGCTACGAGGGCTACGGCATCGGCGGCGCCGCGGTGATGGTCGACTGCATGACCGACAACCGCACCCGCACCGTGGCCGACGTGCGCCACGCCTTCACCAAGCACGGCGGCAACCTCGGTACCGACGGCTCCGTGGCCTTCCTGTTCAAGCACTGCGGCCAGATGCTGTTCGCGCCGGGCACCGACGAAGGCAAGCTGATGGACGCGGCGATCGAGGCCGGCGCCGAGGATGTCCTCGCCCACGAGGACGGCAGCATCGAGGTCATCACCGCTCCGGCGGAATTTTCCGCCGTGCGCACGGCGCTGGAGAAGGCCGGTTTCAAGCCGGAGCTGGCGGAAGTCACGATGAAGCCGACCACCGAGAACGCGCTGACCGGCGACGATGCCCAGCGCATGCAGAAACTCCTGGACGCGCTCGAGGCCGTCGACGACGTGCAGGAGGTTTACACCACCGCGGTCCTCGACGAGCCCGCTTGAGCGCGGCGACGCTCCGCATCCTCGGCATCGATCCCGGACTGCGCGTCACCGGTTTCGGGGTCATCGAACAGAGCGGCCAGAAACTGGCCTATGTCGCCAGCGGCTGCATCCGCAGCGGCGAGGGCGAACTGCCCGAGCGCCTGAAGGTCTTGCTCGAAGGCCTGCAGGAGGTCATCGCCGGCTACCGCCCCCAGTGTGCGGCGATCGAGCAGGTCTTCGTCAACGTCAATCCCAAATCCACGCTGCTGCTGGGCCAGGCCCGCGGTGCCGCGATCTGCGCCGCAGTCGGCAGCGCGCTGCCGGTGGCCGAATACACCGCGCTGCAGGTCAAGCAGGCGGTCGTCGGCAGCGGTCATGCGCGCAAGGAACAGGTGCAGGCGATGGTGAGGCGGCTGCTGCAGCTTCCGGGAGACCCCAGTCCGGACGCCGCCGATGCGCTGGCCTGCGCGATCTGTCACGCCCACGGCGGGCAGGGTTACGGCGGCATCGGCCGCGGCCGGCGGCGGCGCGCGGGGAGGCTTCGGTGAGTCGCGTGCTACTGGCGTGGGAGCTGGGCAGCGGCGCCGGACACCTGGCTTCGCTGCGGACCCTCGCGGAGGAACTGCTGAAGCGTGGCCATCGGGTGACGCTGGCGGCACGCGACATCGGCAGTGCGGCAACGATTTTTGGCGGACTGGCAGGACGGCTGCATGTCGTGCAGGCGCCGGTGTGCTCGAGGAATTATGGCGGCCTCGCAGACCCGCCGCTGAACTTCGCCGAGATCCTGATGCGCTTCGGCTACCTGGATGCGTCGATGCTGAAGGCCCTGGTGCAGGGCTGGCGCGCCCTGTTCGAGCTGACCGGCGCCGACCGGCTGGTGGCGGATCACGCTCCGACAGCGCTGCTGGCCGCGCGCGGCATGCCGGTTGCCTGCACCACTTTCGGCAACCCCTTTGCCGTGCCGCCGTCGCTGTCACCCACGCCGAACATGCGCCAGTGGCTGGAGGTGCCGGCACAGCGGCTGGAAAACAGCGACGAACAGGTGGTTCGCACCATCAATGCGGTGCTGGCTTCCGCTGATCCGCCGGTGACCCGGCTGCACCAGCTGTTCGACGGGGCGGAGCATCTGTTCATCGGCGTGCCGGAGCTTGATCCCTATGGTCCGCGTGCTGCAGGCAGCTATCTCGGCCTGCACGCGGCGCGCAGCGGCAATGCGCCGGCAAACTGGCCGGAGGGCGAGGGCGCGCGGGTCTTCGCCTATGTCAAGGCGGATTATCCGCACATCCAGGCTTGCCTCGCAGCCCTGCGTGCCGCGCCAGCGCGCTGTCTGGTCAATCTTGCCGGGGGTACGCCGCAAACGACCGGCCCGTTTTGCGGCCCGCGCATGTCCTTCAGCGCAGGCCATGTGGATATCGAGCATGCGCTTGCGCAATGCGACCTTTTGGTTTGCCAGAGCGGACTGGGCACGGTGAATGCTGCCTTGCGCTACGGCAGGCCGCTACTGCTGCTGCCGTCCCAGCTGGAGCAGTATCTGCTGGCGCGCAATGTCGAAAAACTCGGCGCGGGACTGGTGGTGCATCCGGAGACCAAGCTGCCGGACATTGCAGGAAGCCTGGGCCGTCTGCTGACTGATCCGGGGTTCGCGCGGAATGCAGATGCGCTGGCACAGCGTTACGGCGTGCAACAGGCGGCGGACATCGTCGGCCGGGCCGCGGACCGCATTGAAGCGCGTGATCCAGTACCCGCGCGATGAGCCGCATCCTGCTCGCCTGGGAACTGGGCACTGGCTTCGGCCATCTTGGCCCCTTCCTCGGCCTCGCGCCGCGATTGCTGGAGCGCGGACACGAACTGCATGTTGCCGCGCGCGAAATTGCCGGCGCGGCGCAGGCCCTCGGTGACCTGCCGGTCATGCTGCACCAGGCGCCGCTGTGCCTGAACACCTATGGCGGCCTGCAGGAGCCGCCGCTGAACTATTCCGAAATCCTGATGCGTTACGGTTACCTCGAACCGCCGATGCTGGGGGCAATGCTGAAGGCGTGGCGTTCGCTGATGCGGGCCGCCGGCGCCGATCTGGTGATTGCCGACCATGCACCGACTGCGCTGCTCGCCGCCCGCGGCCTCGGCCTGCCGCGAGCGGTGATCGGCAGTCCGTTCAATGTGCCGCCGGCGGTGGCCCCGACGCCGAACATGCGGCCCTGGGCCGCGGTGCCGCAGGCGCGCCTGGAGCACAGCGACCGGCGCGTGCTGGCGGCAATCAATTCGCAGCTGCCCGCGGCAGAATGCCTTTCCGCCATCCACGGCATTTTTGACCATGCCGCGAAATTTTTCTCGGGGGTGCCGGAACTCGATCCCTACGGCGCCCGTGATCCCGCCGACTATCTGGGCCTGCAGGCGCTGTCCACCGGGCATGCCGTACCGCAGTGGCCGGCGGGGGAGGGTGTGCCGGTGTTCGCCTACCTGCATGCGGATTACCCGCATCTCGAGCGCGCGCTACAGGCATTGGCGGCCAGCGGCGCCCGCGTGCTCGTGCACGTACTCGGAGGCGGCGGCGGACTTGTGCAGCGCCATGCCGGCCCGCGCCTGCAGTTCGCGCCGGGGCTGCTCGATTTCCGGCGCGTGGTGAGGGAATGTGCCCTCTGCGTCTGCCACGGCAATGTCGGCACCACGCTGGGCATGCTGCAGGGCGGGCGGCCGGTGCTGATCCTGCCCAAACACCTGGAGCATTACCTGCTGGGTCGCGCACTGGAGCGCATCGGGACCGGGCGCGTCGTCAACCCCGATGACGCGGCGCCGGACATCGCCGGCGCGCTGGCGGCGATGCTCGGTGATCCGGCATACGGCAGCAGCGCCCTTGCATTCGCCGCGCGTCATGGCGCGCAGTCTGTTGGTACAATGACCGACCGGGCCGTTGCCCGCATCGAAGCCTCAGTCGCACAGGGAGCAGGGTCCGCCACATGATCGGCCGCGTATCGGGACGTTTGCTGGCCAAGCAGCCGCCGCAGATCACGGTGGATGTGCAGGGCATCGGTTACGAGATCGACGTGCCGATGAGCACCCTCTATCAGCTGCCGGCCACCGGTGCCGAGGTCGTGCTCTACACCCAGCTCGTCGTGCGCGAGGACGCGCACCTGCTCTACGGCTTCGCGACCGAAGCCGAACGCGCGCTGTTCCGCCAGCTGATACGGATTTCCGGCATCGGCGCGCGCACCGCGCTGTCTGTGCTTTCGGGGCTGTCGGTGGCGGAACTGCAGGAAGCCGTGCGTGCCCAGGACGCCGGCCGCCTGACCAAGATCCCGGGCATCGGCAAGAAAACCGCCGAGCGCCTGCTGCTTGAATTGCGTGACCGCCTGCCCAAGGGCGGAGTGCAGGCGGCCGCAGGCAGTGCGGCCACGGGCGGCAGCGACATCGTCAACGCGCTGAGTGCGCTCGGTTACAACGACAAGGAAGTGACCTGGGCGGTGGGCCAGCTGCCGGCGGGCGTGTCGGTGACCGAGGGCATCCGCCAGGCCCTGAAGCTGCTGTCGAAATCGTGAACGGACCCGCATGATCGAAACCGACCGCCTGATTTCCGCCGCGCCCGCCTCCGCGCAGGAGGAGGCCGTCGAGCGCGCGCTGCGGCCGAAGGCGCTGGACGAATACGTCGGACAGGAGAAGGTGCGCAGCCAGCTGTCGATTTTCATCGAGGCGGCGCGCAAAAGGAAAGAGGCGCTCGACCACGTGCTGCTGTTCGGCCCGCCGGGACTGGGCAAGACCACGCTGGCGCACATCATCGCCCGCGAGATGGGCGTCAACCTGCGCCACACCTCGGGCCCGGTGCTGGAGCGTGCCGGCGACCTCGCGGCGATGCTGACCAACCTCGAGCCCAACGATGTATTGTTCATCGACGAGATCCACCGCCTGTCGCCGGTGGTCGAGGAAATCCTGTATCCGGCACTGGAGGATTTCCAGATCGACATCATGATCGGCGAGGGCCCCGCGGCGCGCTCGGTCAAGCTCGATCTGCCGCCGTTCACGCTGGTCGGCGCCACCACCCGCGCCGGCATGCTGACCAATCCGCTGCGCGACCGCTTCGGCATCGTCGCCCGGCTCGAGTTCTACACGACTGACGAGCTGACGCGCATCGTTGAGCGTTCGGCGCGGCTGCTGGAGATGGATATCGACCCCGCCGGTGCCCGCGAAGTCGCCGGCCGCTCGCGCGGCACGCCGCGCATCTCCAACCGCCTGCTGCGCCGGGTGCGCGACTTCGCCGATGTCCGTGCCAACGGCCGGGTGACCCACGCGGTCGCCGATGATGCGCTGAAGATGCTCGACGTCGACCCGGTCGGCCTCGACGTCATGGACCGCAAGCTGCTGCAGGCGGTGATCGACAAGTTCGGCGGCGGGCCGGTCGGCGTCGACAACCTCGCCGCGGCGATAGGCGAGGAGCGCGACACCATCGAGGACGTGCTCGAGCCGTACCTGATCCAGCAGGGCTATCTCCAGCGCACGCCTCGCGGGCGCATGGCGACGGCGCTGGCCTACCGCCATTTCGGGCTGGCCGAACCTCGCAGCGGGCAGGCGCGGGATCTCTGGAACGAGTGATGTTCTTCCAGATAGAGGTCACGACCCACTGCAGCTTCATCTGTTTTTATTGTGCCGGGCGCGACATGCCGCAGCGGCACATGGAATGGCCGGTGTTCGAGCGCGTACTGGGCGGCATTCCTGCCGGCGCCCACGCCGTCTCGCTGCAGGGCGAGGGCGAGCCGACGCTGCATCCCCGTTTCTGGGGCATGGTGGCCGCGGTGCGCGGCCGCGGCCTGTCGCCGACGACCATCACCAACGGCTACGAGATCGACGTCGGCCGCATCGCCGCCGAACTGCCGGACGTCGCCGTGTCGCTCGATACGCTGGACGAGGCGGAGGCGACGCGCATCGGGCGCCTCAAGCTGCCGCGCGTGCTGGAGAGCGTCGAGCAACTGGCCGCGACGATGGGCCCCGCGCGGCTGCGCATCATGACCGTCGACTACGGCCAGGACCTCGCGCCGCTGCGGCGTTACCTGCAGGGACTGGGCATCCGCCAGCACATCGTGCAGCCGCTGCAGCGCAAGGACGATTACGCGCGCCGCTACCCGGGGCGGGTTCCCGCGGCCGGGGCCTATCACTACCGCTGCCGTTTCCTGCAGGCGCCGGTGATGCGCTTCTACGACATCGGCGGCCGCGAGTTGCCCTGCTGTTTCATCAAGGACACCAGCGCGTTCACTTCGATCGATGCGTTGGCGGCCGACCTTGCGCGCGGCGTCGTGCCGGCGCCCTGTGCCGGCTGCCGCGAAATCCTGCGCGATGTGGCACAGGTTGTGCGCGCGTGAAACGACATATGTATTTGATTTTATTGAATAAATAGATCATGCTCCGGATGCATTTGCAGCCCGGTGCGGAGAGGTCCCGATGAGCGCCGCCCGGGCTCAACCCTTTTCCTGGCCGGTCCGCGTTTATTACGAGGACACCGATGCCGGCGGCGTCGTGTACTACGCGAATTACCTGGCCTACATGGAACGCGCGCGCACCGAGTGGCTGCGCGCCCTGGGCTTTGAACAGCCGCAGCTGGCGGCGAGCCATGGCGTGCTGTTCGTCGTGCGCGCGGTGGCCATCGATTACCTCAGACCGTCGCGTTTCAACGACAGCTTGCAGGTGACGGTGGAAGTCGTTAACGTCGGCGGCAGCCGCATCCGCTTCCTGCAAAGGGTGCTGCGCGATGACGAGGACATCGCGCGTGCGGAAGTCGATGTGGTTTGCGTCGACACCGGGAGCTTGAGGCCGGCCCGGATGCCGCGGGAGATGCGCGAAAAGATGGAAACAACGGGAATAGGAACCGGAAATTGAACCCCACCCTCACGCATGACATGTCGGTGCTCAGCCTGATCAGCGGCGCGAGCGTGCCGGTGCAGCTGGTGATGGCGCTCCTGCTGCTCGCCTCGCTGTTCTCCTGGTATTACATTTTCCTGAAAGTGTTCACGCTGCGGCGCGCCGAGAGGCAGACTGCCGAATTCGAGCGCCAGTTCTGGAGCGGCGCCGATCTCAACGACCTGTTCCAGCGGGCGGTCAATGCGCGCGACTCCGCAGGGAGCCTCGAACGCATCTTCGAATCCGGTTTCCGCGAATTCGCCAAGCACCGCCGCGAACCGGGCACCGATGTCGCGGCGCTGATGGACAGCACGCGGCGCGCGATGCGCGCGACCTACCAGCGCGAAATGGACAAGCTCGAGTCCTCGCTGTCCTTCCTTGCCTCCGTCGGCTCGGTCAGTCCCTACGTCGGCCTGCTCGGCACGGTGTGGGGCATCATGAATTCCTTCCGCGGGCTGGCCAACGTCGGGCAGGCGACGCTGAGCCATGTCGCGCCGGGCATTGCCGAGGCGCTGATTGCGACCGCGATCGGCCTCTTCGCGGCGATTCCCGCGGTGGTCGCATACAACCGCTTTGCCGGCGACGTGAACCGCCTCGCGATCCGCTTCGAGTCCTTCACCGAGGAGTTTTCCAACATCCTGCAGCGGCAGGTGCGCTGATGCTGATCGAGAAGCGCGGCGGCCGCCGGCTGATGAACCAGATCAATGTCGTGCCTTACATCGACGTGATGCTGGTGCTGCTGGTGATTTTCATGGTCACCGCGCCGATGATGAGCCCGAGCCAGATCGACCTGCCATCAGTCGCCAAGGCGAGCACGGCCAAGGTGGCGCCCTTGCAGGTCATTGTCGACAAGGACGGCAACCTGTCTTTCCGGGACCAGGACGGCCGGCCGGAGCGCCGCGTCAAGCTGGACGAGGTGATCGCGCTGATCCGCCAGCGCCAGGCGGAGAATCCCGAGCAGGCGGTGGTCATCGCCGCCGACCAGGAGGTGGTCTACCGCAAAGTGGTCGACGTGATGGACACGCTGCAGCGTAACAACGTGCAAAGAGTGGGCTTGCTGGTGCGCGCCGCCAAGTAAAGAGATGTCGACCCACGCGATCCGATCCCGCGACGAGGCCCTGGCCGGCGGGCTGGCCTTCGCGATGCATGTGCTGTTCATGCTCTTGCTGGTGTTCGGCGTCAGTTGGCAGCACAAGCAGGCGGACACCGCGGTGATTGTCGATCTGTGGCGCGAGCTCCCGGCGGTGACGCCGCCGCGGACCGAGCCGCCGCCACCGCCGCCGCCCGAAGTGAAGCCGGAGCCGCCGAAGCCCGCGCCGAAGGTGGAGGCGAAGCCGCCGCCCAAGCCGGAACCGGCGCCCGCGCCCAAGCCGGACATCGCGCTGAAGGAAAAGCAGGAGCGGGAACGCAAGCTGAAGGCGCAGCAGGAAGCCGAGGCGAAGAAGAAGCTCGCCGCGGAGAAGGCGCGCGAGATGGAGCTCGAGAAGAAGAAGCGCGCCGAGGCCGAGGCATTGAAACTGAAGCAGGCGGCGGAAGCCGAGGCGAAGCGCATCGCCGCCGAGCAGCAGAAGGCGCGCGAGGCCCTCGCCGCGCAGCAGGCCGCGGCGCAGGCGAAGGTCGTCGACGAGTACAAGCGCCGGATCAGCGAGAAAATCCGCCGCTTCATCGTGCTGCCGCCGAACGTGTCTGACGCGGCGCAGGTGGAGTTCCAGGTCACGGTGCTGCCGGGGGGCGAAATCCTGGGCCCGCCGAAGCTGCTGCGATCGGCGGGTAGCATCCCCGCCTACGATGCCGCGGTCGAGCGCGCGATCATCCGCGCCCAGCCGCTGCCGCTGCCCCCGGATCCGGCGTTGATGCGGCATTTCCGGGAACTTAACCTCGTATTCCGGCCCAAAGATTGAACATGCCCATGTCACAAACAGCGATTAGCCTGCGCCCTGCAATGATCCGGTTTCTTGGCGCCCTCCTTGTTGTCAGTCTCCTGCTCGCGGCCGGTGCCGCGCGCGCCGCCCTGACCATCGAGATCACCGGCGCGGGGGCCAGCCAGATTCCGGTGGCCATCGTGCCTTTCCGCGCGGAGGAGGGGCTTGGCCAGCGCATCACGCCGGTGGTCGAGGCTGATCTCGCGCGCAGCGGGCTGTTCCGCACCGTCGATCCCGGCGGCATCAGCCCGGTGCCGCACGAACCGGAGCAGCTCAATTACGAACAGTGGCGCGCGCGCGGCGCCGAGGCTGTGGTCATCGGAGCGGTGAGCAAGGCGGCCGACGGCCGTTATGACATCCGCTTCCGGGTGATGGATGTCGCAAAGCGCACGCAGATCGCCGGCTTTGTCTATTTTGCCTCGGAGAACCAGCTGCGGCTGACCGCGCACAAGATTGCCGACGTCATCTACGAAAAACTCACCGGCGAGCCCGGGGTGTTCGCGACCCGCATCACCTATGTCGTCAAGCGCGGCAGCCGCTACGAGCTGCATGTGGCCGATGCCGACGGTTACGGGGCGCAGAGCGTGCTCAGTTCCAACGAGCCGATCATCTCGCCGGCGTGGTCGCCCGACGGCACGCGGCTCGCCTACGTGTCCTTCGAGCAGAAAAAGCCGGTGGTCTACGTGCAGTCGCTGCTTTCCGGCGGCCGCCAGGCGGTGGCGGCTTTCCGCGGCAGCAACAGCTCGCCGGCATGGTCGCCGGACGGCCGGCAGCTGGCGGTGACGCTCACGCGCGACGGCAATTCGCAGATTTACCTGATCAATGCCGACGGCAGCGGCGTGCCAAGGCGCCTGACGCAGAGCTCGGCAATCGACACCGAGGCGAACTTCTCTCCTGACGGCCAGTCGATCCTGTTCACCTCCGACCGCGGCGGCGGCCCGCAGATCTACCGCATGCCGGTCGGCGGCGGGCCGGCGCAGCGCGTGACTTTCGACGGCAGCTACAACGTGTCGCCGCGACACAGCCCCGACGGCAAGAGCTTCACTTTCATCCAGAGGAACGGCGGGCGATTCAACGTCGCGGTGCAGGATTTTGCGAGCCGCCAGGTGCAGGTGCTGACCGACGGCGGCGTCGACGAATCCCCGAGCTTCGCGCCCAACAGCCGGATGATCCTCTACGCAAGCCGCGTGGGGGGGCGTGGTATATTGGCCGCCGTTTCCAGCGACGGTCGCGTCAAGCAGCGTTTCACTGCCGATGCGGGCGACGTGCGTGAACCCGCCTGGAGTCCCGTGGTCAACAAGTAAGCATTAAACTCAGCAAACCACAGCCGACAAGGAGCTGACCCATGAAGCGATATCTTCTTGCATTGACACTCACGGCGGCGCTGGCCGCGTGCAGCAGCACGCCGACCAAGGAACAGGAAGGCGCAGCGGTCGAGGATCGCAGCGGCGCCCCGGTGGCGACGGCGCCCGCGCAGAAGCCGCAGACCCAGACCACCGGGCCGGTGACCAAGCCGCTGACCGACAAGTCGCTCAGCGGCAACCCGCTTAAGGATCCCGCCAACATCCTGTCCAAGCGCAGTGTCTACTTCGAGCTGGACAGCAACGTCGTGCGCGACGAGTTCAAGCCGATGGTGCAGGCGCATGCGCGCTACCTGCAGCAGAACCGCAACCAGAAAGTGACTGTGCAGGGCAATACGGACGAGCGCGGCAGCCGCGAATACAACCTGGCGCTGGGCCAGCGCCGGGCCGATGCCGTCAAGCAGATGATGACCCTGCTCGGCGCCCAGTCGGAGCAGATCGAGACGGTCAGCTTCGGCGAGGAGAAACCCCGCGCGACCGGCAGCGACGAGCAGAGCTGGGCCGAGAACCGCCGCGCCGACATCGTCTATCCCAACGACTGATCCATGGGGTGCATGGTGCGCAAGGCGCTTTGCGCCGGCCTGATATGCGCCGGCGCGATCGCCGCAACGCCGGCTGCCGCGTTTTTCGGCGACGACGTCGCGCGCAAGCAGGTCGCGGAGCAGCAGAAGCGCATCGACGAGCTGCGCCAGCAGGCCGAGGCGATGGCGTCCCGCCTGGCGAAGGTCGAGGAGGAGGCCAGGAACCAGCCGGTGCTGGCCCTGGTGTCGGAGATCGAGAAGCTGCGTGAGGAAATCCGCAACCTGCGCGGCCAGGTCGAAGTGCTCGGCAACAACATTGACGGCGTGGCCAAGCGCCAGCGCGACATGTATGTCGATCTCGACCTGCGCCTGCGCCGTCTCGAGCAGCCTCCCGCCGCCATTGGCTCCGTGACCGGCGGCGCCGCGACGCCCGGCGAGGCACCCAAGGCCGTAGCGGGTGCGGCCCCGGCGGGGGAAAACGAGGCGTACGAGCAGGCCCAGGGCCAGCGCCGCATCGGCAATTACCAGGGGGCCATCACGGCTTTCCAGGACTTCATCGCGAAATATCCGAAAAGCACGCTGGCGCCGCGCGCCCAGTACTGGATCGGGGATTCCTATTTCAACCTGCGGGACTTCAAGAGCGCGATCGCCAGCCAGCAAAGGCTGCTCTCGAGCTATCCCGACAGCTCCTCGGTACCCGATGCACTGCTCAATCTCGCAAGTTCGCAGCTCGAATCCGGCGACAGCGCGGGAGCGCGCAAAACCATGGACGGGCTGATTGCGAAGTATCCGTCCTCGGAGGCGGCGGAGAAGGCGCGCCGCCGCGTCGGCAACCTGCGCTGAGCGCACCGCCAGCCATCCACCGTGAGTCCGGCCGCCGAAACCGCCGTCGCCGCAACATCACTCGCGACGCTGCGGGTCACCGAAATTTTTTTCTCCCTGCAGGGGGAAACCAGCCGCGTTGGCCTGCCGACGGTGTTCGTGCGCCTGACCGGCTGTCCGCTGCGTTGCGGCTATTGCGATACCGCCTATGCCTTCCACGGCGGCGAATCGCTGGCGCTTGACGACATCCTCGCCCGCGTCGCCGGCTACGGCACCCGATACGTGACGCTGACCGGCGGGGAGCCGCTGGCGCAGAAGCATGCCCCGCTGCTGCTGCGCCGGCTCGCCGATGCCGGCTATTCGGTGTCGCTGGAGACCAGTGGCGCGCTCGATGTGTCGGAGGTTGATCCGCGCATCTCGAAAATTCTCGACCTCAAAACGCCGGGTTCCGGCGAGTGCGCGCGCAACCTCTGGTCCAACCTCAGGCACCTGACGCCGCGGGACGAGATCAAGTTCGTCATCTGCGACGAGGAGGATTATGTCTGGGCCAGGGAGCAACTGCGCTCGCGCCGGCTCGACAGCGTGTGCGCGGTGCTGTTCTCCCCGGTACACGGCCGCCTCGAGCCCCGGCAGCTCGCGGAGTGGATTCTGCGCGACCGCCTGCCGGTGCGCTTCCAGCTGCAGCTGCACAAGCTGCTGTGGGGGGAGACGCCGGGACGGTGAGGGCGTGAACGGGTGATTCAATGATTAGGTGATCAGGTGATCAGGATTCCCGGCGCACGAGGCGCACCCAATCAATTAATCACTTAATTACCTGATCACCCGGCTGTGCATCCGATGAAAGCCGTAGTACTCCTCTCCGGCGGACTCGATTCCGCGACGACACTGGCGATCGCGCGCAGCGAGGGCCATGAATGTCATTGCCTGTCGATCGATTACGGCCAGCGCCATCGCGCCGAGCTCGATGCCGCCGCGCGCGTTGCACGGGAACTGGGCGCGGTAACCCACCGGGTCGTGCGCATTGATCTCGGCAGCATTGGCGGCTCGGCGCTGACCGACCGCGCGATCGCGGTACCGGTCGACGGACTGCAGCCGGGCATACCCGTGACCTATGTGCCGGCGCGCAACACCATCATGCTCGCCGTGGCGCTGGCGGAGGCTGAGGTGCGCGGCGCCTGCCATATCTGGTTCGGTGCCAATGCCGTGGATTACTCGGGTTATCCGGACTGCCGCCCGGAATACATGCGCGCTTTTGAGACGCTCGCCAACCTCGCGACCAAGGCCGCGGTCGAGGGCAGCCCGCTGCGGCTGCACACGCCGATCATTGACCTCAGCAAAGCGGAGATCATCCGCCGCGGCCTCGCGCTCGGTGTCGACTACTCGCTGACGGTGTCCTGCTACCAGGCGGACGGGGAGGGGGCGGCCTGCGGGATCTGTGATTCCTGCCGGCTGCGCCGTGCCGGTTTCGAGCAGGCCGGGGTGACGGATCCGACCCGCTATAAAAATATCAATAAAAACAATTAGTTAAAATATATCGTCGGTTGCATATTAGAATTTTCGAATAATCAACCGAGATCGCAGCCGCAGCGATCGTCTGCGCAGGAGGAGCCGATGGAATTCACCGTACATCACCAGGTGCTGGCCGCCGTATTCGTGATCGCCGCAGTGCTTGGCGCAATCGTCAGCAAAACCAATTTCTGCACCATGGGCGCGGTGTCGGACTGGATCAACATGGGCGATACCGGCCGCATGCGCGCCTGGCTGCTGGCGATGGCGGTGGCGATCGCCGGAGTCGCGGGGCTCGAGGCCGGCGGCCTGATCCAGCTCTCCGGCGACACTTTCCCGCCGTACCGCACTGCGAATTTCGGCTGGCTGCGCTACCTCGCGGGCGGTGCGCTGTTCGGCATCGGCATGACGCTCGCCAGCGGCTGCGGCAACAAGACGCTGGTGCGCGTCGGTGGCGGCAACCTGAAGTCGCTGGTGGTGCTCGCGATCGCCGCGTTCATGGCCTACCTGATGCTGTGGACGCCGTTCTACGAGAATTTTTTCCATCCCTGGGTATCGGCGACCACCGTCGACCTGTCGCGCCACGGCGTGAACGGACAGGAACTGGGCGCGGTGGCCTCCGGCGTGTTCGGGCTTGAAGCGTCGCGCGGACTCAATGCCGTGCTCGGCGCCCTCGTGGCGCTGTGCCTGCTGGCCTATGTCTTCAGCTCCGCGGAGTTCCGGGGCAGCTTCGACAATGTGCTGGGCGGCGCTGCGGTCGGGCTCGCCGTGCTCGCCGGCTGGTATCTGACCGGGGGACCGCTGGGGCAGGCGTGGAAGGAATACGCCGAATTTGCGACCCAGGTGCCGAGCCGCGTGCAGGTCCAGTCCTACACCTTCATCAGCCCGATGGGTGACACGGTGCGCTGGCTGCTGAGCCCCGGCAACACCGCGCTGGTCAATTTCGGGGTGATGGCGCTGGCCGGTGTCATTGCCGGTTCCTTCATCCACGCGCTGATCACCCGCAGCTTCCGCATCGAGTGGTTCGTGTCAGGCAAGGACTTTGCCAACCATGCCGTCGGCGGCGTGATGATGGGCGTGGGCGGCGTGCTGTCCATGGGCTGTACCGTCGGACAGGCGATCACCGGCATGTCGACCCTCGCGATCGGCTCGCTGCTGACTTTCCTCGCGATCGTCGGCGGCGCCGCGGCAACCATGAAATACCAGTACTGGCGCATGATGCAGGAGGCCTGAGCACAACCTGCCCGCCGCGGTTGACCACCCTGCCCCGCGCAGTTAAAATTCGCCCCTTTTTGAGGGCGGTTAGCTCAGCCGGTAGAGCAGCGGACTTTTAATCCGTTGGTCGGGAGTTCGAATCTCCCACCGCCTACCAATACGGATCAAGGGGTTAGCCCAAGGGCTGGCCCCTTTTTCTTTTTGTGCCGGCCGAGTCATGTCCAGCCAGTTCCGGCAGCGTGCACATCTGCCCCCGCCCGATTGCAGGCGGCATATCCGGCAAGTTTGTTGCACACCGCCGCAGTTTCCCGTTGTAGCATGAGCGCTCGGGATCGCGTCGGTGCAGAGCCTGGCGCCTGTGCGAAGCCCGTCTGGCGCACCACCCGACAACAAGCACCCGCATCTCCGGAGGAGTCCAATGAAGATCGCCTGTGCAGCCATCGCCCTCGCATTTGCCGCAGCCCCCGCCTTTGCCCAGAACGTCAAGATCACGCCGATCGGATCCCATCCCGGCGAACTCTGCGCAAACGACCGCGCGATCATTTTCGAGGACCCGACGGGCGTGCGCTTTCTCTACGACCCGGCGCACAACGTCACCGGCGGCGACGATCCGCGGCTGGGCACCATCCACATGGTCCTGCTTTCTCACATGCACGGCGACCATGTCGGCGACCTGAAGCTGAAGTCACCGGGCGCCGGCACCTGCGCGAACTCGGAACGGGTGCCTGCACCGAACTCGACGACCGCCGAGGTCGTCGCGGCGAAAAACGCGGCGATGGTGATGACCCGCGCGATGGGCGGCTTCGTCGGCAACAAGGTGCTCGGCATCCGCGGCGGCGGCAAGCCGATCGGCTTCTGCCCGCAGGCCGGCGGGGCGACCACGGTCCCGGTGGCCGCGGTTTGCGCCTCGCAGACGGACCTTGGCGGCGTGTTCGTCGCGAAAATGGCTGATGCGCCGCGCGGCGTCGAGATCTCGATCGTCTATGCCTCGCATGTCAACAACGCACCGCCGGCACTGCTGTCGGAGGCGCAGCGCGCGCAACTGAAGGCGGATGGCGCCATCCTCGAATACGGACCCGCGACCGGTTTCGTCGTCAAGTTCACCAACGGACTGACGGTCTACCTTTCCGGCGACACCGGCATCCACACCGAGATGAAGACTGTCGTGCATGATTTCCACAGGGCCAATCTCGCCGTGCTCAACCTGGGCAACAATCCCGGCGTCTTTCTCTCCGGCGAGTACGTCATCAATGAACTGGTGAAGCCGGCTTCGGTGATTCTGACCCATCCCAATGAACCGGTGACCGAGGGCGGTGCGCCGCGGGCCGCCTCGCGCACGGCCGCGCTGATGAAGCGGCTCAGGCCCGCCAGCCACCTCGCGATCAGCGAGCGCACGATGGAGTTCGACGGCAAGGGCAAGTGCGTTGCCGGCTGCTGAGCGCTGATCAAGCGTCTTGCCGGAGGGCCGGGTAGCGCCGGCCCTTTGTTTTTGCGGCGGCGCTTCTGTTATCTTGCGGCGGCGCGCGCCGTGCGCGTCCCATCACTCATGGAGCAGGAATCTCATGGCGGTTTTTGAGCCGGTCGGGCATGTGCGCAGCGACCGCAACCGGATGTCGGAAGGGCAGTGGGCGAAGGTCGAATCGCGGATTGAGCTGGATCCCCGCTATGCCGCCGGGCTCGCCGGGCTCGGCGAGTTCTCGCATGTCGTGGTGGTTTTCCACCTCGACCGCATTCCGCCGTTCGAGCCGGCGAAGCAGCTTGCGCGCCAGCCGCGGGGCATGGAGAAGCTTGCGCCGGTCGGGGTGTTCGCCCAGCGCACCAAGTTCCGGCCCAATCCGATCGGCGTGACCGCCGTGGAGCTGGTGTCGGTCGACGACCGCGGCATCACGGTGCGCGGGCTCGACGCACTCGACGGCACGCCAGTGCTCGACATCAAGCCCTACATCCCGGCCTTCGAGCGCAAGGACGAAGTGCGCCTGCCGGCCTGGGTCGACAGCATGATGGACGGCTATTTCTGAACGCGGCGCTGCCGTAAGTTTCGTGCAAGGCGGCGTAAGCCTGCGGCAAGTTCAGCGGTGCAGTATCCGGCACGCCGCAGCGCTCCCCATCCGGGGTCCGCAGCGGGTGTTGATCACTGCGAATTCCCACTGCTGATGAGGAGCCTGCAATGCGCCGCCTGTTTGCCGGAATTGTTTCCCTGCTGCTGACCACCCCTGTTCTTGCCGACGAAGCCCCGCCCGTCGCACTGCCGCCGGTGGATGCCGATCCCACCGGCCTGATCGTGTTCGCGCTGCTGTTCGTGGGCATGATCGGCGGATTTGCCTGGTACATCGTGGTCAAGGAACGCGCCAAGGCACGCCGGGCCGAGTAAAGCCGCCGGTCGCGCCGTTTCAGTGCAGGCGGGCCAGCGCCTGCTCCAGGTCGGCGATCAGGTCCGCCGGGTCTTCGAGCCCGATGTGCAGGCGGATCAGCGGCGAGTCCGGATTCCACTCGGTTGCGGTCCGCACTTTCTCCGGCTGCGGCGCGGTGACCAGGCTTTCGTAGCCGCCCCAGCTCGATCCGATGCCGAAGAGTTGCAGCGCGTTGACGAAGGCGGCGACCTTGTTCCGCGGCACCGCGTGCAGCACCAGGCCGAACAGCGAGGCCGCGCCGTCGAAATCGCGCTTCCAGATCGCATGGCCCGGATCGTCCTCCAGCGCAGGGTAGAGCACCCGCTGCACCTCCGGCCGCGCCTGCAGCCAGCGCGCCACTTCGAGGGCATTGGCCATCTGCTGCTTCATGCGCACGCCGATGGTGCGGAAGCCGCGCAGCGCGAGGTAGCAGTCATCGGGGCTGACGCAGAAGCCGTAGTCGGCGACTGCGCGGCGCACCGGTAGCCAGCATTTGCGGTTGGTGACGACCACACCCATCAGCACGTCGGAATGACCGACGATGTATTTGGTCGCGGCGTGGATCGAGACGTCGACTCCGCGTTCGAATGAGCGGAAAAAGTACGGCGTGCCCCAGGTGGTATCGGCAAGTACCGGTATGCCGCGGGCATGCGCGGCGGCGGCGATTGCCGGGATGTCCTGCATCTCGAAGGTCAGCGATCCCGGAGCCTCGCAGAATACCGCCTTCGTGTTCGGCCGCAGCAGCGCCGCGATGCCGGCACCGATCAGCGGGTCGTAGTACTCGACTTCGATGCCGTTCGGCCGCAGCTGTCGCTCGCAGAACAGCCGTGTCGGCGCGTAGGCGCTGTCGGTGACCAGCAGGTGGTCGCCGCTCTTGCAGAACGCAGCCAGGGCAACGGTGATCGCGGCCAGACCCGAAGGCAGCGCGACGGCCTGATGGCCTCCCTCCATTTTCGCCACCGCCTCCTCGAAGGCCCAGGTCGTCGGCGTGCCGTGGATGCCGTAGCGCATGCTCTTGAAGTCGTCGGGATCTCGGTGCTCGTAGCTTTCAAGATCCGCAAAGACCACGGTCGAAGTACGGTAGACCGGCGTGTTGACGGTGCCGTGGGTTTGCGCCGGGTTGCGGCCGACGTGGGTCAGCAGGGTGTCTTTTTTCATGCGGGGCGGGAAGTTAGGTCGGCTGGATACGATATGGACTGCGGTCGCCGCATTGTGCGGGACCACCGATGGCAGCGCAACACGCTGCGTCCGGCGATCATGCGCAACATGTCGCGCATTTGCGTTATCCTAGCCGCTATTCCAAACGAGGAGCGTGAGCGCCACTGCTGGCGTCCAGCATGTGGTGCCCGGGAAAGTCATGGACACACATCACTCACATCTGTTTGAAGTCGGCGGCGCGAAGCTCGCCCGCCTCGAGGACCTGCGTTTGATCAAGGGCGAGGGCTGCTATGCCGCGGACTGGAGCCTGCCCAACCAGGCCCATGCCGCCTTTGTCCGTTCGGACCGTGCCCACGCGAAGCTCCTGTCGGTGAATGCCGATGCCGCGCGCAAGGCGAAGGGCGTGCTGGCCGTGCTCACCGGCGAGGATGCGGTCAAGGCCGGTTACGTCAAGCCGCTGAGCTTCCTGACCTTCGCCGGCAAGGATGGCAGGAAGGCGAGCATTCCGGAGCGCCCGGTGCTGGCCCACGGCCGCGTGCGTTTCGTCGGTGACCTGGTTGCGCTGGTGATCGCCGAGACCGCGCTGCAGGCCCAGGATGCCGCGGAGCTGGTCGAGGTCGAGTATGAGGACCTGCCGGCGGTGGTGTCGCCGCGCGCCGCACTGGAGCCTGGCGCTCCCCAGCTGCACGACAATGTTCCGGGCAACCTCTGCTTCGAGCAGGAGGCGGGCGACGCCGCGGCGGTTCAGGCCGCTTTCGCGAAGGCGGCGCATGTCACGAAGCTGCGGCTCGACGTGACCCGTGTGGCGCCGAACCCGATGGAACCGCGGGCCTGCGCGGTGGCCTTCGATGCCGCCAGCGGCAAGTTCACGGTGCACTCGCCGGTGCAGGGCATCAACATGATGCGCATGCAGCTCGCCGCCTACACCGGCGTGCCCGACGACAAGATCGATGTTGTTGCCCGCGACGTCGGCGGCGGCTTCGGCCAGCGCAGCATCGGCTACCCTGAATACGTCGCGCTGATGCTGGGCGCGAAGACGCTGGGCCGTCCGGTGAAATGGGTGTCGTCGCGCAGCGAAGGCTTTCTTGCCGATTCCCACGGCCGTGCCAACTACATCGATGGCGAACTCGCGCTCGACAAGGACGGCACATTCCTCGGCATGCGCATCGACTGGATCGCCGACCTCGGTGCCTACCTGCATCCCGCGGGGCCGGTGAGCCCGATGCGCAATCCCGTGACCTGCCTGAACGGCGTCTACAAGACCCAGGCGCTGTACGGCCGCTGGCGCGTCGCGCTGACCAACACCGGGCCGGTATCGGCGTACCGCGGCGCGGCGCGTCCGGAAATCGCCTTCGTCATCGAGCGCCTGGTCGACGAGGCCGCGGCGCAGATGAACATCGATCCCGCGGAAATCCGCCGCCGCAACTTCATCCCGAAGGACGCGTTTCCGTACAAGACGCCGACCGGCTCGGTCTATGACATTGCCGATTTCCAGGGCGTGCTCGACAAGGCGATGAAGCTCGCCGATGTTGCCGGCTTCGCAAAGCGCCGTGCCGAATCCGAAAAGCGCGGCCTGATCCGCGGCCTCGGCTTCTCGACGGTGATCGAGAACTCCGGCGCGGGCATGTTTCCCAAGGACGAAGTGCGGCTGGAGGTGCACGCCGACGGCAGCATCACCGCATACTCGGTGTCGCATTCCCAGGGCCAGGGCCACGAGACCACCTTTGCCCAGATCATCGGCGACGGCCTCGGCATTCCGGCGGAGCGCATCAGGCTGCGCCAGGGCATCGGCGAGCAGGGCCTGATCGGCAACCATACCGGCGGCTCGCGCACCATCGTCGGTGCCGGCACGGTCTGCCACATTGCCGCGAAAAAGCTGATCGAAACCGCGACGCCGCTGGCGGCCGAGCAGCTGGGCGTGGAGCCCTCGCAGGTGGCCTATGACCATGGCGAATTCAAGTCGACCGCGTCGAACAGGAAAATTTCCCTCGGCGAGCTGGCCGCGAAGAAGCCGCTGGTGGTCACCGGCGAAGGCAAGTTCGGTTCCACCTTCCCCAACGGCTGTCATGTCGCCGAAGTCGAGATCGATCCGCAGACCGGCGTCACCGAGGTCGTCTCCTATGTCACCGTCGACGACTGCGGCGTGGTCATCAACCACACCATCGTCGAAGGCCAGATGCACGGCGCCGTGGCCCAGGGCTGGGGACAGATCTTCGGCGAGAACATCGTCTATGACCCCGACACCGGGCAGATGCTGACCGGCAGCTTCATGGACTATGCGATGCCCAAGGCCGGCTGGATCAAGGACATCACCATCGCCGAACACACCACCTTTGGCACCATCAGTCCGTTGGGCGTGAAGGGCATGGGCGAGTCGGGCTGCACGGCCTCGCTTGCCGCGCTGACCAATGCCGTGATGAACGCGCTGCGCCCGCTGGGCGTCCCGCCGCTCGACATGCCGCTGACCGCGCACAGGCTCTGGCAGGCGATCTCCGCCGCGAAGAAAGGCAAATAACCATGTACGCATTCCAGTATCGAAGGGCGAAATCGCTGTCCGAGGCCGCAGAAGTGCTGGCGAAGGACGAGGATGCCAGGCCGCTGTCCGGCGGCATGACCCTGATTCCCACGCTGAAACAGCGCCTGGCGCAGCCGACGCAGCTGGTCGACATCGCCGGCCTGCCTGAACTCGGCGGCATTGACTGCAGGAATGGCGTGCTGACCATAGGCGCGGCAACGCGCCATGCCGACGTCGCCGCATCGAAGGTCGTGCAGGACGCGATCCCGGCGCTGGCCTGCCTTGCCGCCGGCATCGGCGACCCGCAGGTGCGCAACCGCGGCACGCTGGGCGGCTCGGTCGCCAACAACGACCCGGCGGCGGATTATCCTGCGGCCGTGCTGGCGCTGAACGCGAAGGTGGTCACCACCAAACGCGAGATTGCCGCCGACGATTTTTTCCAGGGCATGTTCACCACCGCGCTGGAGCCGGGCGAGCTGATCGTCAAAATCGCCTTCCCGCTGCCCAAGGCCGCGGCCTACTGCAAGTTTCCGCATCCCGCTTCGGGTTACGCGATGGCCGGCGTGTTCATTGCGCAGGCCGGTGATGGCCTGCGCGTCGCGGTGACCGGTGCCGGCGCCTCCGGCGTGTTCCGCTGGGCGGAGGCCGAGCAGGCGCTGGCGAAAGGCATCAGCGCCGCGGCGATCGAAAAGCTGACGCTCGCCGCCGACGACATCAACGAAGACATCCACGGCACGCGCGAGTACCGCGCGCAGCTGGTCAAGGTCATGGCCACCCGCGCCGCGGCCGCACTTTCGGGGAAGAAATAACATGGCCAAGATCACCCTCAAGGTAAACGGCGAACAGCACAGCGCGGAAGCCGAAGACCGCACACTGCTGGCGAATTTCCTGCGCGACGAGCTGAAACTCACCGGCACCCACATCGGCTGCGACACCAGCCAGTGCGGCGCCTGCACCGTGCATGTCGACGGCCGCGCGGTGAAATCCTGCACCATGCTCGCGGCCCAGGCCGAGGGCTGCGAAGTGGTCACCATCGAAGGCCTCGCGAAGAACGGCAAGCTGCATCCCGCCCAGGCCGCCTTCACTGAATGCCACGCCCTGCAGTGCGGCTTCTGCACGCCGGGCATGATCATGACCACCGCGGCGCTGATCAAGGAACATCCGGCCCCCACCGACGAGCAGATCGTCCACGGCCTCGAGGGCAACCTCTGCCGCTGCACCGGCTACCTGAACATCGTCAAGGCCGTGAAGCGCGCCGCCGAGCTGCAGAAGGCCAAGTAGATATCCAGGCTCCCGCCCTCTCCCCGCGAGCGGGGAGAGGGCGGTGGTCAAGGGAGCGCTTGCAGCGAAGCAGAGGGGCAACCGCGTGCTGCCCCATGACCGGTGTCCTCCTCCGGATTTTCCGCTGTATTCTTCGGTTTCCCTGGAGGACCGCACCATGACATCCCCATCCAATCCCGCCGCCGGCCCGCTGGCCGGCGTGCGCGTCATCGAACTCGGCCAGCTGATCGCCGGCCCCTTCTGCGGCAAGACCCTCGCCGACTTCGGCGCCGAGGTCATCAAGGTCGAGCCGCCGGGCAAGGGCGATCCGCTGCGCAAGTGGCGGCTGCTGAAGAACGGCAACTCGGTGTGGTGGGAAGTCCAGTCGCGCAACAAGCAGTCGGTGACGCTCGACCTGACGCAGCCCGAGGGCCAGGAGGTGCTGCGCGCGCTGGTGAAGGACGCCGATGTGCTGATCGAGAACTTCCGTCCCGGCAAGATGGAGGAGTGGGGCCTCGGCTATGACGACCTGAAGAAGCTGAACCCCGGGCTGGTGATGGCGCGCATCTCCGGCTACGGCCAGGACGGGCCCTACCGCGACCGTCCCGGCTTCGGCATCATCGCCGAGTCGATGGGCGGCCTGCGCTACCTGACCGCCGAGCCCGGGCGCGTGCCGGTGCGCGTCGGCGTGTCGATCGGCGACACGCTGGCGGCGCTGCATGGCGTGATCGGCATCCTGATGGCCCTCTATCACCGTGATGCCCGTCGAGGGGTGGGCCAGGTCATCGACATCGCGCTCTACGAGAGCGTGTTCAACTGCATGGAGAGCCTGCTGCCCGAGTACAGCGCCTTCGGCGTCGTGCGCGAGGCGGCCGGCAGCGCGCTGCCGGGCATCGTGCCCTCCAACGCCTATCCCTGCCGGGACGGCTGGATCCTGATCGGCGGCAACGGCGACGGCATATTCAAGCGGCTGATGAAGGCCATCGGCCGCGAGGACTACGCCGCATCACCCGAGATGGCGGGCAATGACGGCCGCGTCAAACGTGTCGCCGACATCGACGGCGCGATCACGGCCTGGACGAAATCCCGGGACAAGGCCACGGCGCTGAAAATCCTCGCCGTCCACGACGTGCCTTCGGGCGCGATCTATTCCATCGCCGACATCGCCGCCGACGCGCAGTACCGGGCGCGCGACATGATCCTCAACATCGAGACCCGCGACGGTTACAGAGTCGACGTGCCCGGCATCGCGCCCAAGCTCTCGGCTACGCCCGGGGCCATCCGTAGTACCGCGCCGCGGCTGGGTGAAGATACCGAATCCGTACTGAAGCGCGCCGGCGTAAAGGCGGAGACCATCGCCGACCTGCGGGCGAAGGGCGTGATCTAAAAATATCAATAAAAACAAATAGTTAATATATATCGTCATTCCGGACGTGCGCAGCACGATCCGGAATCCAGCAACGAACCGCGGCAAACCCCTGGATTCCGGCGCGCGCGTTGCGCGTCCGGAATGACGACCGCGACAATGGAGCTCCACTCATGATCGACCGCCTGGACCACTTCGTGCTCACCACCGCCCAGCCGGATGAAATCATCCGCTTCTACACCGGAGTGCTGGGCATGACGCTGGAAACCTTCCGCAACGGCCAGCGCATGGCGCTGAAGTTCGGCCGCTCGAAAATCAACATCCACGTCAAGGGGAAGGAATACGCACCGAAGGCGCATGCACCGGGAAGCGGCACGCTGGATTTCTGCTTCATCGCCTCAGTGCCGCTGGCGCAGGTGATCGAGAGCCTGAACAAGCACCAGGTCACGATCATCGAAGGTCCCTGCACCAAGACCGGGGCGATGGGGGAGATCCGCTCGGTTTATTTCAGGGATCCGGATCTGAATCTGGTTGAAGTTTCGGAATACCTCTGATCCGGCTCCGGTGCCGCTGGTTGTGGTCATTCAAGCCAGACCGTCCTCGGCTCACGCGGCAGCTTGGCACCGCAGCGCGCACAGAACCTGTCCCTGGCGCCGACCGGTTGTCCGCAGTCCTGACAGCGCCGCAGTTCGAAGATCACGCAACTCCTCATTGCTCCGGTTTTCCTCCCGATGAGCCGGCCATTTCTTCGCGTCCGGTTGTCCGGCAATGCGTCGCGTCATGGCGTAGAGGCCATGTTATGAACTGCTGTCAGGTGCTGCAAGTCGACGATAAGCACGCCTTCCTGCGCTGTCAATCACCGAGGGGCCATCTGCTAAAATTGCGGCTTTCCAGAACAACCGACCCGTGGGGAGAAACATGGCCGCAAAAGCCCGGAAGTCCAAAAGCCGAAAATACACCGACATCATTTACGAAGTGAAGGACCAGGTCGCCTGGGTCACCATCAACCGCGAGAAGGTGCTCAACGCCTTCCGCGAGCAGACCCTCGACGAGATGATCGATGCGCTGAAATCGACGCGTGAAGATCCTTCGATCGTCTGCGCGGTGGTCACCGGCAAGGGCAACCGCTCCTTCTCCGCCGGCGGCGACTTCTACGCGATGAAGCGCCTGAACTTCACCAACGCCTACATGTGGAACGACCGCATGCTCGGCCTGGCGATGACCATCCGCGGCCTGCCGATCCCGGTGATCGCGATGGTCAACGGCTGGTGCATGGGCGGCGGCCACGAGCTCGCGCTGTGGTGCGACCTGGTGATCGCCTCGGAGAACGCGGTGCTCGGCCAGACCGGCGCGAAAGTCGGCGCCTGCCCGACGGTCGGCGCAACCCAGTACATCCCGCGCATCATCGGCGAGCGCCTGGCGCGGGAGATGATTTTCTGCGCGCGGCGCTTCACCGCGAAGGAAGCGGTCGAGGTCGGCCTGATCAACAAATGCGTGCCGCAGAAGGACTTGCTGAAGGAAACGCTGAAGTGGTGCGAAACCATGAAGGGCCACAGCGCGCTGACCATCCGCATGACCAAGAAGTCGCTGAACTTCGAATCCGACAACCTGTATTCCTCCTGGCAGCACGGCATGGAACTGCTGGCCCATGTCTGGGGCTCGCCCGAGGCGAACGAGGGCATGGACGCCTTCCTCGCCGGCCGCAAGCCGAACTTCCAGAAATTCCGCCTGCAGGCGAAGAAGGAACTGGAGAAGTACGTCGACGGCTGCGAGCGCGACCTCAACGCGCCGCCGTCGATGCGGCGGAAGAAACGGTAATTGGTGATTGGCAGGCGGTAATTGGTGGCGGCGGCAGATCAATCAGCCGCCACCAGTGCCCACCAATCACGAATCACCTTCACCAATTACTACACTGACCCATGCCTCCCGCAGAACCCCAGGGCGCCCTCGCGGGTGTCCGTGTCCTTGACCTGACCCGCATCCTCGCCGGTCCGCTGTGCACCATGATGCTCGGCGACATGGGCGCCGACGTGATCAAGGTCGAACCGCCGGGCGCCGGTGACGACACCCGCAGCTGGGGGCCGCCCTTCGCCGAGGGGGAATCCGCCTACTACCTCGGCGTCAACCGCAACAAGCGGTCGATGACGCTGAACATGGCGGTGAAATCCGGCCAGGAGGTGCTGGCCGGGCTGATCAGGAAATCCGACGTGCTGGTCGAGAACTTCAAGGTCGGCACGCTGGAGAAATGGGGATTCGGCAACGACTGGCTGCAGGCAAATGCGCCGCGACTGATCCGCTGCTCGATCACCGGTTACGGTTCGGTCGGCCCGAAGGCGGGGCTGCCCGGCTACGATTTCATCCTGCAGGCGGAGTCAGGGCTGATGAGCATCACCGGCGAGCCGGAGGGCACGCCGATGAAGTACGGCGTCGCGATTGTCGATATCTGCACCGGCATGCTCGCCTGCAATTCGGTGCTGGCGGCGCTCAATGCACGCCATACGACGGGCCGCGGCCAGCATGTCGAGGTGTCGCTGTTCGATTCGGGGCTGGCGATGCTCGCCAACGTCGCCTCCAACCACCTGATCTCCGGCAAAAACGCCGGCCGTTTCGGCAACGGCCATCCCAACATCGTGCCCTACACCGCCTATCCGACGCGCGACGACATGATCGCGGTGGCGGTCGGCAACGACGGGCAGTTCGCCAAGTTCGCCGAAGTGCTGGGCCATGCAGAGTGGGCGACCGATCCGCGCTTCACCAAAAATCCGGACCGCATCGGCCACCGCGATGCGCTCGATGCGCTGATCACCGCCGAACTGAAGCGCGAAGGTGCGGAACAGTGGATCGCAAAACTGATGGCGGCCGGCATCCCCTGCGGCCGCATCAACAGCGTGGCGCAGGCACTGGCCGCGCCGCATGCCGTTGCGCGCGGGATGGTCACCGAGGTTGAGCATCCGACCGCGGGCAGCGTGAAAATGCTGGGCATTCCTTTCCGTTTCAGTGATACGCCGGCGAGCATCCGCCGCGCGCCGCCGTTGCTCGGCCAGCACACCGAAGCGGTGCTGCGTGAGGAGCTCGGCTTCAGCGATGCCCGCATCGCCGAGCTGCGCAAAGAAAAAGTTGTTTAAAATCATATACTTATGATAACCCGCCTGAGCCATGTCTCGATTGTCGTGCCCGACCTCGCCGCCGCGCTGCGCAAGCTCGAGGCGGCGTACGGGCTGAGCGCCGGCGCGATCAAGGTCAACGAGGAGCAGGGCGTGCGCATGACCTACATCGATCTCGGCAACGCCAAGATCGAACTGATGGAACCCTCGCGGCCGGACTCGCCGGTGGCGAAGTTCCTCGAGCGCAATCCGAAGGGCGGCATCCACCATTTCTGCCTCGGCGTCGACGATGTCGGCCAGACGACGGAAGAGCTCGGCGCCGCCGGCGTGCAGGTGCTCGGCAGCGGCAAGGTGCAGCTCAACGTGCACGGCGAGCAGATCGCATTCATTCATCCCAAGGATTTCCTCGGCGCGCTGGTCGAGCTGGAGGAACACAACCAGGACAATAGCCATGGCTGAACAGAAACAGCAGCAAAGGGTATCGGGTGACAACCTGCGGGCGTTCATCGCGTCCGCGTTCGAGGCCGTAGCCGTGCCGCGGGAGGATGCGAGAACCATCGCACAGCTGATGGCCCAGGCCGACATCAACGGCTCCGAGGGCCACGGCGTATTCCGCCTGCCGCAGTACATCCGCCGCATCAGGGGCGGCGCGGTCAACGTCAGGCCGAACATCCGCGTCGAGCGCGAGCTGGCGGGCATGGCGGTCGTCAACGGCGACAACGGCATGGGCCACCTGGTGATGAAATTCGCCGCCGAGAAGGCGATCGAGAAGGCGAAGACCGCGGGCGTGGCCTGGGTCGGCGCGAAGTGGAGCAACCACGCCGGCCCGGCTTCGCTTTACGCGACGATGCCGCTGGCCCACGACATGATCGGCCTTTACATGGCGGTCGGCAGCGCCAACCACCTGCCGCCCTGGGGCGGGCTCGACATGCTGCTGTCGACCAACCCGATCGCGGTCGCAGTGCCGGCGGGCGAGGAGCCGGCGGTGATCCTCGACATGGCGACGACGGTGGCCGCCTACGGCAAGGTCAAGACCAAGGCGCAGCGCGGCGAGATGATGCCTGAAGGCTGGATGATGGACCGCAACGGCAACCCGCTGACCGATCCGAAGCGCGCGAACGAGGGCTTCCTGCTGCCGATCGGCGGCTACAAGGGCTACGGCCTCGCGCTGATCATCGGCATGCTCGCCGGCAACCTCAATGGCGCGGCGATGGGCAAGGATGTCATCGACTTCAACAACGACGATACCAGCGTCACCAACACCGGCCATGCCATCGTCGCGATCAACATCGAGGCCTTCGAGGACCTGAAGGCGTTCAAGCAGGGCATGGACACGCTGATCCGCGACATCCGCAATTCGCAGCGCCTGCCCAACGTCGACCGCATCCGCCTGCCGGGAGAGGGCACGCATGTCGCGCGTGCCGAGCGCGAGAAGAACGGCGTGCCGATGCCGGAGGCGCTGCTCGCCGCACTCGACCAGCTCGCCGGCGACCTGAAGATCGCGAAAATCGCGCGCTGACTCACCGGGTTTCTCAGGGACGCAGCGGCTCGTCGACGACGCCGTTGCTGAGGATGCCGATGCCCTCGATTTCGGATTCAACGACGTCGCCGGCATTGAGATACCAGTCGGGATTCGCAAGCGCGCCGCCGCCGGGCGAGCCGGTGGCGATGATGTCGCCGGGCATCAGCGTGATCTGCGAGAAGTGCGCGACCAGTTGCGGGATGCTGAACAGCATGTCGCGGGTGTTGCCGTCCTGGCGCGTCTCGCCGTTGACCCGGGTCTGGATGCGCAGGTGCATCGGATCGGGGATCGCGTCGCGGGTGATCATCCACGGCCCCAGCGGCGCGAAGCTGTCGAAGGTCTTGGCGAGAAACATGTGCCCGCCCTGCTTCTCCAGCGCACCGAGATCGCGCGCGGTGATGTCGTTGACGATGGTGTAGCCGGCGATGACGTCCCAGGCTTTTTCCTCGGGCACGTCCTTGCAGCGCTTGCCGATGACCACCGCGAGCTCGGTTTCACAGTCCAGCGCCTGCGTGATGCGCGGCTTGATGATGTCGCGCCCCGGTCCGGTAATCGACGACAGTGTCTTGATGAAGCCGGTGGGTATTTTTCCCGGCGCCTTGCCGGGGAATTGCGTGTAACCCGGGTAGTTGCGGCCGACCACAATCAGCTTGGACGGCCGCACCGGCGCATAGACCCTGCAGTCGGCGAGCGGCAGGAACAGCGGCTCGCCGCGCAGGCCGGCGGCAGCGGGAGTGCTGGCGGCAAGGTCGGCGAGGAAGGTGTAGGCATCGGCGAGCGCGATCCAGCCCTGTTCGCCGAGATGCAGGAACTCGGTGATGTAGGGCGGCATCCAGATCGCGGCGAGCTCCTGGCCGCGCGCATTGCCCGCGCGCTGTGTCAGGTGCAGTGCGTATCCGGCGCGCAGGTCGGCGACGCGGTCGGGCGCGATCAGCACGCCGAGGCGTGCCAGCGCGCGGGGTTCGTGTTTGAGGCTGTAGCGCAGCAGTTTCACGGCAATGTGTTCCCCTTCGTTGACCGGGCTTCGATCATATCAAAGGGCGATACTGTCTCCTCGCGGCGACGCTGCGCGGCCCATGGATGGTTTTGCCGGCGCCGATCCGTGATTTTTCACGCGTTTTTTTGTCATTTGCGGGGCCGGTCGCGGAACATTTCATGCCACGGCGCGGCCTAATGCGGGTAAGGTACTCCGGTGCCTTTGACACACAAGGGATGACAACAACATGAGAAACGCCATTGCCGCAATCCTGCTGCTCGCGTCCGGCCTGCTGCTGCCGGCGGCCCACGCGCAGACCGCGCCCGACGTCCTGGTGAAGAACACCGTCGAGGAGGTGCTCGCGGTGCTCAAGCAGAACAAGGACCGGCGGGTGCTCGAGGAGATCGCGGAGAAGAAGGTGCTGCCGCATTTCGACTTCCGCGCGATGACCCAGCTGGCGATGGGCGTTTCCTGGCGCAATGCGACCCCGGCGCAGCGCACCGCCCTCGAGAACGCGTTCCGCACGCTGCTGGTCCGCACCTACACGACGGCGCTGGCCGAGGTCGCCGGCGTGGACCGCACGATCGAGGTGCGGCCGCTGCAGATGAAGCCCGGCGATGATTTCACGACCGTGCGCACTCTGGTGAGGGAGCCGGGGCGGCCGCCGATCTCCATTGATTACCGGATGACCCTCACTGACAGGCAGTGGAAGGTCACCGACATCGTCGCCGAGAACGCGAGCCTGGTGATCAGCTACCGCGGCCAGTTCAATTCGGAAATCGGCCGCTCGGGCATCGATGGCCTGATCAAGCTGCTCGAGGACAGGAACCGCAAGGGCGCCTGAGGCCTGAAGCGGCGCGGCGAGGGCTGTGCCCCGGCATGCGTTTCCTGCAACCCAATTCCTTTCCCCGGCTGCTGGTCGTCGGGTTCGCGATGGTGGCGCTGCCGCTGATCCTCGCGCTGGTCAACAATGCGGTCTCGATCAACCAGTTCGCCAGCCGCAGCCAGCTCGCGGTGCAGCAGGCGGTGCAGTCGACCCAGGCGAGCCGGCGGCTGGCCGAACTGCTCGGGGCCCTCGAGCGCAATGCGCGGCAGATGGCGATCCTCGGCGACCGTTCCCTGCTCGATGCCTACGAATCCAACCGCGCAGCCTTCCTGAAAGTGGCGGGCGAGTTTGCCGCGCTGCCTTTCGATGCGGAGCAGCGCGCGGCGCTCGACGAGATCGTGCGCGGTGAAGCGGAGATCCATGCGCTGCTGAGCGGCTCCGCAGGAAGCGCCGGACTGCGCCGCGCGGCCGGGTCCTTCGTGCGCCTCGATTCGCTGGCGCGCGGCATCATCGAGCGCGGCGACCGCCTGATCGACCGCGAGGTCGAGGCGATGCGCGAGACCGCGGCGCGGGCCCAGGTCATCACCTTCTGGCAGATGCTCGCGCTGGTGCCGGTCGCGCTGCTGCTGGCGGCGGGCTTCACGGTGCTGATCGCGCGGCCGATACGCCAGATCGATGCCGCGATCCGCCGCCTCGGCGGCGGCGATTTCTCGGCACCGGTCGGCGTCAGCGGCCCCCGCGACCTGCAGATGGTCGGCCGCCGCATCGAATGGCTGCGCCACCGGCTGAACGAGCTCGAGCAGCAGAAGAACCGCTTCCTGCGCCAGGTCTCGCATGAGCTGAAGACGCCGCTGACCGCGCTGCGCGAGGGTTCCGAGCTGCTGTCGGAGGAGGCATTGGGCAGGCTCACGCCCGAGCAGCAGGAGGTGGCGGGGATCCTGAAGGCCAACAGTATAGAATTGCAGCGTCTGATCGAGGACCTGCTGTCCTACGGCGCCGCGGAGTACCAGCGCAGCGCGATGCGCTTCGCGCAGGTCGAGGCGCGCCGCGTGGTCGCCCGCGTGCTTGACGACCAGAACCTTGCACTGCGGGCACGGGCGCTGCGCGTGGCACCGCATGTCGAGGACGTCACCCTCGAAGCCGATCCGGAGAAACTGCGCATCATGCTCGACAACCTGCTGTCCAATGCCGTGAAGTTCTCGCCCGAAGGCGGCGTCATCGAGGTCGACGTGCGCCGCGACGGCGAGCACGCGGTGATCGAGGTCTCGGATGCCGGCCCCGGCATCCCCCCGGCGGAGCGCGAGCGGGTGTTCGATCCCTTTTTCCGCGGACGCAGCGTCGCCGGCGGCCCACTGCGCGGTTCCGGCATCGGCCTGTCGGTGGTGCGGGATTACGCGCAGGCGCATGGCGGCACCGTCGAGGTCGTCGACGAGCCGCGGCAGACGGGGGCGCGCCTGCGGGTCCGCTTGCCGCTGCGGCAGGGGATGCCGGCATGAGGACGTTGTGGGCCGGATTGCTGTTGCTGCTGGCCGGTTGCGGTGCGCTGCGCGGCATCGAGGCTCCGGGGGGAGCGGCGCCCCCGGTCGAGGACGCGCGAGCCGACAGTGCCGAGGCCGCGCGGGCGCTGGCGTTTTACGCGAAGGCGCGCCAGCTCCCGGGGCCGGAGATCGCGCGCGAGCAGGAATCGGCGCGGCGCGCGCTGGCGCGGTCGCGCAGCGATGCGGCGCGGCTGCGCTACGCCATGCTGCTGACGCTGCCCGGCGCGGCGGCAGGCGATGATGCGCGCGCGCTGGAGCTGCTGGAACCGGTGACGCGCAGCGCCGACGGCGGGCTGCGCGGGCTGGCGCTGCTGATGACGGCTTTCCTGCAGGAACAGCGCCGGCTCGAGGCCGGCGCCCAGGGATTGCAGCAGAAGCTCGATGCGCTGCTGTCGCTGGAGCGCAGCATGACGGGGCGCGAGGGCGGCGCGGTGCCGCGGAAAAAATAGCCGTGGCGGAATGCCGCGGCGACATTCGAGGATCAAGGCAGGGACACGCATGGAATTGAAAGCGAAGACGGCGGGCGCGGCCCGCATACTGGTGGTGGACGACGATCCGGGGCTGCTGCGCCTGATGCAGCTACGGCTGGAGGCCGCGGGCTACGGCGTGACGGTGGCCGACAGCGGAGAGCGCGCGCTGGCGCAGATCGCGGTGTCGCGGCCGGGCGTGGTGGTCACCGACCTGCAGATGGGCGGCATGGACGGCATTGCGCTATTCGAGGCCATCCGCGCCGAGAATCCGGCGCTGCCGGTGATCATCCTCACCGCGCACGGCACGATCCCCGACGCAGTGGCGGCAGTGAAGGGCGGGGTGTTCGGCTACCTGACCAAGCCTTTCGATGCGAAGGCGCTGCTCGACGAGATCGAGCGCGCGCTCGCGGTGTCCGGCGCTGCGGACGCGCCCGGTGCGGACGACGGCGCCTGGCGCAAGTCGATCATCACCCGCAATCCGGCGATGGAGGAGGTGCTGGCAAAGGCGCGGCTGGTCGCCGCCGGCGATGCCGCGGTGATGATCCGCGGCGAGTCGGGCACCGGCAAGGAGCTGCTGGCGCGCGCGGTGCATGCGGCGAGCCCGCGTCGCGACCGGCCGTTCGTCGCGATCAACTGCGGCGCGATACCGGAGCCGCTGCTCGAATCCGAGCTCTTCGGCCACGTCAAGGGCGCCTTCACCGGCGCGGTGCGCGACAACCGCGGCCTGTTCCTTGCCGCCGAGGGCGGCACGCTGCTGCTCGACGAGATCGGCGACATGCCGCAGGCGCTGCAGGTCAAGCTGCTGCGCGTGCTGCAGGAGCGGCAGGTGCGCCCGGTCGGCGGCCTGCAGAACACGCCGGTCGACGTGCGCGTGATTTCGGCGACCCATCGCGACCTCGAGGCCGAGATGGCGGCCGGCAATTTCCGCGAGGACCTGTACTACCGGCTGAAGGTGGTGTCGCTGGCGCTGCCCTCGCTGGCGGAGCGGCGCGAGGATATCCCGCTGCTGGCCGGGCATTTCCTCGGCGAGCTGGCCGCGCGCTACCGCAAGAACGTCAGCGGACTGGCACCCGACGCGGTCGAGCAGCTGGTGGCGGCATCCTGGCCGGGCAACGTGCGCCAGCTCTACAACGTGATCGAGCAGTCGGTCGCGCTGGCGACCACAGCCCTGATCCCCGCGAGCCTGGTGCAGCAGGCGATCCAGCGCGAGCAGACCGAGTTCGCGTCCTTCGAGCAGGCGCGGCGCAAGTTCGAGCGCGAATACCTCGCGCAGCTGCTCAAGATCACCGAAGGCAACGTGACCCAGGCTTCACGGCTCGCCAAGCGCAACCGCACCGAGTTCTACAAGCTGCTGCAGCGCCACCAGCTCGATCCGCGGCTGTTCAAGCCGGTGCGTGCCTGAGGGCTGCAGCGTCGCTACCAGCCGACTGGTGGATTTCCAGCGGATTCAATGACTTGCACCATGCGATCGGCGCGCTGTCGCCGGCCGGAGACGGCCTCGCCGCGACGGGTTTCTTAAGCATCTGTTTTTAAAGGATTTATTTCTGGCACTGCGCTTGCAATGGAAGCCTTGCGGTTGCGGCCGGCTCGGCCGGCCTGGCCGCTTGTCCAATTGGAGCAGATGCCATGATGCCCTCGCATGACCCGCAGCCGGTGCCGCCGGCACGCAACGTCCCGCCCCTGCTGTATCCGACACTGCTGATTGCCGGCATTGCGGTGATCATCGCCAGCATGCTGGGCATTGCCGCGATGAGCGGCCTGCTGCCCGGCGCGCAGTCGCAGCCCGTCGCCGGCGGATCTGCCGCCATCGATGCTGCTCCGGGCGCTGCCGCGCGCAAGGCGACACCCGCCGCGTCTTCGACGCCGCGCGGACCGGTGGCGATGTCCGCCGCGACCTGCGCGAACTGCGGCGTTGTCGAATCGCTGCGCATGGTTGAAAACGAGGGCCAGGGCTCCGGGGTCGGCGCGGTGGCCGGCGGCGTGGTCGGTGGCATACTCGGCAACCAGGTCGGCGGCGGCCGCGGACGCACGGCGATGACCGTGGTCGGTGCGGGAGCCGGCGCCTACGCGGGACATGAACTCGAGAAAAACATGAACAGGACACGTCATTACGAGATCCGTGTGCGCATGGACGACCAGAGCCTGCGCAGTTTCGCATCGACGCGGGCCGAGGTCGTGCAGGGGCAGCGCGTGCGCATCCGCGACGGCCGCCCGGTGCCGCTGCAATGACCGGCGCGAAGCTGCGTGCCGGCCCGGCGCTGGCGGCGGCGCTTTTGCTCGCGTCCTGCGGCAGCGTGCCGCCGCAGGAAAAGCCGCGTTTCAACCTCTCGGGCTATTCGCCCGCCTTCCGCCAGGGACATGCCGACGGCTGCGCCTCGGCCGGCGGCAAGCAGCGCCGAGACGAGCGCCGTTTCCGCGAGGATGCGGATTACATGATGGGCTGGAACGACGGCCGCAGCGCCTGCCGCCGCTAGCGCCTGCCGGATCGCGGGCTTGGCTTTCAGCCCTTGATGCGGTTGATGCGCACCACTTCCGGGATTTTGCGCAGGTCGCGCACGATGCGCGCAAGGTGCATGCGGTTCATCACCTGCACCGTGAAGCGCATGACGGTGTAGGTGCCGCCGTCGTCGGGGTCGACGGCGACGTTCTGGATGTTGGATTCAGCCGCCGCGATCTCCGCTGCGACCTTGGCCAGTACGCCGCGCTGGTTGGCGACCACCAGGCGGATGCCGACATCGAAGAGCTTGCTCGGATTGGCGTCCCACTGCACGTCGAGCACGCGCTCCGGATCGCGGTGGTTCTTGGCGATCACCGGGCAGTCGTGGGTGTGCACCACCATGCCCTGGCCCTTGCTGATGATGCCGATGATCGGATCGCCGGGGATGGGGCCGCAGCAGCGCGCGAACTGCACTGCAAGGCCTTCCGAGCCGCGCACCACCACGGCGCCCGCGGGGCGCGCTTCCTGCGACAGCGGCTCGCCCAGCGCGAGCAGCTGGTGGGCGACGACCACCGCAAGCCGCTTGCCCAGCCCGATGTCGGACAGGATCTCGTCGCGGGAGCGCCCGCTGGTGTCGCGCACCAGCTTGTCCCATTGCGCGTCACCGACATCTGCGGGCGTCGCCTTGAAGTTGGCCAGTGCCTGCTGCAGCAGGCGGCTGCCGAGCTGCACCGACTCCGAGAAATGCATGGTCTTCAGGAAGTGGCGGATGTGCGCCCGCGCCTTGGCGGTGGCGACGAAGTTCAGCCACAGCGGATTGGGCTTGGCATGCGAGGCGGTGATGATTTCCACGCGGTCGCCGTTGCGCAGCTCGGTGCGCAGCGGCATCAGCTCCTGGTTGATCTTCACCGCCACGCAGCGGTTGCCGATGTCGGTGTGCACCGCATAGGCAAAGTCCACCGCGCAGGCGCCGCGCGGCAGCGACATGATCTTGCCCTTGGGCGTGAACACGTAGACCTCGTCCGGGAAAAGGTCGACTTTCAGGTGTTCCAGGAATTCCACGGAGTCGCCGGACTCGGTCTGCATCTCGAGCAGGCTCTGCAGCCACTGGTGGGTTTTCTGCTGCAGCTCCGACAGCGAGGTATCCGAACTCTTGTAGAGCCAGTGCGAGGCGACGCCGGCCTCGGCGATCCTGTGCATGTCGGCGGTGCGGATCTGGATCTCGATCGGGCTGCCGAAGGGGCCGAACAGCGTGGTGTGCAGAGACTGGTAGCCGTTGGCCTTGGGGATCGCGATGTAGTCCTTGAATTTGCCCGGGATCGGCTTGTAGAGCCCGTGCAGCAGGCCCAGCGTCACGTAGCAGGCGGTGGCGTCCCTGACGACGATGCGGAAGCCGAAGACATCATGCACCTGGGCAAAGGACAGGTGCTTCTCGCGCATCTTGCGGTAGACCGAGTAGAGGTGCTTCTCGCGGCCCTGGACCTGCGCCTCGACACCGTGCTCGCGCAGCCGCTTCTCGATGCTGTCGAGGACCTTGCCGACCACTTCGCGGCGGTTGCCGCGGGCGGTGCGCACCGCTTTCGCCAGCACGCGGTAGCGGTCCGGGTAGAGATGGCGGAACGACAGGTCCTCCATCTCCTGGTAAATGCTGTTCAGCCCGAGGCGGTTGGCAATCGGCGCGTAGATGTCCAGCGTCTCGCGGGCGATGCGCTGGCGCTTCTGCGGGTGGACGGCGTCCAGCGTGCGCATGTTGTGCAGGCGGTCGGCGAGCTTGATCAGCATCACGCGCACGTCGCGCGCCATCGCCAGCAGCATCTTGCGGAAATTTTCCGCCTGCGCCTTCTCCTGGGTGTCGAATTCGATGCGGTCGAGCTTGGACACGCCGTCGACCAGTTCGGCGACCGGGCGGCCGAACAGCTCCGAGATCTGGTTCTTGGTGACGTCGGTGTCCTCGACGACGTCGTGCAGCAGGGCCGCGGTCAGCGCCTGCGTGTCCATGTGCCACTGCGCGAGGATGCTGGCCACTGCCAGCGGGTGCGCGATGTACGGTTCCCCGGACTTGCGGAACTGGCCCTGGTGCGCGGCCTCGCTGAACTGGTAGGCCGCGCGCAGCTGGCCGATGTCCTCGGGCTTGAGATAGCCCGACCACTCCTCGAAGAGGGCGGGTGCCGGCGGCGCTGCTGCCGCGGCTGCGGTCGGGGCTGGTGCGGTCATGCGTCCGGTGCCTGGTGCCGTCCGCGGTCAGGTCTGCGCCCCAGCCTGGGGCACAACCCCCTTACGTCGGGCTCTTGTTGAGGATTTCGGCGCCGAATTTTCCGGCGGCGAGCTCGCGCAGGGCAATGACCGTCGGCTTGTCGCGGGTCGCGTCGATCATCGGCTGCGAACCGTTGGACAGCTGGCGGGCGCGGTAAGTTGCCGCGAGAGACATCTCGAAGCGGTTGGGAATGACTTTCATGCAGTCGTCTACGGTGATGCGGGCCATGGCTTCATTCCTGCCTGAGTTTTTTGAACAGTTCGGTGTTCCGGTTCAGTTGGCGCGAAGTGCGCAGGCGCTCGGCACGGATGATGTCCTGCAGTTCGGCCGCCGCCACCCGGAATTCGCTGTTGATAATAACATAGTCGAAGTCCGTAACGTGGGCGATCTCCTCGCGCGCATTGGCGAGCCGGCGCGCGATGACCTCGGGGCTGTCCTGGGCGCGGGTGTTGAGCCTCTGCAGCAGCGCCTCGAAGGAGGGCGGCAGGATGAAAATGCTGATGGCGGCCGGCATCAGGCGCCGCACCTGGGCGGCACCCTGCCAGTCGATCTCGAGGACGATGTCGGTGTCGGCCGCAAGCTGCTCCACGACCCACTGCCGCGAGGTGCCGTAACGGTTGCCGTGGACCAGTGCCGATTCGAGGAAGTCGCCGGCCTGAGCCATCTGCTCAAACTTTTCCCCGGATACAAAATGGTAATGCCTGCCGTCGGTTTCGCCGGGGCGGGGCGGCCGCGTGGTGTAGGACACGGATTTGCGGATCCCGGAGTCGGCCTCGAGCAGCGCCGCCACCAGGCTGGTCTTGCCGGCCCCCGAGGGCGCGCTGACGATGTAGAGATTGCCGCTCACCGGATGCTCACTCGATGTTCTGAATCTGCTCGCGCATCTGCTCGATCAGCAGCTTGAGGTCCATCGCGACCCGCGTGACTTCGACATCCGCGGATTTTGAACCGAGCGTGTTGGCCTCGCGGTTGAGTTCCTGCATCAGGAAGTCGAGCCGCTTGCCGGAGGCGCCGCCCCTGCCGACGATGCGTTCGAGCTCGTCGAGATGGGTGGCGAGCCGGGACAGCTCCTCGTCGACGTCGATCTTGTTGATGAACAGGGTGATTTCCTGGCGCACCCGCTCGTCGTCGGCCGACAGCATCGCCTCCTTCAGCCGCGTGTTCAGCTTGTCCTGGAAGGCGGCGATGATGCCGGGCAGCCGCGGCTTTACCGCCGCGATGCGCTCGCGCATGCCGGCGGCGCGTTCGAGAATGACCGCGGCGAGCTTGGCGCCTTCGCGCGCGCGCGCGGCGCTGAACTCGCCGAGCGCGCTGCCCAGCAGCTCGGTCGCGGTGGCGCGGAACTCTTCCACCGGCATCGTGTCGGTGCCGAGCATTCCCGGCCAGCGCAGGATGTCGGACACACCCAGAGGCCGTGCCTCGGGCAGGGCCGCCTGCACCTGCGCGTTGAGCTGCAGCAGCTGCGCGAACAGCGTGGCGTCGAGCCCGCTGCTGCCCTGGACGCCGGGGCGCAGGGCGTAGGAGACGCGGCATTCGACCTTGCCGCGGGTGATCGAGGCGGAAATCAGCTCGCGCATCGACTGTTCCGCGGGGCGCAGCTCGTCGGGCATGCGGAACGACAGGTCGAGATAGCGGTGGTTGACCGAGCGCAGCTCCACGCTCACTGCGCCCCAGGCGAGTTCGCGCGAGGCGGTGGCATAGCCGGTCATGCTGTGGATCGGGGAACTGCGGGCCATTGCTTCGGGCTTTATAATGAAAACCCGCGAAACATAGCATACGAAGGTAGCCCTTGCGACCCAGCCAGAGACGTCCGGACGAGCTGCGCGCCGTCCGCATCACCCGCCGCTTCACCTGTCATGCCGAAGGTTCGGTGCTGATCGAGGCAGGCGCGACGCGGGTGCTGTGCACCGCGAGCGTGCTCGAGAAGCAGCCGCCGCACCTGCGCGGCAGCGAGCGCGGCTGGGTCACCGCCGAGTACGGCATGCTGCCGCGCTCGACCAACACCCGCACCGACCGCGAGGCCGCGCGCGGCAAGCAGTCCGGGCGCACCCAGGAAATCCAGCGCCTGATCGGGCGCTCGCTGCGCGCAGTGGTCGATCTCGACCGGCTGGGCCCGCGCACGATCCAGCTCGACTGCGACGTGATCCAGGCCGACGGCGGCACCCGCACCGCGAGCATCACCGGTGCCTGGGTTGCGCTGGCCGACGCCGTCGCCTTCCTGCTGCGCGAGAAGCGCATCGGCGCCTCGCCGCTGCGCGAGGCTGTCGCCGCGGTCTCGGTCGGCGTCTACCGCGGCGTGCCGGTGCTTGATCTCGATTACGCCGAGGATTCGGACTGCGACACCGACATGAACGTGGTGATGACCGAAGGCGGCGGCATCATCGAAGTGCAGGGCACGGCGGAGGGCGCGCCGTTCAGCCGTGCGGAAATGCAGGCAATGCTCGACCTGGCGCAGGCCGGCATCGCACAGCTGGTCGCCGCGCAGCGTGCGGCATTGGATCAAAGCTGAAGAAGTTCATTGGCCACAGAGGACACAAAAACAACGTCAATTAACAGGATGAACAGGATAGGCAGGATTAAAAACCGCATTGCTCCCGGTATCCGGGCTCGATCTCGGATTGGGTCTGAGGGAGGATGAACGCTTTAATTCATTGGGTTTTTCCTGCTTATCCTGTTCATCCTGTTAAATGGTTTCGATTTTTTCTGTCGGCCCTCTGTGGCTGAATGATTTTGACCTTGAACAAGCTCGTCATCGCCTCCAACAATCCCGGCAAGCTGCGCGAGATCGCCGCGATCCTCGCGCCGCTGGAGATCGAGGTTTTGCCGCAGGGCGCCCTCGGCGTGCCGGAAGCGGAGGAGCCGCACTGCACCTTCGTCGAGAACGCGCTGGCCAAGGCGCGCCACGCCAGCCGCCTGACCGGTTTGCCGGCGCTGGCCGACGATTCCGGCGTCTGCGTGCATGCGCTGGGCGGCGAGCCCGGCGTGCATTCGGCGCGTTATGCCGCGGGGGCAGGCGCGGTTGACCGCGAAACCCAGGACCGACTCAACAACGAAAAGCTGCTGCAGGCGCTGGCCGGCGTGGAAGACCGCAGCGCCCACTACTGCTGCGTCATTGTGCTGGTGCGCCATGCCGATGATCCGCAGCCGCTGATCGCCGAGGCGGAGTGGCACGGCACGATCCTCGAAGCACCGCGCGGTGACGGCGGCTTTGGCTACGATCCGCTGTTCCTGATCCCTGGACTCGGCAGAACCGGCGCCGAGCTCGCGCCCGAGGAAAAGAATGCCCTGAGCCACCGCGGCCGGGCACTTGCCCTGCTGGCGCAGCGCCTGCGTGAGTTGCCGCGGGACTGACACTCCGGGCCGCGCCGTGGCTTCAGGCTCATCACTCATCGCGCATCACTCGTCGCTGCAGTTTTCCGCGCTGCCGCCGCTGTCGCTCTACATCCACGTGCCCTGGTGCCTGCGCAAATGCCCGTACTGCGATTTCAATTCCCATGAAGCGCGCGGCGCGCTGCCCGAGGATGAGTACGTGGCCGCGCTGCTCGCCGACCTCGAGTTCGCGCTGCCCCGGGTCTGGGGGCGCCCGGTGCTGACCGTGTTCATCGGCGGCGGCACGCCCAGCCTGCTGTCGGTACGCGCGCTGGATGCCCTGCTCAGCGGCGTGCGTGCGCGCCTGCCGCTGGCCGCAGACGCCGAAATCACGCTGGAGGCGAATCCCGGCACGGTGGAGGCGGACAAGTTTGCGGGTTTCCGCGCGGCCGGCGTGAACCGGCTGTCGCTGGGCATCCAGAGCCTCAATGACCGCCACCTGCAGGCCTTGGGCCGCATCCATGATGCCGGCGAGGCGCGCCGTGCCGCGGAACTGGCGCTGGCGACCTTCGGCAACGTCAACCTCGACCTGATGTACGGACTGCCCGGGCAGACGCTGGCCGAGGCCGGGGCCGACATCGCGGCGCTGATCGCCCTGGGTGCGCCGCATGTCAGCGCCTATCACCTGACTCTCGAGCCCAACACCTGGTTTCATCGCTATCCGCCTGCGGTGCCGGACGACGACACTGCGGCGGCGATGCAGTCGGTGGTGGAGGCGCGGCTCGCGGACGCGGGCTACGAACACTACGAGATTTCCGCCTTCGCCCGTCCGGGCCGGCAGTGCCGCCACAACCTGAATTACTGGACCTTCGGCGACTACCTCGGCATAGGCGCTGGGGCGCACACAAAAATATCCTTTAAAAACAATGTATTACGTCAATCCCGACTGCGCCAGCCCAAGGCTTATCTGGCGCAGGCCGGCACTCCCGGGGCCATCAGCGAGCAACGCGAGGTGCCCGTCGCCGAACTGCCCGGCGAGTTCATGATGAATGCCCTGCGCCTGAATGGCGGTTTTGATCTTGATCTTTTTCCGTCACGCAGCGGCCTCAACATTGCCGGCATCCTGCCGCAACTGCAGGCCGCCGAGGCCCGCTGCCTGCTGACCCGGGACCATCGCCGCGCGGCGCCCACGGCGCTGGGGCGGCGCTTCCTGAACGACCTTATTGGTCTGTTTCTCGATTAAGCCGATCCATGCATTCCGGCAAGTTTCGTCTGTTGCCTTTGACCGTTCCGGGAATAGAATAGCCGTGGTCCGCGCGTGTAGTGCCGGAGTTCACCGGGCGCATGCCGGGTTACATACAATCGGAGGAGATCGATGAGCATCAAGCACAGCCTAATTGCGTCCTGCCTCGCTGCGGGCGCCCTTGCCGCGGGTGTCGTCCAGGCCCAGGCCTATCCCAGCAAGCCGGTACGTTTTGTCGTGACTTATCCCGCCGGCGGCAGTTCCGACGTGATGGCGCGGATCATCGGCAAGAAACTGACCGAGCTGTGGGGGCAGAACGTGCTGGTCGATTCGCGGCCGGGTGCGGCCGGTGCGGTGGGCATGGAATACGCCGCAAAGCAGGCGCCCGACGGCCACACCTTCCTGCTCGGAAACTTCGGGCCGGTGCTGGCGAATCCCCTGCTGAACAAGGTCAAGTACGACGTGGACAAGGATTTCGTGCCGGTGGGACAGATCACGCGGGCCGCCAACATCCTGGTTACCCCGGTCACGCTGCCGGTGAAAAGCGTCAAGGATGTCATCGCCCTCGCGAAAAAGCAGCCGGGGGTGCTGACCTACGCCACCAGCGGCCCGGGCAGCATGTCACACCTGATCGGCGAATTGTTCAAGCGTGAAGCCAAGGTCGACATCGTCACCGTGCCCTTCCAGGGTGGCGTCTACTCGATCGCCGCGGTGCAGGGCGGGCACATCATGCTGATGTTCTCCGACGCGCCGCCGGTGATGGGCAACATCAAGGCCGGCAAGCTGAAGGCCCTGGCGGTGACGAGCGGCAAGCGTACCCCGTTTACCCCCGAACTGCCGACGCTGGCCGAGCAGGGCCTGAAGGGCTTCGATGCCGCCAACTGGTGGGGGATCATGTTCCCGGCCGGCGTGCAGCGCTCGATGGTCGACAAGGTCTCTGCGGACCTCAAGATCGCCCTCAACGACGCCGAAGTGAAGAAAAACCTCGGCACCATGGCGATCGAGGCGGTCTACAGCACGCCGGAGGAATTCGCGGCCTTCATCAAGGCCGAGCGCAAGCTCTGGGGAGACGTGATCCGCGAAGCGAAGATCGGCGGCTCACAGTAGCTGCAGGCGCCAGCGCCTTGCCACACGGCGGCCCGCGGGCCGCCGTTTTTTCATGCCTGTGGCCGACGCCGGAACACCAGATCCCAGACGCCGTGGCCGAGCTTGAGGCCGCGGGTCTCGAACTTGGTCTGCGGCCGGTATGCGGGCCTCGGCGCATAAGCGGCCACGGTGTTCTCGAGCAGCGGCTCCGCGCCGAGCACAGCCAGCATCTGCTCGGCGTATTCGTGCCAGTCGGTTGCCGCATGCAGGTAGCCGCCGGGCTTGAGCCGTGACGCCGCGAGCGTGGCGAAAGGGGGCTGGATCAGCCGCCGCTTGTGGTGGCGCTTCTTCGGCCAGGGATCCGGAAAGAAGATGTGAATGCCGTCGAGGCTGTCCGGCGCGATCATCCCTTGCAGCACGGCGACAGCGTCATGCTGGATCACGCGCAGGTTGCCGAGCCCGGCGGCCTCGATCTGCTTGAGCAGGCTGCCCACGCCGGGCGTGTGCACTTCGATGCCGAGGTAATCGGTGTCGGGGTGCGCGGCGGCAATTGCCACCGTGGTTTCGCCCATGCCGCAGCCGATTTCGACGATGCGCGGAGCCTTGCGGCCAAACACCGCGTCGAGGTCGGCAGGCGTGTCGCTGAACTCGAGGCCGTAGCGCGGCATCAGGGTGTCGCGCGCGCGGCGCTGCGCATTCGAGACCCGTCCCTGGCGCAGCACGTAGCTGCGGATCAATCGTTGTTGCGGCGGCTGGTTCATGGCCGCCGAGTGTAACGGAAACGCCGCGGCTCAGGCCTTGCCGATGAGGCCGGTGGTCGGCGAACTGGGCGCGGCGGAATACAGCTTTTTCGGCATCCGTCCGGCACGCCAGGCATCGCGTCCGGCGGCAACCGCCAGCTTCATTGCCCTGGCCATCAGCACCGGGTCACGCGCCGCCGCGATCGCGGTGTTCATCAGCACGGCATCGCAACCCAGTTCCATGGCGATGGCCGCATCGGAGGCGGTGCCGACACCGGCGTCGACGACCACCGGCACTTTCGCGTTTTCGATGATGATCTGCAGGTTCCAGGGGTTGAGGATGCCCATGCCGGAGCCGATCAGCGAGGCCAGCGGCATCACCGCCACGCAGCCGATCTCCTCCAGCTGCTTCGCGACGATGGGATCATCCGAGGTGTAGACCATGACCCGGAAGCCGTCCTTGACCAGGGTTTTGGCGGCGGCCAGGGTTTCGACCACGTTGGGGTAGAGGGTCTTCGGATCCCCCAGCACCTCCAGCTTGACCAGGTCATGACCGTCGAGCAGCTCGCGCGCCAGCCGCAGTGTGCGCACCGCATCGTCCGCGGTGTAGCAGCCGGCGGTGTTGGGCAGCATCGTGAACTGCGAAGCCGGCACGGCATCGAGCAGGCTCGGCTCGCCGGCGTTCTGCCCGATGTTGGTGCGGCGGATCGCCACGGTGACGATCTGCGCGCCGCTGGCGTCGATGGCGGCGCGGGTCTCGGCAAAGTCGCGGTATTTGCCGGTACCGATCAGCAACCGGGAGTGGAAGCTCTGTCCGCCGATGACCAGCGGATCCGGATTTTCAATGGCATTCATGGCGCGGTTCGGGAAAGGTTGTATTGAAGACGGGATTGTGGGCTCCGCCGTTGCCGGCGGCAATGTTGTGTTCGTTGTCAGTTCGGTTCAGCCGCCGCCGACCGCGGCGACGATCTCGAGGCGGTCACCATTTTGCAGCATGCAGGCCGCAAACTGGCTGCGCGGCACGATTTCGCCGTTGCGCTCGATGGCGATGCGTTTTCCGCCCAGCTGCAGACGCTCGACCAGCTCGTTGCAGTTCAGCGGACTGTCGAAGCTGCGCGGGGCGCCGTTGATGGTCAGTGAAATCATTTGTTCGTTTGCCCGGATTTGCGGCAAATCAAGGTTGTGCGGGTTCGGGGTGCTGCGGAGCCTGTGCCGTCCGGCGTTGGCGCTAGAATGGGATTTTACCGATCCGCATCGCATTTTTCGACGGGAGCTGACTCAACCATGGCCTCAAACCTGCTGGACCGCCATTATCTGACCCCGCTGTTCGAGCCGGAGTCGGTGGCCATCATCGGCGCCAGCACCCGGCCCGGAGCGATCGGCGCCGTCCTGATCGACAACATGCTCGCGGCGCAGTTCAGGGGCAGTCTCTACGCGGTTAACCCGAAACAGACCAGCATCAAGGGCGTGCCCTGCTTTCCGGGCATCGACAAGGTGCCGCAACGCGTCGATCTGGCGGTCATCGCGACCCCGCCGGAGACCGTGCCGCGCCTGATTGCGCAATGCGGCCTCGCCGGGGTGCGTTCGGTGGTCGTCATCACCGCCGGGTTTTCCGAGGTCGGTCCCGAGGGCGCGCGCCTCGACCGCGAGCTGCTCGAAAACGCGCGCCGCCACCGGGTGCGGGTGATCGGCCCCAATTGCCTCGGCGTGATGCGGCCGGGCATCGGGCTCAACGCGACCTTTGCCCGCGGCAACGCGCTGCCCGGATCGCTGGGCCTGGTGTCGCAGTCGGGTGCGCTGTGCACCGCGATGCTCGACTGGGCGACACCGAACAAGATAGGCTTCTCAAGCGTCGTGTCGCTGGGCGGCTCCCGCGACATCGATTTCGGTGAAATCATCGACTATCTGGTCAACGACCCGAAAACCGAACATATCCTGCTCTATATCGAGGGCGTGCGCGATGCCCGGCGCTTCCTGTCGAGCCTGCGCGCCGCAGCCCGCTTGAAGCCGGTGATCCTGATGAAGGTCGGCCGCCATCCGGTGGGTTCCCGTGCGGCGGTATCCCACACCGGCGCGATGGTCGGCGCCGACGATGTGTTCGACGCGGCGATCCGCCGCGCCGGGGCGGTGCGGGTGACGACCATCGGCCAGCTGGTGGCTGCAGCCCAGGCGCTGTCGGCGCATGTGCGCCCGCGCGGCAACCGGCTGGCGATCATCACCAATGGCGGCGGACCCGGCGTGATGGCGGCTGATCGCGCTGCCGACCTGGGCATTCCGCTCGCCGACCTGTCGCAGCAGACCATACAGTCGCTGCAGTCGGCCCTGCCCTCGAACTGGTCGCACGGCAATCCGATGGACCTGATCGGCGATGCCGACGCCGCGCGCTACAGTGCCGGCATTGCCGCCTGTCTGGGTGATGACAACGTCGACGGCGCGCTGGTGATGCTGACGCCGCAGGCGATGACCGAGCCTACCGCCGTGGCGGAGGCCGTGGTCGAGGCCGCGCGCGGGCGCACCAAGCCGGTTCTCGCCTGCTGGATGGGCGACGCCTCGGTGATCGAGGGGCGGCGCAGGCTCGCGGAGGCCGGGATCCCGGTGTTCCGCACGCCGGAGCCCGCAGTGGAAGTGTTCGCCCACGTGTCTTCGTTCTACCGCAACCAGCGCGGGCTGCTGCAGACGCCGGGGCCGCAGTCCCTGCGCTCCGCCCCGGACATCGAGGCGGCGAAGATGATCATCGAGACCGTGCTGACCGAGCGGCGCAGCGTGCTGAACGAGCTCGAGTCGAAGGCACTGCTGTCGGCGTTCCGGCTGCCGGTTGCAAAAACGGTGATCGTGCGCAGTGCCCACGAGGCGATGCTGGTGGCCGAGGAAATCGGCTATCCGGTGGCGCTGAAGATCGATTCGCCCGACATCACCCACAAGACCGACGCCGGCGGCGTATTGCTGAATCTCGGCAACGGGCAGGCAGTGCTTGCCGGCTACCAGCAGATCATCGATTCGGTGACACGCAAGCAGCCGCAGGCGCGCATCTCCGGCGTGACCATCCAGCCGATGGTGGTCCGCCGCAACGGCCGCGAACTGATGGTCGGGGTGATCCGCGACCCGGTGTTCGGCCCGGCGATCGCCTTCGGCGCCGGCGGCGTGGCGGTGGAGGTGCACAAGGACCGCGCTGTTGCGTTGCCGCCGCTCAACAGCTACCTGGTCGACGAGATGATCCGCAGCACGCGGGTGTCGAAGCTGCTGGGGGCGTTCCGCCGCATGCCGCCGGTGAAGATGGAGGCGCTCGAGGAAGTGCTGCTGCGGGTATCGGAGCTCGTCTGCGAGCTGCCGTGGATCGAGGAGCTGGACATCAATCCGCTGATCGTCAACGAGGACGGTGCCATCGTTGCCGATGCGCGCGTTGTCGTCGGCCAGCACGCGCCGGTGCGCGGCCGCTACGGCCACATGGCGATCCATCCCTATCCGGCCCGCCTGGTCAGCATCTGGCAGCCGCCGGAAGGCGAACTGGTCACGATCCGTCCGATCCGTCCGGAGGACGCCGAGATGGAGCAGGATTTCGTGCGCCGCCTGTCGCCGGAGAGCCGGCGCTTCCGTTTCATGGACACGCTGCGCGAACTCACGCCGGCGATGCTGGTGCGCTTCACGCAGATCGACTACGACCGCGAGATGGCCTTCGTCGCGACCATCCAGCGTGACGGCAGGGAAGTCGAGGTCGGTGTCTGCCGCTACATCACCAACCCCGACGGCGTGACCTGCGAGTACGCGATTGTCGTTGCCGATGACTGGCAGCGCCGAGGGCTCGGGCGCCGCATGATGGGGCAGCTGATCGAGGTCGCGCGCCGGCGCGGACTGGAGGCGATGGTCGGGCACGTCATGAACGGCAACCTCGGCATGCTCGAGCTGTGCCAGCAGCTCGGCTTTGTCGTGTCCGACACCAGCGATGATCCGTCGGTGAAGCGGGTGACGCTGGCACTGAAGTCGGGCTGAGCCCGCGCCCACGTCGTGGAAGTCCTGCGTGCGCGCTCCGGGGCGGGTGTTACACTGGAATTCATTGACTCCGTGCCCCGTTTTTTTTCCGTGCCACGACCCGACATTCCGGACGCCCGCCTGCTGCAGCTGACCGCAGCGGCGGTCATTGCCATCCTCGCCTGGTTCCTTCTGCGCGGCCTGCTGCCCGATGCCTGGCGCACGCCGGGCAGCCCCGAGCTCTACCTGACCGGCGTTGCCGGCGTGCTGCTGCTGCTGGTGCCGATCGCCTTTGTCGTGGCCAAGCGTGGCGGCAGCGGGGCCAACCCGGTCAACTGGTTCAATGCGCATGTGGCCTGTTCGCTCGCCGGCATGGTCCTGATCGCCATCCACTCCGGCGGCTTCCTGCGCCGTCCGCCTGCACTGCTGCTGCTCGCCCTGCTGGCGCTTGCCGCGCTGGGGATCTGGGCGCGGGTGCGCGGTTCGCGGCGCATGGCGGCGACCTTCGCCTCCAAGGCTCCGCGATTCACGGTGCCCGATGCCGCGACGCGTGAGCGGCTGCGTGCCCTGATCTCGGAGAAACGCGCGCTGCTGTTCCGACTCGATCCGCAGGCGAACGAGGGCACGTTCTCGGTGAACCTGCCGCACTTCATCCGCAGCCCGCGGCTGGCGTTGGCCTACCGCCGCCTGGCAAGGGAGGAATCGATGCTGCTCGGCACCCGCGCGGCGGTGTCCGCCCAGCAGGCCTGGTGGCGGCCGCTGCACATGGCGCTGGCCTGGCTGTTCGTGCTGGGCGTGGTCATACACGTCATCACCGTGACCTTCTTCGCGGGCTATGTCGCCGACGGCGGTCCGGTCACCTGGTGGCATATCACGGCCTGGGGAGGCTGAGGCGGTCATGGATAATCTGAATCAAGCGCCTTCCGAGCGCCTGGCGCTGCTGATCGACCTCGAGCGCTGCACCGGCTGCAAGAGCTGCGAGGCGGCCTGCAAGACCGAGCACAGGCTGGGCCCCGGCGAGTACCGCAACAAGGTGGTCTGGGCGAGCGAGCTGGAGCAGGCGGGCCTTGCCTTCCTGACATTGACCTGCCAGCACTGCGAGCGCCCGGCCTGCCTGCGCGCCTGCCCGGTCAATCCGAAGGCGATCAGCAAGGATCCCGTCACCGGCATCGTGCGCGTCGACGAGTCGCGCTGTACCGGCTGCGGCGAATGCGTGATTGCCTGTCCCTACAGTGCGATGGGCTACGATGCGCAAGGCCATCATGCGGTGAAATGCGATCTCTGCGTCGAGCGCCGCGCCGAGGGTGCGCAAACCACGGCCTGCGCCAGCGTCTGCCCGACACAGGCGATCCGTTTCGGCAAACGCGAGGAGCTGCTGGCCGAAGCCCGCAACTCGGGCCGCGCGCCGCGCGACCATGACCATTTCCTGCTCGGGCCGGCTACGATCTACCTCGAGCGCAGCAGCACCCAGAATGTTGGCGGGATGGTTGCGGTGACGCCGGCACGCGCGCATCCGGACAGCGCGCGCCGCCCCTCGTTCATGGATGGCCTTGCGGCACAGACCGCGGTGCAGGCGCAACCGCCGGCCTTTCCCTACCGCGAGGAACGCAGCGAGGCCGCAGTCGACCGCGTTGTCCCCGGCGGCTGCAACATCTGCTTCAACTGCTGCACGGTAAAGTTTCACTTTAAAGACAACAAACTGGTAAAGATCACCGGCAATGACGAGGACCCGCTGCTGAAAGGGCGCGTCTGTCCCAAGTCGCAGCTGACGCTGCAGATGTACCACAGCGAACACCGCCTGCTTTACCCGCAGAAGCGCGTCGGTGCGCGCGGCGAAGGCCGTTTCGAGCGCGTTTCCTGGGAACAGGCGCTGGACGAGATCGCGGAGAAGCTGAAGAAAATCCGCGAGCAGTACGGTGCGGAGGCGCTGGCGATGTTCGTCGGCACGCGCACCGGCATCCTCGACTACCGCACGACGACCAAGATGTTCGCGCAGCTTTTCGGCACGCCGAACAAGGACGGTACCGACCCCTTCTGCGCCAGCGGCAAGAATGTCGCTTTCGAGATCACGCTGGGCAGCATCGGCAGCGGCAACAGCTACACCGAGAGGGATCTCGGTTCGGCGCAGCTCTATGTCTACATCGGTGACAACCAGGCGGAAACGCGGCCGGTCTATTTCGGCATGATCAACGACTGGCGCATCAAAAACGGCGCGAAAATGGTCGCCGTCGATCCGCGCCTGACCGCGACCGCCTCCAAGGCCGACCGCTGGCTGCCGATCCGCCCCGGCACCGACATGGCGCTGGGCCTGGCGCTGGCGCAACACATCATTGCCAACAACCTGCATGACGCGAAGTTCTGCGCCGACTGGGTGCTGGGTTTCGAGCAGTGGCGTGATTTCATCCTGCAGAAGGGCTACACGCCGGAATGGGCGGCGCCGATCACCGGGCTCGCGGCGAACGACATCCGCCAGCTGGCGGAGGAAATCGCCGCCGCCGACGGCTGCGTGATTTTCGCCAGCCGCGGCATCAACCAGCACACCAACAGCACCCAGACCAACCGCGTGCTGATGTTCCTCTCCGCGATCACCGGCAACTGGGGCCGCCGCGGTGGCGCCTACTTCAACATGAGCGCCGGCACGCCGCTGGCGGCCAAAGTCCCCGAGGATCGCGCGCCGAAGATCAACCGGCCGCGCGTGCGGCGCAGTCCCGCGGGCTGGACCGACGCCATGCTTTACGGCAAGCCTTACCCGATCCGCGCGCTGATCAGCTGCAACAATCCGCTGGCGCAGTGGCCGGGGCAGGAAAAGGCGCGCGCGGCCTTTGCCGCGCTGGATTTGATGGTGCACATCGAGCTCTTTGCCAACGAAACCTCGGCCTACGCCGATTACCTGCTGCCGGCGGCGAGCGGCATCGAGAAGGGCGAAATCGGCCGCTCCAATGACGATCGCCGGGTGGTGTGGATCGACAAGATGATCGATCCCCCGGGCGAAGCGAAATCCGATACCTGGATCTGGGTCGAACTCGGCAAGCGCCTCGGCTTCGGCGACGTGCTGAAGGAGGAATACAAGGACCCGGCGGTCCTGTGGGACCAGGTCTGCATCGACACTCCGGCGATGAAGGGGTGCACCCAGAAGCGCCTGCATTCGGTGCCGCATCGCTGGGTGCGCATTCCCGTGGCCAGCGAGGACGCGCCGGAAATCGAGACCCTGTACCTCGAAGGCACGACGGTGCCGACCGGTGCGCCGGGCCGGCGCTTCCCGACGAAATCCGGCAAGCTGGAATTCTGGACCGAGGAACTCGAAGCCAAGTTCAACACGCTGGGCCTGTCGGCGCTGCCCGAGTTTTACTCGGAGCGCGAACAGCTGGTCGACCTGCCGTACATGGAGCTGCAGGAAACCGATGCCGAGGAGGGCGTCATCTCGCCGTTCTGCTCGCCGGCGACCGGCAGCGCGCGCGGCAAGATCATCGAGCCGGGGCCCGATCATCCCGGCGCGAAATTGCGCGCGCAGGGCTTTGACACCGAGCTTGTCACCGGCCGGCCGCCGGCCGCGCATTTCCACAGCTGGACGCATTATTTCTGGCAGTCGCAGGAGATGTGGCCCGACCTTTATTGCCAGATCCATCCGCAGAAGGCGGCGCAATTGGGGATCAAGGACGGCGAGCGCGTGTGCGTCGAATCGGCTCACGGAAAAATCGAGGCCATGGCCTGGGTGCATGCGGGCATCCGCCCGACCGCGGTGTTCATCCCCATCGGCTGGGGCGAGCGCCAGCCCTACAATCCCTGGCGGCCGGTGAACTTCCTGACCGACAAGACCCAGCGCGATCCGGTATCGGACCAGACCAACCTCAAGGTGCTGCTGTGCCGGGTGTCGCGGGCCTGAGCGGAGTCCGGCCTGCCGCGGGCGCAATGCGCGCCTGAGCATGCGCGGCGGCGGGATTCCGGTTCTCGCAGCCGCCGCGCTGCTCCTTGCCGGCGCACTGTGCCGGGCGCCGATCGCGCAGGCAGCCTTGCCGGGAGTCACCGAGTTCCGCACCGCGCCCGCTGCGCTCGCGGATGCCGACCTCGATGCCGTTCTGATGGCGCCGGCCGCTGCCGCCGACGTGGTGGCGATCGGCGAGAGCGTTCATGGCTCCGCCGGTTTCCTGCGCGTGCAGGCGCGGCTGATCCGCTACCTCGTGTCCCGCCACGGCCTGCGCCTGATCGCCTGGGAGAACCCGGTGCTGCGCAGCCTGGAACTGGCGCGCTGGCTGGCCGCCTGTGTCGGGACAAGCACACCGCCGCCGCTCGACGTGCTGTACATGCCGACCGCGGCCGACCGCGAGCTGTGGGAGTGGGCCTGCGAATACAACCGCGCCAATCCCGGCGATCCGCTGCTGTTCCGCGGCATCGATGTCTGGGACCGGCCGTGGACGCATTACGGGCGCATTGACCGGGCGGCTCCGGAGATGGGTGTCTCCGCGGCAGTGGCGGAGCGCATCCGCAAGCACTGCCCGGGGTACGGTGCCCGCTCCTGGGAGGAACTCGACCAGCGGCTGCCGGAGCCCCGCCCGGGACCGCGCTTCCTGCCAGAGGGCCAGTATGAGGACTGCCGCGCCGCACTGACGCAGCTGATGGATGCGGCACGGGCGGCGGGGAAGGCGGCCCGCAAGTCCGGCGGACAGGAAGCGGCTGCCGATGCCTACGAACTGGCGCTCGCAGCCTCGACGCTGCTCGGCTGGCTCGGCTTCTACCACCTCGAGCAGGCGGATGATGTGCTGAGCTGGAACGAGCGCGACCGCGCCCAGGGGCGCAACCTGCTGCTGGTGATGGAAATGCATGGCGTGAAGCGCGCGCTGCTCGCCGCGCACACCAGCCATGTCTCCCACAACCGCTCGCCTGCCGACTGGTGGGGTTATGGCGACCTCAAGTCCGGCGTGCATTTTTTCAGCGCGCTCAGCGGAAAGCGCGTGTTCAACATCGCGCTCACGGCCTATCGCGCGAGCGGCACGCAGGGCGAGTGGATGCTGCCGGCGGCGGTGAACTCGATGGATCGCCGGCTGTACGAGGCCGGGCACCGCTTTGCCTTTTTCACGGCGGGTGCGGCGTTTCTCGCGGACCATCCCCGCTGGTGGATGCAGAACGGCAACGCGGCGGGCATCGAGAACGGCGTCGAGATCGTGCCGCGGGACCATTTCGACGCCTACATTTTTCTTGAACAATCGCTGCTCGAGGGCGCCCTGCCTGCGCGCCCGCTGTGGCGGCCCTGAAACGCCTGCCAAACTGCAGTAAAATCCAAGGCCGTGCGGGTGTAGTTCAATGGCAGAACGGCAGCTTCCCAAGCTGCATACGAGGGTTCGATTCCCTTCACCCGCTCCACCCCAGCAAACGCCGCGGGTCGACCGATGAAAATCTTCAGGATAGCCGCTGTTGTTGTCGGCGCACTGGCAGTACTGGCCGGCGGACTGCTCGCCTACATTGCCGCGACCTTCGATCCCAACGACTACAAGCCGCAGATCGTCGAACTGGTGCGCGAGCACAGCCAGCGCACGCTCAAACTGGAGGGTGACATCAAGCTTGCGTTGTGGCCCGGCATCGGCGCCGAACTCGGCAAGCTGTCGCTGTCGGAGCGCAACAGCGAGAAACTGTTCATGGCGGTTGACGGGGCGCGCTTTTCGCTGAAGCTGCTGCCGCTGCTGTCGAAGCAGCTGGTGGTTGACGAGGTGACGGTGCGCGGCGCGCGCATCAGTCTCGTGCGTGACCGCAAGGCACGGCTGAATCTCGACGACCTTGTCGGCGGTGGTGCGGCGGCAGGGGGCGGCAAAGCGGAGCCCCGCAAGCCGGCTGCCGGCGGGCCGGACCGGCAATTCGCCTTCGACATCGACCGTGTGGTCATCGCCGACTCGATGCTGGAATACCGCGACGAGGCTGCAGGCACGCGTTACGCGCTGTCGAAACTGAATCTGCAGACCGGACGCATCGCGAGCAGCGTGCCGGCGGACATCCGGCTGACGCTGGCCGCGCAGGCTGAACGCCCGAAGCTCGAACTGGCGGTTGACCTCAGGACCCGGCTGACGCTCGATGCCGGGAAGAAATCCGCAACACTGGAGCAACTGGTGCTGGACATCCGCGGCAGGGTGGCGACGCTGCAGGACCTCGAGCTCAGGCTCGACCTGCCTGCGCTTGCCGCCACGGCCGAGGCATTCAAGGCGGCCGCAGCAGCGATCGATGCCAGCTTCAGGCAGGACAGCCGTTCGGTGAAGCTGCGTCTGGCCTCGCCGGTCAACGGCAATCTGCAGACGCAGCAGTTCAGCCTGCCGCAGCTGAAGGCCAGTCTCGGCGCGACCGGCGCCGGACTCCCGGGGCAGGGCATCAGCGGGGAACTGGCGGGCAGTGCCAGCGCCGACCTCGCCAAGGACGGTGTGCGGCTCGATCTCGCCGGCACGCTGGCCGGCAGCGCGCTCAAGGTGCGCCTGGGCATCGCCGGCTTCGGCCCGTCGGCATACAGCTTCGACATCGACCTCGATCAGCTCGATGTCGACCGCCTGATGCCGGGGGCAGCGCCGGCGGACAAGGGGGGCGCCACGGCGCCTGTCGCCGCCGGCGCACCGGCAGCCCCGGCGGCGAAGCCCTTCGACCTGTCAGCCCTGAAATCGCTGCGCGCCGACGGCAACATCCGCATCGGCGCGTTGACGGCCGGCAATCTGAAGCTGCAGAACCTGCGCGCGGGAGTCAAGGCGGCGGCCGGCCGGCTGACGGTCAGCCCGCTGAGCGCGGGACTGTACCAGGGCCGGCTGGAGGGCTCGGCCTCGGTGGATGCCGCGCCGAGTATTCCGGCGTTCGCGCTGAAGCAGACGCTGTCCGGCGTCAGCCTCGCGCCGCTGCTGAAGGACCTTGCGAACAACGAAACGCTGGAGGGCCGCGGCACCATCACCGCGGACCTGCACACCCGCGGCAGCACGGTCGATGCGCTGAAGCGGGCGCTGGGCGGAACCGCCGCGCTGCAGGTCGCCGATGGCGCGATCAAGGGCATCGACATCGCCGGCGCGATACGCAGTGCGAAGGCGCGCCTCGGCGCGCTGAGGGGCGAGCAGACCCAGCAGGCTGACGCACGGCAGAAGACGGATTTTTCCGAATTGACGGCGAGTTTCCGGATTGCCGACGGCGTGGCGCGCAACAACGACCTGTCGATGAAGTCGCCGCTGCTGCGAGTCGGCGGCGAGGGCGAGATCAACATCGGCGCGGATACCCTCAATTACCTGGTCAAGGCCAGCATCGTCGGCACCAGCAAGGGCCAGGGCGGCCGCGAGGCGGAGGACCTGCGCGGTCTCACCGTGCCGGTGCGCGTGTCCGGGCCGCTGAAGGCGCCGTCCTATCGCCTCGATTTCGGCGCGATGGTCACCGACACCGTGAAGCAGAAGGCGGAGGATGCCGTGAAGCAGCGGCTGCTCGAGCGGCTGGCGCCGCAGCCGGGCGCCGGCGGAGCCGCGCCCGCAGAGGGCGCGAAAAGCGGCGGCGCACGCGATGTGCTGAAGGGCCTGCTGGGACGTTGATGCCGTGGCGGGTCCTGATGCTGACCGTGTTTCCGCGGAGTTCGCGCCGGCGCTGATCGCCTGGCAGCAGCGCCACGGTCGGCATGAGCTGCCCTGGCAGAAGACGCGCGATCCCTATGCGGTATGGCTGTCGGAGATCATGCTGCAGCAGACCCAGGTGGCTACGGTGCTGCCCTATTACCGGCGCTTCCTCGAACGTTTCCCGACGGTTGCGGCACTGGCCGCCGCCACCGAGGACGAGGTGCTCGCGCTGTGGAGCGGGCTGGGTTACTACTCGCGGGGGCGCAACCTGCATCGTGCCGCAGGCCTTGTCATTGCCGAACATGGCGGCCGATTTCCCAAGACGCCCGAAGCGCTGATGGCGCTGCCGGGCATCGGGCGGTCGACGGCGGCGGCAATTTTCGTTTTTGCCTTCGGCGGACGCGCGGCCATCCTCGACGGCAACGTCAAGCGCGTGCTGGCGCGCCTGCGCGGCATCGAGGGTTATCCGGGTGAGGCGGCGGTGGCGGCGCGGTTGTGGCGGGATGCCGAAGCCCTGCTGCCGCAGACGAATCTTGTCGCCTACACGCAAGGGCTGATGGATCTGGGCGCCACGGTGTGCACACGGCGCAGGCCGCGCTGCGGGGACTGCCCGGCAAGCAGGCTCTGCGCGGCACTGGCGACGGATCGCGTATCCGCATTGCCGACGCCCAGGCCGCGCAAGGCGCTGCCGCAGCGGCGCACGATGATGCTGGTGCTGCAGCGTGCCGGCGAAATCCTGCTCGAAAAACGTCCCCCTGCCGGCATCTGGGGCGGCCTGTGGTGTTTTCCGGAAGAAGATGCCGATGCCGATCCGGTTACGGCCTGCGTGCGGCGCTACGGCGCGCGGGTCGTGTCCGGAGCGACGCTGCCGGTTGTTGCGCACGGCTTCACCCATTTCAGGCTCGACATCCTGCCGCAGACAGTCACTGTCACCGACTGGCCCCGCCGCGCGGAAGAACCGGGCCGCCTGTGGATGTCCCCCGAGGACGCGCTCCAGGCCGCATTGCCGGCGCCGGTGCGCGGCATCGTCGAGCGCCTCATCGTGCAAGGCAAGACCGCATGAGCTTCAGGGTTGTCCGGCGCCGGAGTCCCGTGGTATTCCAATGCTGATTACCGGGCAGCATTGGCGGGATTGGACATGAGCGAGCCGGCTTCGAAGGAATGGAAAGACATCAGTGCCTGGCGCAAGGCGCAGCGCGCGCACTGGATCGACTGGCGCTGCGGCGTTTCTGATCAGCAGCGCGCGGAGTGGGGACAGCGGATGACCGGCCTGCTGGCCGCGGGCGTGCCGGTGCCGTCCGGTGCTGTCGTGGGATTCTGCTGGCCGTTCAAGGCGGAGTTCGATGCGCGTTTTGCCGTGCGCCGCTGGCGCGAGGCCGGTGCTGTCGCCGCCTTGCCCGAGGTGGTTGCCAAGGGCCAGCCGCTGCGCTTTCGCCAGTGGTGGCCCGGTGCACCGATGACCCGCGGGGTTTATGACATCCCGCTGCCGGATGGCACGCCCGAGGTGCTGCCCGATTTTGCGATCGTGCCGATGAATGCCTGCGACGGACGCGGCTATCGTCTCGGTTACGGCGGCGGCTATTTCGACCGCACGCTGGCAGCGCTCGAGCGGCGCGTGATCGCGATCGGCGTCACTTTCGAAGCCTGCCGCCTGCCCAGCATTTTTCCGCAGACCCACGATCTGCCGATGGACCTGGTGGTCACCGAGGCCGGCATCCACGCAGCGGGCGGCGAGCCCATGGTTCTGCTCGATGCCGCAGCCTCGGCAGCCCGGGTGCGGGACCTGCTGGCGGCGCGCCGGCTGCCCCGGGATGGCTTCAGGGAGTTATTGTAACTATTTGTTTTTATTGATATTTTCTATGATGCCGTGGCTCAGCAGCAGCGCATGCAGCTGCGCAAGCCGCGCAGCGGTGTCATCCATTTCGAGCAGGGCCTGCTTTTCCGCCGGCGGTATGGGCAGGATTTCGGCGAGCCGGTAGCTGACCCAGACCGCGTCATCGAGCCGTATCGGGCCCGGCACGCTGTCGGCCCCGGCGCGCTCGATGGCCAGGCGCAGCACCTCCCGGCAGGCGCGGTCGACGGTGTCGGGCCGGGTGGGTTCGGGAAGCAGCTCGATGCGCCCGGTGACCAGTCCGTTCGCGCCCACCGCGGCGCCGAGGATGCGGAAGCGTTCGCCGCCACGCGCAAGCACTGCGAACAGATTCGGATGCGGCACGTCCCACTGCTCGATTCGCGCGAGGCATCCCACCGCATGGGGTGCCGCAGGCTCGCCCACTTCGCGGCCCTCCTTGATCAGGCATACGCCGAAAGGCGTCGAATCGCGCAGGCAGGCCTTGGTCATGTCGACATAGCGCTGCTCGAACACCTTCAGCGGCAGCAGGCCGCCGGGAAACAGCACGGTGCCCAGCGGGAACAGCGGCAGCTCGCGGATGTCGCCGCTCATGCGCCGAGCTCGCGATGGCGGGCAAGGGTGCGCCTGCGCTCGCGGAAGCGGCCGGCGAGGGTTTCGGCGAAGAACACCGAGCGGTGGCGCCCGCCGGTGCAGCCGATGGCGACTGTCAGGTAGCTGCGATTGTCGCGGTCGAAAGCCGGCAGCCAGTCGCTGACGAAACGGTGGATGTCCTCGAGCATGCGCATCGCGTCCGGGGTGGCGCGGATGAATTCGGCGACCGGCGCGTCGCATCCGGTCAGCGGCCGCAGCACGGGATCGTAGTGGGGGTTGGGCAGGCAGCGGACGTCGAACACGAAATCCGCATCCAGCGGTATCCCGTGCTTGAAGCCGAAGGACTCGAACAGCAGCGTCAGGCCCGTGGGCGGCAGCACCGCGAAGTCCCTGACCCAGTTGCGCAGGGTGTTGGCGGCGAGGTCGCTGGTATCGATGCGGTGCGCGATTTCCGGTATGCCCTCGACCATGTCGCGTTCGCGGGCTATGCATTCGGGCAAGGTCAGGCCGCCGGAGGACAGCGGATGGCGGCGGCGTGTTTCGGAGAAGCGCTTGATCAGCGTGTCGGCCTTGGCTTCGAGGAACAGCACGCGCACGTCGATGCCCCCGGCTTTCAGGCTTTCGACTTCGCGCGGCAGGCCGGCGACGGCATCCCCGGTGCGGGAGTCCACCGTCAGCGCGACGCGGCTGTGGCCTTCGGCGCCCAGCGTCGCCACCAGCGTGCCGATCAGCGCGACCGGCAGGTTGTCGACGCAGTAGAAGCCGGCGTCCTCGAGCACGGCCAGGGCCACGCTCTTGCCCGACCCGGAAAGGCCGGTGATCAGGATCAGCTGCATCGCGGCGGCGCGGGCTTCAGCCATCACGGCGGTTCATCGCGCGTTCCTGGCGCTCGATGAATTCGCGCGTGCTGTCGATGCCGCGCATCTGCAGCACATGGCTGCGCACGGCGGCCTCGGTCAGCACCGCCAGGTTGCGGCCCGCGGCGACCGGGATCGTGACCTTGCGGATCTCGACGCCCATCAGCGACTCGGTACCGGGCTTCAGGGGCAGGCGCTCAAGGTAGGTCAGATCGGCGCCCTTGGGGCGCTCGAGGTGGACAATCAGCTTGACGTTCTTGCGCGGCCGCAGCGCGGCCTCGCCGAAAATCGTGCGGATATTGAGCACGCCCAGACCGCGCACCTCGAGGAAGTCGCGCAGCATCGGCGGGCAGCGCCCCTCGATGCTTTCCGGGCCCAGCCGGTAGAGCTCCACGACGTCGTCGGCGATCAGGCCGCTGCCGCGGCTGATCAGTTCCAGGCCGAGCTCGCTCTTGCCGACGCCGGAATCGCCGGTGAGCAGCACGCCGACGCCCAGTACGTCGAGGAACACGCCGTGCGTGGTGGCCGACTCCGCGAGTTCGCGCGCGAGCTGCGGCCGCATGATCCACATCAGTTCCACGCTCGGAATCGGCGACGAGAACAGCGGGGTCTGTGTCGACTCCGCGACTTCCATCAGTGCCGGCGGCACTGCGTTGCCACCGGCAACGATGAAGCAGGCAAGTTCGCGGATGGCGGCCTTCGCGAGCATCGCCCTGCACTCCGCGGCGCCCAGGCCGTTGAGGTAGTTGACCTCGGAGTCGCCGAGCACCTGGATCAGGTTGGGGTGGATGAAATTGAGGTGTCCGACCAGGCCCTTGGAGGAGTCCTTGGTCAGTTCGCTGTCGATGCCCTTGCCGGCGCCGGACTGGCCGGCGACCCAGGTCAGCTGGAGTTTTTCCCGGGTGTTTTCAAACAGACGGGCTATGCTGACCTGCGGCATTGGGTTCCCATGCGGTGATCAGTTGCAGCAGTTCCCCCGGCGTCGCGGCACCGAGCAGCCGCTCGCGGAAGGGTTTGTCGCAGAACATCTGCGCGAGCTCCGACAGGATCTGCAGGTGTTCGTCGGTTGCGCGCTCGGGCACCAGCAGCACGAAAATCAGGTTGACGTTCTGTCCGTCCGGCGCGTCGAAGGGTATGGGATTGCGCGCCCTGATCATCGCACCGGCTGCCGTCTTGAGGCCCTTGATGCGGCCGTGCGGAATGGCTACACCCTGGCCGAGCCCGGTGGAGCCCAGTTTCTCCCGCGCGAACAGGCTGTCGAAGACCGCGTTGCGGCCGGCGCTGCCGGTGTTTTCGAACATCAGGCCCGCCTGTTCGAAGACCCGCTTTTTGCTGGTCAGGTCGGCATCCAGCAGGATGTGGCTTTCGGGCAGCAGCTTGGCGATCAGATTCATGGTGATTGGCGGCGGAGCCGGCGATGTCGGGGTTATTCGGTTGCCTGGTGCTTCAGGGCGTCGCCGTCGTGGCGGTGCGACAGGTGCTTTTCCTTGTGCTTGATGATGGCGCGGTCGAGCTTGTTGACCAGGTGGTCGATTGCCACGTACATGTCCTCCTCGCGCACTTCGCAGAAAATGTCCTTGCCGCTGAGGTGGACCGTTGCCTCCACCTTGTGCTGGAGTTTCTCGACGGTCATGATGACGTTGATGTCGATGACATGATCGAAATGCGCGGTGATCTTCTCGAGCTTGTTCGCGACATGGTCGCGGATGGCGGGGGTGATCTGCAGGTGGTGTCCGGTCAGGTGGAGGTTCATGGCATGTCTCTTTCTGTCAAAGTGTCTTTCTGAGGTTCACGGGGAGGATTTGCAGGGATTCCCGGTATTTCGCGATGGTGCGCCTCGCCACGACTATACCCTGCTGGCCGAGCAATTCCGATATCTGGCCGTCGCTGAGCGGGGCGCGGGTGTTTTCCGCGCTGACCAGCTGCTTGATCAGGGCGCGGATGGCGGTGCTCGACGCCGAGCCGCCGGATTCGGTGGCGACATGGCTGCCGAAGAAATACTTGAGCTCGAAGATGCCGCGGGGCGTGTGCATGAATTTCTGGGTGGTCACCCGCGACACCGTCGATTCGTGCAGTCCGAGGGTGTCGGCGATCTCGCGCAGCACCAGCGGCCGCATGGCGACTTCGCCGTGCTCGAGGAAATTGCGCTGGCGGTCGACGATCGCCTGCGAGACGCGGAGTATCGTGTCGAAGCGCTGCTGCACGTTCTTGATCAGCCACTTGGCCTCCTGCAGTTGCGCGGTGATCTGCTGCGAATTGCTGCCGCGGTTGCGCTGCAGGATGTCGGCATACAGGCGGTTCACCTTCAGCCTGGGCATGGCGCCGGGGTTCAGTGCCGCCACCCATACCCCCTTGACCTTGCGCACGATGACGTCGGGCACGACGAAGCGCGTTTCCTCGACGGCGAATTCGCGGCCGGGACGGGGGTTCAGGCTGAGGATCAGTTTCTGCACGCCGCGCAGGCAGCCGTCGTCGCACTTGAGGGTGCGTTTCAGGCGCGAGAAGTCGCGCGCGGCGAGGGCGTCGAGGTGGTCGCGGACGATTTGCCGCGCCTGCTCGCGATAAGGCGTTTCCGGCGGGAGCGCGTCGAGCTGCAGCGTCAGGCATTCGGCAAGGCTGCGCGCGCCGACGCCGGTCGGCTCCAGGTGCTGCAGATGCCGCAGCGCGATCGACAGTTCCTCCGGCTCGACCCCGAGCTCGGGGGGCAGCATTGCCGCGATTTCCTCGAGCGACTGCGTCATGTAGCCGCCTTCATCGAGGGAATCGATCAGCAGTCCGACCAGCTGGCGGTCACGGTCGGAGAGATGGAGCAGGGCGAGCTGGGCGTTGAGATGGGCGCGCAGGTTCGCGGGCTGTTCGGCAAGCGGGGAATAGTCCTCGTCCTCGCCGTTGCCGGTGCTGCCGAAGGAGGCGCCATCCTGCAGGTCGAAGCTGCCGACATCCTCCGCAGCCGGGGGTTCCGGCTCCGGCGCGGCGGCTTCGCCCGTGGAGGGCTGCAGCGGGGCGTCGTTCGGCGGGGGCGGCGCTTCGGGGAGGCCTTCCTCGCGTTCGAGCAGCGGATTGTCCTGCAGCAGCCGCTCGATTTCCTGGTTGAGCTCGAGGGTGGACAGCTGCAGCAGCCGGATCGACTGCTGCAGTTGCGGCGTCAACGTCAGGTGTTGCGAAAGCCCGAGCTGTAGGGAGTGTTTCATCAGGTTCCGGACAGGGAGCGCCTCCCGGGATCGCACGCAGACGGTTGCGTGCGGCTGACCATCTCAGAGGCGGAAATGCTCGCCGAGGTAGACTTTTCTTACGCTCTCATTATAGACGATCTCGTCGGGCTTGCCTGCGGCGAGCACGGTGCCGTCGTTGATGATGTAGGCACGGTCGCAGATGTCCAGGGTTTCCCGGACATTGTGGTCGGTGATCAGCACGCCGATGCCCCGTTCCTTGAGGAACCCGATGATTTTCTGGATTTCGATGACCGCGATGGGGTCGACGCCGGCGAAGGGCTCGTCAAGCAGGATGAAACGGGGCTCGGTCGCCAGGGCGCGGGCGATTTCCACCCGCCGACGCTCGCCGCCGGACAGGCTGATCGCGGGATTGTTGCGCAGGTGGCCGACATGCAGGTCCTGGAGCAGCGCGTCGAGGCGGGACTCGATGGCCTCGGGCGTCTCGTGATAGAGCTCGAGTATGGCGCGCACGTTGTCGGCGACCGACAGCCGGCGGAATATCGAGGCCTCCTGCGGCAGGTAGCTCAGTCCGAGCCGGGCGCGGCGGTGCATCGGCATGTGGGTGAGCCTCACGTCATCCAGGTAAAGCTCTCCCCCGTCCATCGCGACCAGGCCGACCATCATGTAGAAGCAGGTGGTCTTGCCGGCGCCGTTCGGGCCCAGCAGTCCGACCACTTCGCCGCTGCGCAACTCCAGCGATACATCCTTCACGACAGTGCGCGTGCGGTAACGTTTTTTCAGGCCTTCGGCTTTCAGCAGGAAGCCGTCGCGGGAGGGCAGGTCCCGGCTCCCGGCAACAGGCGGCTGTTCCACGGAGTCCACGGCGTTCAGCGGGGCGCGGCCAGCTCGCCGCGGGGCGAGGAAATCGCCGCCTCGGGTTTCAGCGACACCGGCGGCGGGGGCGCGGGCTTGGTCTTGGGCTTGGGCTGCAGCACCGCGCGCACCCGGCCATCGGACGCCTCCTGTGCGCCTTTCGCGCCGCCGCCGATGACCTGGAAAAACTCGGTGTTGGCATCGTACGAAATGTAATTCCCGCGCACCTCATCGCCCCCGGTTTTCTTCATCGAGGCGCGGTTGAACATCTGCAGCTTGTCGGCACGGCCGTCATATTCAATGCGCTCGGCCCAGCCTTCGATGATCTCGTCATGGCCCTCGCGCTTCTGCCGGAAGTAGGCGAGGTTGCCCCAGGTGGTGCCGCTGTTGAACCCCTGGCTGTCCTGGCGCACTTCCATGCGGTCGCCGCGGATGACCAGGGTGCCCTGGGTGAGGACGACGCGTCCCTCGAAGGTGGAGATCTGCTTCGCATCATCGACAGTCACGCGGTCGGCCTCGATGTTGATCGGCTTCTCACGATCGGCCTTTTCGGCAAAGGCGGGGGCGGTCAGCAGCAGCGCCCCGAAAAACAGGCAGCGCACGGCGCGCGCAAGCTCAGCGGCGGCTCTTTGCGCGATCGGGGTCATGGTAGGTGCCGCGGAAGTCCGACAGGAATTTGATGATGCGGGTTTCACTATTCAATTCTAAGCCAACCGCGTGCGCAACGGTATTGGCGTCGGTGATGGTGACCGGCCGGTCAGTGCGCGCGGTATTCTGGTCCGGCGTGACATGCAGGAAGCTGGTTTCCATTACCATTTCACTGTGTTTCCCGTAGGCGGCGCGCACCGCGCGCACGTCGGTTTCGAAGTAGACATGCTCGCCGCCGCTGGAAACGCGCGCGGTGCGCGAGGTGATGGTCATCGGCGCGCGCGCCGAGGCGTTGCTGGTGAAACGGGGCGCGATGAGGTGGGTGCTGTCGTCATGGGGATAATGGGTCAGGCGCTCGGCGCGCAGGGTGTGCTTGATGTTGCCGTTGGCGTCCATCCGGTGCGCCGTGACCTTGTCGACGATGTAGTCGGGGTCCCGGCGCTGGCTTTGCGCCGGCTCGACATCCTGCTTCATGGACTGGTCGAGCCAGAAGGTCAGGGCGGCGAGCGCGGCCAGCAGGACCAGCGGGAAAAATCCGGAAAGTCGCGGCATGGCCCGCAGCATGTTCAGCCCGCCGTGTTGCCGAGAAAGCACCGCGTCCGCGCCGCCAGCATGCCCTGCCGGTGCAGCAGCAGTTCGCAGAATTCGCGCACCGCGCCGTGGCCGCCGCGCGCGCGGGTGACATGGCGCGCATGGCGTTTCAGCACGGCAGGTGCATCGGCGACCGTGACCGCGAAGCCGCACAGCCTGAAGGCCGGCAGATCGACCAGATCGTCGCCCATGAAGGCGCTGGCCTCGGGCGCCACGGCGAGCGCGGAGAGCAGGCCGGCGAACGCCGAGGCCTTGTCCTTCACGCCCTGCTGCAGGTTGCGGATGCCGAGGTCGGCGGCCCGGGCTTCCACCATCGGCGCCTTGCGGCTGGTGATGATGGCGACCTCGATGCCGGCTTCCTGCAGCAGGCGGATGCCCATGCCGTCGCGCACGCCGAAGACCTTCATCGCGTCACCACCGCCGGAATAGTACAGGCCGCCGTCGGTCAGCACGCCGTCGACGTCGAAGGCCGCGAGCCTGATCGGCGGCAATGTCCGGGCACCGGTCACGGGCGGCGCGCGGTCAGACGACCTTGCCGCGGAACAGGTCATGGATGTTCAGCGCGCCCAGCAGCCTGCGGTCGTCATCGACGACCAGCAGCTGGTTGACCTTGCCGCGTTCCATGATTTCGACGGCCTCCGCGGCGAGCCGGTCGGGTCCGATGGTGCGCGGGTTGGCCGACATGATGTCGCGGATCGCCGTGCTGCGCAGGTCCTGGCCTTTTTCGATGGCGCGCCGCAGGTCGCCATCGGTGAACACGCCCTGCACGACTTGCGATTCGTCGACCACGGCGGTCATGCCCATCCGGCCGCGGGACATTTCCAGCAGCGCATCGGTCAGCGTCGCCGCGGTGCTGACCCGTGGCGCATCGGGCCCCGAGCGCATCACGTCGCGGACCAGGGTCAGCAGCCTGCGGCCCAGCGATCCGCCGGGATGCGAGCGCGCGAATTCATCCTGGGTGAAGCCGCGCGCCCGCATCAGCGCGACGGCGATGGCATCACCCAGCGCCAGCGCCGCCGTGGTGCTGGCCGTCGGCGCGAGGTTCAGCGGGCAGGCTTCCACTGCCGCGCCGGCGTAGAGGTGCACGTCGGCCTCCCGGCCCAGCGTCGAAGCGGCGTTGCCGGTCAGCGCGATGAGTTTCGCGCCCTGGCGCTTGAGCACCGGAATGATCGTCAGCAGCTCCGCGCTTTCACCGGAATTGGACAGCGCGAGGAACACGTCATCACGCGTGACCATGCCGAGGTCGCCGTGGCTCGCTTCGGCAGGATGCACAAAAAAAGCCGGTGTGCCGGTGCTCGCAAGGGTGGATGCGATCTTGCGTGCGATATGGCCCGATTTGCCGATGCCGCTGACAACCACCCGGCCGCGGCACTGGAGGATGGCGCGGACGGCCCGTTCGAAGGATTGGTCGACCTGCGGAATCAGGTCGGTGATGGCCCGGGCCTCGATGGCGAGCACCTCGCGGGCCGCAGCGATCGCGGTGCCGGCGCCGGTGCCGTCGTGGGGATTGCTCATGGCCGAAATTATAGCAAGGACCCTGCCGTGTCCCGGCGGCATGCGGCTTGCAATTCGCCGGGGAAAAGGCAATATTCATCGGCGTCCCGTCCCCGGAAATCATGCAGGCCTCCCTCCAGCCCGTCCTGGTACTGCTCGCCGCCGCCGTGCTGGTGGTGGTGGTTTTCCGCTCGCTGAAGCTGCCGCCGCTCCTCGGTTACCTGATCGTCGGTGTCCTGATCGGCCCCCATGCCCTCGGCTGGATCAACACCACCGACGAGGTGACCCACCTTGCCGAGATCGGCGTGGTGTTCCTGATGTTCAGCATCGGCCTCGAATTCAGCCTGTCGCGGCTGCTGACCATGCGCCGCATCGTGTTCGGCCTCGGAGCGTCCCAGGTGCTGGCGACGTTGCTGCTGGTGCTGGGCGTGGCGCTGGCGGTGGGCGTGTCCTGGCAGGGCGGCATCGTTCTCGGCGGGGCCCTGGCGATGTCGTCCACGGCCATCCTCGCGAAGCTGCTTGCCGAACGTTTCGAACTGAATTCGCCGCATGGCCGGCAGATCATCGGCATCCTGCTGTTCCAGGACCTTGCCGTGGTGCCGCTGCTGATCCTCATCCCGGCGCTGGGCGCCCCGGCCGAGGACCTTGCCGCCACCCTCGGACTCGCGGTGGCCAAGGCCATCGTCGTGCTGTCAGTGCTGCTGGTGGTCGGCCAGCGCGTGATGCGCGCCTGGTTCCATGTGGTCGCACGCCAGAAGTCGCCGGAACTCTTCGTCCTCAACGTCCTGCTGGTGACCCTCGGCGTCGCCTACCTGACCGAGCTGGCGGGACTGTCGCTGGCGCTGGGGGCCTTCGTCGCCGGCGTCCTGATCTCCGAAACCGAATACCGCTACCAGGTCGAGGAGGACATCAAGCCTTTCCGCGACGTGCTGCTCGGCCTGTTTTTCGTGACCATAGGCATGCTGCTCGACGTGCGGGTGGTCTTCGAGAACGCCTGGGTCGCCGTGCTGCTGGTGACGCTGGTGCTGGCGAAAACCGCGCTGATTTTCGGATTGAGCCGGCTGTTCGGCGCACCGAACGGGGTGGCCATGCGGACCGGTCTTGCGCTGGGTGCCTGCGGCGAGTTCGGTTTCGTGCTCCTCGCCCATGCTGCCGGGAGCGGGTTGCTGGAGCAGGATGTGCTGCAGCCGGTGCTGGCGGCGATGGTGCTGTCGATGCTGATCGCGCCCTTTGTCGTCGAGCGCAGCGAGGTCATCGTGCGGCGCTGGAGTTCCAGCGAATGGATGAACCGCGCGATGCAGCTGCACAACATCGCGGTGCAGTCGATGGCGGCGGAGGGACATGTGCTGATCTGCGGCTATGGACGCAGCGGCCAGAACCTCGCGCGGCTGCTTGACCGCGAAGGCGTCTCCTTCATTGCACTCGACAACGATCCGCAGCGTATCCGCGAGGCCACCGCGGCGGGCGAGCGGGTGGTATTCGGCGACGCGGCGCGCCGCGAGGTGCTGCTTGCCGCGGGGCTCGCGCGGGCGCGGGTGGTCATCGTCACCTATGCCGATACCGCCTCTGCACTGCACATACTCGCCCATGTGCAGGAGGCGCGTCCCGGCCTGCCGGTGGTCGTGCGCACGATCGACGACAGCGATGTCCAGAAGCTGCGCGATGCCGGCGCCACTGAAGTGGTCGCCGACCTGATGGAGGCGAGCCTGATGCTGGCCTCGAGCACGCTGATGCTGGTCGGTGTGCCGCTGAACCGCGTGCTGCGGCGCATCCGCGAGACCCGCGAAAGCCGTTACGAACTGTTCCGCGGCTTCTTCCGCGGCATCACCGATGCCAGCGAGGGCGATGACCAGGCGCTGCAGCCGCGCCTGCATTCGGTGCTGGTGACTGCCGGCGCCCGCGCCATCGGCAAGTCCTTCAGCGAAATCAACCTCGCCGGCGCGGGGGTCGAGGTGACCGCCCTGCGCCGCCGCAACGTGAAGACCGCGGCGCCCGCGCCGGACATGCGCATCGAGGAGGGCGATGTGATCGTGCTGATGGGCACCGAAGCTGCCGTGGCGGCTGCGGAGATGCGATTGCTGCAGGGCTAGGTCGACAATCGGCAGCAATGAAAAAGCCCGCTGTCGCGGGCTTTTTCCGGGGTTGGATCCAGCTTAGAACAAGCTGGTCGCGCCACAATTGGTTTCCACCGTGCCGGTTACTATCCAGGCGCCCGTAGTGCCATCAAAGCAGTTCGCGGCCGTCGGCGCTGTTCCCGAAGTCAGTCCGGTGTGCGCCGAGAACCGGAAGGCGCCGCGATTGGCCACGCCATCGTCAACCTTGCGATCGACTTCCACCAAGATATCGGCGGGTACCTGGTTGCCCGTCTTGAGATTGTGCTTGGTGGCTGCCGTTCCGGGATCCGCATAAATATTGTCGTAGCTCAGCACCAAATACATCGCATAAGGATTCGTCGGATTGGTTCCGGTTGCCAGGGTGGTATTTCCCGTGCAAGTGTAGGATCCATTGATGAAACCCGCCTTGGACAGATGATCCCAGGCCATGATGTGTTCGCCATCGGCTGCCGCGATTTGGCCGTTGCCATTGCCGTTTCCGCCAGTCCCGCACGCGGTGCCAACCCCGGAGATGTTGGCAACTGCCTGGTTGTAGTCACCCGGCAGTGCACGATAGCGGTCGAGGAAGCCGAAATAAGCGGCCTTGATGCCGTCCTGCTGCGAAATCATGTTGCGTACCCGGGCACTGGTGATCAGTTCCTGGCCTTTCAGCACGCCACCGAGCAGCAGGCCGATAATGACCAGCACGATCGCGATTTCAATCAGCGTAAACCCTTGTTGTTGCTTCATTTTTTCTCTCCTCTCCGCACCAAGGCGGAAGCTGTGCATGGGCTTATGCAAGGTTTGTACCACTATTGTCCCGCTGGTTAAATGTTCGTACCGTGGCAGGGCAAATGATGAATCAGGACGGAGATATCATAAGTATTTGTTTTTATTAATATTTTTATGCGCTCTCGATATTGTTGCTGGAAAGCTCAAAACTGGTATGCCGTTTCCCCGTACAAGAGTCCGACGGCTACTGTCGGAAATTCGACGAAGAGGGCGATTTTTTCCCGCTCTCCAGGGTCTTCAGCCGCTCGGTCAGGAAATGCAGTTCGGCGGGGTCTTTCACCTCGTCATTGGCCAGTAGCCCACCCAGCAATATCCGCGCGCTTTCGGTCTCACCGAGGTCCTCGAGAATGAAGACCTGCATCTGGCGCGCCCACCCCGAAGCGCCGCCGGCATGGCGGGTGATGTCGGCGGCATAGCGCAGTGCCAGGGCCGGGTCTTTCAGCCGGTGCTTGGCCATGATTGCGCAGTGAGCAAGCCAGCGCCAGCGCAGGTCCGGCGCTTCGAGAAAGCGCGCATGCACGAAATCGCACATCGCGCGCTGCTTCGCGGGTTCCGGCACCTGGCCATAAAGCTGCGAGGCCATCATCAGCGGATAGCCGGTCCGGGCGTCAAGGCCGAGGGCGGCCCCCAGCCAGTCCGCCACGCGCCGGTAATCGAGTTCGGCAAAGGGGATGCTGATGCCGGGCTGGTTGTCGAAAGACTGCAGGTAGAGCAGCAGCATCTGCGCCGCAGCGACCGGCTCGCCGAGGCTGGCGGTGCGCAGCACGCTGGCCTGGGGCGCCGGCGGCAGGTCAATGGCGCGGGCGGCGGGCGGTGGGCTTTGCGCGTGCCACCAGAGCTGGGCGGCCAGCGCCGCGGCCAGCAGCCCGACGATGCGCCCGGGCACCGCGCGCAGGCTGCGTTCCTCGACATTGCCGATGACAGGCAATCAGAGGCTCCGACGGTAAAAATCGAACAGGGCCGCGGCGGTCAGCAGGATCACGTAGATCGCGCCCTGAACCGCGATCGACAGCAGGACCGCGGCGTCTGCGGGCGACGCATCAACCAGCCAGGACGTCCGGGTCCAGGTATCCAGCGCCGGCAGCAGGAAAGCGAGGCCGTCGACCAGGACGCTGGTGACCGCGTGTGACAGCGTTTCCTGGCCGGCCACCGGGTTTGCGCTCATCAGGCGCATCGCAGTGATGCTGCGCGCAAGCAGGTAGAAGGCGGCGACGAAGCCCGCGGCCGGCAGCAGCTGGCTGAAGGTGACGATGCAGAACAGCGCAAGCGCGACGACGACCGCGAGTTCGATGGCCAGCGAGGCCGTCCACAGCAGCACCGCCGGCGCCGGCGCGAGCAGCCACAGCGGCAGCGACAGCAGCACGGCAATCCCCGCCGCCGTCAGCACGAAGCCGGCCAGTTTGCCGCAGATATAATGGCTGCGCGGCAGGTCCAGCGCGAGCAGCACTTCCAGCCCCTTGTCGTTGAACTCCCGGGTGATGCTGGCGAGCACGTAAAGGCCGGCGATGAACACGGCGCAGAGCCGCGCAGCGGCCGCGTAGAAGCCGGCCTGGAAGCGCGTGCTTTCGGTAACCGCAAGCTCGCGCACGAAAAGGCTGGCGCCGAGCAGCAGTACCAGCGTCAGCAGCGTGGTGGCCGGCACGCGGGTGCGCAGCGCTTCGAGCGCGGTGTAACGGCCGATGGTGGTGATGTGCACGGTTACAGGACTTTCTTGTCGACGGACAGTATAGCGATGCCTGAAGAGCTGCCCAATCCCCTGCTGTCGCCGACCCGGTCCCCGGGCACGGAGGCGGCGCCGTTGTCCGGCCGCAATCTGAATATCATGCTGGCCGCCATGCTGTTGACGCTGCACGGCGCGATTGCCTGGGGTGGCGGCGAGTGGTGGCAGCGCGGCCTGCTGCTCGCGCATTTCGGCCTGTTCCTGATCTGGCAGCCGGTGTGGCGCGGGGAGCGCCAGATCCCGATGCCGCTGGCGCTGCTGGTGCTCTGCATCGGCGCATTCTTTGCCGTGGCCGGCAACTGGTGGCTGGTCGGCACCTGGATTGCGGTGTTGTTCGGACTCATCGGGGGCGGCGTGCCCGGGACCGTCGGCCGTCGCGAGCGGCTGGTGGCGATACTGGGCGCCGTGTACCTGGTGGCGATGCTGCTGATGTGGGTGGTGCCGCAGCTGTTCACCCGCTACGCAGTTTCGCAGGAGGTGGCGGGGGTTGTGCGCTACGGCCTGCCGTTGCTGCCACTGATCATCCTGGCGATACCCGGGGGAGAGCGCCGGCGCGGTGATCCGGTCATCGTCGACCTGTTCTACAGCCTGATGCTGTTCCTGTTGGTGGTGGCGCTGGCCTTGGGCAGCTTCGTGATCCAGGAAGTGACCCAGGGACAGTACCTGCTCGGGCTGATGCAATCGCTGATGGTGATCGCCGTGCTGCTCGCGGGGCTGTCGTGGCTATGGAATCCGCGCGCCGGCTTCGGCGGCATCGGCACCCTGCTGTCGCGCTACCTGCTCGGCCTGGGGCTGCCCTTCGAGCTGCGCATGCGGCGGCTGGCTGAACTGTCGCAGACGGAGACCCGGCCCGAGCAGTTCCTGCGCAGCGCCCTCACCTACATGCTCGAGCTGCCCTGGATCAGCGGCTACGGCTGGCGCTCGGCACAATCCGAAGGCATGGTCGGACAGCCGGCGGATCACGTCGAGCAGTATGAAACAGGCGGCATCCTGTTCACACTGCACGCGCCGCGGCCGTTTTCACCGGCCGTGCTGCTTCATCTCAAGCTGCTGATGCAGATGACCGGGCATTTCCACGAGGCGCTGCGGCGGGAGCAGCTGCGGCAGCAGTCGGCCTATACCCAGGCCATCTACGAGACCGGCGCGCGGCTGACCCACGACGTCAAGAACCTGCTGCAGTCGCTGCGCTCGATCTGCGCGGCCGCCGAGATGCGCGGCGCGGATGACAGTGCGGCCTTCCGTGCACTGGTGCAGCGCCAGTTGCCGCAGATCACCCAGCGCCTCGGCGCAACGCTGGAGAAACTCAAATCTCCCGGCCTTGTCGAGATGAGGGATGTCGATGCGGCGATCTGGTGGCAGGGGCTGCAGGCGCGCTATGCAGGGCGCAACATCGTGTTCCTGAAGCCGGAGCTGCGCGAGGGCGAGCGCCTGCCCGCGGAGCTCTTCGACAGCATCGCCGACACCCTGATCGACAATGCCCTTTACAAGGCAAGCCAGGGCCGGCCCCTGCGCATCAGCGCCGGATTGTCGTCAGGCCCCTGCCTCAGCATCTGCGACGACGGTGAGCCGGTGCCGCCGGAGATCGCGGCGGACCTGCTCGCCGCACCCGTGCCCTCGGACAACGGCCTCGGCGTGGGCCTGTTCCAGGCCGCGAAGTTTGCGGAGCAGTCAGGTTATGCGCTGCTGCTGGCGGACAACCGGCGGGGACGGGTGTGTTTCGAACTGAAGCCCGTGCGCTGACCCGGGTCGGCAGTTTGTTGAAACTCCCGAAATTGATGGCATTCGCTGGCGTACGGGAATTTTTCGACTCTCGTTAAATCAGGGACTTGCGCGGGTGTGCGCTTGGTCGCTGCGCTCCCAACGCGCTCGCGCATCGCTTTTTCAACAGACTGTCAGGGCAGTCTGCCCGCGGACACCATGCGATTGAACAGGATGTAGAGCGGCAGCCACGAGACCATATCGTCGAATTCCCCGGCGGCAACCCCAGATGCAGTGGCCACCCGGCTGACAAAGTCGCGGTCCGCATCCGTGTTTTCCAGTTCGTCGTTTCCGGTCGGAGCCGGATAGACAGTGCCCGAAGCACTGTTCGTTCCGCCGTAGCCATTCTTGCCGTGGGACATGATTACCGCGACGGCGGATGAGGTCAGGTCGGAAGTACAAGCGGCGCTTTCGCAGACCCTGAGGTTGGCAACCGTGGTGCCGAGGGTGAAGGAGCTGCGCCGTGCATACTCTTCCCGGACCGCATAGCGGAACCGGTTGCCCCAGGCGTCGGCGTTGCCCATGCCCAGGGTCTGCCACGGCAGGTTGCCGTGGGCGATGTTGGCGGAGAAACTGGTGCACTGGTTTCCGGTAACGTTCTCGACGCCGTCATTGTTGGTGTCCGGGCAGGGCAGGTATCCATAGGCGATCGCATGACCCAGCAAGGCATCACGAACCTGGTCCATGATGCGCTGGGTTTCCGTGATCTGCCGCTGCTCGACCTGGGTGGCCAGCGGCACCAGGATGCTGCCCAGAAGCAGAGTCAGTATGAACATGGCGACGGCCAGTTCCAGAAGGGAAAAACCGGACTCGCGTGTTCTCATGGTTGCGTGGCCACGACGGTCAGGCGGTCATTGCCTGCCGAAGGCGTGACATAGATCGTGTCGCTGTTGCGGTTTTCGGGATCGTCCAGGCATTGCGAGACCAGCGTGCATGGCCGGGTCTGGCCGTTGGGGATGCCCTGGCGGATCAGCAGGGCGCGCACATTGGCCTGGCCGTCCAGCGTCAGCAGGTTCCCGGCTCCGTCGCAGACCCCGCCGGAGGTGGTGATGCAGCGGGTCGATACCGCGTAGTGGAGGACGTAATCCCAGTAATTCTGGAAAAACCAGCCGGGCCAGGCCATGGTCCACTGCGAAGCGGTGGCACCATTGCCGCCGGGAAGGCAGGGGTTGCCGCTGACCGGGTAAGGCAGCCGCCCGCCGTTATCCCAGCACGAATAATCGTTGAGGTAGCGGTTGGATCTCGGGTAACGGTTGGTCACGGATACGTAATGGTTGAGGCGCTCCTGTGCCACGCGCAGGGCGCGCATCTCCAAGGCCGGGAAGAACGCGCGGGGTGTGATCCACAGCAGGCGGTCATTGAAGTTGTCGGTTTGCAGCGAGGCGGCAAAGGTCGTGTCACCGTTCGCGTTGTCGAGCTCAAGGAAATTGGCAACGTCGAAGGTTGCAGCACTGCGATTTTGTGTGCCCAGGGCCAGTCCCGGTGCGAACACGACGGCGATGGCATTCTCGCCGGATACCGTGAATTCGCCGGCGGTGTCGGAATTCAGGGTGCCTGTCCGCGTGTTGTATTTGAAACCGTTGGAAACGGCATACAGCAAAGGGGAACCCGAGCCGTCCCTTAAATCGGGGAGCCCCAGAGTTTTCCACGGCAGGTAACCCATACGCGAGCTTGCAGTATTACAGGAAGTCGCTGTTTGGCCGTCGGCATAACTGGTGGCCGGACAAGGCAGGTCGCCGAGCCGCCCACTGTCCGGCACGCTCACGGCATAGGCCACCAATGCCTCCCGGGCGGTGGCGAGGGCCTGCGCGGTTTTCTCGGCGGCTGCGAGCTGGGTGTTGGCGGCCGGAGCGGCCGCGACAATGATCGAGGCGGCAACAATGCCCAGCATGAGTACCATGACCAGGAAGGCCGCACCGCCCTGGGTGCGGCGGCTTGCGGCTTGCGGCCGGCGCACTGCGCTTATGCGCCGGGTCATTTGCCGGCACATGGCTTAACGGGACACCGCCTCCGGGGTGCCGTTGCCCGGGCGTTCGCCTGCCCCGGCCGGCACTTGCCCGGATTTCGCGGCATCTGCTGCCGGCTTGGTTTCGGTTGCCGATTTTGTATCGGGCGCGGGAGGGCGCTGCTGGGCGAAGGATTCATCCACCTTGCCCGATAGCAAAGTGGCGCTCTGCCCCACCTTCAGTTCGACCTTTCCATTGTTTCCTGCAGGGTTCTGCAGCACGATGCGGCCGTCCCGGCTCACGGTGCCGGTCACCGCCTGGCCGCTGCGCAGTTCGGCCGCCGACATCGGCTGTTTGTTCATCCAGATCGTGGTTTTGCCGTCGCTGCGGCGGATGATGCCGTTATAGGTCACGGTTTCCGGAACGGGTTCGTCGCGGACCTGCGAGGCGACGGCTTTCTGCGCGCGCAACTGGTCGAGCTGCGCGCGCTGATCGGGGGTGTAGAACAGGCGGCCTGCGAGCTCTGCCGCATGGGCGGCCGGCAGGGCTGCGATCAGCAGCATCAGCAGCAGCGCCCTCATGGCCGCACTCCCGGCGCCGCATCCGGCGTGGCGGTGATCCAGGCCAGTTCGCAGTTTGCCGTGATGTTCGGCTGGTAGCGCAGCGCGGTGCCCGTGTCGGTCCGGCGCAGCGTGCACTGGTCGAGGTGGAACAGGCCGGCGCCCTGTTCGCGCAGCGCATCGAAGAACCGCAGCAGGTCGCCTTCGTGCAGCAGCCGGAAATCGAGCCTCATGCGCGACTGCCTGAGTGCAATCGGTCCCGGCGCCAGTTCGGCGGCATGGGCATAGGGCTGCTGTGCTCCGATTTCGTAGCTGACGCCGAAGAGGTCGGTGCGGGCATTCGCATTGCGCAGCGCATCGATCCAGTTGATCCGCTGTTCCTCGCCGATGAAGCCGGCGTTTTCCAGCTGCCGGTACCTGTCGACGTACTGGACGATGATGGTTTTCTCGTCGCCGGAGCGCTGCATGCGGGTCTGCGCCTCGCGCTGCTGCGCCTGCGCGCGCACCAGGGTGGTCTGCGCCTGCTGGCGCAGCAGGTCGGTGTAATAGACCGCGCCGGCCGCGGCGGCGATCACCACCAGCAGCAGGATCAGCGGCACGCGCAGTGCCTTGAGTTCTTCGGCGTTCATGAGGGCAGTTTCAGCACCACTACGATCCGGAAGTCGGCACTGCCGCCCTGCGTCGGGGTTTCCGCGGTGTTGCCGGACAGGGCCAGCGTGGGATTGACGTTGAGCGGGAGCTGGACGACGCGCACGCTCTCGACGAGGGGATCGGCGCGCAGGCGCTCCGCGAAGGCGTTGATCGACAGGATGGCCTGGCGGAAATCACCCCTGAAGTCACGGACCTGCCCGGCGAGCAGCCCGCTGTGCCGGCGCACCGCGGGCGCAGGTCCGGCAGGTGCCGCGCCCTGGCGCGGCGCGGTCGCGCCGGGTTGTCCGCCGGCGTCGATTTCCCCGGCGCGAAACTGCCAGCCCAGTTCGGTGAGCGCGATCTCGGGGCTCGGCGCCAGCGCGCGGCCGATGACCTGCAGGAACGGTTCCGGGGAACTGGCCGTCGTGCGCAGTTTCTCGGCGAGCTCCGTCGCGCGCTTGAGGTTGTCGGCCGAGGTCGGCGCTGCCGGGAACTGCAGCGTGGCAGTCTGGTATTCGGCATTGATGCGGGCGGTGCGGCGGACCGTGTCGTCGACCTGGTCCTGGATCGAAAACTGCTGCCAGAGGTTGGCGCCCGACCAGGCGAGGCCGATGCCCGCTGCCACGGCGCTGGCGGCAAACAGCTGGCGGCGCACGCGGTGGCGGCGATAGCCCGCGGTGACCGCCGCTGACGCGAGGTTGTTGTCCGGCGTGCGGTTGCCGAGCAGCTGCAGGTAAATCGTTGCCGGCGAGATGTCGATCAGCGCGGGATCGAGCCGCAGCCGCTTCGCGATTTCGCTGCGGCCCAGGGCACTGCACTGCAGGCTGGGGTTCTCCTCGGTGATCTGGCGCGCGATGTCGCCGAGCTGGTCGCCGTGGTCGAGGAACACCACGCTCACCTGCTCGTCGAGGGTCGCCGCGCGCAGCGCATGGAGGTAGAGCCGGGTGTTGGATATTTCGTCGATCAGGGTGCGGCCCTGCACTTCCGCGCCGGGGTCGTTGCGGCTCAGCCGGCTCAGGCGGAAGGCGCCGTCGCGGAAAAAGGTCAGCCGGATGCCGGCGGGATGTGCGGCCACCAGCAGCAGGTTATGGGGCTTGCTGCCCAGGATCGGCAGGATGCCCGAGGTCACCACCGGCAGCAGGAAGACGCCGCCGACCGGAAGTTCGTGCTCGACCAGCACGTTGAGCCAGGGTGTGACGATCTCGGGGTTGGTCAGCGCCGAAAACAGGAAGCGGTCGTCGCGACGCTTGCTGTCGTCGCGGCCGATCAGCGAGGCCGCGCAGTAGGGCGAGTTGCGGTAATACTGCCGCAGCTTGCGTTCGACCATCTGCGCGCGGTCGGAGCCCGAGGCATGGGGCAGGGTCTCGAGCCGGTAATCCTCCTCGACGGCGTCGACGATGATGAATGCGGGGATTTTGCCGCTGTCCGCGACATAGTCGCGGAATTCGTCGGCACCCGTTTCGTCGGGCGCGAACACGGCGCAGTCCCCGAGGCGGCCGCCGCGCCAGCGGGCCACCGTCGTGCGGTTAGCCGAAATGCAGATCAGGAGTTTGCTGGCCATGTCGGGCTAGAATTGCAGCTTGCCGAGAATATCATAGACGGGTCCGAGCACCGCCCAGATCACGAAGGCGATCATGCCGCCGAGGATCAGCGTAAGGGCAGGGCCGAGCATTTTCATGCCCTTGTCCACCGAATCCTTGACATCCCGGTTGTAGAAATAGGTGACATTCGCCAGCGCCACGTCGAGCGCGCCGGTACTCTCGCCCACCCGCAGCATGCGGATCACCAGCGGCGGGAACAGCCCGAGGTTGTTGAAGGATTCGGTCATGCCGTCGCCGGCGGCGATCTGCTGCACGGCGCGGTTGAGGCCGTCGGCCACCACGCGGTTGCCGACGACGTCCTCGCTGATGCGTATTGCCTCGAGCACCGTGATGCCGGAGCGGTACATCAGGCCGAAGACGTTGGCAAAGCGCGAGAGGATGATTTTCTGCAGGATGGGCCCCACCACCGGCAGCCGCAGCTTGGTGTAGTCCCAAAGGTAGGCGGCCTTGCCGGAGCGGCGCACGGTCACCATCAGCACGATGATGGCGACCACCGGCGCGACGAGGATCGGCAGCCAGAAATCCTTGGCAAATCCGGAGACCGCGAGCAGCACGCGGGTCTGCGCCGGCAGCTCCATGCCCATGGACTTGAAGAGCTGGGCGATCTGCGGCACCAGGAAAATCAGCAGCGCGGCCATCACCCCCAGCACCACCACCAGTGTCAGCGCCGGGTACATCAGCAGGCGCCGCGTCTGCGAGATCAGCTCGTCCTGCCAGCGGATGGTGTCGGCAAGGTTCCTGAACACTTCCGGCAGCTGGCCGGACTGCTCGCCGGCGCGGATCAGGCTGACGAAAACCTTGTCGAAGACGTCGGGGTGCGAGGCCATGCACTGCGACAGCACGTTGCCCGCCTCCATGTCCTCGGTCATCACCGTGAGCACCTCGCGGAAGCGCGGGGTATCGATGGTGTCGCGCATGTCGCGCAGGCCGTCGATGATCGGGATGCCGGAGCGCACCATCTGCTCCATGTCGAAGCAGAAGTTGACCAGATCCTGGCGGGTGATGCTGCCGCCGGCGGCGATCGAACTGCGGCGGTCGACCTGCCTGCAGGTGATCAGGTCGAGCCCCATGCGGCGCAGCCGCAGTTCGAGATCGACCTCGTTGACGGCGTCGAGGCCGCCGCGGGCGGGCTGGCCGGTCTTGTCGATCGCCTTGTATTCGAAGGAGGGCACTGACGGCTCGGCGGCTCAGTCGCGCGTTACTGGCGCAGCCTGCCGGTGAGGTCCACCGAGCGCGCGACCTCGGCGAGGCTGGTGCTGCCGTCGATGACCCGGGCAATGCCTTCCTCGGCGAGCGAGTGGAAGCCCTTCAGGACGGCCTCGGCGCGCAGTTCCTTGGCGGTGGCGCGGCGGGCGACCAGCTCGTCCATGTCGCCGTCCATCACCAGCAGCTCCATGATCGGCGTGCGCCCGCGATAACCCTTGTTCGCGCAGTGCTTGCAGCCTATGGGCCGGTAGAGGAACGATGCGGAGTCGGCTGCAGTGCCGAGCAGCGCGCGCTCCTCCTGCGACGGCGCGTAGGCTTCCTTGCAGTGCGTGCACAGCATGCGCACCAGGCGCTGCGCGATGACGCCGATGATGTTGCCGGCCATGATGTCGGGCTGGATGCCGATGTCGAGCAGCCGCGGGAAGGCGCCCAGCGCGGAATTGGTGTGCAGCGTGGTGAACACCTGGTGGCCGGTCATCGCCGCGCGGAAGGCCATTTCCGCGGTTTCCTTGTCGCGCACCTCGCCGACCAGGATGATGTCCGGGTCCTGGCGCATGATCGAGCGGATGCCGTTGGCGAAGTCCATGCGCGCGACCTCGTTGACCGAGGTCTGGCGCATCAGTGTCAGCGGATACTCGACCGGGTCTTCCAGCGTCATGATGTTGACGGTCTCGTCGTTGACCTGGGCGAGCAGCGAATAGAGCGTTGTCGTCTTGCCGCTGCCGGTGGGCCCGGTGACGATCAGGATGCCCTCGGGGCGCGCCAGCATGAGCTCGAGCTTGCTCATGGTTTCGGCCGGCAGGTTCATGCGGTCGAGGTTGACGATGGATTTCTCGCGGTCGAGCACGCGCAGCACGATGTTCTCGCCGTAGATCGTCGGCTGGGTCGAGACGCGGAAGTCGACCGGCCTGCCGTTCAGCGTCAGCGACAGCCGGCCGTCCTGCGGCGCGCGGGTCTCGGCGATGTTCATTTCGCTGACCACCTTCACGCGCACCGTGATGCCGGGCATGTAGGTCTTGTGCAGGCTGCGCACCGTTTCCAGCACGCCGTCGATGCGGTAGCGGATGCGCATGAAGGCGTACTCGGGTTCGAAGTGGATGTCGGACGCGCCGCGCTTGACGGCGTCGACCAGGATCGCGTTGACCAGCCGCACCATCGGCTGGGTGTATTCGTCGTCGCCGACCGCGAGGCTCTCGTAATCGATCTCGCCGGTCTCGATCTCGGTGAGGATGCCGTCGACCGACAGCTCGTGCCCGTAGAACTGGTCGATGTAGTCGCCGAGCTGCGCCTCCGCGGCAAGCTGGGTCTTCAGCTCGACCTGCGGGCCAAGCATCGCGCGCAGCTGGTCGAGCGCGACGACGTTGAAGATTTCCGTCGTCGCGATGGTCAGCACCTGTTCGACGGGATCGTAGGCGATCGGCAGCACGTGGTTGCGCCGCGCGAATTCCTCCGGCACCAGGCTCAGCGCCTCGGGGTCGGCGACGACCTGCGCGAGGTCGATCGATTCCTGGCCGACGGTCCGCGCCATGATGTCGCGGATCGCGGTTTCGGTGACGAAACCGAGGCGGACCAGCAGGCGGCCGATGGGGATGTTGCTGTTGCGCTGCTCGGCGAGGACGATCGCCAGCTGATCCTTGGTGATCAGCCCCTGCTGAACCAGCAGTTCACCGAGCCGCAGTTTTTTCCGTTGTTCGGCCATCAGCCCTGAAGCCGTTTATTGCTGCGCGGCAAGCTGGCGGATGCGATCCTGGGCCTGTGCCAGATTGAATCCGGCGCGTCCCCGGGCCTGCGCCTGGTCGACGGCCTGCCGGTAGAAATTGACCGCCAGTTTCGGCTGTCCGATGTGTTCGAGGCTCACCGCGAGATTGTAGGTGTAATCCGGGTTGCCTGCCTCAAGCTGGTGGGCCTGGAAATAGGCCTGCTGGGCCTCGGCCCAGCGCGCCTGGTCGCCGTAGAGATTGCCCAGCGTGAAATAGAGGGCTGCCGAGGGGTCGCGGGTGATCAGCTGTTTGAGCCGGGATTCGGAGGCCAGGGGATCGGCGCGCCCCATGATGCCGATCAGGCCGGTCTGGGCGTAGGCGTTGCGCGGCTCAAGGTCGAGCACGCTCATGTAGAGGCGGCTCGCATCTTCGGTGCGGCCCTCCTGCCGGGCGATGGCGGCGAGGCCGAGCAGGGCGTTGATGTTGCGCGGATCGCTGCGGCTGACATCGCCGTAGAGCTGGCGGGCGGCATCGGTCTTGCCGGACTGCAGCGCTGCATAGGCCTGCACCAGGCGGTTGTCGATCTGGGGTTCCGCAGAGCCGCTGCTGATCTGGATGCGGTTGGTCTGCGCTTCGGAGGGCCGTGCCGGTGCCGCCGCAGGTGCGACCGGAGCCGCGACCGGAGCCGGCTGGCGCGGCGGTGCTTCCGCCTGCACACGGGGTGCGGCTGCCGCTGCGGATTCCGCCGGTGTTGCCGGTGCGACCACCGTCCCGGTCGCGATCGGCGCCTGGACCGGTGGTGCGGGGGGCGGCTGCGTGGCCATCGGGGCGGGCGCCGGCGGCTTGCGGATGAACAGCGCCGGATTGGTGATCTGCAGGTACACGTACACCGCGAAGCCGAGGGCGATGAGTGCGGCAACCAGCCCGAGGGCCATCACCGGGCTGAGGCGGAAGCGGCTGGTCGCCGGTGCCGCTGCGGCGGGCCGTGCCGTGGCCTGCATGACCGTTGCGGCGCGCGCCTGGTTGCGTTCGGCGCGGATCTGGGCCGCCGACTTGGGCTGCGGCTTCGGCGGTTCCTCCGGCGGCGGCACCGGGGTGTCGGCCTGCAATGGCTCCAGCGACAGCTCCAGCGGCGGTGACGGCGGCTTGGCCGCTGCGGCGGGCTGCGCGGCGGGTTTTTCCGCGGCCAGTGCCTGCGGCTGCGCCTCGCCCCGGTCCTTGGCGGCCTTTTCCAAGGCCTTCATCAGCAGGCTCATGGTGCGGGCTTGGGTGCGGGCGCGGCGGACTCGGCTTGGGGCAGGAAGCGCTGGAAGAACTTCAGCTCATCGCTGTCCAGCGAGGGGTTGGGCACCACGGTGGGACGCAGGAAAATGACCAGTTCGCTCTTGCTCACGCGCTCGTCGCGGAAACGGAACAGTTCGCCGAGATCGCCGACCCTGTCGGCACCCGGCAGCTGCTCCCGGTTGCGCTGCACATTGTCCTGCATCAGGCCGCCGAGGATGATCGTCTGGCCGTTGCCGATCTGCAGCACGGATTCCATTTCACGCACCTGGATTTCCGGCACCGGGTTGGCCACGCAGTTCGTGCGGTTGGCATCGCAGAGGCTCGGGTTCGGGTCGTTGCGGAAGCGCAGGAAGCGCGAGATCGTCGGCCTCACGGTGAGCAGCACGCGCCCGTCGTCGTTGACCTGGGGGGTGACGCCCATCACCACACCCAGGGCCACCGTCTTCGCCGTGGAGTTGAAGGTTGTCGAGGCCACGCCCTGGGTGGTGTTGGACTGCGCCTGGATTTCGAAATAGACGAGGTTGTCCACGGCCTTGAGCAGCGCGGTCTGGTTGTTGAGCACCATCAGCTTCGGGCTGGACAGCACGCGGGTGTTGCCGAATTCCTGCAGCAGCTTGACGGTGGCGTTGAAGTTGCCGACATCGGAGTTCGGATTGGTGTAGCCCATCTGGAAGAAATTGGCGCCGAGCTGGGACAGTCCGGTGCCGAAGCCGCGCAGCAGCTGCTGGCTGAAGGAGAGCCCGCCGCTGACCGGCAGGCGGCTCCAGTCGATGCCGCCCTGGTAGGCGTCCGACAGGTTCACTTCGACGATGGTCGCCTCGATCAGCACCTGGCGCTGGGCGCCGCGCTCGACCTTGGTCAGGTAATCACTGACCAGCTGGTGCTGTTTTTCGGTGCCGTTGACAGTGATTGTGCCTGCGACCGGGTTGACAATCACGTCATCCGGCAGCAGCGAGGCCGAAACAGCCTGTGATCCGGCGAGGCCCCCCATGGAGCTGGCCAGTGCAGGCGCCGACTGGCCGGCCTTGCTCGCGGCCTCGATCTGCTTCGTGCGCAGTTCCTGCTCCTGCTTGATCAGTTCGAGCCGGTCCTGCCGGGCCTGGGCCGACTGGCTCTGCTTCATCGAGGAATTCAGGATCGAGCGCACCGACTGTTCCAGCAGTTTCCAGAAATCCGAGTTCGATGTCGTGGTCACCGTCGTGCTCGAGGTATTGCCGGCACCCGAAGCGCCGCCGCCCTGGCCGCCCTGCTGTCCGGTGGTCGCCAGCTGTCCCGAGGCGCCGGTAGTCGAATTGGTCGTGCGCTGGATGTTGACGTAGTTGACGACGTAGGTCCTGATGTAGGGCGTGTCCGGCGACACGATCAGGGTATTGCCCTTGATCTCGTAGCGCATGTCGACCTGCCGCGAAATGCGCTCGAGGATTGCCGGCAGCGTTTCGTTGATGGCGTTCAGGCTGACGAGGCCGCCGAGTGCGGGGTGGATGTCGATGTTCTGCTTGGTGTCCCGCGCCAGCGCGACCAGCAGCTCCTTCACCGGCACCTCGTGCACGACCACACTGTAAGTCTGCGGCTTGACCTGCGGCACCGGCGGGGGCACCAGCGTTGACACCCGTGCGGGGGGCGGAATGGCCGTGGTGGCCTGGGGTTTGGCCGCGGGGGCGGCGATATGTCCCTCGGACTGCGGCACGCTGGGGCGGATCTGCGCGCATCCGCCGATGGCGATCAGGCTGGCAGCAACGAAAGCCAGGGTTGTGGACCTTCGGTAAGGCCACCGCTCGGACATTTTGATCATTCTCCCCTTGCTTCCGGGTGTTTTCAGTTGAGCCTGTCCTGCGGATTCCTGAGGTTGTCTCTGCTTCATGGCGCCTTCAGGTCCCGGACTTCAGCCTTGATCCCCTGCACGGTGCGCAGCAACGGCCGGTAAGCCTTCAGCGATGACGGCAATTTTGCCATTGCTGCCCGGGCTTCGCCGGGGCCGTCGAAACTGCCCCAGACCACGTTCAGAGCCGGCACACCTTTTGCAATCGTACGATACACAAAAAGACTATTAATTTCAACGAGGTTAGAGATAATTTTGAGGTGATTGTTCAGCTGTGGATCGTCGTCCGAACTCATCAGCTGGATGGTGTAGGTCTTGGGGTTGGCGCTTTCCAGCCAGGCCTCCGTTGCCGCCAGCCGCGCTTCGAGCAGGCTGCCGGCGGCGCGGGGCGCTTCGACTGTCGGTTTGGCGGGTTCCGTCGCTGCCGGTGCAGGTTCGGCTCGCGCCACCTCTTCTCTATAAGTATTTGTTTTTAAATCACTTTTTTCTTGCTGTTCGACAGGTGCCGGCTGCGGTTCGGCCGGGACTGCGGCCGGCGTCTGCACCGGCGCGGCGGCGGGGGCAGCCGGCGGCGGCGGGCGCCGGTGATCGAGCAGCGCAAAAATGGCCGCACCGGCGGCCATGCCGGCGAGCACCAGCAGCGTGCCCCGGACCCAGCGCGGTCCGGCCGGCGCCGGGCCCTCGATGCGCGCGAATTCACTGTCGCGCACCGCGGCGTCGATGTGTTTCTTGCGGATGCTGTGGGTGTTCTCGGAGAAGGCGGCGAGCAGCGCCTTGTCGGTGATCAGGTTGATGCGTCGGGTCAGGCCGCCGGAGATGCGTGCGATGTCGCGCACGATGCCCTCGCTGAACAGGTCCGGTCCGCGGTAGCCGGCGGCGCGCAGGCGGAACATCAGGTATTCGCGGGTCTCCGCTGCGGTCAGCGGTTCCAGCCGGAAGCTGTGGGTGATGCGCTCCTTCAGCTGGCGGATGCTGTTCTCGCGCAGGTTGTCGTCGAGCTCGGGCTGGCCGAAGAGCACGATCTGCAGCAGCTTGTCGGACTTGGTTTCGAGGTTGGACAGCAGGCGGATCTCCTCCAGGGTGGCGATCGGCATGCCCTGGGACTCCTCGACAAAGAGCACCACGCGCCTGCCTTCGGCGTGGCGCTTCAGCAGGTGCTCCTGGATCGCATGCATCACTGCCAGCCGGCTGGCTTCGCGCGGCACGTCGAGCTGCAGCTCGAAGGCGATTGCATGCAGGATCTCCTCGGGGGAAACACTGGGATTCGCGAGGTAGATGGTTTCCACGTTCGCGGGCAGCCGCGCCTGCAGCATGCTGCAGAGCATCGTCTTGCCGCTGCCGACCTCGCCGGTGACCTTGACGATGCCCTCGCCCTGGGTGATGGCGTAGATCAGCGCCTCGAGGATGGGGCCGCGGTTGCCGCCGCCGAAGAAGAAATCGGTGTTCGGGGTGATCTTGAACGGCGCCTCGCTGAGGCCGAAGTGTTCGTAATACATCGCTTACCTGGCCTCGTCCGCACCCTCGCGGGTCTGCATGCGGCTGTAGAGCGTCGTGCGGTGCACGCCCAGCCGCTTCGCGGCCTGTGACAGGTTGCCGTTGGTCAGCGCCAGCGCGGCTTCGATGAATGCGCCTTCCCAGCGCTTGAGCACGTCGTCGAGCCGGAAATCGGGGTCGGCTTCGAGCTGGCGGCGCGCCGAGTCGAGCAGCACGCTCTCGTCGGCCAGCGCCGGCATGCCGGTGCCGCCCGGGGCGAGGCTCTCGCGGTCGAGCTCGGTCTGCAGCAGGTCCGGCGTGATGCGGGTGCCGGCGTACTTGGTGCACAGGCGGATGACGATGTTGCGCAGCTCGCGGACATTGCCGGGGAAGGTGTAGTCGCGCCACAGGCGCAGCGCATCATTGTCGAGTTCCACCGGCTGCGCGCCGATCTGCCTGGCGTAGAACTGGCGGAAATGGTCGAGCAGCAGCAGCTTGTCGTCGCCGAGGTCGCGCAGCGACGGCATGCCGATGGTGAACACCGACAGCCGGTGGTAGAGGTCTGCGCGAAAGCGGCCGTGGCGGACTTCGCTGCGCAAATCGCGGTTGGTCGCGGCGACGACGCGGGCATTGGATACCCGGCTCTGGGTTTCGCCGACGCGCTGGAATTCGCCGTTCTCAAGCACCCGCAGCAGCTTCGCCTGCAGTTCCAGCGGCAGCTCGCCGACTTCATCGAGGAACAGCGTCGAGTCGACCGCATCCTCGAAATAGCCGGCGCGCGCGCTGTTGGCGCCGGTGAACGCGCCCTTGGCGTAGCCGAAAAGGGTGGGCTCGACCAGCGTCGGCGAAATCGCCGCGCAGTTCAGCGCGAGGAAGGGCTTGCCCGCGCGCCGGCTTTGCCGGTGCAGCGCCTGCGCAACGAGTTCCTTGCCGCTGCCGGATTCACCCTCGATCAGCACCGGGAAGGGGGCGTCGGAAAATTGCGTGATCTGCTCGCGCAGCTTCTGCATCGGGGGGCTGTTGCCGAGCAGGCCGGAGGCGGGAACGCCGGTTTCGGCCGCGGTGACACTCAGCGCCTGCAGCAGCTGGGCCTTCAGCCGCGCCGGATCGGCCGGCTTGGCGACGAAGTCGATGGCGCCCAGGGTTCGGGCGTGGCGCGCGTTGGCTTCATCGTTCTGGCCGGAGAGCACGATGATTTTCATCTCCGGCGCCGCCGCGATCAGCTCGGCGATCAGCTGGAAGCCCTCGTCAGGACGATGCGGGCGCGGCGGCAGGCCGAGATCGATCAGCGCGAGCTGCGGCGGACGGTCCATCTGCCGCAGCAGCGCCTTGGCGTGGGGGCGCGACTCCGCGGTGCTTACGGCGAAGTCGCCGCCCAGCACATAGGACAGCGTGTCGGCGATCGCGGGATCGTCGTCGACGATCAGCAGTTCGGGTTTTGCCGGGTCGGTCATGGCACGGCTCGCGTCATTGAGGACGCATCATCGGGTTGGTGGTAAGGCGCTGAAATGATTGGACATTGCGGTTCATTGTGCCAGATCGGCCATGGCGGCGATACGACGGCGGTGCTCCTATTGCGCAGCGACGCAGGCGAGGTAGGCCTGCTCCAGGTCGGCGGCGCCGTGGCGGCGGATGAATTCCGCGGGCGTTCCGGCAAACAGCAGGCGGCCGCGGTCGACGACGGCCATGCGCCCGCACATCTCGCCAACGTCATGCAGGGCATGCGTGGTCATCAGCACGGTCTTCCCGGACTCGTGCTGGCGGCGCAATTCCTGCTTCAGCAGCGCCCGTGCCTTGGGGTCGAGGCCGCTGGTCGGCTCGTCGAGGATCAGCAGGTCCTTGTCCGAGAGCAGGCAGGCAGCGAGGCCGAGTTTCTGGGTCATGCCCTTGGAATAGGCGCGCGCCGGCTTGTCGAGGGCCGCGGCATCGAGCTCCAGTGCGGCCAGCATTGCCTGCGCCCGCCCCTCGTGGTACGGCCGCCGGTGCAGTTTGGCGAGGTAACGCAGGAAGTCGCGGCCGCTCAGGTAGTGGGGCGGGGTGAAGCGCTCGGGCAGGAAAGCGATGCGGCTTCGCGCCGCGGTCTCGCGGTGAGAGATGCCGAAGATCTCGACGCTGCCGGACTGGATGTCGCAGAAATCCAGCGCGCATTTGACCAGCGTGGTCTTGCCGGCGCCGTTGGCGCCGACCAGCCCGAAAAATTCACCGGTGGCGATGTCGAGCGACAGGTCGGCCAGCGCGACGGCCTTGCCATAGGATTTGCACAGGCGGCTGATGTGCAATGCGGGCGCTGACATGCGGCGTAACTTAGCCGAAACTCCCCCGGGGGTAAACAGCGCCCCGGCAGTGCCTGCCGCGGCCGGCGCGGGCGCCCTATAATCGTCCCATGCAAAACGCAGATCACGCGCTGCTCCGCCAGCTGTCCGAAAACAGCCAGCGCTACCGCGACCCGCTGGCGGCCGTGGACTGGACGCGGCTCGACCGCGAGGCCTGCTGGCTGCCGGAGCCGGCCCTGTCGCTGTACGGCCTTGCCGCCTGGGACGACCTTGCCCCCGATGTGCGGCGGCGGCTGTCGCAGTACGAATTCATCAACGTCATGCATGCCGGCCTGTGGCTGGAGCGCGTGTTCATGCAGCGCCTGACGCGGCGGCTGTCATCGCGGCTGGCGCGCGCCGAGTACGAGTATTTCCTGCACGAGATGCGCGAGGAGTCCGGCCACAGCCTGATGTTCCTGCGCGCGATCGAGGCCGCGCGACTGCCGGTGCCCGCGGAGGCCTGGCGTCCTCCCGCCCTGGCCGACTGGCTGGCGCGGCGGGCGCCGGCCGGTGGCGCGCTGTTCTGGGCGGCGACGGTGGTTGCCGAGGATGTACCGGACAAGTTCAACCGCCACCTGCGCGGGCTCGACGGTGTCAATCCGGCGGTGCGCGACATCTGCACCGTGCATTGCATCGACGAGGCACGCCATATCGCGGCGGCACGCGCACAGCTCGAGGCGGCACTGCAGGACCTGCCGCGCGCGCTGCTGCCCCTGCTGAGCCCGCTGCTGCGGCTGCTGGTGCGACAGTACGCGCGGGTGTTTTACGCGCCGCCGGCGCAGTTCTACGAGTTGTCGGGATTGCCGCATGGCGAACGCTGGCGGCGGATGGCCCTGCGCAATCCGGTGCGCCAGTCCTTCGTGCGCGAACGCCTGGCGCCGACACTGCATCTGCTCGAAAGCTACGGCTTCAGGCTGCAGTAGCGTTGTTTGCGGCTGCGGTGGCTGCCAGCGCCTGCGCGGCGCCGTGCAGCGGTTTCCAGCCGAGTTCCTGTTCGGCGCGCCGGCAATCCAGCGTCAGCGTGTGGCGCAGCCCTTCCAGCCAGCCCGGCTCTCCGCCCCAGCCGCTCAGGCGATGCGCAAGGGCGAGGCCTGCGCGTGCGACCGGCGGCGGCAGCGGCAGACAGCGCCGGTGGCGCGCGCGCATCACCGCGCGCAGGGTCCAGCACTCGCCTGCGGCGAGGTTGTAGGGGCCGCGCGCCTTGTCGAGCAGCAGGCTCGCAACGATGGCATCGGCAACGTCGTTCTCGTGCACGCACTGCAGCTCGGGCTGCGGATCGCCCAGCCGCAAATACAGCGGCAGGTCGAGGATCTGCCGCAGCACCGGCTGGGCATGCGGGCCGAGGATGACATGGGGGCGCAGGCGCACGCATTCCGGCACCGCGCGCGCGAGCTGCTGCTCGAGCTCGGCCTTGTGCAGACCGTAGCGGAAACCCGGCAGCGGCGCCAGCGCCGCCTGTTCATCGAGGTCGCGGCCGCTGCCGTACACCGCCGCGCTCGACAGGTGGACGATGCGCTTCACGCCCGCCGCCCGCGCGGCCTGCAGCAGCCCGAGGCTCGCATCGACATTGACCGCGCGCATCGCTGCCTCGCGCATGCGTCCGCGCAGCACTACATAGGCAAGGTGGACCAGCGCATCATGCCCCTGCAGCAGCTCGCCGACCCGGTCGTCGCGGAAATCCGCCCGCAATGCGCGGAATTTGGAGTGGGCAAAATGCGGCGGGCGCAGGTCGATGCCGGTGACTGCGGTGATCGCCGCCTCGGCGCACAGCCGCGGCAGCAGCGCATGGGCGAGGCTCGCGCTGGAACCGGTGAGGAGGACTTTCACGCGGCAGCCGCGAATGCCGGCATGACTTCGCGCGCGAACAGCGTCATCGACTCGCGCGTGGTGGCGCTGTCCAGGGCGCCGGCGCCGAAGGCGCAGAGGATGTGGGTGATGCCCGCGGCCTGGTATTTGCGCAGGCGGGCGATGCATTCGTCCGGCGTGCCGACCACGGTGAGGCCGGCGAAATCGGTGAGGCCAAGGTTGACGCCGAGCTTCATCAGGCTGCGGAAGCGGCCCAGCTCGTGCAGGTGTTCGTAACCGGGGTACAGCTTTTCCAGCACCGGCAGCGTGGTCCTGTAGAGCTCGCCGTAGAACCAGCGGAAGGCCTCGCGCGCCAGCGCCTGCGCGCGCGCGCCGTCGGCAAGGCACAGCACACCCAGAGTCATGCCCGCGCGCGGGGCTTCGGCGTGGGTCCACGCGCTGCGGTAACGCCGCAGATCCTGCTCGACCATGAACCAGGGCTTGAACGGGCCGGCAAGCACGCCGAGCCGCTGCGCCGCGGCCCAGTCCCAGGTCTCGGGGCTGACAGCGGCCGTCCACAGCGGCGGGTGCGGCTGCTGCACGGCCCGCGGCACGAGGTCGAGGTCCTCGAATGCGTAATGCCTGCCGCGGTGGGTCATTGAACCCGGCCGGAACGACGCGCGCAGCACGGCAAGCCCCTCGTCGACCAGGGCGCGGCTCTCGGCCATGTCGCCGTTGAACACGGCGTACTCAAGCGGGGAAAAACCGCGGCCGATGCCGACTTCGAGCCGCCCGCCCGACAGCACGTCGAGTGTCGCGACGCGTTCGGCGACGTGCAGCGGATGATGCAGCGGCAGCGGGATGATCGCGTGGCCGAGGCGGATGCGCCGGGTGCGCGCAGCGGCGGCACCGAGCAGGATCTCGGGCTTGGAGACGTGCGAGTAGGCGCGCATGAAGTGGTGTTCGACCAGCCAGGCGCAGCCGTAGCCGAGTTGGTCGGCGAGCGCGAGCTCGTCGAGGACGTCGGCGTAGAGCGCAGTCTCGCTGCGCGTGTCGTACGCGGGCAGGGCCAGTTCGTGGAAAAGGTCGAAGCGCATGGGGGAAGGGCTTGCTCGTGCACGCATGATGCCAGCCGCGGCCGGTGCCGGCCAAGCCGGCGGCGCAATTCCGGCGCCGGTTGGGCGGGCTGCCGTTCTCGTTTAAAATCGGCGCTTTACCCGCAGCAGCAGAGCGCCCAGTCCGTGGCATCCGACACCCTGATTGAAATCAAGGACGTGAACTTCGCCTACGGGCGGCGGCCGATCCTGACCGGCATCAACATGACCATCCCGCGCGGCAAGATCGTCGCGCTGATGGGCATCAGCGGCTCGGGCAAGACCACGCTGCTGCGGCTGATCGGCGGGGTCATGAAGCCGACCTCGGGCGAGGTCTGGGTCAACGGCCAGTGCACCGGCGAGCTTGATTCCCGGGGCATCTACCGCATGCGCCGGCGCATGGGCATGCTGTTCCAGTTCGGCGCGCTGTTCACGGACCTTTCCGTCTACGACAACGTCGCCTTCCAGATGCGCGAGCATACCGGGCTGCCGGAGAGCATGATCCGCGACCTGGTGATGATGAAGCTGCACGCGGTGGGCCTGCGCGGCGCGGCGAAGCTGATGCCGGCGGAACTCTCGGGCGGCATGGCGCGGCGGGTGGCGCTGGCGCGGGCGATCGCGCTTGATCCGATGATCATGATGTACGACGAGCCATTCACCGGGCTCGACCCGATCTCGCTGGGCGTGATCGCCAACCTGATCCGCGAACTGAACGACACGCTGGGCACGACCTCCCTGGTGGTGACCCATGACGTGCAGGAGGCGCTCGATGTGGTGGATTATGTGTACTACCTGTCCGACGGCAAGATGATGGCCCACGGCACGCCGGAGGAACTGCGCGCCAACACCGATCCGCTGGTGCACCAGTTCGTGCATGGCGAGGCGGAGGGGCCGGTGGCCTACCAGTACCCGAGCGGCGATTACGCGGCCGAGCTGAGGATGGAGGGGCGCCGTGCCGCATAGATCCCTGCCCACCGTGCGCAGCATCGGCGCCAATGCCATCGACACGGTGCTGCGCCTCGGCTACGCGGCGCGTTTCATCGGGCTGACGATCGCGCACTCGGGCACCAGCCTCGCGCGGCCGCGCCTGATCGTGCGCGAGCTGTATTACACCGGCGTGCTGTCGCTGATCATCATCCTGGTGTCGGGACTGTTCGTCGGCATGGTGCTCGGCCTGCAGGGTTACCAGACGCTGACCACCTACGGCTCGGAGTCGGCGCTCGGCGTGCTGGTGGCGCTGTCGCTGGTGCGCGAGCTCGGACCGGTGGTGTCGGCGCTGCTGTTTGCCAGCCGCGCCGGTTCGGCGATGACCGCGGAGATCGGGCTGATGAAGGCGACCGAGCAGCTGTCGGCGATGGAAATGATGGCGGTCGATCCGATAGCCCGCGTGGTGGCGCCGCGTTTCTGGGCGGGCGTGATCTCGATGCCGCTGCTGGCGGCGATGTTCAGCGCGATGGGCGTGTTCGGCGGGTATGTCGTGGGCGTGGTGCTGATCGGCGTTGACGAGGGTTCCTTCTGGTCGCAGATGCAGAGTGCGGTCGACGTGCGCGAGGATGTCCTGAACGGCGTGATCAAGAGTTTCGTGTTCGGTGTCGCGGTGACCTGGATCGCGCTGTTCGAGGGCTACGACGCGCCGCCGACGGCCGAGGGCGTTTCGGGCGCGACGACGCGCACCGTGGTAACTTCGTCGCTGGCGATACTGGGTCTGGATTTCATCCTGACCTCCTTCATGTTCAGTGCTGTTTAAGATGCGCAAGGGTGCCTAATGGAACGATCGATGCTGGATTTGTGGGTGGGCCTGTTTGTCGTCGCGGGCATTGCCGCGCTGGTGATCCTGGCGTTCAAGGTCGGCAACATGTCGAGCATGGGCGGCGGCGAGACCTATGTGATCAGCGCCAATTTCGACAACATCGGCGGCCTGAAGCCGCGGGCGCCGGTCAAGAGCGCGGGCGTCGTGGTCGGCCGGGTGACCTCGATCAGCTTCAACAACGACCGCTTCACCGCGAAGGTGTCGATGGCGATCGAGAAGTCATACCAGTTTCCCAGGGACACCACGGCCTCGATCCTGACCTCGGGGCTGCTGGGCGAGCAGTACATCGGGCTCGAGGGCGGGGGTGACGACCAGATGCTCAAGGCCGGCGACAGTATCCGGCTGACCCAGTCGGCGGTGGTGCTGGAGAAGCTGATCAGCCAGTTCCTGTTCGACAAGGCGGCCGAGGGCGGCGGCGCGAACAAGTAAAATGTGCGTCCCTTGCCCCGGCAAGATACGGAGAGACCATGATTAAGTATTTGATTTCATTGATATTTTTGTCAATTCTTGGCGCGGGGCCTGCGCTCGCCAGCACGCCCCCCGACGTGCTCGCGCGCCAGGTCACGGATGAAGTGATCTCGATCATCCGCGCCGACAAGGACATCCAGTCCGGCAACCAGAAAAAGGCCCGCGAGCTGATCGAGACCAAGATTGCGCCGCATTTCAATTTCGCCGGGATGACCCAGCTCGCGCTGGGCCGCAACTGGGGCGCGGCGAATGCCGAGCAGCGCAGGGCGCTGACCGCGGAATTCCGCACCCTGCTGGTGCAGACCTATACCGCGTCGCTGGTGCTGTTCAAGGACCAGAAGATCGAGTACCGGCCGCTCAAACTCGCGCCGGACGACAATGACGTGACGGTGCGCTCGCTGGTGCGCCAGTCCGGCGGCGGCGAGCCGGTGCAGGTGGATTACGGCATGGAAAAAACCGACGCCGGCTGGAAGGTCTACAACGTGAAGATCGGCGGCATCAGCCTGGTCGAGAATTACCGCAGCACCTTCAACACCGAAATCCGCAAGGGCGGGGTCGACGGCCTGATCGCGTCGCTGCGCGACAAGAACCGCGCGCTGGTGGCCCAGGCGAAATGATTGAATGCAATGACGGGCACTGCACGCTGAAGGGTGCCGTCAACCTCGAGACCGCACTTGCCCTGCGCGAGGACGGCCTGCGACTGTTCACGGCGCCGGAAACGACGCTGGACCTCTCCGGCGTCACCGAGGTCGACTCGGCGGCGGTCAGCCTGCTCTTCGAATGGCGCCGCGCCGCGCTCGCCGCCGGCCGCAACATCCGCTACGTCAACCTGCCCGACAACCTGAAAAGCCTGGCGCGGCTCTACGGCGTGACCGAGCTGGTCGGCGCGGAATAGCCCCTCATCCCGTGCCGCCGCAAGGGCGGCAGCCGTGCCAGACAAGAATGACCCACGCGATCGAAGTCAGCGATGTCACCAAGCGTTATGGCAGCCTGCAGGCGCTTGCCGGCGTCAGCCTGCGCGTCGAGCCCGGGGAGTTTTTCGGCCTGCTCGGACCCAACGGCGCCGGCAAGACCACGCTGATCAGCATCCTCGCGGGGCTGGTGCGGCCGGATGGCGGCACTGCAAGGATCATGGGGCACGATGTCGGCGGCGACTACCGTGCCGCGCGCCGCGCGCTGGGCGTGGTGCCGCAGGAGCTGGTGTTCGATCCCTTCTTCACCGTGCGCGAGACGCTGACCATACAGTCGGGCTACTTCGGGCTGCGCGACAACCGCGCCTGGATCGACGAGGTGATCGAGAATCTCGATCTTGCCGACAAGGCGGATACCAACATGCGTGCGCTCTCCGGCGGCATGAAGCGCCGCGTGCTGGTCGCGCAGGCGCTGGTGCACAAGCCGCCGGTGATCGTGCTCGATGAGCCGACCGCCGGCGTCGACGTCGAGCTGCGCCAGGCGCTGTGGCGTTTCATCCGGCGCCTCAACCGCGACGGCCACACCATCGTGCTGACCACGCATTACCTCGAGGAGGCGGAGGCGCTGTGCGGGCGGGTGGCCATGCTGAAGCAGGGGCGCATCGTCACGCTGGACAAGACCGAGAACCTGCTGCGGATGCATTCAGGCTGTTATGTCGGGTTGCGCCTGGGCGGTGCGCTGCCGGCACGGCTCGAGCCGCTGGTCGCGCAGCGCGAGGAGGACGGCGCGATCCGCCTCGCCCTGCCCGATTACGCGGAGGTCGAGCGGGTGATGGCGGCGCTGCGCGAGGCCGGCATCGCGGTGCAGGAAATGGAAATCATGCAGCCGGACCTCGAGGAAGTGTTCGTGCAGATCATGAACAGGACGTAAGGAGCGAGATGTGAGGGGTTGGGAGTTAAGAGCGCCTAACAGAATGAAACACGTGTGCGTTACAGCCAGAATCGGTTCTGACGCGAAGCGCGGCGCAGTTCATATCGCGAATATGAGCAAGCCGCGCGACAAAGTCAGGGCCGATTCTGGCTGTAACCCGATGATATTGTTGAATATTTCAAGTGCCTGCCGGGCTGGCGCGATTTTGGCCGGAGGCGGCGTCCCAGTCCTTGCGAATATTCCCGATATTCGCTGCGGACTGCTCCTTGCCTCCAGCCAAAATCGTGACAGCGCATCACGCGTTTCATTCTGTTAGGCGCTCTAAGTGTGGGGGATGGTTTGGATCCCGCTCCTCACGCCTGACCCCTTACTCCTGACTGCTGAAAAATGACCGGTTTCCACACCCTGTTCTACAAGGAATGGCTGCGCTTCTGGAAGGTCAGCGTGCAGACCGTGCTCGCGCCGGTGCTGACCGCGCTGCTCTACCTGCTGGTGTTCGGCCACGCGCTGCGCGACCGGGTCGAGGTTTTCCCGGGGGTGGATTACATCGCCTTCCTGGTGCCGGGGCTGGCGATGATGTCGGTGCTGCAGAATGCCTTCGCCAATGCCTCCTCCAGCCTGATGCAGTCCAAGATGACCGGCAACATCGTGTTTGTGCTGCTGCCGCCGCTGTCGCACCGGGAGTTTTTCCTCGCCTACCTGCTGGCGGCGATGGCCCGCGGCCTGGTGGTGGGCGCCGGAGTGCTGCTGGCAACGCTGTGGTTCACCGACCTGGGCATCGCCCACCCCTGGTGGGTGCTGCTGTTCGGCGTCTTCGGCAGCGCGGTGATGGGCGCGCTGGGGATCGTCGCCGGCATGCACTCCGACAAGATCGACCAGCTCGCGGCCTTTACCAACTTCATCATCCTGCCGCTGACCTTCCTGTCCGGGGTGTTCTATTCGATCCAGTCGCTGCCCGCGTTCTGGCAGGCCGCCTCGCACCTGAACCCGGTTTTTTACATGATCGACGGCTTCCGCTACGGTTTCTTCGGCGCTTCGGATACCTCGCCGTGGCTGAGCCTGGCGATTGTCGGCGGCAGTTTTGCCGCCTTATCATGGCTGACGCTCTCGCTGCTGAAATCGGGATACAAGCTGCGGCACTGAGCGCTGGGCCTGCCCCACACGAAACGGAAAGAGGCGAACATGGTTACTGCGGAAAGCATCAAACAGTCGATCGCGGCCGGTCTCGACTGCGCGCATGTCGAGGTCGCCGGCGACGGCCATCACTGGGAGGCGGTGATCGTCAGCGCGGCCTTCCAGGGCAAAAGCAAGGTCCAGCAGCACCAGCTGGTGTACCGGGCGCTGGGTGACCGCATGCGCGAGGAAATCCACGCGCTGTCGATGAAGACGCTGACGCCGGAGCAGTGGACGGGAAATACCTGAAATCCTTAAAAACCTTAAGCCACAGGGGACGCAGAGAAAAAAGCAAAACAATGCGGGTGATGCTGCGGCATCCCGGGTGTTGTTTTCCGTGCTCTCTGTGACCTCTGTGGCTAATAGATTCTGACCTCATGGACAAACTAGTCATCGAAGGCGGCGTGCCGCTGTCCGGCAGCGTCGCCGTCTCCGGCGCGAAGAACGCGGCGCTGCCGATACTCACCGCCGCGCTGCTCACCGCTGAGCCGCTGCTGGTCGACAACGTGCCGCACCTGCGCGACGTGTCGACGATGCTCAACCTGCTGATGCAGATGGGCGTGACCACTTCGCTCGACGAGAAGGGCGGCGTCGAGCTGCGGGCGGCTAACATCAGCGCTCCGGTGGCGCCCTACGAGCTGGTGAAGACCATGCGTGCTTCGGTGCTGGTGCTGGGGCCGCTGGTGGCGCGGCTGGGCGAGGCGCGGGTATCGCTGCCCGGGGGCTGTGCAATCGGTCTGCGCCCGGTGGACCAGCATTTAAAAGGGTTACAGGCGCTGGGCGCGAGCATCGAGATGGCGGAGGGTTACATGATCGCCCGCGCGCCGCGGTTGAGGGGCGCGCGCATCTGCATGGACATCGTCACCGTCACCGGCACCGAGAACCTGATGATGGCGGCGGCCCTGGCCGAGGGCGTCACGGTGATCGAGAACGCCGCGCGCGAGCCGGAAATTCCCGATCTCGCCGCCTGCCTCACCGCGATGGGCGCGAAAATCAGCGGGGCGGGCACCGATGTGATCACCGTGGAAGGCGTCGAACGGCTGCACGGGGCGCGCCACAGCGTGATGCCGGACCGCATAGAGACCGGCACCTTCCTCGTTGCGGCGGCAGCGACCGGCGGTGATGTCAAAGTGACCGGCGCGCGGCCCGACACGCTGGATGCCGTGCTCGAAAAGCTGCGCGAGACCGGTGTGCGCATCGAGACCGGCGGCGACTGGATCCATGTGCGGGCCAACGGCGCGCTGAAGGCGGTCAATGTGCGTACCGCGCCGTACCCGGCATTCCCCACCGACATGCAGGCGCAGCTGATGGCGCTGAACGCGGTGGCGCAGGGCGCCTCGCGCGTCGTTGAAACCATTTTCGAGAACCGCTTCATGCATGTGCAGGAACTGCAGCGGCTGGGTGCGGACATCGCGGTCGAGGGCAACACCGCGCTGATCAAGGGGGTGCCGGCGCTGCAGGGGGCGACGGTGATGGCGACCGACCTGCGGGCCTCGGCGAGCCTGGTCATTGCCGGACTGGTCGCGCGCGGATCGACCACGATCGAGCGCATCTACCATCTCGACCGCGGCTACGAGCGCATCGAGGAGAAGCTGTCGCGGCTCGGTGCGCACATCCGCCGCATGCGCTGAGCCCGGGATTCTTGCCAAGTAATTGTTTTAATTGAACATTTATGCCGGCAGATCGAGGTCTGCGGCATAGGCGTTCTGGCGGTAATGGAAAGGCACCGGGCCATCGGGCAGGCCGCCGATGAACTGGCGGACGAAAGGATCTTCCGATTTTTTCACGTCCTCGGTGCTGCCCTGCGCCACCACCTTGCCGTCGGCTAGGAAATACACGTAGTCGATGCAGCGCAGCGACTCCTGCGCGTCGTAGGACACCACGACCGAAGTCACACCCAGCGCGTCGTTCAGGCGCCGGATCAGCTTGCCGACGACGTTGCAGGAGATCGGGTCGAGGCCGGCGAAGGGCTCGTCGTACATGATCAGGTCGGGGTCGAGGGCGATTGCGCGCGCGAGACCGACGCGCCGTGCCATGCCGCCGGAGCATTCCGAGGGCATCAGCTTCGCCGCGCCGCGCAGGCCGACGGCATTGAGCTTCATCAGCACGAGGTCGTTGATCATGTCCTCGGGCAGGTCGGTTTTCTCGCGCATCTGGAAGGCGATGTTCTCGAACACCGAGAGATCGGTGAACAGGCCGCCCTGCTGGAACTGCATGCCCATCTTGCGCCGCATCCGGTAAAGGTCGTTGCGGTCGAGTTCATGGATGTTTTCGCCGAGCACCCTGACGCTGCCCCTTGAAGGGCGCAGCTGGGCGCCGATCAGGCGCAGCAGCGTCGACTTGCCGCTGCCGCTGGCGCCCATGATCCCGACGACCTTGCCGCGGGGGATGGTGAGGCTCACGGATTTGAAGATCTCGTGCGCTCCGTAGGAGAACGCGAGGTCGCGGATTTCAACGATGTTGTCGACGGCGGGCATGAGGGCGACGGGTGCGGTCCAGGCCGGAGAGTGTAACCGCTGAAGCCCCTTTCGGGAACCGCGCGGACCCCGGGTGAGAGGAGAGATGCGCTACAATTCAGGCCTTTCCGCGCGCCGCCGCGCCGGGTGCCCGACGCATCGCCTTGAACCTGATTCGACCGTGCCGCAGCCTGCCCCGCCATGATCACCATTGCCCTGTCGAAGGGCCGCATTTTTGACGAAACAGTGCCGCTGCTGAAGGCGGCAGGCATCGTCTCGCGCGAAAATCCCGAATCCTCGCGCAAGCTGATCCTTGCGACCAATCGCCGGGACGTGCGCCTGATCATCGTCCGTGCCAGCGACGTGCCGACCTATGTCCAGTACGGCGGCGCCGACCTCGGTGTTGCCGGCAAGGATGTGCTCGACGAGCACGGCAGCGCCGGGCTTTACCAGCCGCTCGACCTCAACATTGCCCGCTGCCGGATGATGGTTGCCGTGCGCAGGGACTTCGATTATTCCGGCGCGGTGCGCCGCGGTGCGCGGCTCAAGGTGGCGACCAAGTATGTGCAGACGGCGCGCGAGCATTTCGCGGCAAAGGGCATGCATGTCGACCTGATCAAGCTCTACGGTTCGATGGAACTCGCGCCCCTGGTCGGCCTTGCCGATGCCATCGTCGACCTGGTCAGCACCGGCGGCACGCTGAAGGCCAACGACCTGGTGGCAGTGGAGGAGATCGCACCGGTCAGCTCGCGGCTGGTGGTCAACCAGGCTGCGCTGAAGGTCAAGCGCGCGATGATGCAGCCGCTGATCGATGCCTTCTCCCGCGCCGTCGTCGCCGCGGCGGGCTGACCATGCGCAGGCTGTCCACGACCCAGGCCGATTTCGACCCGCGGCTCGCCGAGCTGCTGGCTTTCGAGTCGGCGCAGGATCCCCAGGTGGATGCCGCCGTCGCCGCGATACTGGCCGACGTCAAGGCGCGCGGCGACGCGGCGGTGCTCGAATACACCGCGCGTTTCGACGGCGTCAGCGCGAAGTCGCTGGGCGAACTGGAGATCCCGCAGACCGATCTGCAGGCGGCGCTGGCGCGCATACCCGCCGCACGCCGGGAAGCGCTGGAGGCGGCGGCTGCGCGGGTGCGTGAATACCACGAAAGACAGCGCGCGCAATCCTGGGGCTATACCGACGCCGACGGCAACGAGCTCGGCCAGCAGGTGACGCCGCTCGACCGCGCCGGCCTCTACGTGCCCGGCGGCAAGGCGGCCTATCCCTCCTCGGTGATCATGAACGCGGTGCCGGCGAAGGTGGCCGGCGTCGGCGAAGTGATCATGACCGTGCCGACGCCGCGCGGCGAGAAGAACGACCTCGTGCTCGCCGCCGCGGCGATCTGCAGTGTCGACCGCGTATTCACCATCGGCGGCGCGCAGGCGGTTGCGGCGCTGGCCTACGGCACGGCGACGATTCCGCAGGTCGACAAGATCACCGGCCCCGGCAATGCCTACGTTGCCGCCGCGAAGCGCCGCGTGTTCGGCGTGGTCGGCATCGACATGGTGGCCGGCCCCTCCGAAATCCTCGTCGTCTGCGACGGATCCACCGACCCGGACTGGGTGGCGATGGATCTCTTTTCGCAGGCCGAGCACGACGAGCTGGCACAGTCGATCCTGCTGGCGCCGGATGGGAAATACCTGGATGCGGTCGAGGCCAGCATTTCGAAATTGCTGCCGGAGATGCCGCGGCGCGCGGTGATCGAGGCCTCGCTGGCCGGGCGCGGCGCGCTGATACTCGTGCGTGACCTCGACGAAGCCTGCGCGCTGGTCAACCGCATCGCGCCCGAACACCTCGAGCTTTCGGTCGAGGATGCCGGCGCCCTGCTGCCGAAGATCCGGCACGCCGGCGCGATCTTCCTCGGCCGCTACACTTCCGAGGCGCTGGGTGATTACTGCGCCGGACCCAACCACGTGCTGCCGACTTCCCGTACCGCGCGTTTCTCCTCCCCGCTGGGCGTTTACGATTTCCAGAAACGTTCCAGCGTGATCCGCGTTTCGCCCGCGGGTGCCGTCAAGCTCGGTCGCATCGCGGTCGAACTGGCGAACGGCGAAGGCTTGCCGGCGCACGCGCGCTCGGCAGCCCTGCGCCTGCGCAGCAAGGGCGGGCAATGAGCCGCTACTGGAGCGAGGTGGTGCGCGGTTTGACCCCGTACGTACCGGGCGAGCAGCCGAAGCTGCCCAATCTGGTCAAGCTCAACACCAACGAATGTCCCTATGGCCCCAGCCGCCGCGTGCTGGAGGCGCTGCGTGCCGAGATCGGCGACACGCTGCGCCTCTACCCGGACCCCGCCAGCGACCGCCTGCGCGCGGCGATTGCCTCCCGCCACGGCGTGACGCCGGAGCAGGTGTTCGTCGGCAACGGCTCCGACGAGGTGCTGGCGCATGTCTTCCTCGGTCTGCTCAAGCATGAGCGGCCGGTGCTGTTTCCCGACATCACCTACAGCTTTTACCCGGTGTACTGCGGGCTCTACGGCATCGGCTACGAGCAGCAGCCGCTCAACGCGCGTTTCGAGATCGCGGTCGACGATTACCTGAAGCCCAACGGCGGCATCATTTTTCCGAATCCCAATGCGCCCACCGGCTGCTTCGTGCCGCTGGCGCAGATCGAGAGGCTGCTGCAGGCGAACACCGACTCGGTGGTGGTCATCGACGAGGCCTATGTCGATTTCGGCGGTGAATCCGCGGTGCCGCTGGTCGCGAAATATCCGCAGCTGCTGGTCACGCACACGCTGTCGAAGTCGCGGGCGCTGGCCGGATTGCGCGTCGGCTATGCCATCGGGCAGTCCGATCTGATCGAGGCGCTGAACCGGGTCAAGGACAGCTTCAATTCCTATCCGCTGGACCGTTTCGCCCAGGCCGGCGCCACGGCAGCGATGGAGGACGAGGACTATTTCAGGGCGATGTGCCTCAAAGTCGTCGCGACCCGCGGCAAGCTGGTGCAGGACCTGCACAGCCTCGGCTTCGAAGTGTTGCCCTCGGTGGCCAATTTCGTGTTCGCGCGCCTGCCCGGCCGCGACGGCGCCGGCATCGCCGCAAGGCTGCGCGAGCGCAGCATCATCGTGCGCCACTTCCGCCAGCCGGCGCGCATTGCCGGGTTCCTGCGCATCACGGTCGGCACCGACGAGCAGTGCGCCGGGCTGATCGAGGCACTGCGTGAGATCACCGAGGCGGGCTGAGGCCGGCAACGAATTGGTTTATACTCTGCAATCAACAACTTACTGATCCGGAACAGCCATGGCGCGCAAGGCGCAGGTCACCCGCAACACCCAGGAGACGCAGATCAGCGTCAAGCTCGATCTCGACGGCAGCGGCCAGGCGAGGCTCGCCAGCGGCGTGCCTTTCCTCGACCACATGCTCGACCAGATCGCCCGCCACGGGCTGGTCGATCTCGAGGTCAAGGCGAAGGGGGACCTGCACATCGACGCGCACCACACCGTTGAAGACATCGGCATCACGCTGGGCCAGGCTTTCGCGAAGGCTGTCGGTGACAAGAAGGGCGTGCGCCGCTACGGCCACGCCTACGTGCCGCTCGACGAGGCGCTGTCGCGCGTGGTGATCGATCTTTCCGGCCGTCCCGGACTGGAGATGAGCGGCAAGTTCGCCCGCGCGCGCGTCGGCGATTTTGATGTCGACCTGGTGCGCGAGTTTTTCCAGGGCTTCGTCAACCATGCCGCGGTCACGCTGCACCTCGACAACCTGAAGGGCGTCAACGCCCATCACCAGGTGGAGACGCTGTTCAAGGCCTTCGGCCGCGCGCTGCGCATGGCGGTGGAGCTCGATCCGCGCGTGAAGGGTGTGCCGTCGACCAAGGGAAAGTTGTGAGTCCGGGCTGAGCTACTGCGCGGCCCGGTGACGGCGTCGCGCAGTGCTCGTAACCCCGCCTATCCTTTGCGATATGTCCCGGTTCCTGCGCGCCGCGAAGCAAGTCCTCTTCGGGGAGCGCTGTGCTCCTTGTCACCGGACCGCTCGCTACGCTCATCCTGCAGCTCGTTTTTTCATTCTGCCAACTGTTGTTCAATCGGCAACATAAATTCGGATCATGAGCATCGACATCGCAGTGATCGACTACGGCATGGGCAATCTGCGCTCGGTGTCGAAGGCGATCGAACACGTCGCGCCCGGCTGCAGGGTGGTGGTGACGGGCGACCCGCGCGAGGTCGCCGCGGCGGCGCGCGTGGTGTTCCCGGGCCAGGGCGCGATGCCCGACTGCATGCGCGAGATGGAGGCGCGCGGGCTGCGCCGGGCGCTGCTCGATGCCGCGCGCGACAAGCCCTTTCTCGGCATCTGCATCGGCCTGCAGATGCTGTTCGACCACAGCGAGGAAGGGGATACGCCGGGGCTGGGCCTGTTGCCGGGGCGGGTGCGGCGGTTTCCGGCCGAGCGCATGACCGGTGCCGATGGCAGCAAGCTGAAGGTGCCGCACATGGGCTGGAACGAGGTCGAGCAGGTGCCGCATGTGCTGTGGTCCGGCATTCCCGACCGCAGCCGCTTCTATTTCGTGCACAGTTACTACCCGGAACCCGCCGACGAGGCGCTGGTTGCCGGGTGGAGCCGCTACCCCTTCCGCTTCGCCTGCGCCGCGGCGCGCGGCAACGTGTTCGCGGTGCAGTTTCACCCCGAGAAAAGCCATGATGCCGGGCTGCGCCTGCTAGCGAATTTCGTGGCCTGGGCGCCGTCCGCCTGAAAGCGGCCTGCATGTGCTGCGGCTGGTGTATCATCGGACCACGTCAATGATTCCGCCCGTGACTGACTGATCCGGTTTACCCGTCGCCCCTTTCGACCAAACCGTTTCGCAATCCGTTCCGCAATCCGCTTATCCCCATGCTGATCATTCCCGCCATCGATTTGAAGGACGGCAAGTGCGTGCGCCTGAAGCAGGGCGACATGAACGATGCCACGATATTTTCCGAGGATCCCGGTGCGATGGCCCGACAGTGGCTGGAGCAGGGCGCGCGGCGCCTGCACGTGGTTGACCTCAACGGCGCTGCAGCCGGCAGGCCCAAGAACGAGGCGGCGATCAAGGCGATCGTCAGGGCGGTGGGTACCGATCTGCCGATACAGCTCGGCGGCGGCATCCGCGACCTCGATACCATCGAGGCCTACATCGACGCCGGCATCAGCTACATCATCATCGGGACCGCGGCGGTGAAGACCCCGGGATTCCTGCAGGATGCCTGCACCGCTTTCCAGGGGCACATCATCGTTGCCCTTGATGCGAAGGACGGCAAGGTTGCCGTTGACGGATGGTCGAAGATGACCGGCCATGACGTCGTCGATCTCGCGAAGAAATTCCAGGATTACGGCGTCGAGGCGGTGATCTATACCGACATCGGCCGTGACGGCATGCTGACCGGGGTCAACATCGAGGCAACGGTCAATCTCGCGCGCCAGCTGAACGTGCCGGTGATTGCCAGCGGCGGCATCACCGATCTCAAGGACGTCGAGAAGCTCTGCGCGGTGGAGGCCGAGGGCATCATGGGCGCCATTACCGGACGCGCGGTCTACCAGGGCACGCTCGATTTCGCGGCGGCGCAGAAACTCGCCGATAAACTGACGAAGAAAGGCTGAGCCACAGAGGTCACAGAGTGCACAGGGATTTCAGTTGTCACGCCGTTCTCTGTGTTCTCTGTGACCTCTGTGGCTGATGTTTTATGGGTTTGGCCAAACGCATCATTCCCTGCCTCGACGTCACTGCCGGCCGCGTGGTGAAGGGCGTCAATTTCGTCGAACTGAAGGATGCCGGCGATCCGGTGGAGATCGCGCGGCGCTACGACGAGCAGGGCGCCGACGAACTGACCTTCCTCGACATCACCGCCAGCAGCGACGATCGTGACCTGATTCTCGGCATCATCGAGGCGGTCGCCGCGCAGGTGTTCATTCCGCTGACGGTCGGCGGCGGCGTGCGCGCCGTCGAGGATGTGCGGCGGCTGCTCAATGCCGGCGCCGACAAGGTCAGCATCAACACTTCCGCGGTGCAGAACCCGCAGCTGGTGGCGGACGCCAGCGGCCGTTACGGCTCGCAGTGCATCGTCGTCGCCGTCGACGCCAAGCGCGTGCCCGGCGACGGGCCGCTGCGCTGGGAGGTCTACACCCATGGCGGCCGCAGGGCCACCGGACTCGATGCGGTGGAGTGGGGTCGCAGGATGCAGGCGCTGGGCGCCGGCGAAATCCTGCTCACCAGCATGGATCGCGACGGCACGCGCATCGGCTTCGATCTTGAGCTGACCCGCGCTTTTTCGTCGGCGCTCGATATCCCGGTGATTGCCAGCGGCGGCGTCGGCAACCTGGATCACCTGGCCGATGGCGTCATCATCGGCCATGCCGATGCGGTGCTCGCGGCGAGCATTTTCCATTACGGTGAATACACGGTGCGCCAGGCCAAGCAGCACATGGCGCAACGGGGTATCGAGGTGCGCTTGTAGGCGCCATAAAATTCCATTAAAATCAGATACTTATAAATAGAGCAGGGCCCAGACGCAAACCCATGGACTGGCTGGACCGCATACGCTGGAACGCCGACGGCCTGGTGCCGGTGATCACGCAGGAGCAGGGCTCCGGGCGTGTGCTGACCGTGGCCTGGGCCAACCGCGAGGCCCTGCGGCAGACCGCGGCGACCGGCGAGGCGCACTACTGGTCGCGCTCGCGCCGGAAACTCTGGCGCAAGGGCGAAGAGTCCGGCCATGTGCAGAGGGTCAAGGCGCTGCGGCTGGATTGCGATGCGGATGCGGTGCTGCTCGAGGTCGAACAGGTCGGCGGCATTGCCTGCCACACCGGGCGGCACAGCTGCTTCTTCCTGGAATTGCGCGAAGGAAACTGGGTCGAGGTCGACCCGGTGCTCAAGGATCCCGCGGCAATTTACGGAAAGGAATGACGGCGGTGGACAAGGACATACTGCAGCGGCTGGGTGAGACGATCGCGGCGCGCAAGGCGGCGGATGCCGGCAGCTCCTATGTCGCCGGACTGCTGGCGAAAGGAGAGGACGCCATCCTGCGCAAGGTGCTGGAAGAGGCGGCGGAAACCCTGCTGGCCTCGAAGGAGGGTGATAAACTGCATGTGGTCCGCGAAACGGCGGACCTGTGGTTTCACACGCTGGTGCTGCTCGCCTGGCATGGCGCCGGCCCCGAAGACGTGCTGGCGGAACTGCAGCGGCGCGAAGGCACTTCCGGCATTGCTGAAAAAGCGTCGCGCGGCAAATAGGCGCCGAGGCGGCAGATTTTTTTCCCGTGCCCGCGCACGGATCACGAGGAGCAAGTTATGGGTTCGTTCAGCATCTGGCATTGGCTGGTCGTGTTGCTGGTGGTGGTGCTGGTGTTCGGCACCAAGAAGCTGCGCAACATCGGCTCCGACCTCGGCGGCGCGGTCAAGGGATTCAAGGAAGGAATGAAAGCCGAGGACGGCAAGTCCGAGCAGGCCAAGTCCGAAATCCCGCCCTCCGCCGGCCAGACCATCGACGGCGAGGCGCGCAAGGAAACGACGAAATCGTAAGGTGTCGGGAGTGAAGCGTCAGGAGTAGCACGGGACGCCTCACCCCTTTCTCCTCGCGCCTCGCGTCCGCTTCCCATGTTCGACATCGGCTTCTCCGAACTGATGGTGATTGCGGTGGTGGCGCTGCTGGTCATCGGCCCGGAAAAACTGCCCAGGGTGGCACGTACTGCCGGTCACCTGTTCGGCCGCATGCAGCGCTATGTCAACGACGTCAAGGCGGACATCAGCCGCGAGATGGCGCTGGACGACCTGCGCAAGCTGCAGGCAAGCATGCAGGAAACCGCGCAGTCCCTGGAGCAGTCGGTCAACGAGTCCGTGCGCTCGGCGGAAACCGAGATGAACCGGATCGCCGCAGACCTGCCGCCGGCCGCTGCGGATGCCCCCGCAGAGCCTGCCCCGGGCGGGGCCCCCGCAGCCGGCGAAGCCCCCGCTGCGGAGGAGCGCGCGAAGCCGGCGCGGCCCGCACAGTGAGCGAAGACACTTTCATTTCCCACCTGGTCGAGTTGCGCGACCGCCTGCTGCGGGCGCTGGTCGCCTTCGGCGTGGTGCTGCTGGTGCTGATTCCCTTCGCCTCGTCGCTCTATGACCTGCTGGCAACGCCGATGATGCAGGCCCTGCCCGAGGGTTCGAAGATGATCGCCACCGGCGTGGTGACGCCTTTCCTGGTGCCGATCAAGGTCGCGATGATGGTGGCCTTCGTGCTGACGCTGCCGTACACGCTGTACCAGGCCTGGTCATTCGTGGCCCCGGGGCTCTACAGCCACGAGAAGCGCCTGGTGCTGCCGCTGGTGGTGGCGAGCACCCTGCTGTTCGTGATCGGCATCGCGTTCTGCTACTTCTTCGTGTTCAACACGGTGTTCCACTTCATCAACCAGATCGCGCCGAAAAGCATCTCGGTGGCGCCGGACATCGAGAACTACCTGAATTTCGTGCTGACCATGTTTCTCGCCTTCGGCCTCACTTTCGAGACGCCGATCGTGGTGGTGATGCTCACGCGCATGGGCATCGTCACGCTGCAGCAGCTGCGCGAGATCAGGCCCTATTTCATTGTCATCGCCTTCGTCATCGCCGCCATCGTCACGCCCCCGGACGTGGTCTCGCAGCTGCTGCTGGCGATACCGATGTGCCTGCTGTTCGAGGTGGGACTTTTTGCGGCCCGTTTCGTCGGCAGCCGGCCGCGGCATGGTGACGATGGGGATGACTACCGTGCTCCCGGCGACGCCGAGCAGGATGCGGAACTCGACCGCATCGAGGCGGAGGAACGCGGCCGCCAGTGACGCCGCTTACTCGGCCGGGGCGCGCCGCGTCTGTGCCGGCCGCTTGCCGACCGTGACCTTCAGGTCGAGCGTTCTGGCTTCGCGCATGACGCGCAGCACGGCCTGGCTGCCGGGCTCCAGCGCCGCGATCAGGTTGAGCATGGTCGCGGAATCGGTCACCGGCTTGCCGTCGACGGCGATCAGCACGTCGCCGACCCTGACCCCGCCGCGGTCTGCCGGCATGCCGCGGAAGACCTCGGTAATCAGTGCGCCGCGCGTTCCCGGAATCCTGAACGATTCGGCGATCTCCTTGCTGAGATCCTGCACGCCGACGCCGATCCAGCCGCGCTGAACCGATCCGTTACGGATGATCTGCTCCATCACGCTTTTCGCGGTGCTCGCGGGGATCGCGAAGCCTATGCCCAGCGAGGCGCCGCCGGGAGTTTTCGAATAGATCGCCGTATTGATGCCGATCAGGTGGCCGTTGATGTCGACCAGGGCGCCCCCGGAATTGCCGGGGTTGATCGCGGCGTCGGTCTGGATGAAATTCTCGAAGGTGTTGATGCCGAGGTGGCTGCGGCCCAGGGCGCTGACGATGCCCAGCGTCACCGTCTGGCCGACGCCGAAGGGATTGCCGATGGCGAGCACGACATCGCCGACCCGCGCGCTGTCGGGTGCGCTGAAGGTGATCGCGGGCAGCTTCGGCAGGTCGATCTTCAGCACCGCAAGGTCGGATTCGGGATCGGTGCCGACCACCCGGGCGTTGACCCGCCTCGTGTCGGCCAGCGCGACCTCGATGCCGTCGGCGGCTTCGACGACATGGCTGTTGGTGAGGATGTAGCCGGATTCGCTGACGATGACGCCGGAGCCGAGATTGGTGCTCGGCTGCACCTGGGCGTCGAACTGGTCACCGAAAAAAAAACGGAACAGAGGGTCGTCGCGCAGCGGGTGTTGCGGCCGCTTGACGGCCTTGGAGGTGTAAATATTGACCACCGCCGGCATGGCTTTCTGCGCCGCGTTGCTGTACGACGCCGCGGCCGGCGAGCTGGCGTCTGCCGCCATCGGCTTGACGGTGGTGATCACTGCGCCCTGTGACGCACTGCCGTTCAGCAGATCGGGGCGCAGGGTGCCGACGACGAACAGTGCGGCGAGGCAGATGGTCGCTGTCTGACAGAAGATCAACCAGAGTTTTCGCATGAAAGGTGCCGCGGGTGCGCGTTTACAATGTTCACTGACCGGTGAACGGACGGATGACCATGGAACGTGCTGCGCTCGACGCTTATCTCGCGGATTTTCTGCAAGTCCCTGATTTCCGGGATTATTGCCCAAACGGCCTGCAGGTGGAAGGGCGCTCCGAGGTGCGCTGCATCGTCACCGGGGTAACGGCATCCTCGGCGCTTATCGAGGCCGCCCTCGCCGAGGGCGCCGATGCGCTGCTCGTCCATCACGGCTACTTCTGGCGCGGCGAAGATGGCCGCATTACCGGCATGCGCCGCCGCCGCCTGGGCGCCCTGCTGCGGCACGACCTGAATCTGTTCGCCTACCACCTGCCGCTGGATGTGCACCCCGAGGTGGGCAACAACGCGCAGCTGGGGCTGCGGCTGGAATTGAAGCCGGAGGGACGTTTCGGGGAGCAGGACATCGGCATGCACGGGGTGCTCGCGCAGGCGCTCGATCTCGCCGGGTTCACGCGGCGGGTAGAGCAGGAGACCGCGCGGGCTCCGCTGGTGATCGGGGACCCGGGACGCCGGGTGCGCCGCGTCGCCTGGTGCACTGGCGGCGCCCAGGGCCTTTTCGAGCAGGCCATCGCACTTGGCGTCGACGCCTATATCAGCGGCGAGATTTCCGAGCCCACCGTGCACGCCGCGCGCGAATCCGGTGTCGCCTACATCGCGGCGGGGCATCATGCGACGGAACGCTACGGGGTGCAGGCGCTGGGCGAGCATCTCGCGCAGCGCTTCGGGCTGCGCCACCGCTTCATCGATATCGACAACCCGGTCTGAGCTGGCCGGCGGCCATCCGCTGCCGCGGCGGTTACATTCTGAAACAATTTGGCCTGCACCGGCCCGCGGCCGCGGGACTATCATGGCGGCATGATGAGAGCGGGAGGACTGGAGCCATGCGCAAGACCCTGTTGCTGATGCTCGCCGCAGTCGTGCTGGCGGCGAGCCTGCCGGCGGCCGCGCACGGCGGCCGCGGCCACTCCAAGCTGCGCGTGGGCGTGATGATCGGCGCGCCTGTGGTTTTTGCGCCGTGGTGGTCTTCGCCCGCCTACCCCTACTACCATCCGGCACCGCCGGTGGTGTTGCGCGAGCGGGTGGTCGTCCGCGAGCCGCTGGTGTTCTACGACGAGCGCGGCAATCCGGTGCCGCCGGCGCAGGTTCAGGGGCCGCCCCAGCCGGGCAGCGCGACACCGGTCTGGCATTTCTGCCCCGATTCCCAGGCCTACTATCCCTACGTCCAGACCTGCGCGTCCCCCTGGCAGCGCGTGATGCCCCACCCGCCGCCGCAATAGCGGCGCCGGCGCGGAGGCCGGCTCAGTTTTTCAGGCGCACGTGCTGGGACAGGCCCGCGCAGTCCTCGTCGGTTTTCAGCCCCGCGGCGCGGATGCCGTGTGCAGCCAGTTCCTCATCCCGTTCCTGGGTGTCGCCGGTGACGCCCACCGCGCCGAGCAGCCCGCCATCGACGGAACGGATGAGCATGCCTCCGCCCTCGGCGAAAATGCGGTCCTGCGAGGCCTTGAACAGGAAGTCCATGAACAGCGGCCTCTCCTCGGTGCGCATCCGCACCAGGGACGAGGAGCGGCCGAGTGCAAGCGCGGCATGCGCCTTTCCGAGCGCCATCTCGAATCGCATCATCGCAGAGCCGTCTTCCTTCTTGAATGCCTTGACCACCGCGCCGTGCTCGACCACCACGACCGAAATCGGACGGCAGTGCAGTTCCCGCGCGCGCTCGAGGATGGCATCGATGATGGACTCGGCCTGGGACAGGGTGATCATGGACATGGCGCTTGCCTTTGCGGTTTGAAAATGAATGCGGAGTATACTCACGGGCCGAAAAAAATCCCGCTCGTTCCGCGGCGGGGACAAATCCAGTCTGGGGGGTGCATGAATCATCGAAAAATGAAATCGCGTGTCGTGCTGTGCGCATTTGCCGGCCTGCTGGCATTGCCGGCTACCGCCGCCGAACCGGCCGATGCCTATCCCGTCAGGCCGATCCGGTTTCTGGTCGGATTTGCCGCAGGCGGGGCCAACGACCTCGTTGCCCGCCTGGTGGCCGGCAAGCTCGGTCCGCGCCTTGGCCAGCAGATCATCGTCGATAACCGGCCCGGCGGCGGCGGTCAGCTGGCGCATGAATTGCTGGTGAATGCCGCGCCCGACGGCTACACGATGATTCTCGCGTCGGTGACCGGTCTGGCGATGGCGCCCGGGCTGCGCGGCAAGCTCCCCTACGATCCGGTGCGCGATTTTGCGCCGGTGGTGCAGGTGGTTGATGCCGCCACCCTTTTCTCGGCGAATCCCTCGAGCGCCTCGCGTTCGCTGGGCGACTTCGTGGCGCGGGTGAAGAAGGAGCCGGGGAAGATTACCGTCGGCAATCCCGGCACCGGCAGCGTCGGGCACCTGGCCTTTGAACGCTTTGCGAGCGCCGCCGGCATCCGCGTCGTCAATGTGCCCTACAAGAGCGGGGGGCAGGCTGCGACTGCCGCGATATCCGGCGAGGTGGAACACCTGGCCGGAATCATTTCCTCCGGGGCGCCCCATGTCAGGGCCGGCAAGCTTCGCGGCCTCGGAGTGACCAGTGCCCGCCGCTCGCAGACGCTGCCCGATGTGCCAACGGTTGCCGAGCAGGGTTATCCCGGCTTCGAGGCCAGCGGCTGGCTGGGCATCGCCTTGCCGGCGAGGACGCCGCCGGGCATCGTGCAGCGGCTGCACCGGGAAACGCAGGCCGTGATGGCCCAGGCCGACACCCGGGCGTTTCTCGACAAGGCGGGGCTCGATATCGTGATGAAAAACCCCGAGGAGTTCCGCGCCTACATCAAGACCGAGCTCGATCGCTGGACGCGCCTGATCCGCGAGGCGGGCATCAAGGTGGATTGAAGTCCGCTGACACGCACGACCTCCGGCGGGCTAACGCGCCTTGGCCTGCTCGAGCGCGGACTGCCCCGACCGCGCCGGACGGCGCATCGATGTGACGATTGCCCAGACCAGCAGCGCCACGGTGATGCCGATGAAGACGGCACTGATCGGGCGCTCGACAAAGACCATGAAGTCGCCACGCGAGATCAGCAGGGCTCTCCTCACGTTTTCCTCCATCAATGGGCCCAGCACGTAGCCCAGAAGCAACGGTGCCGGAGGGAAGTCGAGCAGGCGCATTGCATAGCCCATGGCGCCGAAGATCGCGACGATCCATACGTCGAATGTGCTGTTGTTGATGCTGAAAACGCCGATGCATACCAGTACCAGCACCGCGGGATAAAGCAGGTGGTAAGGCACAGCCAGCAGGCGTACCCAGACACCGATCAGCGGGATGTTCAGTACCAGAAGCATGATGTTGCCGATCCAGAAACTCATGATAAGGCCCCAGAAAAGGTCGGGCTTCTCGGTCATCAGTTGCGGGCCCGGCGTTATGCCGTGGATCATCAGGGCGCCCAGCATCAGCGCCATGCTGACGGTTCCGGGAATGCCCAGCGTCAGGGTGGGAATGAAGGCGGTCTGGTCGCAGGCGTTGTTGGACGACTCCGGCCCGGTCACCCCTTCCACCGCGCCCTTGCCGAAACGCGAGGGATCCCTGGCCAGGCGCTTTTCAACGGCATAGGACATGAAGGAAGCGATGGTGCCGCCGGTTCCCGGAAGCGCGCCGAAAAACGATCCGATGGCCGAGCCGCGGGTCATGGGCATCCAGGATCTGCGCCAGTCGTCGCGTGACGGGATCATCGAGCGTAAGGTGATGCTCTTGCGGTCGACCTGGCCGCGGCGTATCCGGTTCACACTGGCGATCACTTCGGCGATGCCGAACAGACCCATGGCGATGGCGACCAGGCTGATGCCGTCCGTCAGTTCCGGGAAGCCGAATGAAAAGCGCGCCATGCCGCTGTTGACATCGGTGCCGATCACGCCGATCAGAACGCCGAGCACGACCATGGCGATACCCTTGACCGGCGCCCCCGAAGAGATGGTCGACGCCGCGACGAGGCCCAGCAACATCATCGAGAAGTACTCTGGCGCGCCGAATTTCAGGGCGACCTCGGCAATGGCTGGCGAGAACAGCATCAGGATGATGATGCCCACGGTGGCGCCGAAGAACGAGGCGATTGTCGTCATGAACAGCGCGACCCCCGCGCGTCCGCTTTGCGCCATGGGATAGCCGTCTAGGCAGGCGACGGCCGAGGACGGCGTACCGGGCAGATTAAGCAGGATCGATGCGGTGGATCCCCCGTAGGTCGACCCGTAGTAGACGCCCGCCAGCATGACGATGGCATTGGTCGGATCGAGGTGGAAAGTGACCGGTAGCAGCAGGGCTATCGTCGCGAGGGCGCCGATGCCGGGCAGAACCCCGACCAGGGTGCCGAGGAGCACGCCCAGAAAGCAGTACCAGAGGTTGGAGAGCGACAGCGCGCTCTCCATGCCGATGATGAAGTAGTCGAGGAGTTCCATCAGAAGGGCCACACGAACGGATGGATGGGAATGCCGAGGCCGAAGAGGAAGATCAGCACAGCGGCCGCGGAAAGCGCGGCAGCCAGAAGCAGCGTACCGATGATGCCCAGCTTGCTGTCGGCCAGGACTGAGAGACCGGTCAAGAGGAATATTGCGGGGACCACTCCGATGCGCTCGACGGTCAGGGCGAATACCAGAGTGCCAAGCAGCACGAAGAACAGCGGGCGGAATTCCGGCCTGGGCAGGCTGCCGCGACGGAACCATGCGGGCAAGGCTATCAGCAGCCCGAGCGCGGCCAGCACGTAGCCCAGCACCGCCGGGAACATGCCGGGCCCCATGCGGCTGACGCTGCCCAGCGGGTAGTGATGCGCTGCATACAGTGCGCAGAACATGCCGATCGCGATCAGCAGCGCGCCTGCGATGAGGTCGCGACCGTCCTTTTGTCGTAACCAGTTCATGTGATTTCCTCCAGCGTTGAACCGCGCACGGTCCTTGGCTCTTGACTTTTGCCGTTGCGCAGACGGACATGCTTGCCTGTCATCGACGGGCGTCCTTACTCGCGGCGGGAACCTTAGCGGGGGCAGCCTGCGTCCCGCTGAATCGTGGCTTGCACGGAACTGAAAGCGCGCATTTTTATGCTTTCTGTGCCCGCTGATGCCTCCGCCGCGCTTTTGCGGCAACCGATCATCGATTAGAGTGTCTGCAGAACGGGAGCGGCAGGCTCTGTCGCCTGTTCGGCGTATTGACAAGGAGCCATATCCGGATGCATGTGCTGATCGTGGAGGATGACAAGGCCCTGGGCGAAGGGCTGGTCCGTTACCTGCTGCAGGCCGGACATCGGGTGGAGCTTGCGACCAGCGGCCGCGAAGCGGACCTGCTGATGGCGCACGAGGAGTACGACCTCGTGATACTCGACATCGGTCTGCCGGGCATGGACGGGTTCGAGGTGCTGCGCAGGGCGCGGCTGCGTGAGCGCTATGTCCCCGCGCTCGTGCTCACCGCGCGCGACTCGGTCGCGGACCGGGTGCATGGACTGGATCTCGGCGCCGATGACTACCTGATCAAGCCGTTCTCGCTGATGGAGCTCGAGGCGCGGATGCGCGCGGTGATCCGGCGCGGGCAGCAGACGGCGGAGACCCAGATCGTCTGCGGGCAGCTGAAGGTGGACATCGCCGCGAAACGGGTCTGGGTTGCGGGCGATCCGGTGCGGCTGACCGCGCGTGAATGGGGCGTGCTCGAGTTCCTGGTGCTGCGCGCCGGCAAGATCGTCAGCAAGGAGCAGATCGTGTCGGCGATCAGCAGCGCGGACGAGGACCTGAACCTCAATGTGGTCGAGGTCTACATCTCGAGGCTGCGCAACAAGCTCGGGCCGGCGGGCGTCAAGATCCACTCCATCCGCGGCTTCGGCTACTACCTGGACAAGACTGCCGACGATGCAAGTTAGCATACGCCGCCTGCTGTTCCGGTGGCTCGCGCTGCTGCTGCTGCTCGCCGTCGTGGCCGCGACGCTGCTCGGCCACGCTCTCGCGCTGCGCCCGGTGACGGCGGCGTACGACTGGGTGCTGGTCGATACCGCGCTGTCGCTGACCCGCCTGATCAATTCGCGGCCGGACGTGAACCCGGAGGCGCTGTCGAACTCCGCCGACATGCTGCTGCGCACCGACCAGTTCGACCGCATTTACTACTCGGTGCATGACAGCCGCGGGCGCCTGATCGCCGGCGATGCCCAGCTGCGGCCGCCGCGCATGGAGTCGCTGGAGGCGGGCGAGCTGCTCTACGACGCGAGGGTGGACGGCGAGCAGGTCAGGGTGGCGGCAATGCGCGTCAGCCTGCGCGGCGTCGATGCCATCGTTCAGGTCGCGGAGACCGGGGTCAAGCGCAGCGAGCTGACGCGGCAGATCGTCACCGGCATGATCGCGATCGAGGTGATGCTCGTCGTCTCCGTGGTGATCCTGGTGATGTTCGGCGTGGGCAAGGGGCTCGAACCGCTGGATCACCTGCGCGCGGAGATCGGCGCGCGTTCCCACCGCGACCTGCGCCCGATAGACCCGGAGCGCGCGCCGGTGGAGGTGCGCCCGCTGGTGGTCGCGCTGAACGAGCTGCTCGCGCGCCTGGACCGCACGCTGCAGTCGCAGCAGCAGTTCGTCGCCAATGCGGCCCACCAGCTGCGCACGCCGCTCGCCGGTCTGCGCATGCAGGTCGAATACGGATTGAGCCAGACCGATCCGGGGGAGCATCTGCGGGTGCTCAGGGAGCTGGGACTGTCGACCGAGAGGGCGGTGCGCCTGGCCAACCAGCTGCTGACGCTGGCGCGCGCGGAGGCAGGATTCTCCCAGGCCGATTCGATGCGCCCGCTGGATTTGCGCGGCGTGGCGGAGGACGTCGTGGAGAGCTGGATGCCGGCCGCGATACGCAAGAAGATCGATCTCGGCCTGAGCCTGGAGGCGGCGCCGGTGCTGGGCGATGTTTTCCTGCTGCGGGAACTGCTGTCGAATCTCATCGACAACGCCATTGCCTACACGCCCTCCGGCGGCCGTGTCACCGTTGCCACCGGCTGCCGGGGCGATGTCGCTGTGCTGCGCGTGGAGGATGACGGTGTCGGCATACCGGAGGCACTGAGACCGCGGGTGTTCGACCGTTTTTATCGGGCCGACGGCGCCGGTGGCGAGGGTTGCGGACTGGGGCTCGCCATCGTGCGCGAAATCGCCCACCTCCACGGCGGCAGCGTCGATATTGCCGCGCCGCCGGCCGGGCGCGGCACCGTCGTCACTCTGCAACTGCCGCGCCGCGGCTGAATTGCTTCTGCGCGTGTGCGGGTTTCAGTAATATATTGAATTAATTGGGTATTTTCAGTTTTTGCTTAACTTTTCCCGGTCCTCGCGTGTAAAATATGCGCTTTTTCGCAGACGCAAGACGCAGAGGGGACTACGGGCATGTCCGATAAAGATACCGATCAGGGTAAACGGCAGTTTCTGGTTGCCGCCACCACGGTGGCCGGCGGCGTGGCTGCCGGCGCAGCAGCGGTGCCGTTCGTGGCGAGCATGATGCCGTCGGAGCGCGCCAAGGCCGCCGGCGCGCCGGTGGAAGTCGATGTCAGCGCGCTGGCGCCCGGCGAACGCATCACCGTCGAGTGGCGCGGCAAGCCGGTTTGGGTGGTCCGCCGCACCAAGGAAATGCTGGAAACCATCCGCGCCAACGATGCCAATGTCGCCGATCCGGAGTCGAAAAAGCCGATGCAGCCGCCCTACGCGGCAAACGCGACCCGCGCGATCAAGGACGAGTTCCTCGTGGTCGTGGGCATCTGCACCCACCTCGGCTGCTCGCCGGTCGACAAGTTCGCGAAGCAGGCGGAGGCTTTCGACCCCAACTGGCAGGGCGGCTTCTACTGCCCCTGCCACGGCTCGCTGTTCGACCTCGCCGGCCGCGTCTACAAGAACCGTCCCGCGCCTGACAACCTGGTGGTGCCGCCGCACACCTACCTGTCGGACACGCGCATCCTGATCGGCGAAGATTCAAAGGGAGCCTGAACACAACATGGCTGCTACTCCTAAAGAACCCGTGCAGTTCCGCGGCGCAGGCCCGCTCAATGCCCCGATCAGCGGACTGCTGACCTGGGTCGACCAGCGTTTCCCGCTGATGTCGCTGTGGCGAGACCACCTGTCGCAGTATTACGCGCCGAAGAACTTCAACTTCTGGTACTTCTTCGGTTCGCTGGCGATGCTGGTGCTGGTGATCCAGATCGTCACCGGCATCTTCCTGGTGATGCATTACAAGCCCTCGGCGGCCGAAGCCTTCGCCTCCGTCGAATACATCATGCGCGACGTGCCCGGCGGCTGGTTCATCCGCTACATGCACTCGACCGGCGCCTCGGCGTTTTTCATCGTCGTCTACCTGCACATGTTCCGCGGTCTGATGTACGGCTCCTACCGCCAGCCGCGCGAGCTGATCTGGATTTTCGGCATGCTGATTTACCTGTGCCTGATGGCAGAAGCCTTCTTCGGCTACCTGCTGCCCTGGGGCCAGATGTCGTTCTGGGGCGCGCAGGTGATCGTCAACCTGTTTGACGCGCTGCCGGTGATCGGCCCCGACCTGTCGACGTGGATCCGCGGCGACTTCGTGGTGTCGGATGCGACGCTGAACCGCTTCTTCGCCTTCCACGTGATCGCGCTGCCGCTGGTGCTGCTGGGGCTCGTCGCCGCCCACATCATGGCGCTGCACGAAGTGGGTTCAAACAACCCCGACGGCGTCGAGATCAAGAAGCACAAGGACGAAAAAGGACGGCCGCTGGACGGCATTCCCTTCCACCCGTACTACACGGTGAAGGACATCGTCGGCGTCGTGGTCTTCCTGTTCCTGTTCTTCCTGGTCGTGTTCTTCATGCCGGAGATGGGCGGCTACTTCCTCGAGTTCAACAACTTCATTCCCGCCGATCCGCTGAAGACCCCGCCGCACATCGCGCCGGTCTGGTACTTCACGCCGTACTACTCGATCCTGCGCGCGATCACCGAGGAGTTCATGCTGGTGCTCGCGATCGGCGTTGCCGCCTACGTCGTGCTGATCTGGCTCACCGCGCGCGACAGCCGCGTCAAGCTCGCCGCCGCGGCTATCGGCCTGGTCGTGATCGTGCTGATGAAGGGCGGCCCGCTGGCGCTCGACGCCAAGGTCTGGGGCGTGGTCATGATGGGTGCGGCCACCCTGATCTTCTTCCTGCTGCCCTGGCTCGACCGCAGCCCGGTGAAGTCGATCCGCTACAAGGGCACGCTGTTCCGCACCGCGCTGACCGTGTTCGTGATCACCTTCATTGTCCTCGGCTACTACGGGGTGCAGGTGGTGACGCCGGTCGGCACCGTGATCTCGCAGATCGGCACGCTGCTCTATTTCGCGTTTTTCCTGCTGATGCCCTGGTATTCGGCGATGGACAAGACCAAGCCGGAACCGGACCGGGTGACCATGTGATGGCGGACAACATGAACAAATTCAAGAATCTCATTGCCGCACTGCTGTTCGCGCCCGCGCTGGCGCTTGCCGCCGGAGCCGATGTCAAGCTCGACCGTGCGCCGATCGACGAAACCGACCAGGCCTCGCTGCAGCGCGGCGCGCGGCATTTCGTCAACTACTGCCTGAACTGCCACAGCGCGAACTACATGCGCTACAACCGCCTGAAGGACATCGGACTCACCGACCAGCAGATCCTCGACAACCTGGTATTCACCGGCGTCAAGGTCGGAGACCTGATGCGGGTGGCGATGGATGCGAACGAGGCGCGCGAGTGGTTCGGCGCGGCCCCGCCCGACCTGACGGTGATCGCGCGCTCGCGCGCCTCCCATGCCGGCAGCGGCGCCGACTGGCTCTACAGCTACCTGCGCGGCTTCTACCGCGATGCGGAGCGCCCGTCGGGCTGGAACAACACCGTCTATCCCAATGTCGGCATGCCGCATGTGCTGTGGGAACTGCAGGGCGAGCAGGTGCTGGCCGAACGCAAGGTGCAGGGAGCCGGCTTCGAGAGGACGGAGATGGCACTGAAGCTCGACAAGCCCGGAAAGCTGAGCCCTGTGGAATACGACCGCATGGTCGCCGACCTGGTGAACTACATGGTGTTCATGGGCGAACCCGTGCGCAATGACCGCAAGACCATCGGCATGTTCGTGCTGCTGGCGCTCGGCCTGCTCTTCGTGCTGGCCTACGCGCTGAAGAAGGAGTACTGGAAGGACGTGCACTGAAGTCCGGGCAATCCCGGCCGGGGCCGTGCGCGAGGACTGCGTCACGGCCCTTTGTGCCTCAGGCACCGGTCCGGCGAACCACTGAACTGCTGTTCCGTTACGGATAAACCATCATGATGACACTCTATTCGGGCACCACCTGCCCATTCAGCCAGCGCTGCCGCTTCGTGCTCTACGAGAAGGGCATGGATTTCCAGATCATCGACGTCGACCTGTTCAACAAGCCGGAAGACCTCGCGGTGATGAACCCCTACAACCAGGTGCCGGTGCTGGTCGAGCGCGACCTGATCCTCTACGAGTCGAACATCATCAACGAGTACATCGACGACCGCTTCCCGCACCCGCAGCTGATGCCGGCAGATCCGGTGATGCGTGCCCGCGCGCGGCTGTTCCTGTTCCGCTTCGAGCAGGAGATGTTCTCGCACGTCATCGCCATCGAGAAGGGCACGCAGAAGCAGGCCGACAAGGGTCGCCAGACCATCCGCGACGCGCTGACCCAGATCGCCCCGGTGTTCGCCAAGCAGAAGTACATGCTGGGCGAGGAGTTCTCGATGCTCGACGTGGCGATCGCGCCGCTGCTGTGGCGCCTTGACCACTATGGCATCCAGCTCGGCAAGCAGGCCGCGCCGCTGATGAAGTATGCCGAGCGCCTGTTCAGCCGGCCGGCCTACATCGACGCGCTGACGGCGTCCGAGAAGGTGATGCGGAAATGACGGTGACGGGCGCTGAATGATGAACGCGGAGCGAAACTGCTGGTCTGAGGTTGTTCATCATTCATCGTTCCGCATTCATCGCTGAATTCCATGGCCGAACGCTCGACCAAGCCGTACCTGATCCGCGCCGTCCACGAATGGGCCTGCGACAGCGGCCTCACGCCGTACCTGTCGGTGAAGGTCGACGAGAACACCCGCGTTCCCGTGGAGCACGTCAAAAACGGCGAGATCGTGCTCAACCTCAGCTATGACGCGACTCACAAGCTGACCATCGGCCAGGACCTGATCCAGTTTTCGGCGCGTTTTGGCGGCGTGTCGCGCGAATGCTCGATTCCGGTGTCCGCGGTGCAGGGCATCTTCGCCCGCGAAAACGGCCAGGGCCTGTTCTTTCCCGAAGAGTCGCAGGCCCAGTCCACCGCACCGCAGCCGGCTCCGGCTTCTCTTGAGCCGCCGGATGACCCCAAGCCGGACGGCCCGGCGCCGGGGGGCCGTCCGCGGCTGCAAGTGGTCAAGTAAGCTTTCCACGAAGACGTCTAATCATCTAGACGTCCGTCATATATTATTTTCAGGGCGCCAGTTTTCGAGTAAGCTCGACTCTGCCCGTTCACATATTGCGCCCTGTTCTGCCTGACACAGGCGGCAAAACCGGCATCGTTTCGTGGGCCGGCCAACATCCGGACTGACCGGAAAATACAAGAACGCGAGGAGGCTCCCGGAATGCGTAGTCCGCTTTACGCGACCATCGCCTGCACCGATGGAGTCAATTGTTGAATACGGAAGTATTCAACGATTTACGCCCCGATCCGGAATTCCAAGCGCTGGCTCTTGCCCGCCATGCCGGCAATCCGCCAGCGCTGACCGAGTTGGCGCTCCGACTGTTTATCGGCAGGACTGCGCCGTTATCTCCCGTCGATGGCGAAGCGCTGCTCGCAGAGGCGGCGCGGCAGGGTGATGCGACAGCTTGGCATTTTCTCGCCGTGCTGAAGTTGGCGGGCGCAGTGCGCGGTCCGACGATTGAAGGGGCGTGGGCGGCACTGTGCCGAGCAGCGGAGCTTGGACACACCCGTTCCATTGCCCAGTTGCGCTTGCTCCAAGGGAGCGGCATCACCTCTTCTGACAGCTTGCAGTCCTGGCTGATGCCACCGCCGGCGCGGCAGGTGTGCGCGAACCCGCGCATGCTCGCCTTCGCGGGTTTCATCATGCCGGCATGGTGTGATCACCTGCGCTCCGCGGCTGCCGGTCGTCTCGAACGCGCGCAGGTCCACGATGCCAAAAAGGGAGGGCTGCGTACTGATCCCATGCGTACGGGGAGCAACTTCGCATTTTCGGTGGTTGACACCGATTTCGTCATGCAGATGGTTCGCCTGCGCATTGCGCGCGCGGCCCGTGTCGAGGCGGCTGCTCTGGAGCCGCCGGAGATCCTGCATTATTCCCGGGGCGAGCAGTATCGTCTGCATGTCGATTTTTTCCATCGTTCGCTGCCGCATTATCCGGAAATCATGGCCCTGGGAGGACAGCGCATCAAGACCTGCCTTGTTTACCTCAACGAGGATTATGAGGGCGGAGAAACCGAGTTTCCCGAACTGGACATCCGGTTTCGCGGGCGTTGCGGGGAGGCCTTGCTGTTCGAGAATACGGGCTCCGACGGCGAAGGCGACATGCGCACCAGGCATTCCGGTATGCCGGTGATGAGCGGGAGTAAGTGGCTGTTTTCACAATGGATCAGGAACAGGCGACAGCCCTTGGCCTGAGTGTCCGGAGGGATGAGGCGTTCCTGCATGACAGCCAGAACCGGCCGCCGCCTGTCAGCGAGGGCCGCACCCGTTTCATCCGCTCAGGCCTTCGTGATGCCGGCGACGGGCGCAGAAGGGAAGGTTTGACAGTGCCCAAGCCTGGTCGCACACTCTGCTGACGCCCGTATCGAGAACAAAAAGCCGTCCTGCGAGCGGCCGGCCGCGGCGCATGCTCAGCAATCCATCCCGTATTGGAGGAGTGCCATGCTCAGTCCGGAAGAGCTTGAACAGCTGGACCCCGCAGAATCGATATTCCCGTCGCCGATCCCCGTGCAGTGCGTGTCCAGTGACGAGTACCTGCCCTGTCCGCAGACGGAGCAGCAGCGGGAATTCGAAGCACGCATCAAGCAGTACGGCGCCGAACTGGCCAAGAAGCAGGGTGTCAGCCGCCGCCGTTTTTTCCAGTCGGCGGCGGGCATGGCAGCGGCCTTTGTCGCGATGAACGAGACCTACGGCCCGTTCTACATGGTCAGCCGCGCCGAGGCCGCGACGCCGGAAATGGCCAACGAACGGGCGAGGGCGCTGAAAAACCAGTTCATCATGGACATGCACACGCATTTCCTGCGCGATGACACGCCGATCAAGACCTTTGTCGCCCAGCGCGCGACCGTCGGCAAGCTGGGCTGGAACCTGCAGATCGGCGAGAAGGAGCAGACCATCGACGACCTGAAGTTTCCCAATTACTTCAAGGAGATCTACCTCGACAGCGACACCAAGGTCGGCTGCATCAGCGGTTCCTATTCGGTCGATCCGGCGTATTCCTTCCTGACCAACGACATGAAGTATGCCGCCCGCGAGAAGATCAACAAGGAGGCGGGCACCAAGCGCAGCTATTCGCATGCCATCTTCACCCCGGGTCATGCCGGGTGGCTGGACAAGGTCGAGGAGGAGCAGGCGCGGCTCAAGCCGGATTCCTGGAAGGGCTACACCATCGGCGACAACACCAACAAGCACCTGTCGAAATGGCCGTTCCGCCTCGACGATGAAAAGGTGATGTACCCCTTCTACGAGAAGCTGGTGAAATGGAGCAGGACCAATCCGACGGTGGTCAATGTCTGCATCCACAAGGGCCTTTTCCCGCCGCAGATCGAGCAGAAGTTTCCCCACCTGCTCGAATACTCGGACGTGCGTGATGTCGGCAAGGCCGCGAAGGACTGGCCGCAGCTCAATTTCATCATCTATCACTCGGGCTGGCGCTGGACCGGCCCCAACGCGCCGAAGGCTGCGTGGGAGCATTTCGAGAAGACCGGCCGCATCGAGTGGGTCACCGACCTTGCCGAGATCCCGGAGAAATACGGCGTCAAGAACGTCTATGGCGACCTCGGCCAGCTCTTTGCCTGGACCACCACCGCCAACCCGCGGCTGGGCGCGGCGGTGATGGGCACGCTGGTCAAGGGCCTCGGCAGCAGCAACGTGGTCTGGGGCACCGACGCGGTGTGGACCGGTGCTCCGCAGTGGCAGATCGAGGCGCTGCGCCGGCTGGAGATTCCGGAAGACATGCAGAAGAAGTACGGCTACAAGCCGCTCGGTGCCGCCGACGGCCCGGTGAAAAACGCCATTTTCGGCGGCAACAATGCGCGGCTCTACCGTGTCAGTCCGAAGCAGCAGGCGGAAATCGTCACTGACCGCGTGGCGCAGATCAAGGAAACCTACGAGCAGGAAGGACCGGGGCGCACCAACATGGCTTACGGCTTCGTCGCGAAAAAAGCCTGAAATTGTTTCAGAGCATTACAACGGCGCGGTGATCCCGCGCCGTTTTTTATGCCGTCATTCCGGCGAACGCCGGAATCCAGAGGGGCTTTGGCAAAAGAACTGAACTTCAACTTCGCCGGGGGCGCCCCTGACACGGTATCGCGTAGCGCCGGTGCGGGAAGGGGTGCCTGGCGGCTGCTCCCGCAAGCGGGCCTTCGGCCAACGTGTCGCAGCCGCCTCCCGGCGGCTGGTTACTTTCTTTTGTGCGGCCAAAAGAAAGTAACCAAAGAAAAGGCCGCCCCGATTCACCGGTCCTGCGGGCTTCCCAGCGCTGCTCCCCTTGCCGGGCGGCTGCGCAACTCGCCCTCGCAAAAACGCGAGGGCTCAGACAGTGCTCGCCGACTTTCCCCGCCAAGCCTGCGCTGCCCGGCGGTTCACAGGGGGGCAAGCCAATGGCGAGGCCTGAACTTGCGCTCTGATTTTTTGGGCTATTGGCCTCTGCGGCGGATCTCGCGGATTACCGCGGCATTGTCGAGTTCGGCCTCGCCGGCCTTCATGCAGCCTTCGACGATGTCGGTGTAGGTGCTGGCCAGCGGCAGCTGCTGCTGCAGCTTGGCCGCAACCGCCTGCATCAGCGTGAAATCTTTCAGCGTCTGCGCGATCTTGCCGTGGGGACTGAAGTCGCCGGCAATCATCTTGGCGCCCTTGACGTCCATGATCTGCGAATAGGCGGCCGAATCACGCGCCACCGCGAGGAAGGGCGTCAGCGGCAGGCCCATGCGCTCGGCGAAGACCAGGCCTTCGGCCAGCGCCGCGCGGTTGATGCCGAGAATCAGGTTGATCGCGAGCTTGGCGCGGCCGCCGTTGCCGGCGGCGCCAAGGTGGTGGCGGCGCGGGCAGATCGCGTCGAGCACGTCCTTTACGGCGTCGGCCGCGGCCGGATCGCCGCCGACCAGGCCCAGCGCCTCGCCGCGGGCGGTCTGGTCGCTGGTGCCGGAGACCGGCATCTCGACGAAGCGCAGCCGCTCCGCCGGCAGGCGGGCGGCGAGTGCGGCGATGCGGTCCGGGTCGCAGGTGCTGACGCAGACCACCGTCAGTGGCGGCGCATCCGGCGGCAGTGCCGCGAGTAGCGCGTCTGTTGCCTGCTCGGCCTGCTCGGTGTTGAAGACCGCGAGAATGGCGACGCGGCAGCGCAGGGCGATTTCGGCCAGCGAAGCCGCGGCATCCCCGCCGATGGCTGCGCCCTTCGCCGCATCGATGTCGTAACCGGCAACGGCGTGGCCGGCCGCGGTCAGGCGTTGCGCACAGGCACTGCCCATCAGGCCGCAGCCGATGATGCCTACTGGATGGCGGATCATGTGATGGTGTGTCCGGTGTGTGGATCGGAGGCGCAATTATAGGAGGCCTGCCCTGCGGCGAGACGCTATAATCCGGACTTCCCGCCGGCATAGCTCAGTTGGTAGAGCAACCGCCTTGTAAGCGGTAGGTCGTCTGTTCGAGTCAGACTGTCGGCACCACCGCTGCCGGCGCGGAACTGCAGCATTCCCGGGGCGGTAAAATAATCCAATATAATCAATGGGTTATGAATTTTCACCCGTTTGCGGGTGAGGGTTTTCGCGTGGCGGCGCGAGGGCCATTGAATTTTTACGCAGCGGTCCCATCTAAGGGTCCACAAAAACGGCGCAGCTGCACAATGGCCGCGCACTACAACGGAGAGAGGAATTGATCAACGTCGAACACCTGGTGAAGGCCTTCGGCCCGAAGCTGGCGGTGAATGATGTGTCATTCAGCGTCGAGCGCGGCGAAGTGCTGGGGTTCCTGGGCCCCAATGGCGCCGGCAAGTCAACCACGATGCGCATGATCACCGGCTACTATCCGCCGACCTCGGGGCGGATCACGGTCGGCGGCCACGACATGGTCGAGAATCCGATCGCTGCCAAGCGCCTGATCGGCTACCTGCCGGAGAACGCGCCCGGCTACGCCGACATGACGGTGCACGGCTTCCTCAATTTCTGCGCCGAGCTGCGCGGTCTGCAGGGCGATGCGCGCAAGCGCGCGGTACACCGGGCGGTGGAACTCTGCTTTCTCGAGAACGTGCTCTACCAGTCGATCGACACGCTGTCCAAGGGCTACAAGCACCGCACCTGTCTCGCACAGTCGCTGATCCACGACCCCGACGTGCTGATACTGGACGAGCCGACCGACGGCCTCGACCCCAACCAGAAGCACGAGGTGCGCGGCCTGATCAAGCGCCTCGGCGAGAGCAAGGTGGTGATCTTTTCGACCCATATCCTCGAGGAAGTCGAGGCCGCCTGTTCGCGGGTGATCATCATCGACCGCGGCCGCATCGTCGCCAGCGGCACTCCGGCGGAACTGAAGGCGCGCTCTCCCGAAGGCAAGCTCGACGAGGTCTTCCGCGCGATCACGCTGCCCGACACCGTCAAGCACGACGTTCATCACGAGGTGCACGCATGAACTCCTGGGCCAACATCCGCACCATCATGAAGCGCGAGCTGGCGGGTTACTTCACTTCGCCGATTGCCTACGTGTTCCTGGTGATCTTCCTGCTGTTGACCGGGTTCTTCACCTTCACCATCGGCAATTTCTTCGAGCGCGGCGAAGCCTCGCTGGTGTCCTTCTTCACCTGGCATCCCTGGCTGTACCTGTTCCTGGTGCCGGCTGCCGGCATGCGCCTGTGGTCGGAGGAGCGGCGGCTGGGCACGATGGAGCTGCTGCTGACGATGCCGGTGACCAACTGGCAGGCCATCGTCGGCAAGTTCCTTGCCTCCTGGCTGTTCCTCGCGCTGGCGCTGGCGCTGACCTTCCCGGTGGCGATCACGGTCAACTACTTCGGCGACCCCGACAACGGCGTGATCTTTGCCGGTTACGTCGGCAGCCTGATGCTGGCCGGGTCGTACCTTGCGGTGAGCTGCATGACCTCGGCGATGACCCGCAACCAGGTGATCAGCTTCATCCTGTCGGTGATGATCTGCCTGTTCCTGATCCTCGCCGGCTACACGCCGGTCACCGACCTGCTGTCGCGCTTTGCGAGCCCGGTGGTGGTCGACATCGTCGCCGCTTTCTCGGTGATGACCCATTTCGAGGGCTTCCAGCGCGGCGTTCTCGATACGCGCGACGTGGCGTTCTTCGCATCGGTGATCGGCTTCATGCTGTTCGTCACCGGCGTCATCATCCGCAACCAGCGCGCGGGATAAGGCGATGAAAAACAAGAATCTCGAAACCCTGATGTATTCGGCCGGCGGCATCGTCGCCCTCGCGCTCGTGCTGATCGCCGCCAATTTCATATTCAGCGCCTTCAACGCCCGTGTCGATCTGACCGATGGCCGCGTCTACACGCTGTCCGACGGCACGCGCGCCATCGTGTCGAAGCTCGAGGCGCCGGTGAAGATCCGTTTCTACTACACCCAGGGCAGCACCGCGGTGCCGCCGGGCCTGAAGACTTTCGCCGGCCGCGTCGAGGACCTGCTCAACGAGTACAAGGCGGCCTCCAACGGCAAGGTCATCATCGAGAAATTCAATCCGGAGCCGGACTCGGACGCCGAGGAGTCGGCGGCGCTCGACAACGTCGAGGGCCAGATGACCAATACCGGCGAGAAGTTCTACCTCGGCCTCGCGGTGTCCTTCCTCGACCAGAAATCGTCGATCCCCGTGCTGACCCCGGACCGCGAGCGCCTGCTCGAGTACGACATCACCCGCGCGATTTCCCAGGTCTCCCAGGCGAAGAAGCCGGTGGTCGGCGTGATGAGCGCGCTGCCCGTGCTGGGGCGGCCGCTGGATCCCTCGAAAAAGCAGCAGCCGCTGGAACCCTGGGTGCTCGCCTCCGAACTGAAGCGGATCTTCGACGTGCGCGAAGTGCCGGTGACGGCGACCAAAATCGACGACGACATCAAGGTGCTGCTGGTCATCCACCCGCGCGACATCCTGGAGCCGGCCGAGTACGCGATCGACCAGTTCGTGCTGCGCGGCGGCAAGCTGATCGCCTTCGTCGACACCTACGCCTACTTCGACCAGCAGCCTGACCTGCAGAACCCGCTCGGCGGCAATGCCGCGGGCCAGTCGACGCTGTTCAACCTGTTCAAGGGCTGGGGCGTCGAGCCGAGCACCGGCAAGGTGGTGGCCGACCTGACCTTCGCCAGCGGCGAGGGCCCGCGCCTGCTGCCGACGCTGCTGTCGCTGAACAACGAGGCGCTGAACATGGATGACGTGGTGACCAGCCAGGTCGGCACCCTGCTGATTCCCTTCGGCGGCAGCTTCACCCTCAAGCTGCCGGAGCACCTGAAGCACACGCCGCTGGTGCACACCTCTAAGAACTCGATGCTGACCGACCTGATCGTCGCCACGCTGTCGGGCGAGCCCTCCACCCGGGGCTTCCAGCCCTCGGGCAAGGAAGAGCCGCTGGCCTTCCGGCTGACCGGCAAATTCAAGACGGCTTTCCCCAACGGCAAGCCGGCCGATCCTTTCGCCCGCGGCAAGCCGGTGGATCCGGAGCAGTTCGAGGCCGACCGCAGGGCGCACCTGCGCGAGGCGGCGGAGGAGAACACCGTGGTCATCGTCGGCGACGTGGACATGCTCACCGACGGCGCAGCCGTGGAAATCCAGGAAATCTTCGGCCAGCGCGTGGCGGTGCCGCGCAACGGCAACCTGGCCTTTGCCCAGGGCCTGGTCGAGCAGATGGCCGGCGACAGCGCGCTGATCAACCTGCGCAGCCGCGCCGCCTTCAGCCGGCCGCTGACGGTGATCAAGCAGATGGAGGCTCGCGCGCAGCAGGCCTACCTCGGCAAGATCAAGGCGCTGGAGGACGAGCTGAACCAGACCACCGAGAAGCTGCAGGCCATGCAGCGGGGCGGCCAGTCCGGATCCGCCACCGGCGGCGCCATCCTCACGCCCGAGCAGCAGGCGGAGATGGACAATTTCCGCAAGGTCATGGTGGAGACCCGCCGCGAGCTGAAGGAGGTGCGCAGGAACCTGCGCGAAGAGACCGAGACGCTGCAGATGTGGACCAAGATCATCAACATCGGCCTGGTGCCGCTGCTGGTGACGCTGCTCGGCATCACGCTGGCGATCATCAAGCGCCGCAAGGCCAACCTGAGGATACAAAGCGGGGCGCGCGCATCATGAACCGCAAACAGTTCCTGTGGCTGATGCTCGCGGTGCTGGTGCTCGGCGGCGCCGGCCTCGCGATGTTCTGGAAGGATCTCACGGCCTATCGCGACAGCGGCGCGAAGATCGGCGCGCCGCTGCTGCCGGAGCTGAAGGCGAGCGACGTCGCCAGGCTGCGGCTGCAGGATGGCTCGGCCGAAGTCACCCTCGTGCTGAAGGACAAGGTCTGGCGCGTCGAGCAGCGCGGCGGCTATCCCGCGGATTTCGCCGAGATCAGCGGCCTGATCCTGAAGCTGCTCGATGCCAAGGTGGTGCAGTCCGAAACCGTCGGCAAGAGCCTGCACGGCCGTCTCGACCTGCTGGCCCCCGGCAAGGACGTGAAGGAGGGTGCCGGCACGCTGCTCGAGATCGGCGACGCGGCCGGCAAGACCCTGGCGAAGATGGTGCTCGGCCGGGTGTCGCTGAAGAAGGATCCGCTGAACCCGCTGCCGAATGCGCGCGACGGTGTTCCTGCCGGCCGGCATATCCTGGTGGAGGGTCGCGGCGAAAACGTGGTCGTCGTGTCCGATCCGCTGGAGAAGGCGGTGGCGCGGCCCGGCGCCTGGGTGGCGCGCGACTTTTTCAAGGTTGACCGCATCCGCAGGCTGCAGGTGTCGGGCGAGCGCGGCAGCTGGGCGATTGCGCGCGACGAGGAATGGGGACAGTGGAAGTTCGCCGCGGGCGGCGGACAGCTCGACCCCAGCGCTGCGGTCAGCGCAAACAACGCGCTGTCCAGCCTGTCGTTCAGCGACGTCATCGTCGACGACGAAACCGGCGCCAAGCCGGCGCTGACGATCACCGCGGAGACTTTCGACAACCTGACATACACCATCGGCCTCGCGCCGCAGGCCAGCGGCGATTTCGTGCTGCGCTTCAAGGTGGCCGGCGATCCGCCGAAGGCGCGCAAACCGGAACCGAACGAGAAGCCCGAGGAAGCCGGAAAGCTGGACAAGGAATTTGCCGAGAACCGGCAGCGCCTCGAAGCCCGGGTCATGCTCGAACAGGCGCGCTCGCAGTGGGCCTATGTCGTGCCGGCGAAACAGCTGGCACCTCTGCTCGCCGGACGCGAACAGCTCGCGCGTTAGGTTCCGCGGTGGCGCAAGCCGGCGGCTGCGCGACGCGGCCGCCGTGCAACGGCCTTGGGTGATTCGTCATAAGTATTTGATTTTATTGATAATTTGTTAGAAAGGCGGGCATTATATACTGCAGACATGTTCCGCCTCTTCCTGATCGCCCTGCTGCTCCTGCTGCACGGTTGTGCGGTGACGCTGCATGGCCAGCAGACAACGGGTGGCGGCCAGTCTGCGACCACTTTGGGCAGCAGCGTGCAGGGCGGCGCCCGCATCGGCAACGCGCGCATCGGCGGATCCTTCGGCGCGCCGCCGCCGGCGAACGCTGCCGGCGGGCAAATCACTTTTTCCCGTGGCGCTTCGGCAGCCCTGGTGCTCGGCGTGCTGATCGCCGGTGCGATCGATGAAATCGGCGGCTGGTTCCGGTCGCCGGCGCCGGTGCGGGTCGAGCGCCTGCCGGAAACGGGCATCTCCCACACCTGCTCCTGTTACGGCTGGCAACCGCAATTGACGCCCGAGGCCGCGGCGCAGTAAGTTCCGGCTTCCCCGCCGATCCATTTTTTCAACCGACAGGCCATTTCAATGAGCAATACCCGAGACCTGCAATCGCCCCTGCCCTCGCCGGTGTTCCCGCAAGGCAAGCAGTGGGATGCGAAAAAACGCGAAGGCATTTACGAGTCCGACGTGACGGCGCTGGTGCGCCGCATGCTCGAGGACGAATCCATACGTGAAGACCAGCGCCGCGCCTGGGAGCGCTGGCGCAATGACCCGGAGGCCCTGCAACGATGAAGACCCAACTGATCCTCGGCGCGGCACTGCTCGCCGCAACGACCGTCGCCGCCGCGCAGAACTATCCGCAGCGGCCCGTCCGCTTCGTCGTGCCCTATGCGCCCGGCGGCAGTACCGATACCCTGGCCCGCTCCATGGGCGGCAAGCTCTCCGAGCTGCTGGGCCAGCAGGTGGTCGTGGACAACCGCCCCGGCGCCAACGGCGACATCGGCATGAGCATCGTCGCCAAGGCGCCGCCCGACGGCTACAGCATCGTGCTCGGTTACATCGCCAATCTGGCCATCGGACCCAGCCTCTACGCGAAGATGCCCTATGACCCGGTCAAGGACTTCGCCTCGATCACCCAGGTCGCCGGCGCGTCGAACATTTTCGTGACCCATCCTTCCTTGCCGGCACGGAATTTCAAGGAGTTCATTGCCTACACCAAGGCCAACCCGAAAAAGGTGAGCTTTGCCTCCGCGGGCGTCGCGAGCGTCGGCCACCTGACCGGCGAACTGCTCAACGACATGGCCGGCATCGACATGCAGCACGTGCCGTACAAGGGCAGCGGCCAGGCCATTTCGGACCTCGTCGGCGGCCACATCAAGGTCATGATCAGCGGCATGGCCTCGACCCTGCCGCATGTGCGTTCCGGCAAACTGGTCGGCATCGTCACCACCGGACTCAAGCGCACGCCGGCGACGCAGGATATCCCGACCATCGCCGAGACCTACCCCGGTTTCGAGTCGAGTTCCTGGTTCGGCGTGCTCGCGCCCGCCGGCACGCCGCGGCCGATCATCAGCCGGCTCAATGCCGACATTCACAAATCGCTGCAGGACCCGGAGGTCGCAAAACGCCTTTCCGGGGTCGGCTTCGAGATCACCTACGGCACGCCGGAGCAGTTCACCGCCTATATCCAGTCTGAGATCAAGAAATGGGCGAGGGTGGTCAAGCTGTCGGGGGCCAAGCCGGAGTAAGCGATGGTCCTGCTCTAAAACAGAACCCCGCTGCGGCGGGGTTCTGTTTTTGGGGAATGGAAAAATTTAGCCCCCTCGCCCCGCTTGCGGGGAGAGGGTTGGGGTGAGGGGCTGCGTAAGCGTATTGATTGCCGCAGGTGCTTCAACTTCGCCGGGGGCAGCCCGGCGGCTGGTGACGTTCTTTTGCTTGCCCAAAAGAAAGTCACCAAAGAAAAGGGCACCCTGCTTCGCCGGTCCTTCGGACTTCCCTGCGCTGCTCGTCCCGCCGGGCGGCTGCGGAACTCGCCCTCGCAAAAAACGCGAGGGCTCAGACAGTCCTCGCCGACCCCTCCCAGCGTGACTGCGCTGCTCGGCGGCTCACAAGGGGGGTATTCTTGGGGGGCAGTAGATTAAAAATAGTCACAATAAGTATTCAGAAAACACATCGAATCCATTTGTCGTTGGGTAATTATGACTGCGCCAGATCCGCTCGTTGAGAAGGTCGAGAGATTACAAAATACCTTGGTGGCTCATGCCACTGGTGGCGGAGCTGATGGCGACGAATACCAAGAATTGCGAAATGAGTTACTGGGTAATCCATTGACGAAATCTGGACTTCCTAGGTGTGTGCATACATGTCGCGATCTTTCCCAGTTTTGGCAGTTCATTAAACGAAAATTCGGAACATATGCGGAACGGAGAGAGTTTTTATGGAATGAATTTAGGCCGCTCCTTGAGGCGTTGGAGTCGCGCCCAAATTTACCAATGCAGCCCTCGGATGAGGATTTACTATCTCGTCTCAGCGCGGAAGCTGTTCAGGTTGTCTGGAACAGGGCCCTTGAGCGACGACTATCCGATCCTGAGGGAGCGATTACATCTGCGAGGGCATTGCTTGAAACCGTATGCAAACACGTTCTTGATGATTTCGGTATTGACTATGACGACAATACCGATCTTCCGAAACTTTATCGTCTCACTTCTGATGCGTTGAATATTGCACCGAGTCAGCATTCCGAGCAGGTATTCAAGCAGATACTTGGCGGTTGTACGTCTGTTGTTGAAGGTCTGGGTGCGCTTCGTAACAGGCTCGGTGATGCTCATGGGGGAGGAAGGCGAAGAGTAAAGCCAGCGCCTCGACATGCTCAATTAGCAGTCAATCTGGCTGGGTCTATGACGTCCTTTCTTGTCGCAACATGGGAAGCTAAAAGGAATACAGCAAGCTAATCTGGTATTCGTGCTTGTCGTTACTTAACCGAGTGCGTTATCTCCGGGCAATCCCCAGTTTCTCGTAAATCGGCCGGATGCCGGCGCGGATTTCGTGGCGCCTGCGCGCCAGCAGAAGTGCGGCCCCTGCGCAGCCGAGTCCGCCCAGCGTCAGGGTCAGTTGCGGCCCCGCGATGTCCGCGAGCGCGCCGGCGGCCAGCGCGCCGAAGGGCGAGACGCCGAGAAATGCCACGGTGTAGAGGCTCATCACCCGGCCGCGCTTGTCGTCGTCGACGATGGTCTGCAGGATCATGTTGACCGACACCGAGGTCACCAGGATGCCGCAGCCGACCACCGCCAGCAGCGGCAGGGCGTACCAGGTCGACGGCGCGTTGGCGAACAGCACCAGGGCCGTGCCGGCCGCGAAGGCGGCGATGATGATCAGCCGGATCAGGCCGCGGGCGTTGGAGCGCGAGGCAAGGTAGAGCGTACCGGAAATCGCGCCGAGCCCGCTCGCGCCCATCAGGTAGCCCATTTCGTCGGCTGCGCCCTGGAATGCCTCGCGCACCATCACCGGCATCAGCGCGGCATAGGGCGTGGCGACAAAGGCGACCGTGGCCAGCAGCAGCAGCAGCGCGCGGATCGGCAACTGCCCCCAGGCGTAGGCGAAACCCTCCTGCAGTCCGGCGAGCACCGGCTTGGACGAGGGCAGGCGCGGCTGCGCGCGCACGCGGATCAGCAGAAAGCTCACCACCACGGCGATATAGCTCAGCGCGTTGATCAGGAAACAGTGCGCCTCGCTGAACAGGCCGATCAGGATGCCGGCCACGGCAGGCCCGACCATGCGGCCGCTGTTGGCCATCAGCGAGGTCAGCGCGATCGCGTTGGGCAGGTCTTCCTTGCCGTCGACCAGTTCCAGCAGGTAGGCGTGGCGTATCGGCAGTTCGATCGCCACCAGCACGCCCATCACCATCGCCAGCGTGATGATGTGCCAGGGCGCGATGATGCCGGCCAGCGCGAGCCCCGCCAGCGTCGCCGCCTGCAGCAGCTCGAGGATCTGGGTGGCGAACATGGCACGGTGCAGGTTGCAGCGGTCGGACCACCAGCCGGCGATCGGCGAGAGCAGCAGGATCGGCAGGCTGCCGGCGAAGGCGAGCACGCCGAGCAGCGTCGCTGATTCCGTGAGCCGGTAGAGCAGCCAGCTCTGGGCCACCATCTGGATCCAGTAACCCACCAGCGCAAAGATCTGGCCCGCAAGGAACAGCCGGAAATTGCGGTGACGCAGAGCGCGCAGGGCGGGGAGGGGCATGGCTGGCGGGGAAAAGGAAGGCATTCTACTTGATGGACTTGGAGGCGGGCGCGATGCCGCGCTGCGGTAAAATGCGCCATTCCCATGTCTGACACCTCCACCGCGGGCGGCCTCCCGAGCCGGCTCATCACCATCTACCAGATCATGGCCGTGGTGGTGCTGTGGAACAGCGCCTACAAGGGCGCGCGCGTGCTCAACACGCTCTACGCGCTGGAACTCGGCGCAACGCCCCTGCACATCGGCCTGCTGCTCGCCGCCTACGGCGTGTTCCCGCTGCTGATGGCGGTGGCTGCGGGGCGCATCGCCGACCGTTACGGCTCGCGCATTCCCGTGATCTTCGGCATGGTCGTTTGCACGCTGGGCGCGGTGCTGCCCTGGTTCGCCCCCAGCCTGACGCTGCTGTTCGCCGCGGCGCTGGTCACCGGCTTCGGCTTCATCCTCGGCCAGGTGGCGCTGCAGTCGCTGGTCGGTTCGCTGGGTGAGGGCGAGGCGCGCACCCGCAACTTCAACAACTACGCGCTGATCGTGGCGATGGCCGATTTCGTCGGCCCGGTGGTCGCCGGATTCTCCATCGACCATCTTGGCCATGTCGCGGCTTACCTGGTCATGGGCGCCTTCGGCCTGACCTCCGTGGTGACCATACTGGTGCTGGCGCGACGCATTCCGCTGCGCCGCAGGCCCTCGCCGACGCCCGCCGGGCAGAGCATGCTCGACCTTTTCCGTGATGCCGACATGCGCCGGGTGCTGATCGCCAGCGCCGTGGTGATGACCGGCATCGATCTGTTCCAGCTCTACATGCCGCTCTACGGCCACCAGGTAGGGCTTTCGGCCTCGGCGATCGGCATGGTGCTCGGCGCCGCCGCCGCGGCAACCTTCGTGTCGAGGGCGCTGCTCCCGGTGCTGGCTTCTCATTACGGCAAGGAAACGACCCTGCTCTACTCGCTGTTCCTGACCGCGGCGATGTTCACGCTGATCCCGCTGTTCAGCAACGGCATCATCCTCGGCCTGATCTGCTTCGTGCTCGGACTCGGCATGGGGCTCGGCCAGCCGCTGACGGTGATGCTCTGCTACCAGTATTCGCCGAAGGGGCGTTCCGGCGAATCGCTGGGTCTGCGCATCGCGATCAACAACTCGATGCACGTGGCGGTGCCGGCGGTATTCGGTGCCGTGGGCTCGGCCTTCGGCCTGGCGCCGGTGTTCTGGGTCAGCGCCGGCGTGATCGCGAGCGGCAACTGGTACGCCCGCCGGCGGCCGGACTGAGGCGAGGACGCACCATGCCGATCGCCCTGCTCCTGTTCGTGGTGCTGGTCAACATGAGCGCCTTCCGCGGCAGCAAGGTGCTGGTGTCGCTGTTCGCGCTGGAACTGGGCGCCCCGCAGATCATGCTCGGCGTGATCGTCGCGCTGTACTCGCTGTGTCCGATGCTGCTCGCGCTGTACGCGGGAAAGCTCTCCGACCGTTTCGGCGTGCGCTGGCCGCTGGCGCTAGGCTCGCTGGGCGTGGCACTGGCGCTGCTGCTGCCGGGCGCGCTGCCCTCGCTGAACATGCTCTACCTGTCGGCGCTGCTGATCGGCTTTTCCTTCGTTTTCTACAACGTGTCGGTGCAGAGCCTGGTCGGCATGCTGAGCAGCATCGATGCACGCACCCGCAACTTCAGCAACCTGAGCCTGATGATCGCCTCGGGCGGCTTCGTCGGCCCATTGATCGCGGGATTCGCCATCGACAGCTTCGGCCACGCCGCCGCCTACCTGTGCATAGGCGCGCTGCCGCTGGTGTCCGCCGCCATCCTGTTCCATGCCCGTCGCGGACTGGCGGCGCTGGGCGGCGGCAAGTCGAAGAACGAGGAGGCGGGCGGCTATGCGGTGGGGCTGCTCGCCAACCCGCCGTTGCGGCGCACGCTGATCACCAGCGGCATCATCCTCACCGCGATCGACCTGTTCCAGTTCTACATGCCGATCTACGGCCATGCGATCGGCCTGTCCGCCTCCGCGATCGGCATGGTGCTGGCGATGTTCGCGGCAGCGGCCTTCATCGTGCGCACCATCCTGCCGCAGATCGTGTCGCGCTTCGGCGAGGAGCCGGTGCTGGTGGCTTCCATTTTCATCGCCGCCGGCACCTACCTGCTGTTTCCGCTGGTCGAGAGCGGCCTGCTGCTGGCGGCTATTGCCTTCCTGCTCGGGCTCGGCACCGGCTGCGGCCAGCCGCTGACCCTGATGATGATCTATGCCCGCGCGCCGGAGGGCCGCACCGGCGAGGCACTGGGCCTGCGCATGAGCATCAACAACCTGACCCATATCGTCGTGCCGCTGTTCTTTGGTGCCATCGGCACCGCGTTCGGCGTGGCGCCGGTATTCCTGGCGAACGCTGCCATGCTGGGGGCCGGCGGCGTGCTCAGCCGGCGGCGCTGAATATCCACAAGCTGACTTTTCCCGGAGAGAGACTGACATGAAGATCGCCATCATTGACGACTACCAGGACGCCTTCCGCAGGCTGGATTGCGTGAAGAGGCTTGCCGGCCACGAGCTGGTGACCTACACCGACACCGAGAAGGATCCGGCCAGGCTCGCGGCACGCCTGCAGGATGCCGACATCCTGGTGCTGACCCAGCAGCGCTCGAAAATGCCGCGCGCGGTGCTGGAGAAGCTGCCGAAGCTGAAGCTGATCAGCCAGACCGGCCGCAACGCCAACCACATCGACCTTGCGGCCTGCACCGAAAAGGGCATCGTGGTCTCGGCCGGCGGCGCCGGCAATCCCAATCCGACCGCGGAGCTGGCCTGGGGGCTGATTCTCGCCGCGCTGCGCCGCATTCCGCAGGAGGTGCAGCGCCTGAAGAACGGCCAGTGGCAGGGTTCGGTGGGCAGCGGGCTCTCTGGCAGGACGCTGGGCATCTATGCCTACGGCCGCATCGGCAGTCTGGTCGCGCAGGTCGGCAAGGCCTTCGGCATGCGCGTCTGGTGCTGGGGCCGCGAGGGTTCGACGGCCAAGGCGAAGGCGGCCGGCTACGAGGTGGCGCCGTCGCGTGAAGCCTTTTTCGCCGAATCCGACGTGATATCGCTGCATTTGCCGCTGAATGACGGCACCCGCGGCATCGTCACCGTGGAGGACCTCGCGCGGATGAAGACCACGGCCTTGATCGTCAACACCAGCCGCGCGCCGATCATCGCCAGGGACGCGCTGGTCAATGCGCTGAAGGCGGGGCGCCCGGGCCGCGCGGCGATCGACGTCTACGAGGACGAGCCGGTGCTCAATGCTGCCCATCCGCTGATCGGCATGGACAACGTGGTGTGCACGCCGCACCTGGGGTATGTCGAGGAACGCACCTACGAAGCCTACTACGGCGCCGCAGTGGAGCAGATCCTCGCCTTCGTCGACGGCAAGCCCGTCAACGTCGCGAATCCGGAAGTGCTGAAAAAGTAACGCATTAACGCAACAGAGGAGAACAAGGCATGGCCAGGAAGACAATGCGCTGCGGTGTCGCCGCGGTGGAGGCGCTGCGCGTCGCCGGTGTGAAGAAGGTGTTCGGCCTGATGGGCTCGAGCACGCTGGAAATGTACGATGCGCTGTATGACCTCAAGGACGAGATCGAGTACATCGGCGTGCGCCACGAGAACTGCGGCGCGCACATGGCCGACGCCTACGGCCGGGTGACCCAGACCCCGGGCGTGTTCATCTGCGGCCAGGCCGGCCCCGGTTCGGCGAACATGGTGCTGGGCCTCGCCCAGGCGAAGTTCGCCTACTCGCCGGTGGTGGCGATCACCGGTCTCGCCGCGACCGAACACCTCGGCCGCGACGCCTTCCAGGAGATTGACCAGAACACGCTGTTCCTGCCGGTGACCAAGCGCGTGATGACGGTGCCGCGGCCCGACCGCATCCCCGAGTTCATCCTCGAGGCCTTCCGCATCGCCAACAGCGGGCGCCGCGGGCCGGTGGTGGTCAACATTCCGCGCGACATTTTCAACCACGACATCGAGGTCGACCTGCCGCAGGGCCTGCCGGAGATCCGGCCGCCGGCCGCCGACCCCGCGGTGCTGGCCGAGATCCAGAAGCTGATCCTCGCCGCGAAAAAACCGGTGATCCACGCCGGAGCCGGCATCAAGTGGTCGCGCGCGAGCGCGAAGCTGGCGATGCTCGCCGAGAAGCTGCAGATCCCGGTGACCAGCTCGGCCGGCCATGCCGACATCCTGCCGATGGACTTCAAGCTCCACGCTGCCGGCGTCGGCCCCCGCGGCAATCCGGTGGCCAGCCAGCTGACGCGCGAAGCCGACCTGATCATCGCGCTCGGCACGCGGCTGGGATTCAACACCACCTTCTACAAGCACACCGACATTTCGCCGACCGCGAAGATCATCCAGGTCGACATCGATCCGCTGGCGCTGGGGCGGTATTTCCCGGTGGCACTGGCGGCGGCAGCCGACGCCGGCGCGGTGATCGACGGCCTGCTCGCGCTGATGTCTCCGGTCGCTGCGGATGCGGCGCCCTGGCGTGCGCGCAACGAGCAGTACTTCAAGGCGCGTGCCGCCTTGTGGGCCGAGCGCGAAGCCTCGGGCGCGCGCGACGGCACGCCGATGCATCCCGACGTGATCTATGCCGAAGTGAGGAAGGCGGCGCCGCGCAACGCGATTTTCACGCTCGACGCCGGGACCACCGGCTTCCAGGCCACCGACCAGCTGCCCTGCTACGAGGCGCCGGCGCTGCTGACGCCGCTCGACTGCGGCATGGTCGGCTTTTCGTACTCGGCGGCGCTGGGCGCCCAGGTCGCGGCACCGCACCGCCGCGCGATTTCGCTGATGGGCGACGGCGGCTTCGGCATGACCATGGGCGAGATGACCACCGCGGTGGCGAGCAACATTCCGGCTGTCGGCATCGTCATGGACAACGGCACCTGGGGCTCGGAAATCGCCTACCAGCGCGATTTCTACAACGAGCGCTACATCGGCGCCCATGTCCACAGCCCGCGTTTCGACGAGGTCATGAAGCTGACCGGCGGCAACGGCTACCACCCGACGGCGCCCGGCGAGACCGCCGATGCGCTGCGCGATGCGCTGAAGGCGGGCAAGCCGGCGATCATCCATGTCAAGGTCGATCCCGAGGCGACGATCAGCTTCCGCAAGGACGCGCTGAAGAAACGCCAGCCCGGATCCTGACGGACCGGGCCGGCCTTGCGCCGGACGCAGCGGGACGCTTTGCACCGCTGGTCCGGCGCGCTTCGAACCCTGATAGGCTGCCGCCGATGACCCTTTCGATCACCCCGCTTCAGCTGATGGACTACCTCGGCGTCGCCGTGTTCGCCGTCAGCGGCGTGCTCGCCGCCGGGCGCAAGCACCTCGACTGGTTCGGCGTGCTGGTGATTGCAACGGTGACTGCAATCGGCGGCGGCACGCTGCGCGATCTGCTGATCGACCGCCCGGTGTTCTGGCTCACGGGCACCGGCTACCTGTGGGTCATCCTCGTCGCCACGCTCGCCACCATGCTGGTGGTGCGGGTGCGCGGGATTCCGCTGCGTGCGCTGCTGATTGCCGATGCCCTGGGCCTCGCGCTGTTTGCGATCAGCGGCGCGCGCATTGCCGAGGCCGCCGGTTTCGGCGGCATCATCGCGGTGATCCTGGGCACGATGACCGGGGTTGCCGGCGGCGTGTTCCGCGACATGCTGCTGGCGGAGATTCCGCTGCTGCTGCGCAACCGCGAGATTTACGCGACCGCGGCGATTGCCGGCATCGTGCTCTACCTGCTGCTGCAGGCCGGCGGCTTCGAGCGCGCGACCGCCGCTTATGCCGGCATGGCGGCGATCGTGGTGATCCGCTTTGCCGCGATCTTCCTCGACCTGCAGATGCCCGCCCTGAAACTCGGGGATTCCGAAAAAGGGAAATAAGAGAGGAAGCGGGTTCTCCGCTCCGCGCTCATCAATCCGCGTTCCGCGCTGCTTTCAGTGCAGATGACGGTTGCGCGGATGCAGCGGAATGACGGTCGAGTTGCCGGTCGCCGCCGGGCCGCTGCCCGATGACTTCTGCGGGGTGTGGGCATCGAACATCTTCGTCACCAGCGAGGTGACTTCCTCGACTTCCTGCTTGCCGAGGTGGCGCGACAGCATGTGGTTGAGGTCTTCCACCACGCACTGGCGGCGGAATTCGTGGATGGCTTCCGGCGTGGGGCCGACGAAAAACTGGTAGAACTCGTCCTCGCCGCTGTCCTGGTAATAGGTGATCTCGACTTCCGAGGCGTACTCGGTCAGCGGGCCGAGGTTGTTGCAGGCTTCGGTCAGCTTGTTGTGGAAGCTGCGGCCGACGTCGCCGGTCCAGCAGATGCTGACCACGCGCTCGCCGGCGTCATAGACGATGCCCGGCTCGTCGCGCTCGAGGCTCTTGGCGTCGGCGAGGTGGTCGGCATCCACGTAATCCAGCCAGGGACGCAGCGCCAGTTCGACCTGCGCCAGGCGCACGCCCTTGCACAGGAAAACGCTGCCATGGACATGTACTTCGGTTTTCATCGTTGCCGACTCCGGTGGGATGACTCGGGTCGTCGCCGGGGGCGACGCGGGGCGACAAGGATACCACAGCAGGGAATTACAAAAATATCAATAAAAACAAATACTTATGATGGATCGTCTGAGGCGCGCAGCGCCAGCCCGGCGAGCAGATCGCCGAGCATTCCGCGCTCGCGCTCGAGCAGGTCGCGGGTCGCGGCCGGACCGGCCCAGGTGTCGAGCCAGTACTGGCGCCGCAGTTCGTCCCGCCAAGCCGCGCTGGCGACGGCCTTGCCCAGAGCGTTCTCCCACCAGGCAATCTGTTCGGCACCCAGTCCGGCCGCCCCGATGACGCCGCGCCAGGTGCCGATCACGCAATCGACGCCCAGTTCCTGCCAGGTCGGGGTGTCCGCATAGAGCTGGCCGAGGCGCTGCGGCGCCGATACCGCAAGCGCCCGCAGGCGAGCGGCGGCGAGCTCCGGCGCGGCGCTGACCGCGGTGATTGCGGCGGCCTCGGCCTTGCCCTCGAGGAGGTCGGCGACGGCGTAACGCGCCGAATCGAAAACGTGCAGCGCGAGTCCGCGCGGATCGGCGCCGCCATGGCGCGCAAGCTGCGCCAGCGCCATGTGGTTGGTATTGCCGCGCGCGGTGGCCATCGCGATGGTGATCGCCGCCGGATCCCGCAGCCGCGCCAGCAGCGCGGCCGCATCGGCGAGCGGCGAATCGGCGCGCACCAGGAAGGCGATGTATTCGGTGTAGAGCGTGGCCAGCGGTGTCAGCGCGCGATCGTCGAAATCGCTGACGCCGAGCTGGCGGTTGGTGATGATGGTCGGCGAGTTGATCGCGACCACATGCGGATCGCCGGGATGCCGCGCCAGGTAATCCCAGGCATTGCCGCCGCCGCGCCCCGGAATGTTGGTGAGCCGCGCCGGGACGTCGATCAGGCCCCGGGATTCCAGCACCTGCAGCAGCGCGCGCGCCGGACGGTCCTGGCCGCCGCCGGCGGGCGTGCCGGCGACCAGCTCGATCTCCTGCCGGGGTTGCCAGCTCATGTTGCCGTGCGCGTGCCGTCCTTCGGCACGAACACCACCAGCAGGTTGGCGGCGACGATGGTGGCGGCGAGGAAGTAGAAGGCGGTGTAGACGCCCCAGGTGTCGGCGATGACGCCGAAGGTCGCCGGCGCGATGCTGCCGCCGATCGACAGGATCGTGAACTGCAGCCCGACGCCCGTGCCGGCGAGGCGCTTGGGTGTGTTCTCGACCGCCCAGGCCTGCATCACCGGCCGCATCGCGTAGAGAAAGAAGCCGACCAGTGCGACGAACACGATGAACATGAAGGATTGTCCCGCAAACACCATGCCGACGATGGTCACGCCGGTGAGCACCATGCTCGACAGCACGACATGGCGGCGGCCGAACTTGTCGGAGACATGGCCGGCAATCGGCCCGGCGATCAGGCCGGCGACCTGCAGCACCGTCATGCAGACGCCGACGGCGATCGGCGAATAACCCTGTTCGTACGCGAGGTAAACCGGCAGGAACACCATCAGACCGACCTGGGTCAGCGTGCGGAAGCCGCCGCTGACGCAGATCAGCATCAGCGCGCGGTTGCGCAGCAGGCTGCCGAGGTCGCGCAGGTACTGGCGCGCATCCCAGCCGCCGCTGGCGGCGTTGACATCCCCGCCTTTTTTCGTGCCCTCGCGGACGGTGGTCAGCGCGCCGACCATGACCAGGATCAGCGTCGCCATCACCAGCCCCGGCACGATGTTGATGACCACCACCTCGCGCCAGCTGAACCAGGCGAGCAGCGCGCCGGCCGCCATCGGTGCCAGCGCCTCGCCGATGTTGCCGCCCATGCCGTGGAAGGACAGCACCAGCCCCTTGCGCTGCGGATACTGGTGGGCCAGCGTCGGGATCGCCGCCGGGTGCCACAGGTTGTTGCCGATGCCGACCAGCATCAGGCAGATCACCAGCATCCACATGCTGTTGGTCAGGCTCATCAGCGCGTACGGAAAGCCCACCCAGAACAGCGAGGCCGCCATCAGGTAGCCCTTCTTGCCGATGGAGTCGACGATCATGCCGCCCGGCAGGTTGGACAGCGCGCCGGCGATGTGCTGCATGCTCATCAGGAAGCCGATCTGCGTATAGGAGAGACCGAGTTCCTTGCCGATCAGCGGCAGCAGCACGTAGAAGGTGGCGGGATACCAGTGGGTGAGGCCGTGTCCGGCGGAGATCAGCCAGACATCGCGGAACGGGCGTGACGGCAGAACGGCGCTTGCGGGGGTGCTCATAATATGGTCCTGAACGGCTCGCATTGATCTTAGCATGGGGCGGTGCGCGGACACCGCGGCGTATAATCAGGGCCTTCCCGCCGCAACAAATTTCCAATTCCGAAACACTGATCACCGTCCCTCATGCGTACCGACATCGAGCGTTTTTTCAGCCCCAAGTCCATCGCCATCATCGGCGCCTCGCAGGACCTCGTCACCATCAGCGGCCAGCCGCTGAAACACCTGCTGTCCCACGGGTACAAGGGCAAGCTCTACCCGATCAATCCGAAGTACCAGGAGATTTCGGGGGTCAAATGCTGGCCTTCGATCGAGTCGCTGCCGGAGACGCCGGAGCTCGGCCTGATCCTGGTCAATGCCACGCGCGTGGCCGACATGCTCACCGCCTGCGGCAAGAAGGGCATTCCCTATGTCATCATTTTCAGTTCCGGTTTCTCGGAGACCGGAGGCCAGGGCGTGGCGATGCAGCAGCAGCTCGCCGATATCGCGAAGCAGTACAACATCGGCGTCATCGGCCCCAACTGCCAGGGCATGATCAATCCCGCCGACGCGGTCTACGCCGGCTTCGGTTCGGTGTTCAACGCCGACTACACCGCCGGCACGGTGAGCATGGTGTCGCAGTCCGGCGGCTTCGGCTTTTCGGTGATGAACCTGTCCTCTCTCGACGGCGGCCTGCCGTTCCGGCAGATGGTCACCACCGGCAACGAGATCGGCGTGTCGACGCTGGACTTCCTCGAGTATTTCATCCGCGATCCGCAGACCGAGATCATTGGTGCCTACATCGAGGGCGTGAAGGATGCGCGGCGGATCCTCGACGTCGGCGACCAGGCGCTCGCGGCCGGCAAGCCGATCCTGATGTGGAAGGTCGGCAACACCGAGCAGGGCCAGAAGGCGGCAGCCTCTCACACCGCCAACCTCGGCGGCGCGATGGCCCTGTACAAGGCGGCGTTCAAACAGAAGGGGATCATCCAGGTCGACGACATCCAGGACCTCGTCGACTATGGCCGCGCGCTGCGCGCGAAGCGCCTGCCGCGCGGCAACCGCGTGGCGATCATCACCATTTCCGGCGGCGCCGGCATCCTGATGACCGACGAAATCGTCGCCCGCGGCATGCGCATGGCCGAGCTCGCGCCGCAGACCGTTGCCAAGCTGAAGGAGTTCGTGCCGTCCTTCGGCTCGGTCGGCAATCCGGTGGATGTCACTGCCGCCATTTTCAACGACCTGAGCCTGATCAACCGCACGCTGCAGGCGATCAACGACGACCCGGGCGTGGACTGCATCGCGATGATCAATGCCTCGCTGCAGGGCGAGATCGCGCAGAAGGTCGCCGGTGAAATCGTGTCTGTCGCGGCGCAGACCGAGAAGCCGATTTTCATTTCGTGGAGCGCGCGCGACGTGGTGGCACCCGAAGCCTATGCCGCTCTGGATGCCGCGCGGATCCCGCATTACAAGTCACCGGTGCGCTGCGGGCGCGCGCTGGCGGCGGTGTCCTGGTATGCCGAGGCGGTACGCCGCAACGCAGCGCAGAAAAACGACAAGCCGCCGGTGATCAGCCGTCCGGCCGCGCAGGCCCTGCTGAAGGGCAAGACGGGAGACGTTGCCGAATACGCGGCGAAGCAGGTGCTCGCCGAGTACGGGATTGCGGTGACCCAGGAACAGCTGGCGACCAGCCGCGATGCTGCAGTTGCTGCCGCGCAGAAGATCGGCTTCCCGGTGGCGATGAAGGTGCAGTCGGCCGACATCTCGCACAAGACCGAAGCGAAGGCGGTGAAGCTCAACGTCGCCGACGCCGCCGGTGTCGCTGCCGCCTACGACGAGATCCTGAACAACGCCAAAGCCTACAAGGCCGATGCGCGCATCGACGGCGTGCTGGTGCAGGAGATGGTCGGCGGCGGCATAGAGGCCATCGTCGGCGTCACCAACGACGCGCTGTTCGGGCCGGCGGTGATGTTCGGCCTCGGCGGCATCTTCGCCGAGGTGCTGAAGGACGTGTCCTTCCGCCTCGCGCCGATCACGCCGGCGATGGCGCGCGAAATGATCGGGGAGATCAAGGGCTACCCGGTGCTTGCCGGCGCCCGCGGCAAGCCGCCGGCGGACGTCGACGCGCTGGCCGATGCGCTGGTGAAGCTGTCGGCGCTGGCGGTGGACCTCAAGGACCAGGTCGCCGAACTCGACATCAATCCGCTGATCGTGATGCCGAAGGGCGGGGGCGTGAAGGCGGCGGATGCGCTGATCCGCATGAAAGGCTGAGCCATGGCCGTTTCCGAGGAAGTCCGCCTGCTCTGCGACGAAGTCGCGAAATTCGTGCGCGCCGAGGTCGATCCGCGCTCGCGCTGGATCGAGGAGAACGATGCGATCCCCGACGATCTCGTCCAGCTCGCCCGCGACATGGGCCTGTTCGGGCTGACGATTCCCGAGGAATACGGCGGCAGCGGCCTCGACCTCGCCGGCAAGTGCGCAATCGAGGAGGTCATGGGGCGGACCAACTACGGTTTCGCCACGCTGATCGGCAACCACACCGGCATCAGCACCACCGGCATCGTCGCGCTGGGCAATACCGCGCAGAAAAAGAAGTTCCTGCCGCGCATGGCCAGCGGCGAATGGGTCGGCGCCTTCGCGTTGACCGAACCCCAGGCCGGCTCCGATCCCGCGGCGATGCGCACCACCGCGGTGAGGAAGGGCGATCGCTACGTGCTCAACGGCGAGAAGATCTACATCACCAACGCCGGGCTGGCGCAGGTGTTCACGGTGATGGCGATCACCGACAAGTCGAAGGGGATCAAGGGCATCTCGGCCTTCGTCGTCGAGCGCGGCACGCCGGGTTTCGCCATAGGCAAAAACGAACTGAAGATGGGCATGCACGGCTGCACCACGGCGCCGCTGTCCTTCACCGACTGCGAAGTGCCGGCGGAAAACCTGCTCGGCGAGGAAGGCATGGGTTATGTGCAGGCGATGAAGACGCTGACCGCAGGCCGGGTGACGGTGTCGGCGCGCTGCTGCGGCATGATGGACAAGCTGATCGAGCAGACCGCCGAATACATGAAAACCCGCAGCCAGGGCGGCAAGCGGCTTGCCGAACACCAGGGCCTGCAGTGGATGCTCGCCGACATGGCGGTCGCGCGCGACGCGGCGCGCGGACTGACGCAGCGCGCGATCGACACGCTGCTGCGTGGCGAGCGCGGCACGATGGAGGCCTCGACCGCGAAACTGTTTGCCACCGAGGCGCTCGGCCGTGTCGTCGACGCCGCGGTGCAGATCCACGGCGGCATGGGTTACATGCGCGAGGTCGGCATCGAGACCACCTTCCGCGACGCGCGTATCGTGCGCATCTACGAGGGCACGTCCGAGATCCAGCGCAATATCATCGCCGGGCTGTTGCTGAAGGATTGATATAGCTACTTGTTTTAATTGATATTTTTAGAATATTCTGCAGGAGTCGGTAATGGCAAAAGTCCAGGAATTGATGAACCTCGAGGGCCAGGTCAGCGTCGTCACCGGCGGCGCCACCGGCATTGGCCTCCAAATGGCGAAGGGTCTGGCGGAAGCCGGCTCGAACATCGTGATCTGCTCGCGCCGTGTCGAGGTCTGCGAAGAGGCCGTCGGCCAGATTGAGAAGCTGGGCGTGAAAGCGCTGGCCATCGGCTGCGACGTGACCAAGGCCGACCAGGTCGAGGCGATGAAAAACGAGGTGCTGAAAACATTCGGCCGCGTCGACGTGCTGGTCAACAATGCCGGCCGCGCCTGGGTCGCGCCGCCCGAGGACACGCCGCTCGAACGCTGGCAACAGGTGTTCGACCTCAACATCACCGCGCCCTTCCTTTGCGCGCAGGCCATCGGTCGCGAGTTCATCAAGCAGAAGCGCGGCAAGATCATCAACATCGCCTCGATCGCCGGCCTTGTCGGGCGCAACCCCGCCGCCTACAACTCGATCGCCTACGGTTCGAGCAAGGGCGCGCTGGTCAACTTCACCCGCGACCTCGCGGTGAAATGGGCGCAGCACAATATCCAGGTCAACGCGATCTGCCCGGGATTCTTCGTGACGCCGATCAACGAGAAGATGTACGTGAAGAACAAGGACAACGTCGAGCGCGAGATTCCGCTCGGCCGCACCGGCGGCCCCGACGACCTCAAGGGCATCGCCGTGCTGCTGGCTTCACAGGCCTCCAACTTCATGACCGGCGCAATCATCCCGGTCGACGGCGGCGCGGTGGCCTGGTAATCAGCGCTGTTCCACGCCGCTGCGCTCGATCGCCACGAACACTGCAATCGCGGCGGCGGCCAGCAGCGCGAGCAGCAGGCCCTGCGGCAGCCCGGTGACGCCGGACAGCGTCACCTTGCCCAGTTTCCATACCGACAGGATGTGGCTGTTCACCCAGGCGAAGGACACAGCGTAGAGCATCGCACCGAACAGCATGCCCGCAGCCCCGACCAGTGCATGGATCTTGCCGGTCGCGATCGCGGCGACACCGGTACCCGGGCAGTAGCCGTAGAGCACCATGCCGACACCGAATATGGCGGCGCCGATGATGGTGCCCAGCATGTTGGCGTCGCGGACATGGAACTTTGCAGCGCCGAGATTCACCAGCACCAGCACGCCGATGCCGCCGACCACGATGGCCGTGAACATGACCTTGAGCACGGTGAAATCGCGGAAGCGGAACTGGTTGATGATGACGTCGTAATCGAGCAACCTGCCGCGGTGCAACAGCCAGCCGAAGGCGGCGCCGAAGAGGACCGCGAGAATCAGGGCAGCATTGCCGGTAATCGGGAACATGTTGATTTCTCCTTTATCGGTGGGATCAGTGGCGCGGACGGAACAGCAGCCAGGCAGTGCCCAGTCCCGATGCGAACATCACCACGAGGAAGGTCCAGCCCACCACCGCGAGCTGCAGTCCCTGTGAAATCCCGTTGCCGCTGGTGCAGCCGCCGGCCATGCGCGCGCCGTACATCGCCAGCGCACCGCCGACGAAGGCCACCACCATGCGGCGTGTCACCGAGGGACCGAAACGCTCGCGCCATACCGGGGGAATGGTCTCGATCCTGAAACTGCGCGAGGTCAGAGCCGAGAGCAGGGCGCCGAGGAAGGTGCCGACCAGGAACAGGGTGCCGTAGTCGAGTTTCATCGGATGTTTCGCCCAGTACGGATTCTGTGCCACGGTTTCTCCGCCGATGGCCACGCTGGCGGCACCGCCGGCCAGCTGCGAGATCGCGGTGGTGATGCCGATGGGGTTGGCGACCACCACGAACACCACCCAGCTCAGTACGCCGATGCCGGCGCCGACGAGGTAGGGCGACCAGTTCACTCGTTTCAGACTCGGATTCATGTGCTACTCCTTCGGACGGATTCCGGTTCCGGTTCAGGCGAGTATGCAGAAGGCAGGGACTTGGCTTCAGTGACTGCGGTCACAGAACCCCGGAGCCTGCCGAGCGGGACCGGTATACTCGTCGCAATGGAGGCGAAGATTCTGCGCGAGCGGGTGCTCGGTCATTTTCCGGCCCTGGCGGGGTTGCCCGAACAGCGGCTCGACCGGTTGCTGGCGACAGCACAGTTCGTGCAGGTGCCGGCGGGCACGGTGCTTTTCGATGTGCAGGATCCCTGCCGGGGCTTTCCTCTGCTGCTGGAGGGCGCCGTCCGGGTGGTGAAGACCGCAGCCAACGGACGGGAAATCCTGCTCTACCGCGTCGAGCCCGGGGATGGCTGCGTACTGTCCGGGGGGTGCCTGCTGGGGCAGGCCGATTACAACGCGACAGGCACCGCCGAGAGTGCTGTCATCCTGCTGTTGCTGCCGCCGGAATCTTTCCAGGCACTGATTCTGGAGCACGAACCTTTCCGCCGCTTCGTGTTCGGGCTCTATGCCTCGCGGCTGGCCGAAGTCATGGAACTGGTGGAGGAAGTGGCTTTTCGCCGGCTGGATCAGCGCCTTGCCCAGCTGCTGATCCGGCGCGGCCCGGTCATCCAGGAAACCCACCAGGCACTGGCCGACGAGCTCGGCAGCGTACGCGAGATCGTGAGCCGGCTGCTGCGCAGCTTCGAAACCCGCGGCTGGGTCAGCCTGTCGCGCGAAAAGGTCACTGTCAGCAATCCCAGGGCGCTGTCGGACATCGCCCGCGGATGACCGGCAGTGGAGCCTTATGTAACCCAGGTTACAGACGGACACCGGCAAGCGGCCCAGAATTCTTCAGTCCATCAACCTGAAACTGACGGAGGCGAGAATGAAGGCGAATGTGGGTGGAATCGATCGCGTGTTGCGTATTGCTGCCGGGCTGATCCTGATCGGACTTGCGGCGACCGGCACCGTGGGAACCTGGGGCTGGATCGGCGTGCTTCCCCTGGCCACTGGCCTCATCGGATGGTGTCCGGCCTACCTGCCCTTCGGCTGGTCAAGCTGCCGTAGCCGGTAAGCACAAGCTGCGCCTTCGGCAAGGCGCAGCCCTGCTGTTTGTTGGTCGAGCCCAACCGATAAGCCGTTGCGGGCTCGATATGCGGCGGGTGACGCTGTATCGCGACGGGGAGAGGAACCCGGTTCCGCGCCGAGACAGGATTCTCAATTCGGCTGGATGCCGGCGGCCCGTATCACCTTTCGCCATTTTTCGATTTCGGACTGGATGTGCCGCGCGAACTCGGCGGGCGTGTTGCCGACGGGATCGGCGCCTTCCTTCGACAACCGATCGTTCATTTCCGGGCTTTTCAGGATCGCGACGACTTCAGCGCTGAGTTTGCCGACGATATCTGCCGGAGTTCCAGCTGGCGCCAGAAGGCCGTACCAAGTGGATGATTCGTAACCCTTGACGCCCGCTTCGATCATTGTCGGCAGTTCCTTCGCTGCGGGTGAACGCTGGGCACCAGTCACCGCGAGCGGACGCAGGCGGCTGTTCCTGACCTGCGGCATTGCGGAAATGATGCTGGCGAAAGTCATCGACACCTGGCCGCTGACCACGTCGATGAGTGCCGGCTGCACCCCTTTGTAAGGCACATGCAGCAGGTCGACACCCGCAAGCATCTTGTAGAGCTCGCCCGAAAGGTGTCCGCCGGTGCCGTTGCCGGCCGAGGCGAAGGACAGCACGCCGGGTTGCTTCTTTGCGATGGCCGTCAGTTCCCTGACCGATTTGGCCGGCACTGACGGGTGGATCAGCAGCATCAGGTTCTGGGTCGCGACCAGCGAGATAGGCGAGAAATCCTTCACCGGGTCGTAAGGCAGCGATTTGCGCAGGCTTACATTGGTCGCGAACGAGGCCACGGTGCCCATGATCAGCGTGTAGCCGTCGGGCGGTGACTTCGCCACGATTTCAGCAGCAATCGCGCCGCCCGCGCCGGGGCGGTTGTCCACCAGCACTTGCTGGTTCCAGCGCCCCGCGAGCTTGGGGCCGACCGTGCGCGCCAGGGTATCGACGCTGCCGCCCGGCGTGCTGACGACGACGATGCGGATGGGCTTGGTCGGATAGCTCTGGGCAACGGCCATTCCCGGGGCGGCTAGGGCTGTGGCAATCAGCAGGATGGATGTTATGCGCATGTCGGGTCTCCTCGTTTATTGTAAGCAGCAGTCTCGCGGGATCAGGGCTGAAAGCCGACTGAACCTTCGTACTTGGCCAGCACTTCGGCACTGGGCAGGAATTCCTCTTCCAGCTTTTTGATGTCTGAAAACCCGATGAAGGCATGCATGTTGCCGGCGGGATGATCCTTCGTTCGCGCCTCGAAGCGCTTGACGGCCTCGACGTCGTCTTTGGCGAACTCAGCAAAATAATCGACCATCGCAACCGTAGACGAGCGCAGCGAACCTGTGGCATTGGACACCATCGCAATGCCGAGTTCATTCAGGCGTGACACCGGCAATCGCGGCGACACGCCGGTGCGGTTGAAATGCAGCGGCCCTCTGATTTCCCTGGCGCAGCGCTCGAGCTCCGCTTCCGAGGTCAGCGCCTCCGGGAAAATCATGTCGGCGCCGGCATCGATGTAGGCATTGGCGCGGCGGATCAGTTCATCGACGCTGCCCCCGGAGACGCCGCGCGCGTCACAGCGCGCGATCAAGACAAAATCCGGATCGAGTTCACGGCGCACATGGTCGGCGGCGCGCAGTTTTCCGGTCATTTCCTCCAGCGGGATGATCTGCTTGCCGGCGACATGGCCGCAGCGCTTGGGCGCCACCTGGTCCTCGATGTGGATCGCTGCTGCGCCGGCAACGATGAAGTCCTCGACCGTGCGCATGACGTTGATGGCATTGCCGAAACCGGTGTCGGCATCTGCGATTACCGGGATACTGACAGCGCGGGCGATGTAACGGGTGATCATCACGATTTCATCCAGCGTGATCAGGCCGACGTCGGGCTTGCCGAGCAGTGACGCTGAAACCCCGTAGCCGGTGACGCCGCAGCACTGGAAGCCGGCCTTTTCGATGATCATCGCCGACAATGCGTTGAAGGCGCCGGGCTTGACCAGGGTTTTTCCGCCTTTTAACAGTCGTCTCAGCTCGGTGGTGGTCTTCGTGCGCATGAGGATCTCCGGTGAAGGGCGCATTTTAGTCGAGTGCGATCCTTTGTTCGTGGGTGAGTCCATTATCCGATATATCAAGCCGGCATTGTTCATTCGTATTGATAGAATGCATGCATACATTATCAGGAGAAATTTCACATGATGAGCAAAGGGAAGCAGTTCAAGGAACTGATCAATAGCAAGGAAATCCTGATCCAGCCCGGCGTCTACGACGGCTACAGCGTGCGTCTGGTCGAGCAGGCCGGTTTCAGGACGGCGTCGATCTCCGGCGCCGGCGTCTCGGAGAGCCGCATGGGCTGGGCCGACCGCGGCGTGATGACTTTCGAGGAGAATCTCAACAATGCGCGGCGGCTCGCGGATTGCTCCGATTTGCTGCTGCGCGCCGACGCCGATACCGGCTACGGCAACGCGATGACGGTGCACTTTGTCGTGCGCGCATTCGAGAAGGCCGGCATGGCCGCGCTGATGATCGAGGACCAGGTCTGGCCCAAGCGCTGCGGCCACATGGCCGGCAAGGCCTGCATACCCGCCGAGGAGATGGTGCAGAAGGTCAAGGCCGCGGTGGACGCGCGCCGCGACAACGACTTCGTCATCGTCTCGCGCACCGATGCCGCCGGCCCCCATGGCGTCGACGAGGCGATACGCCGCCTGAACCTGTACGCCGAGGCCGGCGCCGACGTGATGTATGCCGATGCCCTGCTGTCGAAGGAGGACATCGCCAAGGTGGCGAAAAACGTGCCCAAGCCGCTGATCGTCAACATGGGGCTGGGCATGCGCCCGCGCAAGACCACACCGCTGATGAGCCCTAAGCAACTGCAGGACATCGGTGTCGCCGCCGTGAGTTATCCGCGCCTGCTGACCACTGCCGCGCTGCGCGGCATGATGAACGCGCTGGCGGTGTTCAAGGACGAGGTCGTCGGCCAGAACAAGGTGGTTGAACGCACCGACCTGCAGGTCGGCTTCGAGGAGCTCAATGACCTGATGGGCATGAAATTCCTGGATCAGCTGGAAGAGAAATACAAGGGGGGCTGATCAACGGCAGAACCCGTGATTGGGTGATTAAGTGATCAGGTGATTGGCGCGTCCGGGACCCCGTTTCCACCCACCAATTACCAGTTACCAATCACCAGTCACCAGTCACCAGCCCCCCATCACTCATCAGTCCGAAAGGTGCCATCCATGGGCATGACCATTGCCGAGAAGATTCTTGCCGCAAAAAGCGGCCGCAAAACCGTGGCGCCGGGCGATGTGGTCACGGTCGATGTCGACACCGTGATCCTGTTCGACAACAACTTCATGCCGAACAACTGGCGCGACATCCTGAAGGTTGCCGATCCGGAGAAAATCGTTGTGACTTTCGATCATCGCGTGCCGGCGCCGACGCAGCAGGCTGCGGCGGCCCAGGTCACCGGCCGCGCCTTCGTCAAGAAGTTCGGCATCCGGCGTTTCCACGACGTCGGCCACAACCAGGGCATCAGCCACCAGCTGGTGGCTGATTACGGCTATGCGCTGCCGGGCTCGGTGCTGCTGTGCAGCGATTCCCACACCTGCAGCGCCGGCGTGTTCAACTGCCTCGCGCGCGGCGTCGGCGGACCCGACATCATCTATGCCGCGATCAAGGGCCAGACCTGGTTCCGCTGCGGCGAAACCGTGCGCTACGAGCTGAGCGGCAAGCTGTCGCCGGCGGTCACCGCGAAGGACGCCTTCCTGCAGATCGCCGGCGTGCACGGCGCGCATGCGACGATGAATGTCGAATACGGCGGACCGGGACTGGCCGATCTGTCGGTCAACGCGCGCAAGACCATGGCCGCTATGTCGGCCGAGCTGTCGGCGGAGTTCGCGACCTTCGAGGCGGATGACAGGCTCGCTGAATGGATGCGTGCGCGCAACCCGGCGCCGTTCCAGCCGGTCAAGCCGGATCCCGATGCCCAATACCTCGCGGTGCGCGCGGTTGACCTGTCCGGCCTCGAGCCGCTGGTCGCGCTGCCCGACAGCGTGGTCAACAACTCGCGGCCGGTGGGCGAGGCTGCAGGCACGCGCATCGACCAGGCCTATATCGGTTCCTGCGCCAACGGTACTCAGGACGACATCGAGCTGGCGGCGAGCGTGGTGAAGGGCCGCCGGGTCGCGCCGGGCGTGCGCTTCATCGTCACGCCGGCTTCACAGGTTGTGTATCGCGACGTGGTCGCCAGCGGCGCAGTGCAAACGCTGCTCGAGGCCGGCGCGATGATCGCGCCGCCGACCTGCGGCGCCTGCGGCGGCGGCCACATGGGCGTGCTCGGGCCGGAGGAGGTCTGCATCACCTCCAGCACGCGCAACTTCAAGGGCCGCATGGGCGATCCGAGTGCACAGGTTTGGATGGCCTCGCCGGCGACGGTCGCGGCCTCTGCGCTGACCGGCACGATCACCGATCCGCGGGAGTTTTTGGGTAATTAGAGATCAAAGTCAAAAGCACAGCCACAGAGGTCACAGAGAGCACAGAGAACCTCAAAAACCAGATTCGGTTATGAAACAACGGTTCAGGTTTTTCTCGGTGTTCTCTGTGACCTCTGTGGCTTAAAGGGGTTAAGACCATGAATTTCAAGGCACGCGTGTGGATCGTCGGCGACAACATCAACACCGACCTGATCCTGCCCAACAAGGCTTTCTACCTGACGCACGAGGAACAGGCCCAGTTCGTGTTCCATGCCAACCGGCCGGGCTGGGCGCAGCAGGTGCGCAAGGGCGACATCCTGATCGGCGGCCGCAATTTCGGCATGGGTTCCAGCCGTGCTGCAGCACGCTCGCTGAAGAATCTCGGGCTTGCCTGCCTGGTTGCGGAGTCGCTGAACGGCCTGTTCCTGCGCAACTGCGTGAACTTCGCGTTTCCGGCGCTGGAGTGCCCGGGCGTGCACGCGGCTTTCAGCGAGGGCGAGGAGGCCGAGGTCGATTTCGAGGCCGCCCGTGTGCGCAACGTCAGCCGCGGCAGCGAGCTGGCCGGCAGGCCGCTGCCGGGGCCGCTGATGGCGCTGGTGCGCGCGGGTGGCGTCTACCAGCTGCTCGAACGCGAAGGACTGATTGCGCCGAGAGTGGCCTGAGCCGCCTCGTTGACACCGAATCCGCGGCCTTTGTATAGTCCTCTGCCCATTCCGCGGGCCGTCCACAGGGCGGTCCGTGTCCACGCGGTTGCTGTCCACCCATCACGGAGAAACGCATGTCCAAGATCACGCTGCAGCAGGCAAACACCCTGATCGAAAAAGCCTTCGCCAAGGCGAAGGAAATGAAAGTGAACCCCCTGGCGGTGGTGGTGCTCGATGCCTCGGGCCACATCGTCGCGGCGCAGCGCCAGGACAATGCCTCGATGTTCCGTTTCGACGTGGCGCTGGGCAAGGCCTGGGGCGCGGTGGCGATGGGCATGTCCAGCCGCGCGCTCGCGGGACGCGCCAAGGACAATCCCAATTTCATGATCACGCTGGCATCCACGGCCCAGGGCAAGTTCCTGCCGCAGACCGGCGCAGTCGTGCTCAAGGATGCCGCCGGCAATATCGTCGGTTCCGCCGGCGCCAGCGGCGGCACCGGTGACGAGGACGAGGCGGTCTGCGCCCATGGCGCCGAACAGGCGGGGCTCAAGGCGGTCATCTGAACCCAGCGGGGAGCCACATCATGTCCGATGCAGAAACCAAGACCAAGGGCGCCGTCAAGGGCGGCAACGGCAAATTCATTTTCCCGCTGACGGAAATGGGCAAGATCGAGGCCGGCACCGGTTATTCGACGGCGATGGGCCCGGTGGTCGAGGGCGAGCGCATGCAATGCGCGCTGGTCACCAAGGAGAAAGGCACCGGCTCGCGTCCGCACCTGCATCCCAACGAGCAGTGGAATTACATCGTCAAGGGGCGGATGCGGGTCAAGGTCGGCGACGGCCCGGAGCAGATCTGCGGTCCCGGCACGCTGCTCTATTTCCCGGCGAACATCGTGCATTACACGATTGCGATGCCCGAGGAGGACGCGATGTTCTTCGCGGTCAAGGACATGTCCCACGGCATCATCGGCAAGGCTGCTGACGGCACCATGGCCGGCGGCTATTACGGGCCGGAGCACGGCAAGAAGGACGCCTGATGCCGAAAATCCCGCCCGCGCGGCCGGGCATGGATCTCGCGGACGTCGACACTCCCGCGCTGCTCCTCGACCTCGATGCCTTTGAGCGCAACCTGCAGCGGATGAGGGAGTCGCTCGCCGGCCGCAACATCATGCTGCGGCCGCATGCGAAAAGCCACAAGTGTCCGCAGATCGCGCTGCGCCAGATCGCGCTGGGCGCGGTCGGCGTCTGCTGCCAGAAGGTCAGCGAGGCGGAGGCCATGGTCGAAGGCGGCGTGCCGGACGTGCTGATTGCCAACGAGGTCGTCGGCATGGCAAAGCTGCGGCGGCTCGCCGCGCTGGCGAAACAGGCCAAGGTCACCGTCTGCGCCGACGACGCCGGCAATGTGAAGGACATCGATGCCGCCGCGCACGAATTCGGCGTCGTCATCGATGTGCTGGTCGAGGTCAATGTTGGTGCCAACCGCTGCGGCGTCGAGCCCGGCGAGCCGGCGCTGAAGATTGCCCAGGCCGTTGCCGCCTGCAGGAACCTGCGCTACGCCGGGCTGCAGGCCTACCAGGGGGCGGCCCAGCATTTTCGGAGTGTCGGGGAGCGCCGCACCGCGATCGCTGCGGCGGTCGATGCGGTGAAAACAACACTGGCGCTCACGGCAAAGGCTGGCCTGCCGCGGGGCAAGGTCACGGGTGCCGGCACCGGCACCTACCTGTTCGAGGCGGCGAGCACGGTCTACGACGAGTTGCAGGCCGGCTCCTATATTTTCATGGATGCCGACTACGCCAGGAACGACTGGACCGAAAGCGGCATTCCGCGTTTCGAACACAGCCTGTTCGTCTATGCGACGGTGATGAGCCGCACGCGCGAAGACATCGCCATTGTCGATGCCGGGCTGAAGGCTTCCAGCGTCGATTCCGGCATGCCGCGGGTCGCCGATTTTCCGCAGGCGGAATTCCTGAAGGCCTCCGACGAGCATGGCGTGATCCGGATGAACGGTTCATCGGGTTTCAATCTGGGCGACAAGATCAAACTGATCCCCGGGCATTGCGACCCGACCGTGAATCTGTATGACCACTATGTCTGCGTGCGCGGTGGCAAGGTCGAAGCCCTGTGGCCGATCACCGCGCGCGGGGCGGTCTGGTAGGGCCGAAAAAAGCTTTAAAACCTTTAGCCACAGAGGGCACAGAGAACACAGGGAACTTCAAAACCAGATCCCCCGGTTAAGGTTTTGACTTGGTTTTTCTCTGTGCTCTCTGTGACCTCTGTGGCTGCTTTTGATTTTGACCTTGGGGTTTGTGCATGAATACCATCAAAAAAATCGGTTTCATCGGTGTCGGCAACATGGGCAATCCGATGGCGGCGAACCTGCTGAAAGCGGGTTTAGATGTCACGGTGTTCGATGCGCGCCCGGAAACGGCGGCCGCTTTCGTCGCCCAGCACGGCGGCAAGGCGGCGCAATCGCTGGCCGAACTGGCGGCCGGCAAGGATGCCGTATTCACGATGCTGCCCGATGACAAGGTCGTGCGCAAAGTGATGCTGGATGCGGGCGGCGCAGCCGCGGCGATGCCCAAGGGCGCGGTGCTGGTCGACATGGGCACCTGTGACCCGACCGGCACCCGGGCGACCGCGGAGGCTCTGCAGAAGCTCGGCCTGCGCATGGTTGATGCTCCGGTGATGGGCGGCGTGGTGTTCGCCAAGGACGCGACGCTGGACATCATGGCCGGCGGCAGCGCGGAACTGGTGGCGGAAGTCACGCCGGCGCTGAAGGCAATGGGCCGCAGCATCGTGCACTGCGGCGGGATCGGCGCGGGGCATGCGATGAAGGCCCTGGCCAACTACATCAACGCCTGCGCGCTGATCAACGCCATCGAGGCGCTGACCATCGGCAAGAAGTTCGGCCTCGATCCGAAAATGATGTCGGAAGCGCTGATCCCGATGTGTGCCGGCCGCAACCATCCGATCGAGAAGAAGGTGATTCCGCAGATCCTCAGCCACAAGTACGCCACCGGCATGGCGCTCAGTTTCATCGCCAAGGACGTGAAGATCGCCGTCGACATGGCGCATGCCCTCGACGCGGCGGTGCCGCTGGGCGAGAAAGTCTCCGCGTTGTGGAGCGATGCGGTGTCGAGAGTCGGCGCGACCGTCGACCAGACCGAGATCGTCCGCTACTGGGAAGAGGCGACCGGCGTCAGACTCTGACGCGTCTGCAGCATCCGCAGCACGCAGAACACCGCCAGCGCGGCGAGCAGGTGTTTCGCCGAATGGCCGCTGATCGCGGTGGCGGTCGCGGCGTAGATCTCGTGGTCCAGCCATTCGGCGATCTTGGCCAGCACATAAAGCCCCACGCCGTAGAGCAGGTAGTGGCGCCGGTCGTAACGGCCGGCAAATGCGGCCACCAGGTAGGGAATGGCCAGCAGCGGCGCGCCCTGCACCCAGATGTAGATGCGCAGGTCGCCGCTCCATTGCCACCAGAATACGCTGGATGCGCCGACCGCCAGCGCCCCGGCAAGCAGCCTCAGCTCCAGCCGCGGGCCGAGGTGCTCGCTGACCAGTGCGGCGAACAATGCCATGAAGCCGACGGTCATCGGCAGCCGGTCCCACACCAGCGTGTCGTCGCCCGGGGCGCGGTGGTACCAGGACGAACCGAAAAACACCAGCGCGACGCCGGTGAAAAACACCAGCCAGGCGCGCCACGCACCCTCGCGCCTGCGCCAGCAGTGGCGCACGCCGGCAATGCCGACCAGCAGGAACAGCCCGTTGGAGGCGATATTGCCGAAATTGGGAATGCCCAGGCAGCTGCGGCCGTCGGCGAAGAGGTGGTAACCACGGTCCTGCGGAATCGGTTCACCGTGGCCGAACAGCAGCCAGGCCAGCGGGCCCAGCACGAGTATCAGCAGTCCTGCCGTGCGTGCGGGATGTGGCGGGGCGGCATCCGGATTCATGGCGGCATCCTACACCGCCGCCAGGGACGCAATTGACGCGCTGTCGTGTTTAGCGATTACACTGCCGCTTTCGATCCTTGGAGGAGGCAGAGAAAATGGCAGCGCAAAAAACAAAAGTCGTGCTCGGCACCGCAACCCCCGGCGGCGGTTTCCCCGCCTACGGCTGGCCTTATGCGGAGGTGCTCAATGCCACCGACCCGACGCTCGACATCGAGCCGATCAACACCAAGGGCAGCGGCGAAAACGTCGGCCGCATTGATGAGGGCTCGCTCGACATCGCGCTCGCCACCGGCGAAGTGACCTACGAGGCGGTCAACGGCATCGGTCGCGCGCCGTGCAGGAACATCCGCATCATCAACGCCACCTACTCGCAGGCGGGCATGTTCATGGTGCGTGCCGACAGTCCTTACCAGACCATCAGCGACCTCGTCGGCAAGACCGTGGTCTGGGGCGCATCCAGTTCCGGCTTTGTTGTGCTGGCACGCTATGTGTTCGACGGCCTCGGCCTTGACATCAAGAAGGATTTCGACGCGCGGCTGCTGGAGAAGGCCGGCGACGGCCCGCCCCTGGTCAATTCGGGTGAGGCGGCAGCGATGTGGGGCGGCGGCGTCGGCTGGCCACCGTTCATGAACATCGCCAAGAATCCCAAGGGCATGCGTTTCATCTCGCCCTCCGCCGAGGAGATCAGGCGCATCCAGGCCAAGCACGTGTTCCTGAAGCAGACCACGATGCCCGCCGGCAGCTATCCGGGGCAGACCGGTCCGGTGAACTCGGTCGGTTCATGGCCCTTCGTGCTGGCGCGGGCCTCGCTGCCCGACGACGTCGCCTACCGTCTGGCGAAGGCGCTGCACACCGGCCATGCCGCGCTGTCAGCGAAACTCGACCAGGCGCAGGAGTCGACGCTGCAGAACACCCTGGCCGCAGCGCCGACCCGGGACATGATTCATCCCGGGGTGCTGCAGTACATAAAAAAGATTGGGTTAATCTGAGTCATTTAAATGAGATAGATCAGGCGGGAGGGGGGTTAATAACATATTGTTTTTATTGGCTAAATTTATAAGACTTACCATTTTATACAATAATTAGATAGTTTATTGTTTTTATATAAACTCTCTAATTAAGGTATATACTCTGGCCATGGACCCTATATCGAATCCTTTTGCACCAGGTGCCGGAACCCCGCCTCCCGAATTGGCTGGACGGGATGAGTTGCGTGAAACCGTGCGAATCGCCATTGAGCGAACCCGCCGGGGCTTGCCGACCAAAAGCGTGTTGATGGTCGGTTTGCGCGGCGTCGGGAAAACCGTATTGCTCGATCGTATGCGTGACGATGCCGAAGCCAACGGCATTCAAACCTTGCGTGTCGAAGCTCCAGAGAACAGATCATTGCCAGCCATGCTGGCGCCGCAATTGCGGCAAGCCTTGTTGCGCCTGTCACGCAACGAGCAGGCCAAGGAGTTGGCCACCAGAGCGTTACGTGCACTGGCGGGCTTTGCCAAAGCGCTGAAGGTGAAATACGCAGACATTGAGGTCGGCTTTGACGTCGATCCGGAACCCGGATTGGCCGATAACGGCGATCTCGAGCATGACCTGCAAGCGCTTATCGAAGTGGTTGGTGCTGCCGCGCAGCAGGCGGGAACTGCACTGGCCTTGTTCGTCGATGAGCTGCAATACGTGGAAGAGGAAGAACTCGCGGCGTTGATCACCGCGCTACATCGCGCTGCCCAGCGGCAGTTACCCGTGGTGCTGATTGGCGCTGGCTTGCCTCAGTTGCGCGGTCGCATGGGTAGCGCTAAATCCTATGCGGAGAGGTTGTTCGATTTTCCGCTGATTGATCGACTTGATTCAGATGCTGCCCGACAGGCGTTGACCAAGCCGGTGGAGGCACTTGGTGTTGCAGTGAATCCCGATGCGCTTGATCTTGTGGTCGCTGAAACCCGCGGCTACCCCTATTTTGTTCAGGAATGGGGTAAGCATGCCTGGGAAGCTGCAACCGTCTCTCCAATCACCAAAGAGGATGTAAAGGTTGCGTCGAAGGCGGCAGTTGCTGCGTTGGACGAGAGCTTTTTCAGGGTGCGTTTTGATCGACTGACTCCCGCCGAGAAAAAATACTTGCGCGCCATGGCTGATCTGGGACCGGGGCCCCATCGTTCAGGGGATATTGCTGACAAGTTGGGTCGGAGCGTAACCTCATTGGGACCCACCCGTGCACAGCTGATCTCCAAAGGCATGATCTGGAGTCCGAATCACGGCGATACGGCATTTACCGTGCCGCTGTTCGATGAGTTTATGCATCGCATCATGCCCGGTAATGAATGGATGCAAGCTTAATCGATTTGCATTTGCTCGACGGGCATAACCGCAACGAAGCTTATGTATTGCCGAACTGGCTGCTGGAATTTATTTGTCCGAGCAAGGCGTGGATCTCAGACGACAGATTGACTGCGTGACTAGTAACCCTTGTTGGTGCACTCACACACCAGCAATTGCAGTCAGAAGCCGTACAGCCGCGCCGGATTCGCCACCAGCACCTGCTCGCGCTGTTTCTCGTCGGGCACCCAGTCGAGCAGCAGGTCGGTCAGGTCGCCGTCATTGGGCATCGGTCCCTTGTGCATCACATGCGGCCAGTCCGTGCCCCAGATCACCTGAGCCGGGTTCGCTTTCAGCAGTGCATGCGCGTAAGGGATGGTGTCGGCATGCGGCAGCGGCTGCGCCGAGATGCGGTAGGGTCCGGTGAGTTTCACCCAGGCCTTGCCCGCCTGCATCAGCCGCAGCAGTGCCTGGAAACCGGCGTCGCCGGTGCCGGGATTGCCCTTCATGTAGCCCAGGTGGCCGAGCACGATGGGCACCGGGAAATCGGCGAAGCTCTGGTCGAGGTCCGGGAATTCGTTGGCGTGCATCAGGAACTCCATGTGCCAGCCCATGGGCTTGATGCGAGCGGCCAGCGGGCGCAGCACGTCTAGCGGCAGCGTGCCCGGCTTGCGGTCCTTGACGTCGACGATGTTCACCCGCACGCCGCGCACGCCGGCGGCATCCATTTTTTTCAGTTCGGCATCACTGATCGCCGGGTCAACCACCACAACGCCGCGCAGGCGCTGCGGATCGGCCTTCATCGCATCGAGCATCGCGGTGTTGTCGCTGCCGTAGACGCTGGGCTGGATCAGCACCGCACGCTCAACACCGAGGGTGTCGAGCAGGTGGCGGTACTGCGAAGGCAGGCAGTCGGGCGGCGTGTAGACCCGTGCAGCCGAGTAGTCGTAACTCGCCGCCGGTCCCATCACATGCGCGTGGGTGTCGCAGGCCTGCGCCGGCATCCGGAACTTAGGCGGACGGGGATTGAAGTCCGGCGCCGCACAGAGCGGCGCGGCGGCGGTCGGCGTATTCACGGACATTTATATAAGTATTTGATTATATTGATATTTTTATACTCAGGCCTTGAGGCCGGGCATCTCGAACTCGATCGCCTTGAGTTCGGCGGCGAGGGACGCGCGCTGCTCCTTCGACAGTTCCACCAGCGGCGGGCGCACGGTGCACCACTGATCGTCGCCGCTGTATTGCGCGATGCCGGCCTTCAGCGCCGCGATCATCACGTACTTGCTGTTGCCGAAGGTGCCGCGCACGACATCGAGCGCCTTCTGCTGGGCGTCGGCATCCGCGTTTTTCCATTCCCGGTAGAGCTTGTCGATCGGGCCCGGGTTGACGTTGGCGGTGGCCGAGATGCAGCCGGCGCCGCCGTTCCTCATGTTGGCGAGCAGGAAGGATTCGCTGCCGGCAAAGACGTCGAAGCCCTGCTTGGCGAAATTGTCGAGGAATACCTTCGTGTTGTTCCAGTCGCCCGAGCTGTCCTTCATGCCGGCGATATTGTCGGGGTACTGCTTCAGCAGGCGCTCGACCAGTTTCGGCGTGATGCCGACCACTGCGACCGGCGGGATGTGGTAGAGGTAGATGCGCAGGCGGCTGTCGCCGACGCGCTGGATGATTTCGGAGAAGTTGCGGTAGAGGCCCTCGTCGCTGACCCCCTTGTAGTAGAAAGGCGGCAGCATCAGCACGCCGGCGCAGCCGGCCTTGACCGCGTGCTCGGTGAGTTTCACCGAATCCGACAGCGCGCAGCAGCCGGTGCCCGGCATCATGCGCTGCGGATCGACGCCCGCGGCGAGCAGCGCATCGAGCAGCGCCAGGCGCTCGTTGACCGACAGCGAGTTGGCTTCGCTGTTGGTGCCGAAGCAGGCGAGGCCCGAACCCTGGGACACCAGCCATTTGCAGTGCGCGATGAAGCGCCCGGCGTCGGGATTGAGGTCCTTGTCGAAGGGCGTGACCACGGGGGCGAGCACGCCCTTGATGCGTTGCGTCTTGCTCATGGATGAATTCCTCGCTGGAAAAAGGGTCCCGGGACCGTGTGTCCCGGCGGGATTGCGGCGCGCCGCGCCAGCATGCCCATAGGATAGCATCGCCTTCGCGACCGCCCAAGCATGGCCACCATACGGTCGCGGTCCGCGGCTGCATTGTCAGTGCAGGGGGCTGTTGTTAAGCTTGCGGGCCGGTCGTGTTGCGGCCGCGTCACCGAGAACGAGGAGAGAGAAAGACATGAGGACAATCCTGATGGCAGCGGCCGTTGCAGCCGCCGTGCTGCCGGCCGTGGCGGTTCATGCCGCGGACTATCCGACCAAAAGCGTGCGCATGGTGATCGCATTCTCGCCGGGCGGCCCCAGCGACATCCTGTCGCGGCTGATCGGCGCCAAGCTCTCGGAGCGCATGGGCCAGCCCTTCGTCTTCGACAACCGGCCCGGCGCGGGCGGCAATGTCGCCGGCGAGATCGTCGCGACCAGCCCCGCTGACGGCTACACCATCATGATCGCCAACAACAGCGTGCTGGCGGCCAATGCCTCGCTCTACAAGAAAATGACCTTCAATCCGGCCAAGGATCTGGTGCCGGTGGTGTGGGTGGCCTCGCAGCCCAACATCCTGGTCGTGCATCCTTCGCTGCCGGCAAAGTCGGTGAAGGAACTGGTCGCCCACCTGAAGGCGAATCCGGGCAAGCTGAACTACGCGTCCTCGGGCAGCGGCGCCGCGGCCCACCTGGCTGGCGAACTGTTCAAGAGCATGACCAAGACCGACATGGTGCACATCCCCTTCAAGGGCGCCGCGCCGGCAATCACCGACGTGCTCGCCGGCCGCAGCCAGATGATTTTCGCGACCGCGCTGTCGGTGAAGGCGCACCTCGATGCCAACCGGCTGCGGCCGCTGGGGGTGACCACGCTGGAGCGCATGGACACCATGCCGGACCTCCCGACCATTGCCGAATCCGGGGTCCCCGGCTTCGAGGCTTCGACTTGGCACGGCCTGGTCGCCGTCGCCGGCACGCCGCGCGCGGTGCAGGCAAAGCTCAACAGCGAGGTCAATGCCGTGCTGAAGGATCCGCAGGTCAACAAGTTCCTCGTCAGCCAGGGTGCGATCGTCCGCGGCGGCACGGCAGAGCGCTTCGCCGCGCACATCAAGGCCGAGATCCCGAAGTGGGCCAAGGTGATCAAGGATTCAGGAGCGCGGGCTGATTGAAGGCGTGACTTGGTGATTAGGTGATTGGCTGATCAAGTCAGCCGCTGACCAGCGGCTGCGTATGGATGATGGCCGCAATCGCCTGATTACTGAGTCACCTGATCACCCGATACCGCGCATCGGATTCGATTTCACAAACAGACAGCAACGGACAAAACAGCCATGGCCACACTGAAAGTGCTGGGCGCCGGCCCGGTCAAGCGCGGCATCACGCAGATTGCGGCGGAGTTTGCCAAGGCCAGCGGGCACCAGGTCAACGTGGAGTTCACCGGCGCGCCGACGGTGCGCGAGCGCGTGTTTGCCGGGGAGGTGGTGGATGTCGCCGTGGTGCCGGCGGCGACCATGGACGAGTTCGCTGCCGCCGGCTGCATCGCGCCGGCAACGCGCGCGAAATTGGGTCATGCACGCATGGGGCTGGCGATGCGCAAGGGCGCCGTGGCGCCCGACCTCTCCAGCACCGAGGCCTTCCGCCGTGCGGTCGAGAAAGCCGATGCGGTCGTCGCCAATCTCGCGAACAGCGGCAACTACGTGGCCAAGCTGGTCGGCGACCTCGGCTTTGCCGCAGACAAGGTGCAGCGCCAGCCGGATGCGGTGAAGGTCATGGAGCAGGTGGCATCCTCGCCGCAGCAACTGCTCGGTGCCGGCCAGCTGCCGGAGATCCGCGAGCTGATCGACAAGGGGGTCGCGGTCGAACTCGCAGGCCCGCTGCCCGACGCGCTGCAGAGCGTGACCGCGTACGACGCGGCAGTCGCGGCGGCGAGCGCCAATGCCGCGGCCGCGGCCGAGTTCACGGCCTGGCTCGCCACGCCCGCTGCCCGCACCGCGATGGCGGCGACAGGCATCGACTGACCCGGAGCAGACAATCGATGACTACCCTGAAAGTCCTCAGTGCCGGTGCCGTGAAGCGCGGCGTTGCGCGCGTTGCCGCAGCATTCGAGAAAGATACGGGATGCAAGGTGGAGATCGAGTTCACCCCGGTGCCGGAGGTGCGGCGGCGGATCGCTGCCGGCGAGGCCGCCGATGTCGTGGTGGCCACGCCGGCAGCGCTCGACGAGCTGGCTGCACTGGGCAAGATCGATGCGGCCAGCCGCGGCTTCATCGGCCGCTCGCGGATGGGCGTGGTGATCCATGCCGACGCGCCGGTACCCGAGATCACCGATACCGCCTCTTTCAAGGCGGTGCTGCTGGCGGCAAGCCAGGTCGTGCGCAATGCAGCATCCAGCGGCATTTACTCGGAGAAACTGTTTGATCGCCTGGGGTTGACCGCGGCGCTGGGCGGACGCATCGTGGTCACCAGGACCGGTTCGGAAATCATGCAGCACGTGGCCGGACATCCGCAGGCCGTGGGTCTCGCGCAGATCTCCGAACTGATGGTGATGATCGACAAGGGTTGCAGGGTGAAGCTCGCGGCCCCGCTGCCCGACGAGATCCAGAACATGACCCACTACGATGCGGCGGCATCGGCCGGCGCATCCGCTACGGCCGCAGCGCTTGCGAAGCGCCTGGCTTCTCCCGAAGCAAAGAAAATCTTCGCCGACACCGGCATTTCCTGAGACTCCGTCGCCGTCGTGGCAGGGGCGCTGTTACATCCCGCAACAGTCGCAACAGTCTGTTGCACATCCTTCGTTTACAGCGCGCGGAAGCGGTGCGTTAATGACTGCAGGCATCCACAACAAGGAGGTTTGCCATGAACGCGAAAAAAACCATCACTGCAGTTTCGACGCTGGCGCTTGCCGTGGTGTCGATGGCGGCCGCGGCACCGGCCGCTGCCGGCGATCATCGCGATTTCCGGCGCGGCGGGCACGAACAGGTCAGCCGTCATGCGCCGCCGCAGCGCGTCGCCGTGCAAAGGCCGGTATACCTGCAGCGTCCGCAGGTCGTCGTCAGGAAGCCCGTGGTCGTGCAGCGCCCTGTCGTGGTGGAACGCAGGGTGGTCGTGCATCGTCCCGCGCCGGCCTATCACCCGCGGCCGGTCAGTCCGGTTTATGGCCACGCCCCGGCGCCCGTGTACTACGATCAGCGCGCGGCCCATTACGACAATGATTCCAATCCGGCGGGCGCCGTGGCCGGAGCAGTGATCGGCGGCGTGATCGGCAGCCAGGTCGGCGACCACGAGACCCGCGGCCTGACGACCGCGATCGGCGCCATTCTCGGGGGGCTGATCGGCAACGGTCTGTGACTGCGATACCGAAAAAAAACAAAGGCAGCTTCGGCTGCCTTTGTTCTTTGTGCTGTCCTAGCCGGTGCTGCAGTCAGCCGGCGACCGGCTCCAGTCCGCTGTCCGCAATGGCTTGACGTGCTTCCGCCGAAGCGAGGAAGGCGATGACCTTGCGCGCGGCCTGGCGGTCGGGCGAGTTGGCGCCGATGCCGGCGGTGAACAGGGAAGCCTTCTGCAGTTCCGGCGGCAAGGGCGTGATGTGGGCGATGCCCGGCACCGGCAGCAGCTCGCTGATCTGCTGGAAGCCGAAATCGAGTTCGCCGCGGGCGATCACCGCGCCGACGCGCTCGCCGCCGCCGACCAGCCGGCTCTTGGGCAGCACCTGGTCGGCGATGCCCAGGCGCTGCACGATCTCCGTGGTGTAGTACTTGCCGCTTTCGCTCGCCGAGTAGCCGATGCCCTTCGCTGCCAGCAGCACGCGCCTGAGGTCGTCGGCAGTGCGAATCTGCGGATCGGGGCTACCCTCACGCACGGCGCAGCCCATCAGCGAGCGCGCAATGACGGTCGCGCCATCGGCGAGCACCAGCCCGTCGGCGATGAACTGGCGCAGCACGCCGTCGGCGACGATGACGAGATCGGCCACCTCGCCGCGCTTGAGGCGGTTGGGTATGGAAATGTCGCCGGTGCCGATGGAGGTGGTGACGGTGACCACCGTCTTGCCGGTCAGGCGCTCGATCCGGGGAATCAGGGATTTGTAGGCGGCGGTGAAGGCGCCGGAGGTCATCACGCGGAATTCGGTGGTGGTGTGGGTCATCGATTGCGGGATAGCGAGTGGTAAAACTTCAATTAACAGGATGGACAGGATTTACAGGATGAGCAGGTTCACAGGGCGGCTTTATCCTGTAAATCCTGTCCATCCTGTTAATTTGAATTTGTTGAATCCGGAAATCACTGCACCTGCAGGCCGACGGACTTGACGACCTTGGCCCAGCGCGTGATTTCCTCGTTGTACATCTTGCCGAACTCGTCGACCGTGCTGCCGACGGGGTCCAGGCCCTGGCCGATCAGCAGCTTCTGCGCTTCGGGGGTTGTCACCGCCTTGGCGATTTCCTGCTGCACGCGGTTGGCGATCGGCCGCGGCGTGGCGCCGGGCATGAACACGGCATACCAGTTGTTGTAGCCGAAGCCCGGCACGCCGGATTCCGCGATGGTCGGGTACTCCGGCAGCGCCGGCGTGCGCTTGTGGCCGACCACCGCCAGCGCGCGCAGCTTGCCGGTGGTGAAGAAGGGGCGGGTCGAGATCACGCTGGCGATGGTCATTGCAATGCGTCCGGCGACGACATCGGTGATGCTGGGCGCGGTGCCCTTGTACGGGACGTGGGTGAGCTTGATGCCGGCCATCTGCGCGAACATTTCCATCGCGAGATGCTGGCCCGAGCCTTGGCCGGAGGAGGAGAACAGCAGGTCGCCGGGTTTGGACTTGGCGAAGGCAATCAGTTCCTGGACGCTTTTTGCCGGCAGCGAGGGATGGACCACCAGCACGCCCGGCGACACCACGGCGAGGCTCACCGGCAGCAGGTCTTTGCGCGGATCGTAGCCGAGCTTCATGATGCTCGGCGTGATGGTGATGCCGGAGGAATTCATCAGCATCGTGTAGCCGTCGGGCGCCGCCTTCGCGACCAGCTCCGAGGCGATCGAGCCGCCGGCGCCGGGGCGGTTGTCGGTCACCACGTTCTGTCCCCAGGCCTCGCTCATTTTCTGGGCGAGGTATCGTCCGGTGGTGTCGACGCCGCCGCCCGGGGCCAGCGCGATGATCATGCGCACCGGCTTGGTCGGATAGTTTTGCGACTGCGCCCCGGCGATGCCGGCGGTGAATGCCGTTGCCGATAAACCGAGGACTGCCGTGGTGATGTGCCTGCACATGCCGTTCATTGCGCCTCCTCCTGTCGGGTTATTGGTGCCTGGAGAACTCCAGGATGTCGTAACCGCAATAGCGGTCGACGATGTGGATCAGTCCGCGGTCATCGACCTCGGTGTCGTTGGTCTGCGGGCAGGGCTTGCCGCCGCAGGGTTCCGGGATGTACCAGCCCACTTCCTGCGGCGCCGAGGGATCGGCGACGTCGACGATGCGCAGGCCCCCGGCAAACCAGGCGCAATAGAGCAACGTGTCGCCGCCCTTCCAGTGTTCCTGGAACTGGTGGGCGCCGAAGCGGCCGGGCGCGGTGCGGCTCCACGGACTGTCGAGCTCGCTCACTTCGAACAGCGACAGCGGCTTGATGCTGGACAGGTCGGAGACGTCGAACACCCAGACGCAGCCATGCGGGCGGCCGCGGCGGCGCGCCATCTCGGCGGCATCGTGGGCATGGTCTTCCTCGTCGATGGCGACCGCGATGCGCCTGCCGTCGAGAGGTTTCAGCACCGGCATGAAGGTGTGGGTGGGCTCCGGATAGGGCGGGTGGTAGTTGTAGGCGCCCACCGTCTTCGGCTTGCGGATGTCCGACACATCGATCACGCGCACGCCGGCGTGCCAGCAGCCGGCCCACAGCTCGTTGCCGAAGCGCAGCGTGTGGTGCAGGCGGTGCTGGCGGCCGGGCCAGGTCGGCTTCTCGCCGCCGGCAATGTGCTGGCCGGGCATCCACCAGCGCGAGACCTCCTCGGGCTTCGCCGGGTTGCGGATGTCGTAGGTGACGAGGATGTTGCCGATGAAACCTTCCATCTCGGTCGAGATGTAGGCGTAGTTGGCGTCCATGTCGAAGCGGTGCACGCCGCGGCCCCAGGTTTTCTGGAAATGGATCAGTTTTGGCCTTGTCCGGTCCGAAACGTCGTAGAGGCTGAAACCGCCGCGCTCGTAGGGCTTGCGTTCGGCTTCCTCCACCGCCGGAATGTCGGCGACGGCAACGCCCAGTTTCGCCGCGAGTTCGGCGTGGGTCGGTGCGCGACCGAGCTCCGCGGTGAGCCGCGTGCGCAGCTTGGGCAGCTCGTCGGCCTTGCGGCCGATGGCGGTCATGTTGCGCTCGCTGTTGATGATCATCAGGTCGCCGATCACGCGCGCCTTGTGCGCATGCGAATCCGGATCCGGAACCTGGATCTGCGACAGGATTTTCGGGTTTTTCGGATCGGCGACATCGAGGATGGTGGTGCCGAGCTGCTGCTTGTTGGGAATGTGGCCGATGTAGCAGTAGTTGCCTTCGACATAGACCTGGCCGGCGCCGGGCAGGTCGAGGTGGGCGAGGCGCTTGACGTTGTGGGCGAGGGTGCCGGGCTTAGTGATGGTGTCCAAGATGGGTGCCGTCCATGATGTGGTGTTTTTGCCGCAATGAGGCCAAAAGTCTACCCGATGGCCGCTGTGACAGCTCGGTTAGAATAGAAATTCACGGCAAAAATAACGTCCCGTCCAGGCTGAAGCCGGCCGGTCCCTGTCTGAGGAGGAGTTGCGATGGCGCGGCAGAAAAAGCGTCCCGAGGAGTTGCGCAGTCACCGCTGGTTCGGCACCCGCGGTTTGCGCTCGTTCACCCACCGCTCGCGCGCGCTGCAGATGGGCTATGCGATCGAGGATTTCGCCGGCAAGCCGGTGATCGCGATCATCAACACCTGGAGCGACATCAATCCCTGCCACGCGCATTTCCGCACTCGCGCCGAGGAGGTCAAGCGCGGCGTGTGGCAGGCCGGCGGCTTCCCGCTGGAAATGCCGGCGATCGCGCTGGCCGAACCCTTCCAGAAACCCTCGACCATGCTCTACCGCAACATGCTGGCGATGGAGACCGAGGAGCTGCTGCGCGGCTACCCGGTGGACGGCGCGGTGCTGATGGGCGGCTGCGACAAGACCACCCCGGCGCTGGTGATGGGGGCGACCTCGATGGGTCTGCCTTTCATCTATGTGCCCGCCGGCCCGATGCTGCGCGGCAACTGGCACGGCGAGCCGCTGGGTTCGGGCAGCGATTCCTGGAAGTACTGGGCGGAACTGCGCGCCGGCACCATCACCGAGAATGAATGGGACGAGGTGGAGGCGGGCATTGCGCGCTCCTACGGCCACTGCATGACCATGGGCACGGCATCGACGATGACCTCGGCGGCGGAAACGCTGGGCCTGACGCTGCCCGGCGCCGCCTCGATTCCGGCACCCGACGCCAACCATCCGCGCATGGCCACGGCCAGCGGGCGGCGCATTGTCGAGATGGTGTGGGAGGATCTGAAGCCTTCCGACATCCTCACCGCGCAGGCCTTCGACAACGCGATCACCGTGGTGCATGCGCTGTCCGGCTCGACCAATGCGCTGATCCACCTGGTGGCGATGGCGGGGCGTGCCGGGGTCGACCTGAAACTCGACCGTTTCGACGAACTGGCGCGACGCACGCCGGTGCTGGCCAATATCCGTCCGGCGGGGAAGAAGTACCTGATGGAAGACTTCTATTACGCCGGCGGACTGCGCGCGATGCTGTCCGAGCTGAAGGACCTGCTGAACCTTGACTGCCTGACGGCCAACGGCCGCACGCTGGGCGAAAACCTCGAGGGCGCGAAGATCTACAACGATGACGTGATCCGCCGCCGCGGCAATCCCCTGTCGGCGAGCGGCGGCCTCGCGGTGCTGCGCGGCAACCTGGCGCCCGACGGCGCGGTGATCAAGCCGACGGCGGCCGAGCCGCATCTGCTGAAGCACACCGGCCCGGCGGTGGTGTTCAAAAACTACGACGACATGTATGCCCGCGTCGACGACGAAAACCTCAAGGTCGACGAAAACTCGGTGCTGGTGCTGCAGAATGCCGGGCCGCAGGGCGGGCCGGGCATGCCGGAATGGGGGCAGTTGCCGATTCCGAAAAAGCTGCTGCAGAAGGGTGTGCGCGACATGGTGCGCATTTCGGATGCGCGCATGAGCGGCACCTCGTACGGCGCCTGCGTGCTGCATGTGGCGCCGGAGGCGCATGTCGGCGGTCCGCTGGCGCTGGTGCGCGACGGCGACCTGATCGAGCTGGATGTCGAGGCGCGCAAACTGGAGCTCAAGGTCAGCGCCGAAGAGCTTGCGAAGCGCCGGCGGGAATGGAAACAGCCGGCGCCGCATTACACCCGCGGTTACGGCGCGATCTATGTGCAGCACATCACCCAGGCCGACAAGGGCTGCGACCTCGACGTGCTGCATAGAGGCGACCCGACGCCCGACCCCGAAGTCGTTCACTGAAAAATGCCCGGTCTCGCCATGACTTTGTCGCCCGCTGCGTTCCTCCTCGCCTTACCTTTCGGTAATGTCTCGTCGGAGCCTCGCGTGCTCCTCGTCCTGGCTTCGCGCGGATCATTCTTCCCGCTTCGTAAACATTGTTATTGATTGGAGTGACCATGGATTTACCCGTCAACAAGTTCAAGCAGGCGATCAGGGCCGGCAAGCCGCAGATCGGCATCTGGTCGAGCCTGTGCAGCGCGATCTCGGCCGAGGTGCTGGCCGATGCCGGTTTTGACTGGGTGCTGCTCGACAGCGAGCATTCGCCCAATGAACTGCCGATCGTGCAGAACCAGCTCGATGCGATGCTCGCCGGCAGCACCGAGGGCATCGTGCGTCCGGCCTGGAACGACACCGTGCTGATCAAGCGTTTTCTCGACGTCGGCGCGCGCACGCTGCTGATCCCGTACGTGCAGAACGCCGAGGAGGCGAAGCGCGCGGTCGCGGCAACGCGTTACCCGCCGCAGGGCGTGCGCGGCGTCTCGGGCTGCACCCGCGCCAATCGTTACGGCCGCGTGAAGGACTATTTCAAGCGCGTGCATGACGAGCTCTGCGTGCTGGTGCAGGTGGAGACCCGGGCGGCGATGAAGGAAATCGAGGCCATTGCCGCGGTCGAGGGCGTGGACGGCATTTTCATCGGGCCCAACGATCTCGCGGCCGACATGGGTTACCTCGGCAACTGGCAGCATCCGGAGGTGTGGAAGGTCATGGAAGAGGCCGCGAAGCGGATCACCAAGGCCGGCAAGGCCCCGGGCATCCTCGTCGGAGAGGCCGATGGCCAGCGCTGCCTGGACATGGGCTATCTGTTCGTTGCTGTGGGCTCGGATCTGGTGATGCTCGCCCGCGGCAGCGAAGCGCTGGCGGCGAAATTCAAAAAATAATAAAAAATCAAGTATTTATGATTTATCCGGCGTGAGCGCCGGCCTCAGATGACGTCCTCGAAATCCGCCCCGCTGCTGGCTTTGGCGATCGTCGCTGCGGCGGCGGCGGTTTTCTTCACACCACCGCCCGCAGGCGTGTCAGTCAACGTGATGCACACCGGCGGGCTGCTGGTGCTGGTGATGGGGCTGTGGGCTACCGGCATCGTGCCCGAGGCGCTGACCGCGTTGCTGTTTTTCGCGCTGGCGGTACTGCTGGAGGTCGCGAGGCCGGAAGTCATTTTCTCCGGCTTTGCTTCCGGCACATTGTGGCTGGTGCTCGGCGGACTGGTGATCGCCGAGGCGGTGCGCATGACCGGTCTCGGCGAGCGCATTGCGCGGGCGGCTCTCGGCACGCGGGTGTGGACCTATCCGCAGCTGGTCACCGCCGCGGTGCTGGTGGCGGTGGTGCTGGCCTTCCTGATGCCGGCCACCGTCGGCCGCATCCTGCTGCTGGTGCCGATACTTGCTGCGGTGGCCGAGCGCCACGGACTCGCGCCGGGGACGCCGGGACACAGCGGCGTGCTGTTCGCGACCATCATCGCCTCCTTCCAGTGCGGTACCGCGATCCTGCCGGCCAATGCCCCGAACCTGGTGCTGGCCGGCGCCGCGGAGACGCTCTATGGCGTGCAGCTGATCTACGCCGAGTACCTGTGGGCACAGTTTCCGGTGATGGGCATCATCAAGGGCGCGCTGATCGTCGTGCTCGTGTGCTGGATGTTTCCTGCGCAGACCAGCGGCGCCGGCGCGACGGCCGAGTTGCGGCCGATGAGCGGCAACGAAAAGCGCCTGGCGGCGATCGTGCTGGTCGCCCTTGCGCTGTGGGCCAGCGACTTCCTGCACGGCATCCGGCCGGGCTGGATTGCGCTTGCCGCCGCAGTGGTGGCGATGCTGCCCAGGATCGGCGCGGTGCCGGCTTCGATTTTCCAGGAACGGGTCAAGTTCGGCACCTTCTTCTATATCGGCGGCATCCTCGGCCTCGGCGCGGTGATGCTCGACACCGGCCTGAGCACGGCGATCGGCAATGCGCTGCTGCAGGTCGTGCGCCTGGAGCGCGATGCCGATGCCGCGAATTTCATCACGCTCAGCGTGCTGTCGACGCTGGCCTCGACGATTGTCACCAATCCGGCGCAGCCGGCGCTGCTGTCGCCGCTCGCGGGCACCTTCGCCGAAGCCGCCGGCTGGCCGCTGCAGGCGGCGCTGATGACCATGGCCGTGGGTTTTTCGACACTGCTGTTTCCGTACCAGGCGCCGCCGGTGGTGGTCGGCATGCAGATGGCCGGCCTGCGGCTGCGCGATGCGCTGCGGCTCACCATGCCGCTGGCGCTGATCAGCATTTTCGCGCTGATACCGCTGCACTACCTGTGGTGGCGGATCATCGGTTATTTCGGCCACTGAGGGAGCTGTGACATGACTTCCCCGCTGTTCGCACCGCTCGCCGTCGGCGGGCATGCGCTGTCCAACCGCATCACCGTCGCGCCGATGTGCCAGTACAGCGCGGTCGACGGTTCGATGGGCGACTGGCACATCATGCACCTCGGTTCGCTGGCGGTCTCCGGCGCGTCGATGCTGGTGATGGAGGCGACCGCCGTGACGCCGGATGGCCGCATCACGCCGCATTGCCCGGGCCTGTATTCGGATGCCAACGAGGCGGCGATGAGGCGCATCGCCGATTTCATCCGCAGCCTGTCGCCCATTGTGCTGGGCGTGCAGCTCGCCCATGCCGGGCGCAAGGCCTCCAGCCACCGACCGTGGCAGGGTCACGGCCCGCTGAAGCCCGTTGAAGGCGCCTGGCGGATGCTGGCGCCCTCGCCACTGCCGCTGGCCGCGGGCTGGCCGGTGCCGCATGAAATGAGCCGCACCGACATGGATGCCTTGACCGCGGCTTTCGCGCAGGCGGCGCGGCGCGCGGCGCGCATCGGCCTCGATTTCATCGAACTGCATTCGACCCACGGCTACCTGCTCTCGGAATTCCTGTCGCCGCTGGCGAACCGGCGCAGTGATGCCTATGGCGGCAGCCTCGACAACCGCATGCGTTATCCGCTGGAGGTGTTTCGCGCGGTACGCGAGGCCTTTCCGGCCGAGCGTTTTGTCGGTGCCAAGATTTCCGGCAGCGACTTCGCCGCGGGCGGCTGGACGCCGGACGAGGCGGTGGCCTATGCACGGGCGCTCAAGGCCGAGGGCTGTGCTTATGTGACGGTGTCCGGCGGCGGCGTCGTGCTCGACGCGAAAATCCCGGTGGCGCCCGGCTACCAGGTGCCCTTCGCGGAGCGCGTGAAAAAGGAGACCGGCATCATCACCGGCGCGGTGGGACTGATCAGCGATCCGCGGCAGGCCGAAGCCGTCATCGCCGGCGGACAGGCTGATTTCGTGTCGCTGGCGCGGGCGATGCTGTTCAATCCGCGCTGGCCGCAGCATGCCGCGGTTGCGCTGGGCGCAGAGGCCGGGTGGCCACCGCAGTACGAGCGCGGATCGCCGAAGCTGTGGCCGCCGGGACGGGCCATCGGCAGTGCGGGGCGTTGAGACGAAGCCCGCACCCCGGGGCTGTGAAGCGGGCAGGGCGGCTGCGCCATGAGCCTCTGGTTTCCGGTCGGGACGGTGCTGACTGCCTATGCGCTGTTTGCGGCGGCCCTGGTCTGCGCCGCGGCAGTCGGTGCGCGGCGCAGGGGGCGCAGCCCGGTGCGCTGGGGATCCACGGTCGCTGCGGCGATGGCCCTGTTCCTGTTCTGGGACTGGCCGCTGGTGTGGCTGTCCCATCACCACCGCTGCGCGAACGAGTCAGGCCTCAAGGTCTTCGTGACGCCCGCGCAGTGGCGCGAGTCCGCGGGAACCGGTAGCGCGCAGCAGGCTGCCGGTGCCGCGGAACACTGGGGCGCGAGGCGCTTCGCGCTGCTGTACCGCAATCACCTCACCTCCGGCGACGAGGGCGAGCTGTTCCTGAAGGTCTGGCGCTGGACTGACGAACTGGTGGATACGCATACCGGCGAATTGCTCGCGCGCCGCATCAATTTTTCCGCCGGCAACGGCTACCGGCACTCCGATCCGCCGCTGAAATTCTGGCTGCAGGTCCGTGACTGCGAGGGTGCGCCCGAGGACGCGCGGCGGCTTGCGGCCCTGCTCAGGGAGTTCCGCGAGGCCATGAAGCGGCCTTAGGCCGCCCTCCGCATGGCGTTTGCGAAGGGCGGGGAACCGGGGTCAAGGGACAGGGGGTGCCGGGGGCAAGGCGGATTCACGGCCGGGCTGCGGGAACCCGGCAGACTATAATGGCGCATGCCACTCGCACTGCAGCCGGTCAAAGACATATTCAGCCACCGCAAGTACTGGGCGGCGCGCTTCGGCACGGCACCCTTCCTGCCGATGTCGCGCGCCGAGATGGACAAACTCGGCTGGGAGGAGTGCGACATCATCCTCGTCACCGGCGATGCCTATGTCGATCATCCGAGTTTCGGCATGGCCATCGTCGGCCGCCTGCTCGAGGCGCAGGGCTTTCGCGTCGGCATCATTGCCCAGCCGGACTGGCATTCGGCCGACGCCTTCCGCGCACTGGGCCGGCCGAAGCTGTTTTTCGGCGTCACCGCCGGCAACATGGATTCGATGGTCAACCGCTACACCGCCGACCGCCGGCTGCGCAGCGACGACGCCTACACACCCAATGCCGAAGGCGGCAGGCGGCCTGACCGCTCGGTGATCGTCTACAGCCAGCGCGCGCGCGAAGCCTTTCCCGACGTGCCCATTGTCATCGGCGGCATCGAGGCAAGTCTCAGGCGCATCGCGCATTTCGACTACTGGTCGGAGAAGGTGCGGCGCTCGGTGCTGGTCGATGCCAAGGCCGACATCCTGGTCTACGGCAACGCCGAGCGCGCCATCGTCGATATTGCGCACCGCTGCGCCGCGCGGCAGAAGCCCGCGGAGATGACCGACATCCGCGGCACGGCCATTCTGCGGCCGGCCGTGCCGGCGGACTGGATCGAGATCGATTCCACGACCATCGATACGCCGGGGCCGCTCAATCCGCCCATCGACCCCTACGCGATGGAGGGCTCCGCCGCGGCGAAGCCGGCGGCGCCCGCCGCCGGCGCGCAGGTGGTGCGTTTCATCCGCGAGGTCAAAAACGCCGACCGCGCACGCAGCGTGATCCGCATGCCCTCGTACGAGGCGGTGGCGGAGGACCCGGTGCTCTACGCCCATGCCTCGCGCATCCTGCACGTCGAGTCCAATCCCGGCAACGCGCGGGCGCTGGTGCAGCGTCACGGCGAGGGCAAGAACGCGAGGGAAGTGTGGATCAATCCGCCGCCGATCCCGCTGACGATGAAGGAGATGGACGCGCTGTACGAGCTGCCCTATGCGCGCGTGCCGCACCCGGCCTACGGCAAGGCGAAGATTCCCGCGTACGAGATGATCCGCTTCTCGGTGACCATCCAGCGCGGCTGCTTCGGCGGCTGCACCTTCTGTTCCATTACCGAGCACGAGGGCCGCATCATCCAGAACCGCTCCGAGGATTCGATCATCCGCGAGGTCGAGCACATCCGCGACAGCGTGCCCGGCTTCACCGGCGTCATTTCCGACCTCGGCGGGCCGACGGCCAACATGTACCGCCTCGCCTGCAAGAGCCGGGAGATCGAAAGCTCGTGCCGCAGGCCCTCCTGCGTCTATCCCGGCATATGCCCCAACCTCAACACCGACCACTCCTCGCTGATCAAGCTGTACCGGCGTGCCCGTGCGCTGCCCGGCATCAAGAAAATCCTGATCGGTTCCGGCGTGCGCTATGACCTCGCGGTGGAGTCGCCCGAGTATGTGAAGGAGCTGGCCCAGCACCATGTCGGCGGCTACCTGAAGATCGCGCCGGAGGCCCTGGCCGAAGGCCCGCTGTCGAAGATGATGAAGCCCGGCGTCGGCAGCTATTACAAGTTCAAGGAACTGTTCGACAAATACTCGCGCGAGGCCGGCAAGGAACAGTACCTGATCCCCTACTTCATTGCTGCACATCCCGGCACCACTGACGAGGACATGCTGGAGCTGGCGCTGTGGCTGAAGCAGAACGGCTTCCGCGCCGACCAGGTGCAGGCCTTCCTGCCTTCGCCGATGGCAACCGCGACGGCGATGTACCATTCCGGCAAGAATCCGCTGCGCAAGGTCACGCGGACCAGCGAGGACGTGGTCATTCCGAAAGGCCTCAAGGTGCGCCGTCTGCACAAGGCCTTCCTGCGCTACCACGATCCCGAAAACTGGCCGATGCTGCGCGAGGCGCTGCGGCGCATGGGCCGCGCCGACCTGATCGGTTCCGGCAAGCGCCAGCTGATTCCGTCATTCCAGCCCGCAGGCACCGGCCAGAAGCCGGAGGGCGCGCGCAGGCCGACCAAGTATCAGTCCTTCCGCACCCAGCACACCGGCTTGCCGCCGGCGCCGCAGGACCGTGACCGCAAGGCGCGTGCGGCGAGCCCGAAAAAATCGCCGGCTCGCGCCTCGAGGTCGCGCTAGGCTGCCGGCTGAGCGCGACGGCGCAGCAGCGCTGACGTGCCGACCACCAGCAGATCGAGTACGCAGTAGAAGGCGCCGGCCGCAAGCGGCGGATTGAGGGTGTGCAGACCCAGCCCCGGAACCTCGGCATGCCAGCGCCAGTTGCCCAGCGCGGTGCCGAAGATTTCCATCGCCAGCGCGAGCAGGAACATCACGGCGTAGAGTTTGCGCGCGCGGCTCAGCGCCATGCAGGCGAGCAGCAATGCGAACAGCGGCGGTCCCAGGGTGTCGCTCCCGCTCCAGGCGAGGGTGAGGACCAGCGGAGCCGCGGAGGCCGGTACCGCCCAGGTCACCCAGTCAGGCAGGCGCGTTGCGAGGCGCAGGCCGAGCGCGAAGAGCAGGGCATGGCCCGGGGGCACGAACAGGGGGATGTTGCCGAGGCGGTAATCATAGAGCCCCCATACCAGCGACAGCAGGATCTCGCCCAGCGTTGCATAGGCCACGCACACCGTGAGGCTCAGCCGGGCCGCCGCGGATGATCCCGCCATCCACCACAGCAGCATGCCCCATGTTGCGAGGCTGACCGCCGGCTGGCCCCATGGGGTCAGGTGCTGATCGGTGATGAGACCGGCAGGGATCAGCAGAACGATCGGCCAGCACGGCGGTGCGGCCGCGCTATTTATATAAGTATTTGTTTTTATTGATTATTTTCCGGTAAATCGGGCTTTGCGCTTGTCCTTGAAGCTGGCGATGCCTTCCCGGGCATCGGCGCTCTGGCGGATGCGCTGGATCGTGGCACGGCCCTGTGCGGCGAGCTCCGAGGGTCCCTTGGGAATGACACGGCCGACATAATCGCGCAGCACGGACAGCACCAGCGGCGCATTGTCGGCAAGCTGGCGCGCATATTCCAGCGCGGCGTCAAGCTGCCTCCCCGCGGGCACCAGCCGGTTCACGAGCCCGACCTGGTACATGCGTTCGGCGCTGATCTCGTTGCCGACCAGCATCAGCTCCATCGCGACCTTGTGCGGGATGCGCGCGGCGAGCCCGGCGATCGCGGCACCGGTGAAGCCGACCTTGGCCTCGGGAAACATGAATTTCGCATCCTCCGCCGCGACGCAAAGATCGCACATCTGCACGATCACGACGCCGCCGCCGACCACCCAGCCGCCCACCGCGGCAACCAGCGGCTTCTGCATCATGACGCCGACATTGGGCACGCAGGCGGGGAAATCCTCGGGCGGGCCCTTGATGTCGGCACCGCCGGTGAAATGGGCGCCGGCATGGGTCAGCACGCCGACGCGGTCGTCACCTTCGTTGAGCCGGTCAAGCGCCGCGCGCAGCTGCTGCGCGACGTCGTTGTTGATGGCGTTGCGCTTGTCGGGGCGGTTCAGCGTGATGATGGCGACGCTGTCGCGGGATTCGTAGGTGACGACCGGGGTGCTCATGCCTGCTCCTTTAGAGGGTTTTTCCTGTCAGTGTGGCGCGGCCGTCCAGCGCGATGACGCCATGCCCCGATTCGCGCACCAGCAGCGGATTGATGTCGAGCTCGGCGAGCCGCGGGCCGAGGGCGGCGGCGAGTTCGCTCAGGCGGGCGACCGCATCGGCCAGCGCCTCGATGTCGGCGGGCCTGCGTCCCCGTGCGCCGGCCAGCACCGGCGCGATGCGCAGGGCGGCGATCAGGCGCCCGGCATGGGCGACGGAGACCGGCGCCACCGCCATCTGCACGTCATCGAGTATTTCCACCAGCACGCCGCCGCTGCCGACGACAACGACCGGACCGAACTGTTCATCCCAGCGGCAGCCGACGATCAGCTCGATGCCGTCCGACAGCATGGGCTGCACCACGCAGCCCTCGAGCGTCGCGCCCGGCAGATGCGCTTCGAGGCCGCGCACGATCTGCTGCCATGCCTCGCGCAGCGCCGCCTCGTCGCTGATGCCGAGCCGGACGGCCCCGGCCTCGCTCTTGTGCACGAGTTGGCGGCATACGCCTTTCAGGACCACCGGGAAACCGATGCGCCGCGCCTGCTCCACCGCGGCATCCGGCGTCGGCGCCAGCAGGTCCTCGGTGGTGCGTATGCCCGCTTCGCGGAGCAGCGCCTTCGTTTCCGGTTCGGTGAGACGTCCTTCCGGCAGGCCATCGGCCATGCGGCAAACACCGGCGGCCCGCGGCGATGGTGCTGCCGGTGGCGGCGGGTCGCGCAGCGCTGCTCCGTAATCGACGGCTGCGCGCAGCACGCGCAGGGCATCGTCGAGACGGTTGGTGTACGGGCAGCGGATCTCCCGCAGCGCGCGGCGCGCGCCGTCGACCAATGTGCCGGGTGTGAGCAGCAGGGCGGTCGGCTTGCCGCCGGCGATCGCGGCCCGGCCCCACTGCCGGACCTTGTCCTCGAGCTGCGGCGTCGTGGCCACGGCGATCAGGATGGCGCCGACCGCAGGATCTTTCGCCAGCAGTTCATAGGCCGTGAGCGCGCTGTCGAGGCCGCTGCTGCGCGGCAGGCCGCCGACGTCCAGCGGATTGATGAGCCGCCCCGGCGGCAGCATCGCGCTGAGCGCGGCACGGGTCTCAGCGCCGGGCTCGGCGAGGACCAGGCCCGCGGTGCTGACCCGGTCGCCGGTCACCGCCACCGTGCCGCCCGAGGGGGAGATCACTGCGACGGTTGATCTCGCAGGGGCGCCGAAACGGACCAGGAAATCCGCGCAGTAGATCAGCGCTTCCGGATCATCGAGGAGGATCACCGCGTGGTCGCGGCAGGCGGCCGCCCATACCGCGTAGGAGCCGGCAAGGCTGGCGGTGTGCGACTGGGTCAGGCGTTCACCGGCGGTGCTGCGCCCGGCCTTCACGGCAAGCACCGGCTTGCCTGCGGCGCGGGCGCGGCGGGCGAGTTCGAGGAAGCGTGCGCCGTCCTTCAGGCCCTCGACATACAGACAGATTGCGCGGGTGGCGGCGTCCTCGATGAAATACTCCATCAGGTCGCAGAGCCCGATGTCCGCCTGGTTGCCGACGGTGGCGGCGACGCTGAATCCGGCACCGCAGTCCTGCGCATGGGAGATCAGCGACGCCATCAGCGAGCCGCTCTGGCAGGCGAGGCCGATGTCGCCGCGCGGCATCGGTTCCGTCGCCAGCGCGACCGAGGAGGTCAGGGCAAGATTGAGATGGGGGTTGATGTAGCCGAGGCAGTTGGGTCCGATGATCCGCAGGCCGTGACGGCGTGCGATGTCCACGAGCACCTGTTGCCGCGCCGCCCCCTCGGGGCCGGTCTCGGCGAAATCCGCAGTGATCACCACCGCGCCGCGTGCCCCGGACCGGCCGCAATCTTCCAGCGCCTGCGCAAGATGCGCGGCGGGCAGCGCCAGCAGGCAGACATCGACCGGCTCGCCCGCGGCGGAGAGCTGCGCCACGGCCGGGATGCCCAGGACCTCCTTGGCGCTGGGGTGGACGGGCACGATGCGGCCGCGATAGCCGTGCTTGAGCAGGAAATGCATGACGCGGCCGCCGAACTTGGCCGGATCGCCGGAAGCACCGAATACGGCCAGGCTGCGCGGGTTCAGTAAGGCCCGCAATACGGAATTATCCGGGTTCATGATGGATGGCCGAGCATAACATCGCAGTCATCGGCATCGCTGCGCTGACGTCCGGCGCACCTATAATCGGAGGCATCAATTTTTTTGGGGAGAACACGATATGGACGGCGTGGCCGTAGTGACGGGAGCGAGTTCGGGCATAGGCGAAGCGATCGCGCAGGATCTGCTCGGCCAGGGATTGACGGTGGTGACATTGCAGCGCCGGTCGCCGCGGATTGTGCATCCGCGGCTGCTGCACCACGCGGTTGACCTCGCCGATGCCGCTGCGGCAACGGCGGCGGCGCGCGAAGTGGCTGCACGGTATCCGGTGCGCTACCTGGTGAACAACGCAGGCGCCAACCGCCCCGGCTCGCTGGAGCAGGCAACGGTCGATGACATGGATCATGTCTATGCGCTGAACGTCCGCGCAGCGATGATCCTGATCCAGACCCTGGCGCCGGGCATGCGCGAGGCCAAATTCGGCCGTATCGTCAATATTTCCTCCAGGGCCATTCTGGGCAAGACGCAACGTCTCGCGTATGCGGCAGGCAAGGCGGGACTTGTCGGCATGACAAGGGTTCTTTGTCTGGAGTTGGCAGGAGATGGCATCACGATCAATGCAGTTGCCCCGGGTCCAGTGGCCACCGAATTGTTTGACAACGGGCATCCGATAGGCAGTGCCAAACGCCAGGCTGTGATCGACAGCATCCCCGTGCGCTGGGTTGGAACCCCGAAGGACGTGGCGCGGGCGGTCAGCTTTTTCCTGAGTCCCGACAGTGGCTACATCTCGGGACAGACACTTTTCGTCTGCGGTGGCAGCAGTGTCAGTGGCTCGGGGGGTAATTGATCAACGCATTGATTAATAATATATTTTTTGTCAGTGTGTGCCCGCAAACATTCCTGATAGATTGACGCCGGGGGCCGGATCCGGTGGCAATACCCCAAAAGGTGATCAGGGAGGGTTGGAACCCCGGATTTTCAGCGGGCTGATCATGCGGGCCATCCCGGCGCCGGGCGATGTCCATGCCGGCAACCGGTGACCGCCGGGCCGAACCCGATTTCGGCCGTAGTTTCAGTGCCTTGAGATTATCCGCAGACGCGGGATCACCTGGCCATGATTTCCTTCACCGTCCCCCCCATATTTTTCACGTACTTTCATTGACATATCGGCATGACCTGACGATAATTGCCGGTTTCGTTCGGAGGGGTTCCCGAGCGGTCAAAGGGGGCAGACTGTAAATCTGTTGGCTCAGCCTTCGAAGGTTCGAATCCTTCCCCCTCCACCAGGTTTCTGATAGTTGCAGGCGCCTGGAAGCGTGTTTGTTGTATCGGGGTGAGTGCGGATTCTCGGAATGTGGTGTGGCAGTCAGGGCGGGTGTAGCTCAATGGTAGAGCAGAAGCCTTCCAAGCTTACGACGAGGGTTCGATTCCCTTCACCCGCTCCAGCAACCGCTTCCCGACGGGAGCATGGCATCAGCGCAGCGTTTGCGCCCATGTAGCTCAGTGGCAGAGCACTCCCTTGGTAAGGGAGAGGTCGCGTGTTCAATCCACGCCATGGGCACCACTAAAGCAGTCGGGTTTTTATTTTTCACAACCATCAACGGCAGGTAGGGAAAAGCAATGGCCAAGGGCAAATTTGAGCGTACGAAGCCGCACGTGAACGTTGGGACGATTGGTCACGTGGACCATGGCAAGACGACGTTGACGGCGGCGATCACGACGGTGCTGTCGACGAAGTTTGGTGGAGAGGCGAAGGCCTACGACCAGATTGATGCGGCGCCGGAAGAGAAGGCGCGTGGCATCACGATCAACACGGCGCACGTGGAGTATGAGACGGAGAAGCGTCACTACGCGCACGTGGACTGCCCGGGGCACGCGGACTACGTGAAGAACATGATCACGGGTGCGGCGCAGATGGATGGAGCGATTCTGGTGGTGTCGGCGGCGGACGGCTGATGCCGCAGACGCGGCACATTCTGCTGGCGCGGCAGGTGAGGGTGCCCCTACATCATCGTGTTCATGAACAAGGCGGACATTGGACGACAAGGAGCTGCTGGACGGTGGAGATGGAGGTCCGCGAGCTGCTGTCGAAATATAATTCAGGCGACGACACCCCCGATCGTGATTGGTTCGGCGCTGAAGGCGCTGGAAGGCGACAAGGGCGAGCTGGGCGAGGGCGCGATCTGAAGCTGGCGAGGCGCTGGACAGCTACATTCGGGCGAAGCGTGCGCTGGACGGCCGTTTCTGATGCCGGTGGAAGACGTGTTCTCGATCTCTGGCCGCGGCAGTGGTGACAGGCCGTGTGGGCGTGGGTGATCAAGGTTGGCGAAGATCGGGTGTGGGTCTGGAAGCCGACGACGAAGACGGTGTGCACGGGGTGTGGAGATGTTCAGGAAGCTCTGGACCGGGGCGGGCAGGCGACAACGTGGGCATACTGCTGCGCGGCACGAAGCGTGAAGAGGTGGAGCGGGGTCAGGTGCTGGCGAAGCCGGGCTCGATCACGCCGCACACGAAGTTCACGGCGGAGATTTACGTGCTGTCGAAGGACGAGGGTGGTCGTCACACGCCGTTCTTCAACAGTTACCGTCCGCAGTTCTACTTCCGGACGACGGACGTGACGGGTTCGATCGAGCTGCCGAAGGGCACGGAGATGGTGATGCCCGGGGACAACATTTCGATCACGGTGACGCTGATCCAGCCGATCGCGATGGAAGAGGGACTGCGTTTTGCCATCCGCGAGGGTGGCCGCACCGTCGGCGCCGGCGTCGTCGCAAAGATTATCGAGTAAGGCTGCAGGCCAGTAGCTCAACTGGCAGAGCGTCGGTCTCCAAAACCGAAGGTTGGGGGTTCGATTCCCTCCTGGCCTGCCAACAACAGGCAGTATTAATGGCTGGAATGCCGGGCCGGCAGGCCCGGCACCAAGGCCAGCACAAGGTGGTTTTGATAGTGGACAAGATCAAGGTTGCGGCGGCTGTGTTGCTCGTGGCCGCAGGTGTCGGCGGGTTCTATTACCTGCAGGAAAGCGCCACGGTCATCCGGCTGGCGGCGTTTCTTGCCGGGCTTGCAGCGGGCGCGGCCGTGCTGTGGACGACTGCGGCCGGGCAGAGCTTCTTTGCCTTTGCCCACGAATCGGCAGCCGAGACCCGCAAGGTGGTCTGGCCCACCCGCAACGAGACCTTGCAGGCGACCCTGATCGTGTTCGTGTTCGTGGTTGTCATGGCCCTGTTCCTGTGGATTGTCGACGGCATCCTGCTGTGGGCCGTCAAAAAGCTGATTGGCGGGGAATGATGAGCAAGAAATGGTATGTGGTGCACGCGTATTCCGGCTTCGAGAAAAGCGTGCAGCGTGCACTGCTCGACCGCATCCGCCGTGCCGGCATGGAGGACAAGTTCGGCCAGATCCTGGTGCCGGTCGAGGAAGTCATCGAGATGAAGGGCGGCCAGAAGAGCATCAGCGAACGGAAGTTTTTCCCGGGCTATGTGCTGGTCGAGATGGAGATGACCGACGAGACCTGGCATCTGATCAAGAACACTGCCAAGGTCACCGGCTTTGTCGGCGGCACCGCAACCAAGCCGACGCCGATTTCGGACAAGGAAGTGCAGAACATCCTGAACCAGATTCAGGAAGGCGTGGAAAAGCCGCGGCCCAAGGTGCTGTTCGAGGTGGGCGAGGCGGTGCGCGTCAAGGAAGGTCCGTTTGCCGATTTTCACGGCAACGTGGAAGACGTCAATTACGACAAGAGCAAGCTGCGCGTGTCGGTGACGATCTTCGGCCGCTCGACCCCGGTCGAGCTGGATTTCGGCCAGGTCGAGAAGGCCTGACCCGTTTTTTTGTTGTGATTTAACCCCGGGGAGGGTGCCGCATCCGCCCGATGCGAACCCGTCTGAACCCGCAAGGAGAGTGTGATGGCAAAGAAAGTAGTCGGCTTCATCAAGCTGCAGGTGCCGGCGGGCAAGGCGAATCCCTCGCCGCCCATCGGCCCGGCGTTGGGCCAGCGCGGCCTGAACATCATGGAATTCTGCAAGGCATTCAACGCTGCCACGCAGAAAATGGAGCCCGGCCTGCCGGTACCCGTGGTGATCACCGCGTACCAGGACAAGAGTTTCACCTTCATCATGAAGACGCCGCCGGCGTCGATCCTGATCAAGAAGGCTGCAAAGATCGAAAGCGGCAGCAAGCGCCCCAATACCGAGAAAGTGGGTCGACTGACCCGCGCCCAGGTCGAGGAGATCGCGAAGGCGAAGATGCCCGACCTGACCGCGGCGGACCTGAATGCGGCCGTGCGCACGATCGCCGGCAGCGCCCGCAGCATGGGCGTCGATGTGGAGGGTGTGTAAATGGCCAACGTATCCAAACGCTACAAGGCGGTGAGGGCCAAGGTTGACCGCAGCAAGCTCTACGCCCTGAAGGACGCGCTGCAGCTGGTCAAGGAAGGCGCCACTGCGAAGTTCAACGAAGCGGTCGATGTCGCGATCAACCTCGGCATCGATGCCAAGAAATCCGACCAGAACGTGCGCGGCTCGGTCGTGCTGCCCCAGGGCACCGGCAAGACGGTGCGCGTGGCGGTGTTCGCCCAGGGCGACAAGGCGCAGCAGGCGAAGGATGCCGGCGCCGACCTCGTCGGCTTCGACGACCTCGCAGCCGAGATCAAGGGCGGCAGGATGGATTTTGACGTGGTGATCGCAACGCCGGACGCGATGCGCGTGGTCGGCCAGCTGGGGCAGGTGCTGGGTCCGCGGGGCCTGATGCCGAACCCGAAGGTGGGCACGGTGACCATGGATGTGACGCTGGCGGTGAAGAACGCCAAGGCCGGCCAGGTTCAGTACCGTGCCGACAAGGCCGGCATCGTGCAGTGCACGATCGGCCGCGCATCGTTCACCGTCGACGCGCTCGAGGAAAACATCCGCGCGCTGGTCGATGCGGTGAACAAGTCGCGGCCTGCCGGTGCCAAGGGGATCTACCTGAAGAAGGTGGCGGTCTCCAGCACCATGGGCCCCGGCGTGCGTGTCGACCAGTCGAGCTTCGCGCAGCAGCAGTGATTCAAGCCCCTGCGCGTATCGCGCAGGGCAGTAACTTTGGGCCGCCGGCAGTCCATCGCCGGCGGGTTGTCAAAGACCGTAGGTGCCGCAAGGTTTAATTTTTGGATGAAGGCCGCAGGCATCCGCCGAGGCCGGAAACCGGAGTCCTACGCAGACGGTGTGCCCGAAACAGGTCAAACATGTTCATGTCTGGCTCCTGGATCAGTCGCCGTGCAGTACGGCGGGCATGTAAGGAAAGTGGCAGGCCGGGAAGCCGCAAGGCAATCCTGCTCTCTTCCGGGCAACGTCCGCCGGTCATCGTTTAACGTTTAACGGAGAACGACCTTGAGTCTCAATCTGGAGCAGAAGCAAGCGGTGGTGGCAGAGGTAAGCGCGCAGGTTGCGCAAGCCCAGGCCATCGTACTCGCCGAGTACCGCAGCCTGCCCGTGGCGGACATGACCGAATTGCGCAAGAAGGCGCGCGAATCGGGTGTGTACTTCCGCGTTCTGAAGAATACCCTGGCGCGCCGCGCCGTTGCCGAGACGCCGTTCAAGGGGCTCGCTGACCAGATGATCGGTCCGCTGGCCTACGGCATTTCGAGCGACCCGGTCGCTGCCGCCAAGGTGCTGCACGAGTTTTCGAAAGGGAATGAGCGTCTCGTGATCAAGGGCGGCGCAATGCCGAACGTCGTGATGAGTGCCAAGGAAGTCGCGGCGCTCGCCAAGATGCCCAGCCGTCAGGAACTGCTCGCCACCCTGCTCGGAACCATGCAGGCCCCCGTCGCGACCTTTGTGCGGACCCTCAACGAGGTGCCGTCCAAGTTCGTGCGTGCGCTTGCTGCCGTGCGCGATCAGAAGGAAAAGCAGGCGGCGTGATGTCATCGCCCACCGGGCGTGACGCCGCACACACAAGTATTTGTTTTAATTAAACTTTTAGCATTCAGGAGAACGACATGGCTGTTGCCAAAGCAGAAATCCTCGACGCGATCGCCGGTATGACCGTGCTCGAGCTGTCCCAGCTGATCAAAGAAATGGAAGAGAAGTTCGGTGTGTCGGCTGCTGCCGCTGCTGTCGCCGTCGCGGCCCCCGCCGCCGGCGGTGCCGCCGCCGCTGCGGAAGAAAAGACCGAATTCACCGTCAACCTGACCAACGCCGGTGCCAACAAGGTGAACGTCATCAAGGTGGTGCGTGCGGTGACCGGCCTCGGCCTCAAGGAAGCCAAGGACCTGGTCGACGGTGCGCCGAAGCCCGTCAAGGAAGGTGTGTCGAAGGCCGACGCCGAGGCGATCGCCAAGCAGATCACCGAAGCCGGCGGTACCGCCGAGATCAAGTAACTGCTGGACCTTGCACCCGCCGGCAGGCAGCTGCCGGCGGGTGCCCTTTGACCGATTGATTTTCTGAAGGTCGAAAGTGGCAGGTCATACCGCAAAAGCCGCGAATGTGACCTGCAACGTTTGACTTTCTGACTCTGCTCCGGAGTGGACATGGCCTATTCATTCACCGAAAAGAAGCGCATTCGTAAGAGTTTCGCCAAGCGCGAGAGCGTACTGCAGGTGCCGTACCTGCTGACGACCCAGCTCGAATCGTTCGCGGCATTCCTGCAGGAGTTCACTCCGCCGCACGCGCGCAAGAATGAAGGCCTGCAGGCGGCTTTCACCAGCATATTCCCGATCGAGAGCCACTCGAAGAACGCCCGTCTTGAGTTTGTCAGCTATTCGCTGGGGGCCCCTCCGTTCGACGTCAAGGAATGCCAGCAGCGAGGCCTCACCCTCGCTGCGCCACTGCGTGCCAAGGTCCGCCTGACGATCATGGACAAGGAGGCTTCCAAGCCGACGATCAAGGAGGTCAAGGAGCAGGAAGTCTACATGGGCGAAATACCGCTCATGACCAATACCGGCTCATTCGTCATCAACGGCACCGAGCGCGTGATCGTTTCCCAGTTGCACCGCTCGCCGGGCGTATTCTTCGAACACGACCGGGGCAAGACGCACTCCTCCGGCAAGCTGCTGTTCTCGGCGCGGATCATCCCCTACCGCGGCTCCTGGCTCGACTTCGAGTACGATGCCAAGGACTACCTGTACTTCCGTGTGGACCGTCGCCGCAAGATGCCGGTCACGATCCTGCTCAAGGCGCTGGGCTACAGCTCCGAGCAGATCCTCAAGGAATTCTTCGAGTTCGATACCTTCCACATCTCAAAAGGCGGCGTGGAATTCGAACTCAAGCCGGAGCGCATGCGCGGGGAGACGGCACGCTTCGACATCAGCGCGAAGGGCAAGCTGATCGTTGCCAAGGACAAGCGGATTACCGTCAAGCACGTTCGCGACATGGAGGCGGCCGGGCTCAAGCGCCTCGATGTTCCGGAGGATTTCCTGCTCGGCCGCGCGCTGGCCCGCAACGTGGTGGACAAGTCCACCGGGGAGCTGGTGGCGAACGCCAACGACGAGATCACCGAAGAGGTGCTCGCCAAGCTGCGTGAAGCGGGCGTCGAGAGCATCGAGACCATCTACACCAACGATCTCGACCAGGGTCCGTACATTTCCCAGACCCTGCGCATCGACGAAACCGCCGACCAGCTGGCGGCCCAGATCGCCATCTACCGGATGATGCGCCCCGGCGAGCCGCCGACCGAGGACGCCGTTAAGACCCTCTTCAACGGCCTGTTCTTCTCGGCGGACCGCTACGACCTTTCGGCGGTCGGCCGCATGAAATTCAACCGGCGCGTGGGCCGTCCGGAACTGACCGGGGAGAGCACCCTTTCGCCGGATGACATCGTCGCGGTGATCCGCATTCTGGTTGAACTGCGCAACGGCAAGGGGGAGATCGACGACATCGACCATCTCGGCAACCGCCGCGTGCGCTCGGTCGGCGAGCTGGCGGAAAACCAGTTCCGCGCCGGACTGGTTCGCGTCGAGCGTGCCGTGCGCGAGCGCCTGTCGCAGGCCGAATCCGACAACCTGATGCCGCATGACCTGATCAATGCCAAGCCGGTATCCGCAGCGATCCGCGAGTTCTTCGGATCCTCGCAGTTGTCCCAGTTCATGGACCAGACCAACCCGCTGTCGGAAATCACCCACAAGCGCCGGGTCTCGGCGCTGGGGCCGGGCGGGCTCACGCGCGAGCGCGCCGGCTTCGAGGTGCGTGACGTGCACCCGACCCATTATGGCCGTGTGTGCCCGATCGAGACGCCGGAGGGCCCGAATATCGGCCTGATCAACTCGCTGGCGATCTATGCCCGCACCAACGAGTACGGTTTCCTCGAGACGCCGTACCGCAAGGTCAAGGACGGCAAGGTTACCGACGAAATCCATTATCTCTCGGCGATCGAGGAGGGCAAATACGTGATTGCCCAGGCGAACGCGGCCCTCGACAAGAACGGCAAATTCACCGACGAGCTGGTGTCCTGCAGGCACCATAACGAATTCGCACTGTCGTCGCCCGACCGCATCGAGTACATGGACGTCGCACCGGCGCAGGCTGTCTCGGTGGCGGCCTCGCTGATACCCTTCCTCGAGCATGACGACGCCAACCGCGCGCTGATGGGATCGAACATGCAGCGCCAGGCGGTGCCCTGCCTGCGCGCTGAAAAGCCGCTGGTCGGAACCGGTCTCGAGCGCACGGTCGCGGTCGACTCCGGCACCGCGGTGCAGGCGCGTCGCGGCGGCGTCGTCGACTACATCGATGCGGGCCGCATCGTGGTTCGTGTCAATGACGACGAGACATCGGCCGGTGAGGTCGGCGTCGACATCTACAACCTGGTCAAGTATCAGCGTTCGAACCAGAACACCAACATCAACCAGCGCCCCCTGGTCAAGGTCGGTGACCACATTGCCCGCGGCGACGTGGTGGCTGACGGCGCATCGACCGACATGGGAGAACTGGCGCTGGGCCAGAACATGCTGGTCGCCTTCATGCCCTGGAACGGCTACAACTTCGAGGACTCCATCCTGATCTCGGAGCGCGTGGTGGCCGATGACCGCTTTACCTCGATTCACATTGAGGAACTGTCGGTGGTCGCACGCGACACCAAGCTCGGGCCTGAGGAGATTACACGGGACATTTCCAACCTCTCGGAATCCCAGCTCGGCCATCTTGACGAGTCCGGCATCATCCACATCGGCGCCGAAGTGGAAGCCGGCGACGTGCTGGTCGGGAAGGTGACGCCGAAAGGCGAAACCCAGCTGACTCCCGAGGAGAAGCTGCTGCGGGCGATCTTCGGCGAGAAGGCTTCGGACGTGAAGGACACCAGCCTGCGCGTGCCCTCCGGCATGTCGGGTACGGTGATCGACGTCCAGGTGTTCACCCGCGAGGGCATCGAGCGCGACAAGCGTGCCCAGCAGATCATCGACGACGAGCTGAAGCGTTACAAGAAGGACCTCGGAGACCAGCTGCGCATTGTCGAGAATGACGCTTTCGAGCGCCTCGAGCGGCTGCTCAACGGCAAGACCGCCAACGGCGGACCGAAGAAACTGGCCAAGGGTTCCAAGATCACCAAGACCTATCTGGCAGAGGTCGAGCGCCACAGCTGGTTCGACATCCGCCTCGCCAACGAAGAGGCGGCTGCCCAGATGGAGCAGATCAAGGAAAGTCTCGCGCAGACCAAGCTGCAGTTCGACAAGGCCTACGACGAGAAGAAAAAGAAGCTCACCAGCGGTGACGAGCTGCCCCCGGGCGTGCAGAAAATGGTCAAGGTTTACCTTGCGGTGAAGCGCCAGCTGCAGCCCGGCGACAAGATGGCCGGCCGCCATGGCAACAAGGGCGTGATTTCCAAGATTACCCCGGTCGAAGACATGCCGCACATGGCTGATGGCACGCCGGTGGATATCGTGCTCAACCCGCTCGGCGTGCCGTCGCGGATGAACGTGGGCCAGATCCTCGAAACCCACCTCGGGTGGGCGGCAAAGGGTCTGGGCATCCGTATCGGCGAAATGCTCAAGGCCCAGGCCAAGGCGGCCGAAGTGCGCAAGATGCTGGACAAGATATACAACACCAACGGCAAGCCGGTTGATCTCGACAAGCTGCAGGACGAGGAGGTCATCGAGCTCGCCGCCAATCTGCGCAACGGCGTGCCGTTTGCAACCCCGGTATTCGATGGCGCGACCGAGGTTGAAATCAGGCAGATGCTGGACCTCGCGTACCCGGCTGATGACGAGCGCACGAAGAAGCTCGGCTTCACGCCGAGCAAGACCCAAGTCACGCTCTACGACGGCCGCACGGGCGACCCCTTCGAGCGCCCGGTCACGGTGGGATACATGCACATGCTGAAGCTGCATCACCTGGTGGACGACAAGATGCACGCGCGCTCGACCGGCCCGTACAGCCTGGTTACCCAGCAGCCGCTGGGAGGCAAGGCCCAGTTCGGCGGACAGCGCTTCGGCGAGATGGAGGTCTGGGCGCTGGAAGCCTACGGAGCGGCCTACGTGCTGCAGGAGATGCTGACGGTCAAGTCCGACGACACCGAAGGCCGGCGCAAGGTCTACGAGTCGATCGTCAAGGGCGACCACCGCATCGAAGCCGGCATGCCGGAATCGTTCAACGTGCTGGTCAAGGAGATCCGATCGCTGGCGATCGACATCGACCTCGACCGCAACCGTTATTGATCAGGAACCAGGGAACGGCGGCCGAGGCTGGCCGCCGGACGCAGCGAACCGCGCAGCACGGCAAAGATTACGTAGGAGTTTGCGATGAAAGCACTGCTTGATTTGTTCAAACAGGTTACGCAGGAAGAGGAATTTGACGCGATCAAGATCGGGCTCGCTTCGCCCGAGAAGATCCGTTCCTGGTCGTACGGCGAGGTCAAGAAGCCGGAGACCATCAATTACCGCACGTTCAAGCCCGAGCGCGATGGCCTGTTCTGCGCCAAGATTTTCGGGCCGACCAAGGACTACGAGTGCCTGTGCGGCAAGTACAAGCGCCTGAAGCACCGCGGCGTGATCTGCGAGAAGTGCGGCGTCGAGGTTACGCTGTCCAAGGTGCGCCGCGAGCGAATGGGCCACATAGAGCTGGCGAGCCCGGTTGCCCACATCTGGTTCCTGAAATCGCTGCCTTCACGCCTGGGCATGGTCCTCGACATGACGCTGCGCGACATCGAGCGCGTGCTGTATTTCGAAGCCTACGTGGTCACTGATCCGGGCATGACGCCGCTGAAGCGCTGCCAGTTGATGACGGAAGACGACTATCTGGCGAAGGTCGAGGAGTTTGGCGACGATTTCAGTGCGGCAATGGGCGCCGAGGGCGTGCGCGCTCTGCTGCGCAGCCTGGACCTGAATCACGAGGTGGAGACCCTGCGCAAGGATCTCGAGGCGACCAGCTCCGAGACCAAGATCAAGAAGATCGCCAAGCGCCTGAAGGTGCTGGAGGCTTTCCAGAAATCGGGCATCAAGCCCGACTGGATGATCATGGAGGTGTTGCCGGTGCTGCCGCCGGAACTGCGCCCGCTGGTGCCGCTGGACGGGGGGCGCTTCGCGACCTCCGACCTCAACGACCTGTATCGCCGCGTCATCAACCGCAATAACCGGCTGAAGCGCCTGCTCGAACTGAAGGCCCCCGAGATCATCGTGCGCAACGAGAAGCGGATGCTGCAGGAAGCGGTGGATTCGCTGCTCGACAACGGTCGTCGCGGCAAGGCGATGACCGGCGCCAACAAGCGCCCGTTGAAGTCGCTTGCGGACATGATCAAGGGCAAGGGCGGCCGTTTCCGCCAGAACCTGCTGGGCAAGCGCGTCGACTACTCGGGACGCTCGGTCATCGTCGTTGGCCCCCAGCTGAAACTGCACCAGTGCGGCCTGCCCAAGAAAATGGCACTGGAGCTGTTCAAGCCTTACATTTTCAACAAGCTCGAGGTCATGGGCCTGGCGACCACCATCAAGGCGGCGAAGCGCATGGTCGAGAGCGAGGAACCCATCGTCTGGGACATTCTCGAGGAAGTGATCCGCGAGCACCCGGTCATGCTGAACCGCGCGCCGACGCTGCACCGCCTGGGCATCCAGGCCTTCGAGCCGGTTCTGATCGAGGGCAAGGCGATCCAGTTGCACCCGCTGGTCTGCGCGGCCTTCAATGCCGACTTTGACGGCGACCAGATGGCTGTCCACGTGCCGCTGTCGCTGGAGGCACAGATGGAGGCGCGCACGCTGATGCTGTCGTCGAACAACGTGCTGTCTCCGGCGAACGGTGACCCGATCATTGTGCCGTCACAGGATATAGTGCTTGGCCTCTATTACACGACGCGCGAGAAGCAGGGCGCACGCGGGGAGGACTCACACTTCATCAACGTGGCAGAGGTGTCACGCGCCTACGAAACCGGACAGGTGGAAATCAATGCGCGCATCCATGTGCGCATCAGGGAGACCGAGGTTGCCGAAGACGGCTCCAAGCGCGAGAAGCTGACGCGCTACCAGACCACTGTCGGCCGTGCCTTGCTGTCGGAAATCCTTCCCCACGGCCTGCCTTTCGAGTTCATCAACAAGGCGCTTAAAAAGAAGGAGATTTCGAAGATCATCAACGCCAGCTTCCGCCGCTGCGGCCTGCGCGAGACCGTGATTTTTGCGGACAAGCTGATGTACAACGGCTTCTCCATGGCGACCCGCGCGGGTCTGTCGATCGCTGTCGACGACATGCTGGTGCCGAAGCAGAAAAACGACATCATCGGCGAGGCCGAGAAGGAAGTTCAGGAGATAGAGAAGCAGTACACCTCCGGCCTGGTGACCCAGGGCGAGCGCTATAACAAGGTGGTCGACATCTGGGGCCGTGCCGGTGACCTGGTTGCAAAGGCGATGATGGAGCAGCTGGGGGTGGAGCCGGTCATCGAGTGGGATGCCAAGGCTCGCGAATGGAAGCCGCGGCTCGACAAGAAAGGGGCTCCGGTGATGCAGGAGTCCTTCAACTCGATCTATATGATGGCGGACTCGGGGGCACGTGGCTCGGCCGCGCAGATCCGCCAGCTGGCCGGCATGCGCGGCCTGATGGCCAAGCCGGACGGATCGATCATCGAGACGCCCATCACGGCGAATTTCCGCGAGGGGCTGAACGTGCTGCAGTACTTCATCTCGACGCACGGCGCCCGGAAAGGTCTTGCGGATACCGCGCTGAAGACCGCGAACTCCGGCTACCTGACGCGGAGGCTCGTCGACGTGACGCAGGATCTGGTGGTCACCGAGGACGACTGCGGCACCGACAACGGAGTGGTGATGAAGGCGCTCGTTGAGGGCGGTGAGGTGGTGGAGAGCCTGCGCGAGCGCATTCTTGGCAGGGTGGCCGCGGCGGATGTCGTCAACCCAGAAAACGGAGCGACCCTTTTCGAGGCCAACACGCTGCTCGGTGAAGACGTGGTCGACGCGATCGAGGCGGCCGGCATTGACGAGGTGAAGGTTCGGACACCTCTGACCTGCGCGACCCGCTATGGCCTGTGCACGCGCTGCTACGGCCGTGACCTCGGCCGCGGTTCGGTTGTGAACATCGGTGAAGCTGTCGGCGTGATTGCAGCGCAGTCGATCGGGGAGCCCGGCACACAGCTGACGATGCGGACCTTCCACATTGGCGGCGCCGCATCCCGTACGGCAGTGGTCAGCCAGGTTGAGGGCAAGTCGGCCGGCGTGGTGCGTTATTCCGCCGGCATGCGTTACGTTTCAAACACCCGGGGTGAACTGGTTGCGATCTCGCGCAACGGAGAAGTCATGATTCACGACGAAGCCAACCGCGAGCGCGAGCGCCACAAGGTGCCGTACGGCGCGCTCCTTCTGGCTCGTGACGGTCAGGCTGTCAAGCCGGGACATGTGCTTGCAACCTGGGACCCGCATACCCGTCCGATCATTACCGAGTACGCCGGGCGCATCAAATTCGAGAATGTCGAGGAAGGCGTCACTGTCGCGAAGCAGATCGATGAAGTCACCGGCCTGTCCACGCTGGTGGTGGTCGATCCCAAGAGGCGCGGCACTGCCCAGGCCAAGGGCCTGCGGCCGCAGGTCAAGCTGCTGGATCCCAGCGGCCAGGAAATCAAGATCGCCGGTTCGGACCAGCCCGTGAATATCACTTTCCAGATCGGTTGCATTATTACCGTAAGGGATGGGCAGGAAGTCGGGGTCGGCGAAGTGCTGGCGAGGATTCCCCAGGAAACATCCAAGACGCGCGACATCACCGGTGGTCTGCCCAGGGTTGCCGAGCTTTTCGAGGCGCGTTCCCCGAAGGATGCTGGCATGCTGGCTGAAGTCACCGGCACGGTGTCGTTCGGCAAGGACACCAAGGGCAAGCAGCGCCTTGTCATCACCGACCTGGACGGGGTTGCCCACGAGTTTCTGATAGCCAAGGACAAGCACGTAATGGCCCACGATGGCCAGGTGGTCAACAAGGGCGAAATGATCGTGGACGGGCCGGCTGATCCGCATGACATCCTGCGCCTGCTCGGCGTAGAAGCCCTCGCCCGCTACATCTGCAACGAAGTGCAGGACGTGTACCGGCTGCAGGGGGTGAAGATCAATGACAAGCACATTGAGGTCATCGTCCGCCAGATGCTGCGTCGGGTTCACATTACCGATGCCGGCGACACGCGGTTCATCACCGGTGAGCAGCTCGAGCGTGCCGAGGTTCTCGAGGAAAACGAACGTGTCGAGGCCGAGGGCAAGGCGCCTGCGCAATACGAATACGTTCTGCTCGGCATCACCAAGGCTTCGCTGTCGACGGATTCCTTCATTTCTGCGGCATCGTTCCAGGAAACCACCCGCGTGCTGACCGAGGCGGCGATCATGGGCAAGCGCGACGAACTGCGCGGACTCAAGGAAAATGTGATCGTTGGTCGCCTGATTCCTGCCGGAACGGGCTTGGCATATCACCGGGTACGGCGCAAGCAGGCGGCGCAAGCCGAGCTTGACCAGGCGGCAGCGGCAGCCGAGGCGGCCGCTGCCGAGCCTACTGCCTCCGAAGGCGAAGAGCAGGTGGCTTGACAGCAATGAATCTGCCCCATAAAATCGATAGTCTTTTTTGGGCGTGGTGCGGCCTCGGTTTTCGCGCCGCTCCCCATCGGTAAAAATCGGGACGGCGGAAACGCCGTCCCAGCATTTTTTGGGGCCGAGTCCGGAATACCGGACAGCGGGCAGCAGGGAAGGCTCGTGGCAAACCGGAATATTGTCGTAACTTATTGAGAATCAAGGAAAAATGCCGACCGTAAACCAACTGGTGCGTAAACCCCGGGAAGCGCCCCGCACGAAAAGCAAGGTGCCGGCGCTGGCGGGAAGCCCGCAAAAGCGCGGAGTCTGCACGCGCGTCTACACGACCACCCCCAAAAAACCGAACTCGGCGCTGCGCAAGGTCGCGAAGGTGCGGCTCACCAACGGCTTCGAAGTCATCGGTTACATCGGCGGAGAGGGGCACAACCTGCAGGAGCATTCGGTGGTGCTGATTCGCGGCGGCCGTGTGAAGGACCTGCCGGGTGTGCGTTATCACATCGTGCGCGGCAGTCTTGATACCGCGGGTGTCAAGGACCGCAAACAGAGCCGCTCGAAATACGGCGCGAAACGCGCCAAGGCTGCTTGATAGGGGATCAGGGAAATGCCACGTCGCAGAGAAGTGCCCAAGCGTGAAGTGCTGCCGGATCCGAAGTTCGGCAGCGCCGATGTATCGAAATTCATCAACGTGCTGATGACCAGCGGCAAGAAATCGGTGGCCGAGCGGATCATGTACGGCGCGCTCGAGCAGATCGGCAAGAAAACCGGCAAGGACGCCCTTGAGGTTTTCAACCAGGCGGTGAACAACGTCAAGCCGATGGTCGAGGTGAAGAGCCGGCGCGTCGGTGGTGCGAACTACCAGGTGCCGGTCGAAGTGCGTTCAGTCCGCAGGATGGCGCTGGCAATGCGCTGGTTGCGCGATGCTGCCCGTGGCCGCAGCGAGAAATCGATGGGTGCGCGCCTTGCAGGTGAGCTGGCCGAGGCGGCCGAAGGCCGCGGCGGCGCCATGAAAAAACGCGAAGAAGTGCATCGTATGGCGGAAGCCAACAAGGCCTTCTCGCATTACCGGTTCTGATGCCGGCGTAAAGGTAGATCAACGTGCCACGCAAGACTCCAATCGAACGTTACCGCAACATCGGTATTTCCGCGCATATCGATGCGGGTAAGACCACGACCACGGAACGCATACTGTTTTATACCGGCGTCAACCACAAGCTGGGCGAGGTGCATGACGGCGCCGCGACCATGGACTGGATGGAGCAGGAACAGGAGCGTGGCATCACCATCACCTCCGCCGCCACGACCTGCTTCTGGCGCGGCATGGCGGGAAACTACCCCGAGCACCGCGTCAACATCATCGACACCCCGGGGCACGTCGATTTCACGATCGAGGTTGAGCGCTCGATGCGCGTGCTTGACGGCGCCTGCATGGTGTACTGCGCCGTGGGTGGTGTGCAGCCGCAGTCCGAGACCGTGTGGCGCCAGGCAAACAAGTACAAGGTTCCGCGCCTTGCCTTTGTGAACAAGATGGACCGCACCGGCGCCAATTTCTTCCGTGTCTACGAGCAGATGAAGACGCGTCTGAAGGCGAATCCCGTGCCGCTGCAGGTGCCTATCGGGGCCGAAGAGAACTTTGCCGGCGTGGTTGATCTGGTGAAGATGAAGGCCGTTGTCTGGGATGAGGCATCGCAGGGCACGAAATTCGAGTACAGCGACATCCCCGGGGAACTGAGGGCTGTGGCCGAGGAGTGGCGCGGGAAGATGGTCGAGGTTGCGGCCGAAGCCAGCGAAGAGCTGATGAACAAGTACCTCGAGTCGGGTGACCTGAGCGAGGAAGAACTCAAGGATGGTCTGCGCCGCCGCACCGTGGCTGGCGAGATCGTGCCGATGCTCTGTGGGTCGGCGTTCAAGAACAAGGGCGTCCAGGCAATGCTGGATGCCGTGATCGACTACCTGCCTTCGCCGGTCGACATTCCGCCGGTGAAGGGCATCCTCGAAAACGAGCAGGAAGGCGCGCGCAAGGCTGACGACAGCGAGCCGTTCGCGGCGCTTGCTTTCAAGATCATGACCGATCCGTTCGTCGGCCAGCTGACGTTCATCCGCGTTTACTCCGGTGTCCTGAACTCCGGCGACACGATCTACAACGCGGTGAAGCAGCGCAAGGAACGCATCGGCCGGATTTTGCAGATGCATGCCAACCAGCGCGAGGAAATCAAGGAAGTCCGCGCAGGCGACATCGCCGCGGCAGTCGGCCTCAAGGACGTGGTTACGGGGGATACGCTGTGCGACCCGTCGAAGATCATCACGCTCGAGCGGATGGAGTTCCCCGAGCCGGTCATCCACGTTGCGGTGGAGCCGAAGACCAAGGCCGACCAGGAAAAGATGGGTATCGCACTCAATCGTCTGGCCCAGGAAGATCCCTCGTTCCGGGTGCGTACCGACGAGGAGTCCGGCCAGACCATCATTTCGGGCATGGGCGAACTGCATCTCGAGATCATCGTTGACCGGATGAAGCGGGAGTTCAGCGTGGAGGCCAACGTGGGTGCGCCGCAGGTTGCCTACCGCGAAACGATCCGCAAGCCCTGCGACAAGGTCGAGGGTAAGTTCGTCAAGCAGTCGGGCGGCCGCGGTCAGTATGGCCATGTGTGGCTGAAGGTCGAGCCGAACGAAACGGGCAAGGGCTACGAGTTCGTCGACGCGATCAAGGGCGGAGCGGTTCCCCGCGAATATATCCCCGCAGTGCAAAAGGGAATCGTGGACTCCCTGCCGGCGGGCGTGCTTGCAGGTTTCCCTGTTGTTGATGTCAAGGTCACGCTGTTCGACGGGTCTTACCACGAGGTCGACTCGAACGAGAACGCATTCAAGATGGCGGGCTCGATGGCCTTCAAGGAAGGCTTGCGCCGGGCCAGCCCGGTGCTGCTCGAGCCGATAATGGCAGTCGAGGTCGAGACTCCGGAAGACTTCATGGGTAACGTGATGGGAGACCTCAGCTCACGCCGTGGCGTTATCCAGGGCATGGACGACATCCCCGGTGGCGGCAAGTCGCTGCGCGCGGAGGTTCCGCTCAAGGAGATGTTCGGTTATTCGACCACGCTGCGTTCGCTGACGCAGGGTCGCGCCACCTATACCATGGAGTTCAAGCATTACTCCGAGGCGCCGCGCAGCATCGCAGACGAAATTGTCAACAAGCAGTCCGGCAAGGACGAAAAGAAATAAGGGATCATCATGGCCAAGGGCAAATTTGAGCGTACGAAGCCGCACGTGAACGTTGGGACGATTGGTCACGTGGACCATGGCAAGACGACGTTGACGGCGGCGATCACGACGGTGCTGTCGACGAAGTTTGGTGGAGAGGCGAAGGCCTACGACCAGATTGATGCGGCGCCGGAAGAGAAGGCGCGTGGCATCACGATCAACACGGCGCACGTGGAGTATGAGACGGAGAAGCGTCACTACGCGCACGTGGACTGCCCGGGGCACGCGGACTACGTGAAGAACATGATCACGGGTGCGGCGCAGATGGACGGAGCGATTCTGGTGGTGTCGGCGGCGGACGGCCCGATGCCGCAGACGCGCGAACACATTCTGCTGGCGCGGCAGGTGGGGGTGCCCTACATCATCGTGTTCATGAACAAGGCGGACATGGTGGACGACAAGGAGCTGCTGGACCTGGTGGAGATGGAGGTCCGCGAGCTGCTGTCGAAGTATGAATTCCCGGGCGACGACACCCCGATCGTGATTGGTTCGGCGCTGAAGGCGCTGGAAGGCGACAAGGGCGAGCTGGGCGAGGGCGCGATCCTGAAGCTGGCCGAGGCGCTGGACAGCTACATTCCGGAGCCGAAGCGTGCGCTGGACGGCACGTTCCTGATGCCGGTGGAAGACGTGTTCTCGATCTCTGGCCGCGGCACGGTGGTGACGGGCCGTGTGGAGCGTGGGGTGATCAAGGTTGGCGAAGAGATCGAGATTGTGGGTCTGAAGCCGACGACGAAGACGGTGTGCACGGGTGTGGAGATGTTCAGGAAGCTCCTGGACCAGGGCCAGGCGGGCGACAACGTGGGCATACTGCTGCGCGGCACGAAGCGTGAAGAGGTGGAGCGGGGTCAGGTGCTGGCGAAGCCGGGCTCGATCACGCCGCACACGAAGTTCACGGCGGAGATTTACGTGCTGTCGAAGGACGAGGGTGGTCGTCACACGCCGTTCTTCAACGGTTACCGTCCGCAGTTCTACTTCCGGACGACGGACGTGACGGGTTCGATCGAGCTGCCGAAGGGCACGGAGATGGTGATGCCCGGGGACAACATTTCGATCACGGTGACGCTGATCCAGCCGATCGCGATGGAAGAGGGACTGCGTTTTGCCATCCGCGAGGGTGGCCGCACCGTCGGCGCCGGCGTCGTCGCAAAGATTATCGAGTAATGAACATGGCCGCCCTGAAAAACCAGAAAATACGCATCAGACTGAAGGCATTCGATTACCGGCTGATCGATCAGTCGGCTCTCGAAATCGTGGACACCGCCAAGCGGACCGGTGCAGTGGTCAAGGGGCCGATTCCGCTGCCGACGCGCAAGCAGCGCTTCGACCTGCTGCGCTCCCCGCACGTCAACAAGACGTCGAGAGAGCAGCTCGAAATCCGCAGCCATCTGCGCCTGATGGACATCATCGACCCGACGGACAAGACGGTGGATGCGCTGATGAAGCTCGATCTGCCGGCGGGCGTGGACGTGGAAATCAAGCTGTAACGGTAGTTCCGGGCGCGGTTTGCGCCCCTGTTGGTAAATACGAAGTGCCGGCCAATTGCAGTCGGCGCCTTTTTTAGAAAAGGTAATTAAAACATGAAGTTAGGACTGGTCGGCCGCAAAGTCGGCATGACGCGGATCTTCACCGATGACGGAGACACCATTCCGGTGACCGTTGTCGACGTGTCGAACAACCGCGTTTCCCAAATCAAAACCCCTGAAACCGATGGTTATGCCGCCGTGCAGGTGGCGTTCGGCAAGCGCCGCACCTCGCGCGTCCGCAAGCCTGCGGCGGGGCATTTCGCGAAGGCCGCCATCGAGGCGGGCCGCGTGCTGCGCGAATTTCCGGTCTCCCCCGAGGCGCTGGCCGACATGAAGGTCGGAGCTCCCATTGCGGCGACGATTTTCGAGGTCGGGCAATACGTCGACGTCACTGGCGTGTCGCAGGGCAAGGGCTTCGCCGGCGTCATCAAGCGCCACAATTTCTCGTCCAACCGCGCCAGTCACGGCAACTCGGTGTCGCACAACAAGCCGGGTTCCATCGGCATGGCGCAGGATCCGGGCCGGGTGTTCCCGGGCAAGAGAATGGCCGGACACATGGGTGCCGTCAGACGAACCGAGCAGTCACTTGAGATCGTGCGTATCGATGCGGAACGCAACCTGCTGCTGATCCGCGGAGCTGTACCCGGATCCCGTGGCGGTGATGTCATGGTGCGGCCCGCGGTTCGCGCACGCCGCGTTGCGGCAGTCAAACAGGGCGGCAAGGCCGCCGCGGCGAAGTAAGGGCGGTGAGCATGGAACTCAATGTAATCAACGAACAGGGCAAGCCGACGGCAAAGCTGACGGCTTCCGATACTGCTTTCGGTCGAGAGTACAACGAAGCGCTTGTGCACCAGGTGGTCACGGCTTATATGGCCAACGCCCGCAAGGCTACCCGCGCGCAGAAGGACCGCGGCACCGTGTCGCACACGACCGCCAAGCCGTGGCGCCAGAAGGGTACGGGGCGCGCACGTGCCGGCATGTCCTCGAGCCCGCTGTGGCGCGGTGGCGGACGGATTTTTCCGAACACGCCGGACGAGAACTATTCGCACAAGCTCAATCGCAAGATGTATCGCGCCGGCATGATGTCGATCCTCTCCCAGCTGGCTCGTGAAGACCGGCTGGCGGTGGTCGATTCATTCACCGTCGAGGCACCGAAAACCAAGCTTCTGGCCACGAAGCTAAAGGGCATGGGCATGGACAGTGTGCTGATCATTACCGACAGCCTCGACGAAAACCTCCGGCTGTCCTCGCGCAACCTGCCCAACGTCATGATTGTCGACGTCAATCATGCCGATCCGGTCAGCCTGATCCGGCATGGCAAGGTGCTTATGACCAAGGGCGCAGTTGGCAAGATCGAGGAGTTGCTGTCATGAGCGCATTCAGTACTGAACGGCTGGCGCAGGTCCTGCTGGCTCCGGTGATTTCGGAGAAGAGTACCCATGTCGGCGAGAGAAACAATCAGGTGGTGTTCCGGGTCGCGCGCGATGCGACAAAGCCGGAAATCAAGGCTGCCGTGCAGGAGATGTTCGGCAAGAAGGACGAGAAGCTCGAGATCCTGAGTGTCCGCATTGTCAACGTTCGCGGCAAGGAAAAGCGCTTCGGCCGTTTTACCGGCCGTCGCAGTTCGTGGAAAAAGGCCTATGTCTCGGTCAAGCCGGGGCAGGAGATCACCTTTGCTGAAGGGGAGGTGAAGTAATGCTTGTCAAAGTCAAACCGACTTCGCCGGGGCGTCGCGGCCTGGTAAAGGTCGTTACCCCCGGCCTGCACAAGGGTAAGCCGGTCGCCAGCCTGGTCGAGCGCCAGCCCAAGAAAGCCGGGCGGAATGCCCACGGCCGCATCACGATGCGTCACAAGGGCGGCGGTCACAAGCAGCATTACCGGACCGTGGATTTCAAGCGGTCCAAGGACGCCATCCCGGCCAAGGTGGAGCGGATCGAATACGATCCCAACCGTAGCGCGCACCTGGCGTTGCTTTGCTATGCGGATGGCGAGCGCCGTTACGTGATAGCGACCCGCGGCCTGGCCGTCGGCATGCAGCTGGTATCGGGCTCCGAAGCGCCGATCAAGCCCGGCAACGCGTTGCCGCTCAGAAACATTCCCGTGGGCACCACCATATGCTGCGTGGAAATGATGCCGGGCAAGGGTGCCCAGATCGCGCGCGCCGCCGGTACGTCGGTGCAGCTGCTGGCGCGCGAAGGCGAGTATGCGCAGCTGCGGCTGCGTTCCGGAGAGATCCGCAAGGTCCACGTGAATTGCCGCGCCACTGTTGGCGAAGTGGGAAATGAAGAGCACTCGCTCGAATCCATCGGCAAGGCTGGACGCGTCCGTTGGCGCGGCATCCGTCCGACGGTCAGGGGTGTAGCGATGAACCCGATCGACCATCCGCACGGTGGTGGCGAGGGCAGGACGGCCGCAGCCCAGGCGCCGGTCAGCCCATGGGGCGTCATGTGCAAGGGTTACAAGACGCGTAAGAACAAACGCACCAGCGGGATGATCATTCGTCGCCGCAATGCGAAAGCCACGGCTTAAGGGGTAAAGATGTCACGTTCCATCAAGAAAGGCCCGTTTGTAGATCATCACCTGATGCAGAAGGTGGAAACTGCCCGCGCCGCTTCGGACAAGCGCCCCATCAAGACTTGGTCGCGCCGCTCGACGATACTGCCGGATTTCGTCGGATTGACGATTGCCGTTCACAACGGCAAGCAGCATGTCCCGGTCTACGTCACGGAGAACATGGTTGGACACAAGCTGGGGGAGTTTGCGCATACCCGGGTGTTCAAGGGACATTCCAAGGCCGGTGGAGACAAGAAGGCCTCCCCGACTCCGGCGGCAAAGTAAGGTAAACCGAAATGAATACGACAGCCAAACTGCACGGTGTCAGGCTTTCCGCCCAGAAAGGACGCCTGGTGGCGGACCTGATCCGCGGCAAGACCGTGGAAAGCGCGCTCAACATATTGAGTTTTTCGCCCAAGAAGGGCGCGGTGATCATCCGCAAGGTCCTGGAGTCCGCAATTGCCAATGCGGAACACAATGACGGCGCGGATATCGACGAGCTCAAGGTCACCAGCATTTATGTGGAAAAGGGCCCCGTAATGAAGCGCTTTTCGGCGCGAGCAAAAGGCCGGGGTGTACGTATTTTGAAGCCGACCTGCCACGTTTACGTGACTGTTGGCGACGGAAGGAAGTAAGCATGGGTCAGAAAATTCATCCGATCGGCTTTCGACTGGCCTTCAACCGCAATTGGGCGTCGCGCTGGTATGCCAACAACAAGAATTTTGCCGGCATGCTGCTTGAGGACATCAAGGTCCGCGACTACCTGAAAGAGCGTCTTGCCCAGGCCGCGGTCTCACGCGTGGTCATCGAGCGCCCGGCGAAGAATGCCCGCATCACGGTATTTAGTGCGCGGCCCGGCATGGTCATCGGCAAGAAGGGCGAGGACATCGAGCGCCTGAAGGGTGATCTCCAGAAAATGCTTGGCGTTCCCGTTCACGTCAATATCGAGGAAGTGCGCAAACCCGAACTCGATGCCCAGCTGATTGCCGATTCCATCGTCCAGCAGCTGCAGAAGCGGATCATGTTCCGCCGCGCGATGAAAAGGGCCATCACCAACGCCATGCGACTTGGCGCGCAGGGCATCAAGATCATGAGTGCGGGGCGCTTGAACGGGATCGAGATTGCCCGCACCGAGTGGTATCGCGAAGGCCGCGTGCCCCTGCATACCCTGCGCGCCGACATCGACTACGGATTCTCCGAAGCCAAGACCGGCTATGGCGTGATCGGCGTCAAGGTCTGGGTGTTCAAGGGCGAAGTCATCGGCAAGAACGATCATCCGGGGCTCGCTGCGGCGGCTCCGGCGGAAGAACCCGCGCCGGCGCCGGCCCGCAAGCCGCGCCGTACAACCGCAAAGACAGGAGCAAAACGTGCTACAGCCAGCCAGGCGTAAATACCGCAAGGAGCAAAAAGGCCGGAATACCGGCGTTGCGACCCGCGGCAACAAGGTGAGCTTTGGCGAGTACGGCCTCAAGGCCATCGGGCGGGGACGCTTGACCGCCCGCCAGATCGAGGCTGCCCGCCGCGCCATGACCCGCCATATCAAGCGGGGCGGCCGGATCTGGATTCGGATATTCCCCGACAAGCCGATTTCGCGGAAGCCGGCCGAAGTCCGGATGGGTAACGGCAAGGGCAATCCGGAATACTGGGTTGCCGAGATTCAGCCGGGCAAGGTCCTGTACGAGATGGATGGCGTAAACGAAGTAATCGCCAAGGAGGCTTTCCGCCTTGCTGCGGCAAAGCTGCCGATCGCAACGACGTTTGTCCACCGGCTGGTGGGAGGTTGATCGATGAAGGCTAGCGAACTTAGGGGTAAAACCCAGGACGAGCTGCGAAAAGAACTGGAGTCTCTGCTGAGGGCGCAGTTCTCGTTGCGCATGCAGAAGGCGACGCAGCAACTGTCGAATACCAGCCAGCTTCGCAAGGTGCGCCGCGACATCGCGCGCGTCCGCACGGTGCTGGGATCCAAGGCTTAACGGGCAAGGCTCATCATGACTGAAGCTAACAAGCGGACCCTGACCGGACGGGTGGTCAGCGACAAGATGGACAAGACAGTGACGGTTCTGGTCGAGCGGCGGGTAAAGCACCCCCTGCTGGGCAAGATTGTCACGAGGTCGAAGAAATATCACGCCCACGACGCCAACGACGAGTATCGTGAGGGCGATACGGTGCTGATCGAGGAGTGCCGCCCCCTGGCCAAGACCAAGGCCTGGCGAGTCATCAAGCTCGTTGAAAAATCGCGCAACGTTTGATGCTTGCGGTTTTGGCGGCAAAGTAATATACTATCTGGCTGTATTTTTTCGCCGATCCAAGTTGGCGAACCATGCCCGAACGGGCTCCAAGACTGGCTCTCCGCTGTTGGGGGCCAAGTTGGAGATAAAGACAAGCAGGAAAAACCATGATTCAGATGCAATCCATACTGGACGTTGCTGACAATACCGGTGCGCGTGCTGTCATGTGCATCAAGGTTCTCGGCGGATCCAAGCGCCGTTACGCCGGCATAGGGGACGTTATCAAGGTCAGCATCAAGGACGCGGCTCCCCGCGGCCGTGTAAAGAAGGGCGAAGTCTATAACGCGGTGGTGGTGCGTACGGCAAAAGGCGTTCGCCGCAATGATGGTTCGTTGCTCAAGTTCGACGGTAATGCTGCTGTCCTGCTTAACCAGAAGCTGGAGCCGATCGGCACCCGGATTTTCGGGCCTGTGACCCGCGAACTGCGCACCGAGCGATTCATGAAGATCGTTTCACTTGCTCCGGAAGTGTTGTAGAGGACGTTACGCATATGCGCAAAATCAGAAAAGGCGACGACGTGGTCGTCCTGACCGGCCGTGATCGCAGCAAGCGTGGCACCGTGCTGCGTATTGTCGACGCAGAGCATCTGCTGGTCGAAGGTATCAACCGTGTCAAGAAACACCAGCGGCCGAATCCGGCCAAAGGCACTACCGGCGGCATCATCGACAAGGAAATGCCGATTCACGTCTCGAACGTGGCCCTGTTCAATCCTGTGACGAAAAAAGCGGATCGAATCGGTATCCGTCAGCTGGAAGACGGCCGCCGCGTCCGTTATTTCAAGTCCAACGGTGAAGTGGTTGACGTATGAGCGCTGAAAAAGAGACCAAGAAAGCAAAGCCGGCCAAGGAAGCCAAGGGCGAGCCTGCGAAAAAGGCGGGCAAGGAAGCCAAGGCCCCTGCATCCGCTGCCGCCAAGCAGGGCAAGCCGGCGCGGCCTACCGCTCCTGCCCGGCTGAGCACGTATTACAAGGAATCAGTGGCCAAGGAACTCACCCAGAAGTTCGGGTACAAGAGCCCGATGCAGGTGCCAAGGATCGAGAAAATCGTCCTCAACATGGGCGTGGGCGAGGCTGTTGCCGACAAGAAAATCATGGACCACGCGGTGGGGGACATGACCAAGATCGCCGGGCAGAAGCCGCTGGTGACGAAGTCACGCAAGGCTATAGCGAATTTCAAGATTCGCGAGGGTTATCCGGTTGGTTGCAAGGTTACGCTCCGTGGTGCGCGCATGTATGAGTTCCTTGACCGCCTCGTGAATATTGCACTGCCGCGGGTCCGCGATTTCCGTGGCATCTCCGGCCGCAGTTTTGACGGCCGTGGCAACTACAACATGGGTGTCAAGGAGCAGATCATTTTTCCCGAAATCGAGTATGACAAGATCGATGCGCTGCGCGGTCTGAACATCACGATTTCAACGACGGCGAAGACCGATGAAGAAGCACGGGCTCTGCTGTCGGCTTTCAAATTTCCTTTCCGGAACTGAGGAAAACCGTATGTCCAAGCTTGCATTGATCAATCGTGAGCAGAAACGCCGCAAAACCGTGAAGAAATTCGCGGCGAAGCGGGCGGAGCTGCAGGCGCTTGTGGATGATCAGAAACTTGCCCCAGAAGATCGTTACGAGGCCCGCCTGAAGCTGCAGAAGCTGCCACGCAACGCGAGCCCTGTCCGCCTGCGCAACCGTTGCGCACTGACAGGCCGCCCGCGTGGCGTGTACCGCAAGTTTGGGCTGGCCCGTGGAAAGCTGCGCGAGATCGCAATGCGCGGAGAGATCCCGGGCGTAATCAAGGCTAGCTGGTAAGACAGGCCGCAGGAGAATTTTGCATGAGCATGAATGATCCAGTTTCCGACATGCTGACCCGCATCCGCAATGCTCAGCAGGCGGAAAAAGAGTCCGTGTCGATGCCTTCGAGCAAGCTCAAGGTGGCGATTGCCAAGGTGCTGAAGGACGAGGGCTACATCGATGATTTTGCCGTGCGCGGCGAATCGTCGAAGCCGGAGCTTGAGCTGAACCTCAAGTACTACGCCGGCGCCCCAGTGATCGAGAAAATAGAGCGTGTGAGCCGCCCGGGCCTCCGCATTTATAAACCCAGCCGTGACATTCCCCGCGTGATGAACGGCCTTGGCGTTGCCATCGTCTCGACCTCCAAGGGGGTGATGACCGATCGCAAGGCACGGGGCATGGGCATCGGTGGCGAAGTTCTCTGCATCGTGGCGTAACGGAGATAGCCATGTCCAGAGTCGGAAATAGCCCGGTTGAACTGCCGGAAAAGGTGGAAGTGACGATTGCTACAGACCGGATTTCGGTCAAGGGTCCCCTGGGTACCCTGGAGCAGCCCATTTCCCCGAACGTTCGTATCGAGAAAATCGAAAAGCGTCTCGAGATCAAGCTCAACGAGGATTCCCGCGAGGCCAATGCGTTCAGCGGAACCCTGCGTGCGCTGGTGGCGAATATGGTGCACGGCGTGAGCAAGGGTTTCGAGAAGAAGCTCAGTCTGGTGGGGGTCGGTTACCGGGCGCAGGCGCAGGGCGACAAGCTCAACCTGACCCTTGGTTTCTCCCACCCCGTGGTTCACCAGTTGCCAAAGGGTGTGAAGGCGGAGACCCCGACGCAGACCGAGATCATTATCAAGGGTGCGGACAAGCAGCTCGTGGGTCAGGTGGCAGCGGATGTGCGGAATTACCGGCCGCCGGAGCCTTACAAGGGCAAAGGCGTGCGTTATGCCGATGAGCACATTGTGCTCAAGGAAACGAAGAAGAAGTAAGGCGGACAGATCATGTTTGATAAGAAACAGGCACGTCTCCGTCGCGCGCGCAGCGCGAGGGCCAAGATCGCGGAGCTCAAGGCGGTGCGGCTCACCGTCTTTCGTTCCAACAGCCACATCTACGCCCAGGTCATAGACGCGAGCGGATCCAAGGTGCTCGCGAGCGCCTCGACCTCGGAAAAGGAACTGCGCGCCGAAAATTCCAAGGGCGGCACGGCGGCGGCAGCCGTCGTCGGGAAGCGTATCGCCGAGAGGGCAAAGCAGGTCGGTGTGGAGAAGGTGGCTTTTGACCGCTCCGGCTACAAATATCACGGCCGTGTGAAGGCGCTCGCGGAAGCGGCGCGCGAAGCCGGCCTCAAGTTCTGACGGAGCGGCGCATGGCAAAAATGCAAGCAGGCAAAATGCAGACCGGCGAGGAGCGTGGCGACGGATTGCGCGAGAAGATGGTCGCGATCAACCGGGTCACCAAGGTGGTGAAGGGTGGCCGGGTGCTGGGCTTCGCCGCGTTGACCGTGGTCGGCGATGGTGACGGCGGCATCGGCATGGGCAAGGGCAAGGCGCGCGAAGTGCCGGTTGCCGTCCAGAAGGCGATGGAAGAAGCCCGCCGCAAGATGGTCAAGGTGCAACTGAAGGACGGAACGCTGCAGCATGCCGTCATGGGCCGTCATGGCGCATCAAAAGTATACATGCAGCCTGCTTCCGAAGGCACGGGCATCATTGCTGGCGGCCCGGTGCGCGCCGTGCTCGAGGTCATGGGCGTTGCCAACATCCTGGCGAAGTGCATCGGCTCGACGAACCCGTACAACATCGTACGGGCGACGATCAACGGACTGACTGAAATGAACACACCTGCCGAAATCGCGGCCAAACGCGGGAAGTCGGTGGAAGAACTGCTGGGTTAACCATGGCCAAGACACAAGGTAATTCCGGGGGAAAGACCCTCAAGGTCACGCTGGTCCGCAGCCTGATTGGCACCCGACCCGAGCATCGGGCATCGGTGCGCGGGCTGGGCCTGCGCCGTCTCAATCAATCGGTCGAGCTCGTTGATACGCCTGCCGTGCGTGGCATGGTCAACAAGGTGGCCTATCTCGTTCGTTGCGAGGGATAAATGAAGCTTAACAAGATCAAGCCTGCAGCCGGCTCGAAGCACAGCAAGAAGCGCGTCGGCCGCGGCATCGGTTGCGGGCTCGGAAAGACCGCCGGACGGGGCCACAAGGGCCAGAAAGCGCGCGCCGGCGGGTTCCACAAGGTTGGCTTTGAGGGCGGCCAGATGCCCCTGCATCGCCGTTTGCCCAAGCGCGGATTCCAGTCGCTCTCGGCAGGCGATACCGCGGAAGTCCGGCTTGATACCCTGCAGAAGATCGCGGCAGATACCATCGATCTCGAGGTCCTGAAGAAGGCCGGTGCGGTTCCGCGGCTGGCGTCCAAGGCCAAGGTGATCCTCGCCGGTGAAATCCAGCGCAAGGTGGCCCTCAAGGGCCTGCTCGCCACCAAGGGTGCGCGCGCGGCAATCGAAAAGGCGGGAGGCAGCGTCGAGCAGCCCGCAGAAAAGGCCGGGAGCTAAGTTTTGGCCGTAGGTTCCGCACTGTCGGGAGCGGGAAAATTCGGTGACCTGAAGCGTCGCCTGCTTTTCCTTGTCGGAGCGCTGATCGTGTTCCGCATCGGGTCGTACATCCCCGTGCCGGGCATCGACCAGGCGCAGCTCGCTGAGCTGTTCCGCTCTCAGCGTGGCGGCATTCTCGACATGTTCAACATGTTCTCGGGTGGCGCCCTGTCGCGCTTCTCCATTTTCACGCTGGGCATCATGCCCTACATCTCGGCGTCGATCATCATGCAGCTGATGACAGTGGTGTCGCCGACCCTGGAAGCGCTGAAAAAGGAGGGTGAGGCCGGCCGGCGCAAGATCACCCAGTACACCCGCTATGGCACGGCCGCCCTGGCGATCGTGCAGGGTCTCGCGATTGCGATCGCCTTCGAGCAGCAAAAAGTTGCGGTTGACCCGGGTCTGATGTTCCGCATGACCGCAATGATCACGCTGGTCAGCGGAACCATGTTCCTGATGTGGCTGGGCGAACAGATCACCGAGCGCGGCATCGGCAACGGCATCTCGCTGATCATTTTCGCCGGCATCGCGTCCGGTTTTCCGCAGGCAGTGGGTGGCACGCTCGAACTGGCGCGCACCGGCGCGTTCTCGATCCCGTTCGTGCTGTTCATTTTCGTGCTCGTCGTTGCGGTCACAGCCTTTGTCTGCTTTGTCGAGAAGGGGCAGCGCAAGATCCTCGTCAACTACGCCAAGCGCCAGGTTGGCCGCAAGGTCTACGGCGGACAGTCTTCGCACTTGCCTCTCAAGTTGAACATGTCGGGCGTGATCCCCCCGATCTTTGCCTCGAGCATCATCCTCTTTCCGGGCACGATAGCCGGCTGGCTGGGTGAGAACGAGGGCATGGTCTGGCTCAAGAATGTCGCCGCAGTCCTGCACCCCGGGCAGCCCGTCTATACCCTGTTCTACGCGGCCGCGATCATCTTCTTCTGCTTTTTCTATACGGCACTGGTGTTCAATCCGAAGGAAACCGCGGAGAACCTGAAGAAGAGCGGGGCCTTTGTGCCGGGCATACGTCCGGGAGAGCAGACCGCGCGCTATGTCGAGAAGGTGACCATGCGCCTGACGCTCGCCGGCGCACTTTACGTGACCCTGGTCTGCCTGGTGCCGGAACTGCTGATTGTCTGGAAGAACGTTCCGTTCTACTTCGGCGGAACCTCGCTGCTGATCATTGTCGTGGTAACCCTGGATTTCATGGCGCAAGTGCAGGCTTACATCATGTCGCATCAGTATGAAAGTCTGCTGAAGAAGGCAAACTTCAAGGGCGGTGTGTTCCCGACGCGGTAAATGGCGAAAGAAGACACGATACAGATGCAGGGGGAAATTGTTGAGACCCTGCCGAACGCGACATTCAGGGTAAAACTGGAAAATGGCCACATGGTGCTCGGCCATATCTCCGGAAAAATGCGCATGCACTACATCCGCATTCTTCCGGGCGACAAGGTTACGGTCGAATTGACTCCTTATGACCTGACCAAGGGCAGGATTGTATTCCGGGCGAAGTAGGCCGCAAGAGAAAGAGGTGTGACATGAAAGTACAGGCATCGGTAAAGCGCATGTGCCGCAACTGCAAGGTTGTGAAGCGCAATGGCGTGGTTCGCGTGATCTGCAAGGATCCGCGCCACAAGCAGCGCCAGGGTTGACCGTTCGTTGAACATGAACGTGTCAGAAGTTATAATTTCGAGTTTTTCATCGGTGGGGTGACAGATGGCCCGCATAGGTGGCGTCAACATAGCAAACCATCAGCACGCTGAAGTCGCGCTGACGGCAATTTACGGCATTGGCCGCAGCCGCGCGCGCGCGATCTGCGCTGCAGCAGGCATCAACACCGCGACCAAAATCAAGGATCTGTCCGACTCGGACATGGACAAGCTGCGGGAGCAGGTTGCCAAGTTCACGACGGAAGGCGATCTGCGTCGTGAAATTTCCATGAACATCAAGCGGCTGATGGATCTTGGCACCTGGCGCGGCAAGCGCCACCGCGCCGGGTTGCCGATGCGTGGCCAGCGTACGCGCACCAACGCGCGCACACGCAAGGGGCCCCGCAAGGCGGCGATCAAGATCCAGCGGCCCGCCGCGTAATCGAGAGTGATCATATATGGCTAAGGCAAGCACCAGGGTTCGCAAGAAGGTCAAGAAGAACGTGGCGGAGGGCGTCGCGCACGTGCACGCATCGTTCAACAACACCATCGTCACCATCACCGACCGTCAGGGGAATGCGCTGGCGTGGGCGACTTCGGGCAGCAACGGCTTCAAGGGTTCGCGCAAATCGACGCCTTTCGCGGCGCAGATCGCAGCCGAGAAGGCCGGCCGCCTTGCCCAGGAGTGCGGCGTCAAGAACCTCGAGGTTCTGATCAAGGGGCCGGGCCCGGGACGCGAGTCCGCGGTGCGCGCCCTGAATGCCGTAGGTTTCAAGATCACCAGCATCTCCGACGTGACGCCCGTGCCGCACAACGGCTGCCGTCCGCCGAAGAAGCGCAGAATTTAAGGAGATCCCACAGTGGCCAGGAATCTCGATGCAAAGTGCCGGCAGTGCCGGCGCGAGGGCGAAAAACTCTTCCTCAAGGGGGAGAAATGCTTTACTGACAAGTGCGCGATCGAGCGTCGCAATTATCCGCCGGGCCAGCACGGCCAGAAGAACACGCGCCTTTCGGGGTATGGCGTGCAGCTCCGGGAAAAGCAGAAAGTGCGCCGCATTTACGGCATCCTGGAGGGGCAGTTCCGTCGCACCTACAAGGACGCCGCGAGCAGCAAGGGGGTGACCGGCGAGGCATTGCTGCAGAACCTCGAGAGCCGGCTTGACAGCGTGGCCTACCGCATGGGTTTTGGCTCCTCGCGCACGGAAGCCCGCCAGGTGGTTCGCCACAACGGCATCCTTGTCAACGGCAAACGGGTGAACATACCCTCATATCAGTGCCGTCCCGGCGACGTGGTCGAGGTGGCCCAGGGCGCCAAGGCACAGCTGCGCATCAAGGGCGCGGCCGAGGCGGCCGAATTGCGCGGCTATCCGGAATGGATTGAGGCGGATGCAAAGGCCCTGAAAGGCACTTTCAAGGCGCGTCCGCAGCGTTCCGAGATGCCCTCAACCATCAACGAGTCGCTCATCGTCGAGCTGTACTCGAAATAATCCGCGAGAGGTAGACCAGTCATGTCCAGCAGCGCTTTTCTCAAGCCTCGGATCATCGATGTGCAGGCGGTTTCCCCGTTTCACGCCAAGGTCACGATGGAGCCTTTCGAGCGCGGCTACGGCCACACGCTCGGCAATGCCCTGCGCCGCACGCTGCTGTCTTCGATGCCCGGCTTCGCCGCGACCGAAGTCAAGATTGCGGGTGTTCTGCACGAGTACTCCACGATCGACGGCGTCCAGGAGGACGTGGTCGACATCCTGCTCAACCTGAAGGGCATCGTGTTCCGGCTGCACAACCGCGACGAGGCGATCCTCACCCTGAAGAAGGCGGGCGAAGGCGTGGTAACCGCGGCTGATATCGAGCCGATGCACGACGTCGAGATCGTCAACCCGGACCACGTCATTGCCCACCTGACTGCGGGCGGCAAACTCGACGCCCAGATCAAGGTCGAGAAGGGGCGCGGATATGTCGCAGCCGTCACCCGGCGCGGTGCGGAAGACACCCGCAGCGTCGGCGGCCTGATGCTGGATGCCTCGTACAGCCCTGTGCGCCGCGTCAGCTACGCGGTGGAATCGGCGCGGGTCGAACAACGCACCGACCTCGACAAGCTGGTGATCGACATCGAGACCAACGGTGCCATCGACCCGGAAGAAGCCGTTCGCTACGCCGCCCGCGTGCTCGTCGAGCAGCTGTCCGTGTTTGCCGACCTGAAAGGCACTCCGGCGCTGATCGAAGAGAAGAAAGCCACCCAGATCGACCCGGTGCTGCTGCGTCCGGTCGACGACCTGGAGCTGACCGTCCGCTCGGCCAACTGCCTGAAGGCGGAGAACATCTATTACATCGGCGACCTGATCCAGCGCACCGAAACGGAGCTGCTGAAGACCCCGAACCTCGGCCGCAAATCGCTGAACGAGATCAAGGAAGTGCTGGCATCCCGCGGTCTCACGCTGGGGATGAAGCTGGAAAACTGGCCGCCTGCCGGCCTCGAAAAGGTTTAAGAGGGCATCATGCGTCATCGTCACGGTTTAAGGAAACTCAATCGCACCAGCAGCCATCGCCTGGCGATGCTGCGCAACATGGCCAATTCGCTGCTGCGCCATGAGGCGATCAAAACCACGCTGCCCAAGGCCAAGGAGCTGCGGCGTGTCGTCGAACCGATCATCACGCTCGGCAAGAAGCCGACGCTGGCGAACCGCCGGCTCGCCTTCGACCGCCTGCGTGATCGCGAGAACGTGGTCAAGCTGTTCGAGCTGCTCGGCCCGCGTTACGCCAAGCGCAACGGCGGCTACCTGCGCATCCTCAAGTTCGGTTTCCGCAAGGGCGACAATGCGCCGATGGCCTATGTCGAACTGCTCGACCGGCCGGAGGAAGCAGCGGAGACCAAGGCGGAAACTGCGGCCTGAGCTGCGTGGAACTGAACAGAAAGCCGGGCGTTGCCCGGCTTTTTTTATTTCAGCAGCGCATAAAAAGTGCTTAAAAAACAAATACTTATAAAGTATCCACTCAGGCGATCAGGATGGCGCGGTAGTCATTGACGTTGGTGCGCGTGGGACCCGTCACGATCAGGTCGCCGGTGCCCTCGAAGAAACGGTAGGCATCATTGCAGTCGAGCAGGGCCGCGGCGTCGAGCCGCTGGTTGTGCGCGCGCTGCAGCGTTGCGGGATCCAGGATTGCACCCGCATTGTCCTCGGATCCGTCGATGCCGTCGGTATCGCAGGCCAGTGCGTAAATGCCCGGCGCACCGTCGAGATCGAGTGCCAGTGACAAGAGGAATTCCGCGCAGCGCCCGCCGCGGCCTTCCCCACGCACGGTGACCGTGCATTCACCGCCTGAAACCAGCGCCACCGGCGGTTGCCATGGATTTCCGTGCCGGCGAACCTGCCGCGCCAGCGCGGCATAGACCTTGGCCACCTCCCGCGCCTCCCCGGTCACCGAATCGCCGAGTATCACCGGCTGCACGCCCTGGCTGCGGAAAAAAAACGCCGCGGCTTCCAGGGATTGCTGTGCCGTGGCGATTACGCGGTTTTCCGTTTTCGAAAACAGGCGGTCACCCGGCTTCGGCGTCTCCGCGATCTCGCCGCGCGCACCGCGGGCCAGGTGTCCGGCGACCGCCGCGGGGGCCTCGACCGCGTAACGCTCGAGTATGCCGATCGCATCGCGATAGGTCGTCGGGTCCGGAGCGCAGGGGCCGGAGGCGATATGCGTCGGATCGTCGCCGGTGACGTCGGAGATGACCAGTGCATGCACGGGGGCGCGCGATGCTGCCGCCAGTCGCCCGCCCTGGATCGCCGACAGATGCTTGCGGACGGTGTTCATCGACTGGATCGGTGCGCCGGAGCGCAGCAACTGCTGGGTGACCTGCCTGAGATCGGCTATCGTGATGCCTTCTGCCGGCAGTGACAACAGGCTGGAGCCGCCGCCGGAGACCAGTACCAGCAGCAGATCCTGCGCGGTCAGCGCCTTCACCTTGCGCAGGATTTCGGAAGCGGCCTGCTCGCCGGCGGCGTCCGGTACCGGATGCCCGGCCTCGAGCACGGCAATGCGGTTGGTCAGCAGTCCATGGCGGTAACGCGTGATCACCAGCCCTTCGAGCGGCGCCGTTGCGGGCCAGTTCTGCTCGACGGCGAGCGCCATCGCAGCCGCCGCCTTGCCGGCGCCGACGACCAGCGTGCGGCCCGCGGGCGGTGCCGGCAGATGCGCCGGCACGATGCGCAGCGGATCGGCGGCCGCCAGCGCCGCGGCGAAGCTGTCCTGCAGCAGGGTGCGGGCCTGTGCCGGGGTCATGGCAGGTATGGCTTGAGGTGGGCACCGGTATGGCTGTCGGCGCAGGCCGCGACCGCCTCCGGCGATCCCTCGGCGATGATGCGGCCGCCGCCATCACCGCCCTCGGGGCCGAGATCGACGACCCAGTCCGCAGTCTTGATGACATCGAGGTTGTGTTCGATGACGACGATGGTGTTGCCGTGGTCGCGCAACCGGTGCAGCACCCGCAGCAGCAGGTCAATGTCGTGGAAATGCAGGCCGGTCGTGGGTTCGTCGAGGATGTACAGCGTGCGCCCCGTGTCGCGCTTGGACAGCTCCAGCGCGAGCTTGACGCGTTGCGCCTCGCCGCCGGACAGCGTCGTCGCGCTCTGGCCGAGCGTGATGTAGCCGAGACCCACATCCATCATCGTCTGCAGCTTGCGCGCAATGGCCGGCACCGCCGAGAAAAACTCGAGGGACTGCTCCACGGTCATTGCCAGCACCTCGTGCACGGTCCTGCCCTTGTAGCGGATGTCCAGGGTTTCGCGGTTGTAGCGCATGCCGTGACAGACGTCGCAGGACACATAGACGTCCGGCAGGAAGTGCATTTCGACCTTCAGCACGCCGTCGCCCTGGCAGGACTCGCAGCGCCCGCCCTTGACGTTGAAAGAGAATCGCCCCGCGCCGTAGCCGCGCGCCCGCGCCTCGGGGACGCCCGCGAACAGCTCGCGGATTGGCGTGAACAGGCCGGTGTAGGTCGCCGGATTGGATCGCGGCGTGCGGCCGATGGGGCTCTGGTCGACATTGACGACCTTGTCGAAGAACTCGATGCCCTCGATGGCCTCGCAGGGCACCGGCTCGACACTGCTGCCGTGCAGTTCCCTTGCCACCGACAGATACAGTGTGTCGTTGACCAGGGTCGACTTGCCGGAACCGGATACGCCCGTGACACAGGTCAGCAGGCCCACGGGGATGCTGACATCGACGCCCTTCAGGTTGTTGCCCGAGGCGCCGCGAATCTTCAGCTGGCGCTGGGGGTTTGAACGATGGCGCAGGGCCGGCACGTCGATGCGCCGCCGCCCGGAAAGATACTGGCCGGTGAGCGACTCGGCGCTGGCGCTGATCTCGGCCGGCGCCCCCTGCGCGATCACCCTGCCGCCGTGCTCGCCGGCGCCCAGTCCCATGTCGATGACGTGGTCCGCGCTCATGATGGCATCCTGGTCGTGCTCCACTACGATGACCGAGTTGCCAATGTCGCGCAGGCGCCTGAGCATCCCCAGCAGGCGGGTGTTGTCGCGCTGGTGCAGCCCGATCGAGGGTTCATCGAGCACATACATCACGCCCGTCAGCCCCGATCCGATCTGGCTGGCGAGCCGGATGCGCTGCGCCTCTCCGCCGGACAGCGTGTCCGCCGAACGATCGAGCGACAGGTAATCGAGGCCGACATCGACGAGGAAACGCAGGCGGCTGCGGATCTCGCCGGCGATCTTCTCGGCGATGGCCTGCCGGGCTCCGGAAAGCGACAGCTGCTCGAAAAAGCGCAGCGCATTGCCGAGCTGCAGCGCCGACAATGCGTAGATCGGCTGACCCGAGACCATCACGTGCCGCGCCTCGACGCGCAGCCGGGTGCCACCGCAATCCGGGCATGTCTGGGTGTTCAGGTACTTTGCCAGCTCCTCGCGCACCACCGGCGAATCGGTTTCCCGGTAGCGCCGCTCTAGGTTCGTGACCACACCCTCGAAGGGATGCTCGCGCACGTAAGACCGGCCGCGCTCCCCGGTATAGGTGAAACGGATCGGCGTGCTGCCCGAGCCGTGCAGCACTGCCTCGCGTACCTGCTCCGGCAGCTCGCCGAACGGCGTTTCAATGTCAAAGCCGTAATGCTCGGCCAGCCCCTGCAGCATCTGGAAATAAAACTGGTTGCGGCGATCCCAGCCCTTGATCGCGCCGGAAGCGAGCGAGAGCTCCGGAAACGCGGCAATGCGCTTCGGGTCGAAAAAGGTGATCGTGCCCAGGCCGTCGCAGCGCGGGCAGGCGCCGGCCGGATTGTTGAACGAGAACAGCCGTGGCTCGAGCTCCGGCGAGGAACGGCCGCAGGCCGGGCAGGCGAGCAGCGCCGAAAACACCGTTTCCGCACCGCTATCCATGTCGGCGGCGATGGCGCGCCCGCCGCCGTGGCGCAGCGCGGTCTCGAAGGATTCGGCGAGCCGCTGCCGGACCGCCGGGCGCACCTTGATGCGGTCGACCACCACGTCGATCGTGTGTTTGGCATTCTTCTTCAGGGCGGGCAGGGCATCGATGTCGAGCACCTTGCCGTCGATGCGCACGCGCACGAAGCCCTGGGCGCGCAGCTCGTCGATCAGCGCCGACTGTTCGCCCTTGCGGTCGCTGACCACGGGTGCGAGCACCATCAGCCGCGTGTCCTCCGGCAGCTTCAGCACATGGTCGACCATCTGCGCCACCGACTGCGCAGCGAGCAGCGTGCCGTGTTCCGGGCAGTGCGGTTCGCCGATGCGCGCATAGAGCAGCCTCAGGTAGTCGTGGATCTCGGTGACCGTGCCGACGGTGGAACGCGGGTTGTGGCTGGAGGCCTTCTGCTCGATGGCGATGGCCGGCGACAGGCCCTCGATCAGGTCGACGTCGGGTTTTTCCATCAGCTGCAGGAACTGCCGGGCATAGGCCGACAGCGATTCCACGTAGCGGCGCTGGCCCTCGGCGTAGAGCGTGTCAAAGGCGAGCGAGGACTTGCCCGACCCCGACAGCCCGGTGATCACCACCAGCCGGTTGCGCGGCAGGTCGAGGGTGATGTTTTTCAGGTTGTGGGTGCGCGCGCCGCGCACGCGGATCTGTCCGGCGGCAGGCAATTGCGGATCCCGCTGCTGCGGGGCAGGCAGGGAAACCAGCCGGGGCGGTGTATTGCGCGCGCTCATGCGATGGCAGGGGGCAAAGGGTAAACCTGTTAATATACGCGCATACGGTGTTATGCCCAACCGTCGCGAGTCGGGCTTCCGAGATTGCCTACTGGTTCCCCCGGCCCCCCCCATTCCATGTCGTCCAGCACCAAAATGACCGCGCTGGAACTGCGGTCGAGCATCGGATTGTCCGGGATATTCGGACTGCGCCTGCTCGGCATGTTTGTAATCCTGCCGGTATTCGCCATTTATGCGGAATCGCTGCCGGGCGGCAGCGATCTGACGCTGGTCGGCATCGCCATCGGCGCCTATGGACTGACCCAGGCCATCCTGCAGATCCCCTTCGGCTGGTGGTCCGACCGCATCGGACGCAAGCCGGTGGTCTACGCCGGGTTGCTGATTTTCGCGCTCGGCAGTTTCATCGCCGCGCTTGCGCCGAACATCTACATCGTCATCCTCGGCCGCGTCCTGCAGGGGGCGGGCGCGATTTCCGCAGCGGTGATCGCGATGACCGCCGACCTCACGCGGGAAAGCCAGCGCGCGAAGGCGATGGCGATGATCGGCTCCACCATAGGCGCGTCGTTCGCGCTGTCGCTGGTTGCCAGTCCGTGGCTGGACCGCGTGATTGGCGTGCCGGGCATTTTCGCGCTTACCGGATTGCTGGCGCTCGGGGGCATGCTCGTCATGTGGCGGTTCATTCCCGACGTGCCCGCGGCACCGCCGGTGCCGGGCCGCGCACTGAAGGATTTCTGGAACGTGCTGACCGATCCGCAGCTGGCACGGCTGAACTGGGGGATTTTCGCGCTGCACGCCGTGCTGATGGCTTTGTTCATCGTGGTTCCCTTCAGCCTGCGCGACGCGGGCCTGCCGCTGGCCGAGCACTGGAAGGTTTACCTCCCGGTGATGATCGGTTCGTTCATCCTGATGCTGCCGCCGGTGATGCAGGCCGGCAACCCGCTGCTGCTGCGGCGCTGGTTCATTGTCGCCGTCGGATTGCTGCTGGCCGGCCACGTCGCGCTGCCCTGGCTGTCGTCAAACATCCTGCTGCTGTCCCTGTTTTTGCTGCTGTTTTTCGTGCCCTTCAATGTGCTGGAGGCGATGCTGCCGACGCTGACGACGCGGCTTGCACCGGCACATGCCAAGGGCACCGCGATCGGCCTTTACAGCACGATCCAGTTTTTCGGCACTTTTCTGGGCGCGGCTGCCGGGGGCTACATCTACAAGCACTGGGGCGTGACCGGCATTGTCGTGCTGGATGCTGGGCTGCTGCTGATCTGGCTTATACTCGCGCTGGGCATGCGCATGCCGCAGTCGGCGGCTCCGGCGTAAACGGACGGCCGGCGGACGCGTTGATGCGGACATGGTCCGGCGGCACAGAACATCTGAAAAAGGAACCCTGACATGGCATCGGTAAACAAGGTCATTCTGATCGGCAATCTCGGCAAGGATCCCGAGACGCGCTACCTGCCCAGCGGCGATGCCGTGACCAACATCACTGTGGCGACCACCGAGTCCTGGAAGGACAAGAAAAGCGGGGACAAGCAGGAACATACCGAGTGGCACCGCGTGTCGTTTTTCGGGCGGCAGGCCGAAGTGGCGGGCGAGTACCTGAAAAAGGGTTCACCGGTCTACATCGAGGGCCGCATCCGCACCCGCAAATGGCAGGACAAGGAAGGCCAGGACCGCTACTCGACCGAGATCGTGGCTGACCGCATGCAGCTGCTGGGCAGCCGTGGCGGTGGTGGTTCCGGCGGCGATGGCGGTGGCATGCGCGAGGCGCCGTCCTCGTCCGGCGGCAGCAAGGCGCCGGCGAAGAAAAGCGCCGGCAGCTTCGACGACATGGACGACGATATCCCGTTCTAAACGGCTGTCGCAGCCTCTGTCCGGAGGCAATCAGTCGCGCAGTGCGCGGGCGCGGGCGACAAGGCAGGCCACCGCCGCGGACGCAATGCGGCTGTGTGCCGAGTCGGCGCGGCTGGTCAGGATGACGGGCACCCGGGCACCCATGACGACACCGGCTGCCACGGCTCCGCTGACGTAAACCAGCGACTTGTAGAGGATATTCCCGGCTTCCAGACCGGGCATCACCATGATGTCGGTGGCGCCGCTCACCGGGGACGAGATGCCCTTGATGCGCGCGGCTTCGGCGGAAAACATGTTGTCAAAGGCCAGCGGGCCGTCAACGATTGCCCCGGTGATGCGTCCGTTGTCAGCCATCTCGCGCAGTGCGGCAGCGTGCTCGCTCGAGGGGATTGCGGGATTGACGTTTTCCACCGCTGACAGCACGGCGACGTGCGGCAGGGCGATGCCCAGCGCATGCGCGACATCGATGGCATTCAGGGTGATGTGGCGCTTGGCTTCGAGATTGGGCGCGATGTTGACTGCGGCATCGCTGAGCAGCAGCAGCCGGTCGTGACCCGGCACATCCATCACGAAGACATGGCTTACCCGGCGATCGGTGCGCAGGCCCGCATCGCGCGCAACGACGACGGTCATCAGCTCGTCGGTATGCAGGCTGCCTTTCATCAGCATCGCAGCGTCCCCTGCGCAGGCCATTTCCGCCGCGCGCCGGGCGCTGGCATGGGCATCCGCCGCGTTCTCGATCACGCACCCCGAAATATCCAGCTGCGATTCCCCGGCAAGCCGGATGATCTGTTCCCGCGGCCCGACCAGCAGCGGCAGGATCAATCCCGCAGCGGCAGCCTCCAGTGCGCCGGCCAGAGCAGGCGCGCTGCACGGATAGACGACAGCGGTGGCGGCGGGACCCGGGGCGCGGGCGCGTTCGACGAGCTGGTGGCTGCGGGGGGCGTTGGTTTTCATGTGTTCCGCGAGGAGACTGGTGGCGCTGTCCGGAAGATTCCGGCGATGATATGGCAACTCTTTGATTATAGGGGGGATCCCCAACCGGGACCCGCGGATCGCGGGGCCTGCTGCGGGCCGTACTGCCACGTGCAGGGGCGGGGGCTTGAAATTCCGTGTCCCCTGCCCGCATATCGCCGGGGAAAGTCCGTAACCGTCTCAGGTATAATGCTTTTTTACGATTTTTGGAGTGCGCCATGCCGATTTACGAGTATCGATGCCAGGCGTGCGGGTTCCAGAAGGAATTCCTGCAACGCATCAGTGATGCGCCGTTGACCGAGTGTCCGGAATGCCGCAAGAACACGCTCAGCAAGATGGTGACTGCTGCCGGCTTCCAGCTGAAGGGCAGCGGATGGTACGCAACCGATTTCCGCGACAAGGGCGGCAAGCCGGCCACGGATGCCGGGAAATCGGGAGACGGTGCCAAGAAGGATGAATCCAAGGCCGAGGCTGCCTGCGGCGCCGGAGCCTGTCCCGCCTGCAACTGACCCTTGCGGAACGCGCCTGCGGCTGAGCGCCGCGGCGGCCGTTGTCCGGATGCGCATGCCCGGCGATTTGCCGGGCATGCCGCGTACTGCCTGAAGATCCATGTTCAAGAACACTTCCATCAAAAGCTATTTCATCACCGGCCTGCTGATCTGGGTGCCGCTGGTGATCACGCTGTGGGTGCTCAACCTGCTCGTCGGCATGATGGATCAGAGCCTGCAGTTGCTGCCGAGCGCACTCCTGACGGAAAACTGGCTCGGCGTGCATGTGCCCGGCCTCGGCGTGATCCTGACGCTGCTGATCGTGTTCTCCACCGGCGTGCTCGCAGCGAACATCATCGGCCAGAGGCTGGTGCTGTTCTGGGAGGGCATCCTCGCCCGGATTCCGGTCGTCAACACCATCTACAACAGCGTCAAACAGGTCAGCGATACCCTGTTCTCCGGCACGGGCCACGCATTCCGCAAGGTGCTGCTGGTGCGCTATCCGCATCCGCAGGCATGGTCGCTCGCTTTCCAGACCAACGTGCCCGTCGAAGTGGGTGTGCGCCTGCCCGAGGATTATGTTGCGGTGTTCATCCCGACCACACCCAGCCCGGTCAACGGCTTTTATTTTTATGTGCGGCGGGAGGATGTCATCGAGCTCGACATGTCGGTGGATGCCGCGTTCAAGTACATCGTGTCCATGGGGGTGGTGGCGCCGACCGGCAGCAACGGCAACGGTGCCCCGTCCAAGGCGCCGATATCGAAATAATTTTGTTTAAAATCAAATACTTATGTCTATGCGCAGCCATTACTGCGGGTTGGTCGACCGCAAACTCCTCGGCCATACCGTAAGCCTCTGCGGCTGGGTGCACCGTCGCCGCGACCATGGCGGCGTCATCTTCATCGACCTGCGCGATCGCGAAGGCCTGGTGCAGATCGTCTGCGACCCGGACCGGGCGGAAACCTTTGCCGCGGCCGACAGCCTGCGCAACGAGTTCGTGATCCGCGTCGAGGGCAAGGTGCGGGAGCGTCCCGCCGGCACCGTCAATGCCAACCTCGTCAGCGGCGAGATCGAGGTGCTCGCGACGGCGCTGGAAGTTCTCAACCCTTCGCAGACGCCGCCGTTCATGATGGACGACGAGCAGCTGTCGGAAAACGTGCGCCTGCAGTACCGCTTCCTCGACCTGCGCCGCCCGCAGATGCAGGGCCACCTGCGGCTGCGCCACCGCGCTGCGCGCGCGGTGCGCAACTATCTCGATGACAACGGCTTCATCGACGTCGAGACGCCGATGCTCTACAAGTCGACGCCGGAGGGCGCGCGCGAGTTCCTGGTGCCCTCGCGCATGCATGACGGCCAGTTCTATGCCCTGCCGCAGTCGCCGCAGCTGTTCAAGCAGCTGCTGATGGTGGCCGGCTACGACCGCTATTACCAGATCGTCAAATGTTTCCGCGACGAGGATCTGCGCGCCGATCGCCAGCCCGAGTTCACGCAGATCGACATCGAGACTTCATTCCTCGGCGAACGCGAGATCCAGGACCTGATGGAAGGCCTGATAAGGCACCTGTTCAAGCAGGTGCTTGATGTCGACCTCGGCGCGTTTCCCCGCCTGAGCTACGCGGAAGCGATGGCGAAGTACGGTTCGGACAAGCCCGACCTGCGCGTGAAGCTCGAGCTGACCGACCTCAGCGACCTGATGGCGCAGGTCGAGTTCAAGGTGTTCAAGCAGGCGATTGCGCTGAAGGACGGCAAGGTCGTCGCGCTGCGCGTGCCCGGCGGCGCCGCGCTGACGCGCAAGGAGATCGACGACTACACCGCCTTCGTCGGCATCTACGGCGCCAAGGGCCTTGCCTACATCAAGGTCAACGACGTGACCCAGCTCAACGAGCAGGGGCTGCAGTCGCCTATCGTCAAGTTCCTGCCGCCGCCTGTGCTGGCCGGCATACTCCAGCGCACCGGCGCTGCCAACGGCGACCTGATTTTCTTCGGTGCCGACCGCAAGAAGGTGGTGTGGGACGCGCTGGGCGCCCTGAGGGTCAAGGTTGGCCACGAGAAAGGCCATGCCGAAGCCGGCTGGAAACCCTGCTGGGTCGTCGATTTCCCGGCCTTCGAGTACGACGAGGAAGCGCAGCGCTGGAACGCCGCGCACCACCCTTTCACCGCGCCCAAGGACGAGCATGTCGGCTTGCTGGCCAGGGATCCCGGCCAGGTACTGGCCAAGGCCTATGACGTGGCGCTGAACGGCTGGGAAATCGGCGGCGGCTCGGTGCGCATACACCGTGCCGAGGTGCAGTCGCAGGTGTTCGCCGCGCTGGGCATCACGCCCGAAGACGCGCGCGCCAAGTTCGGCTTCCTGCTCGATGCGCTGTCCTACGGCGCGCCGCCGCACGGCGGCATCGCCTTCGGGCTGGACCGCATCGTCACGCTGATGACCGGCGCCGAGTCCATCCGCGAGGTGATCGCCTTCCCCAAGACCCAGCGCGGGCAGGACCTGATGGTGGATGCGCCGACACCGGTGACCGAGCGCCAGCTGCGCGAGCTGCATATCCGCCTGCGCAACGCCAACCCGGCCACCTAGGCGGATCCGGCCGTATCGCGGGCAGGCCAACATGCGCTTTCCTCGGGTCATGCGGCAGGCTTGGCGCTGGACGGCCCTGCTTGCGCTCGCCGCAGCGTCCGCCGCCGTGCTGGCGCGCGGCGATGCGCGCGGCCTATCCGAGGTTCGGCTGCATGAACTGCCGCCCGAAGCCCGGCAGACGCTGCAGCTGATCCGCGCGGGCGGCCCTTACCCCCATGCCCGTGACGGCATCACGTTCAACAATTACGAGAGGCTGCTGCCGTCCGCACGGCGCGGCCACTATCGCGAATACACCGTCGCGACGCCCGGCCTCAGCCATCGCGGCGCACGGCGCATCGTCGTCGGCTGCGAACGGGCGCGAGCGCAGTCCCGCAGTCCGTCGCCCTCCCCGCTGTGGCTGGCGCACTGCGCGGGCGGCGGAGAGTTCTACTACACTGCGGACCACTATCGCAGCTTCAGGCGCATCGTTGAATGAGCACGCCGACACTGACCCCCAGGGACAATGGCGTTTTCCGCCTGCCGGCGGAGATCGGGCCGTTGCGAGACGCGGCTGCCGGTCTGCGGTGGCATGTCGCGGAAGTCGGAGGCGCCGCCGACGGGACGGCGGTCTGCGCCGCGCTCGCTGCCGAGCTGGAGTTTCCCGCAGACTTCGGCGGGAACTGGGATGCCCTGAACGATGCCCTGCAGGATCTGTCCTGGTTCAAGACCGGGGGCTGTGTGCTGCAACTGAAGGGCGTTGCGGCGCTTACACCGGCCGCGCGCGGCACGCTGCTCGAGATCCTCGCGGACGCGGCGGCATTCTGGCGGCGACGCGGCCAGGTGTTCGTCGCGCTCGTGGATGGCGGCCGCTTGCCGGTCCTGCCGCCGCGATGAGCTACAAGATTCCGGTGTCGGTGCTGGTGCTGGTGCACACCGCCGATCTGCAGGTGCTGCTGCTTGAGCGTGCCGACCGCCCGGGATTCTGGCAGTCGGTGACCGGCAGTGTGCAAGAGGGCGAAACGCTGCCGCAGACCGCGCAGCGCGAACTCGCCGAGGAGACCGGCATCGCGGCCGCGCCCGGCCAGCTGGTCGACTGGAAGCGCGAGAACCGCTACGAAATATATCCCCACTGGCGCCACCGTTATGCGCCCGGCGTGACCCACAATACGGAACACGTGTTCGGATTGACCTTGCCGGAGGTCCGGAACATCGTGCTGGCGCCGCGAGAGCATCTCGCCTTCGCCTGGCTGCCCTGGCGGGAAGCGGCCGACCGGGTTTTTTCGTGGAGCAATGCCGAGGCGATTCGCGAATTGCCGCAGCGGCTTGCATCCCGCGCCTGAACTTTCCGCAAACACCGGCATGCGGCGGGATTTTCCGCGTGGTTTTTCTGTCAAAATCCTGTAATGTAGAAACTTTTCCCGTACCGGGCATCAGGAGAAGGGCCTGACGATGGAAGTGAATACGATCGCATTTGAGGGTTTCAAGCCGCTGGCCGACGAAGCCTGCCAGGAGCGCATACTCGCGGCCCGGCGGAAGCTCGGCGACCGCGTCGTGCTGCTGGGGCACCACTACCAGAGGGCCGACGTGTACCGGCACGCCGACCTGACCGGTGATTCGCTGCAGCTGTCGAAGCTCGCGGCTCAGACCGACGCCGAATACATCGTGTTCTGCGGCGTGCATTTCATGGCCGAGGTCGCCGACATCCTGTCGCGTCCCTCGCAGCAGGTGATCCTGCCCGACATGAATGCCGGCTGCTCGATGGCCGACATGGCGAGCCTGCCCAAGGTCGAGCGCGCGTGGCGCGAGATCGCCGAGGTCCTCGACCCGGACGAGCATGTCACCCCGATCACCTACATCAACTCCGCCGCCGACCTGAAGGCCTTCTGCGGCGAGCATGGCGGCATCGTCTGCACGTCCTCCAATGCCCGCAGCATCCTGCAGTGGGCGCTCAACCGCCGCGATAAGGTGCTGTTTTTCCCCGACCAGCACCTCGGCCGCTGGACCGGTTACCTGATGGATATCCCGCTGTCGGAAATGCTGGTCTGGGATCCCGACGAGCCCATGGGCGGACTCACGCCCCAGCAGATCAAGATGGCGAAGGTCCTGCTGTGGAAGGGCCATTGCTCGGTGCACCAGATGTTCCAGGCCCAGCACATCCTGCGCTGGCGCCAGCAGCATCCGGGCGGGCTGGTGATCAGCCACCCGGAGTGCAATTTCGAGGTCTGCAAGCTGTCGGATTACGTCGGCTCCACCGACTACATCATAAAGACCATCGCCGCGAGCCATCCCGGCTCGCGCTGGCTGGTCGGCACCGAGTTGAACCTCGTCAACCGCATTGCCGAGGAGTTCGGGCCGCAGGGCAAGTCCGTGCAGTTCATGGCGCCGACGGTGTGCATGTGCTCGACGATGCAGCGCATCGATCCGCAGCATCTCGCCTGGGCGCTGGAAAATCTCGTGGCCGGCAAGGTCGTCAATCCGATCAAGGTGCCGGCATACGAGGCGGAACTGGCGCGCATCGCGCTGGAGCGCATGCTGTCTGTCTCCTGAGCCTGACGTGTCCGGCGCGCCGCTGCAGCTGAGCGTCGCCACCTACAACATCCACAAGGGCTTTTCGGTCACGCCGCTGTTCGCGCGGCGTCCGACCCTGCGCGTCCTGCGCGAGGAACTGCGCCTGCTCAATACCGACCTGGTGTTCCTGCAGGAGGTCATCGGCGAACACGCTGTGCACGCCGCCCGGCATCGCGAGTGGCCCGGCCAGTCCCAGTACGAATACCTTGCCGACAGCCTGTGGCACAGCCATGCCTACGGCAAGAATGCGGTCTACGACGCAGGCCATCACGGCAACGCGGTGCTGTCGCGCTATCCGATCACCAGCTGGGACAACGAGGACGTTTCCGCACACCGCTTCGAGCGCCGCGGCCTGCTGCACTGCGAGATCGCGATTCCCGGATGGCCGGTCGCCCTGCACTGCGTGTGCGTACACCTCGCGCTGACCGCGCGCGGCCGCAGCCTGCAACTGGAGCGGCTGCGACAGCGCATCGAGCGGCTGGTGCCCCCGGGCGCGCCGCTGATCGTCGCCGGGGATTTCAACGACTGGCACTGGCGCCACCGCGCCACCCAGGAGCTGGCGCTGCCGCTGAACATGCACGAGGTGTTCGAGCTGAAGGGCGGTATGCCGGCACGCAGCTTTCCGGCGGCGCTGCCGCTGTTGCGCCTGGACCGGATCTATGTGCGCGGGTTCTCGGTGCGCGAAGTGCGCGTTCATCATGGCCGGCACTGGGGCCGCATATCGGACCACGCGCCATTGACCGCGCAGCTCGAGCGCCTGCCGGACTGACGGGGCCGGCGGCACCACGGGCGTCCGGGTGAGCGATAATTGCGCGCCCTGCCGATTGCGGTTGCCGCGGGCGCGCCGCAGCGGCCACCACAGTATTTTATAAGTCATTGTTTATTTTGATTAAATTTTATGATTGCCGAATGGCGGTGCCGCAATGACGGCTGAGCTTGCCGGTCGCGCCGGACAGAGGCAGGGCGCCGCAGGGCGCGGCGACCGCGACTGGCGCGTGGTGCCGATGCTGCTGCCCTACCTGTGGGAATACAAATGGCGCGTGGTGGTGGCGCTGCTGTTCTTGGTGGCGGCGAAAGTCGCCAACGTCGGCGTGCCGCTGGTGCTCAAGGACATCGTCGACAGCCTGGATTCGAAGCAGACGGTGCTGGTGCTGCCGCTGGCGCTGCTGGTCGCCTACGGCGCGCTGCGCCTCGCCACCGTGCTGTTCGCGGAGCTGCGCGATGTCGTGTTCGTTCCGGTCACCCAGCGCGCGACGCGGCGCATCGCGCTCGCGGTGTTCCGCCACCTGCACGCGCTGTCGCTGCGTTTCCACCTCGACCGCCAGACAGGGGGCATGTCGCGCGACATCGAGCGCGGCACGCGCGGCATCTCGACGCTGCTGTCGTTCATGCTGTTCTCGATCATCCCGGTGGTGCTCGAGTTCCTGCTGGTCGCGGCCGTGCTGTTCGCGAAGTTTGACTGGCGCTTCGTCGCAATCACTTTTGCCGCCGTCGTCGTCTATATCGCCTTTACCATCGGCATCACCGAGTGGCGCACGGCGATCCGCAAGAAGGCCAACGAACTCGACTCACACGCCAACACGCGGGCGATTGACAGCCTGCTCAACTACGAAACGGTCAAGTATTTCAACAACGAGGATTACGAGGCGAGGCGCTACGACGAAAGCCTGCAGCGCTATGAGGTGATGGCGGTGCGCAACGAGGCCTCGCTGGGGCTGCTCAATGTCGGGCAGGCGGCGATCATAGCCGTGGCGGCGACCCTGCTGATGATCCTGTGCGCGCAGGGGGTGGTCGCGCGAGAGCTGACGCTCGGCGACCTGGTGCTGGTCAACGGCCTGCTGATCCAGCTCTACATCCCGCTCAATTTCCTCGGCATGGCGTACCGCGAAATCAAGCAGGCGATGATCGACATGGAGCGCATGTTCGGCCTCCTCGAGGAGCACCGCGAGGTCGATGACGCGCCCGGTGCCCTGGAGGTGCCTGAGGGGCCGGCGACGGTGCGCTTCGACCGCGTTGATTTCGGCTACGATCCGCGGCGGCAGATCCTTCACGGGATGAGCTTCGAGATCCCGCCGGCGGCGAAAGTGGCCGTGGTCGGCGCCAGCGGCGCGGGCAAATCGACGCTGGCGCGGCTGTTGTACCGGTTCTACGACGTCACCGGCGGCGCCATACTGGTCAACGGCGCGGACATCCGCGGCTTGCGGCAGGCCAGCCTGCGTGCGGCGATCGCGATCGTGCCGCAGGACACCGTCCTGTTCAACGACAGCATCCACTACAACATCCAGTACGGCCGGCCCTCGGCGACGCGCGAGGAAGTGATCGCGGCGGCAAGGGCGGCCCACATCCACGATTTCATCAGCGGCCTGCCCGACGGCTACGATTCGATGGTCGGCGAGCGCGGGCTCAAGCTGTCGGGCGGCGAAAAGCAGCGTGTGGCGATTGCGCGGGCGATCCTGAAGAACCCGCGCATCATGATTTTCGACGAGGCAACCTCGGCGCTGGATTCGCGCACCGAGCAGGCGATACAGCAGGAGCTCGATGCAATCGCCCGGGGCCGTACCACGCTGGTCATCGCCCACCGCCTGTCGACAGTCATGGACGCCGATGAAATCCTGGTGCTTGACCAGGGGCGCATCGTCGAACGCGGCCGCCATGGCGCCCTGCTGGCGCGTGGTGGCGCCTATGCGCAGATGTGGGCGCTGCAGCAGCAGGAAAAGCTCGATGCGGAACGGCGCGGGCCGGATCCGCTCAGCCCGGCGCAAACCTGACGATCATCCGGCTGCCGTGCCCGCCGGCTCCGGCGTGGGCGGAAACCCGGGCGCCGTGTCCCTGCGCGATTTCGCGGACGATGGCCAGTCCGAGTCCGCAGCCCTCGGGTGATCCGCCGGGCAGGCGGTAGAAGCGCTCGAAAACCTTTTCCCGCTCTTCCGCGGGTATGCCCGGTCCGTCGTCCTCGACTTCGAGCACCGTGTCCGCGTCTTCGCTGCGCACGCGCACCGTGACATGTCCTCCCGGCTGCGTGTACTGGATTGCATTGTCGATGAGGTTGCCGAGCAGTTCCCGGAGCAGGAAAGGATCGGCGCTGATGGTGGATCTCGTCGGGCGGTCGTCGAAGCCGAGGTCGATGTTGCGCGCCAGTGCGCGCGGCACCCATTCCCCGGTGGTCTCCCTCGCGAGCACGGACAAGTCAACCGGCTGGCGCATCACGCTGCGGTGTGATCCCGGCTCGGCGCGCGCCATGCTCAGCAGCTGGTTGACGAGCCGGGCGGAATGATCCGCCGCGCTGTGCAGCTGCTGCAGCGTGGCCGACAGCTCGGTATCGCGCGCCTGGCGTGCTGCGAGTTCGGCCTGGGTCTTCAGGGCGGCAACCGGGGTGCGCAGCTGGTGCGCCGCGTCGGCGATGAAGCGCTGCTGCGAGGCCAGCGCCGCGCTGAGCCGCTGCAGCAGTCCGTTCATCGCCCGCACCAGGGGGCGCACTTCAGCCGGGGCCGCGCTTTCGTCCAGCGGGCTGAGGTCGACATGCGAGCGGCTTTCGATTTCGCGGCGAACCGCGGTCAGCGCGCGCAACCCGAGCCCGATGCCGAACCAGATGGTCAATGTCGACAGCAGCACGAGGATGCCCTGCGGAATCATCATCCTGACCATGATCTGCCGGGCGAAGTTCTCGCGCAGCTGGGAGCGCTCTGCAACCTGGACCAGGATTGTCCCGCTGCCCGTGCCCGGCCGCAGCGGCACGCGCAGGGCGACGGCGCGGATTGCGTCGTTGCGGTAAACCGCGTCGTAATAGGTGACACGGTCGTCCAGTGCTTCGGGAGGCGGGTCGGGCAGGTCGGGGTCACCGGTGATGTAGGCGCCGTCGGGCCCGTTGGCACGGTAGTAGAAGCGCCCCTGCTGCCCGGAGATCAGCATCTCGACCACATGTTCAGGCAGATCAAGGTAGAGCTGGTTGCCGGACTCGCGCACGTTGCGTCCGAGGTCGAGAGCCGTGTCGAGCAGCGCGCGATCGTAGTTGAGATTGACGAATCCCTTGGCGACGCCGTGGTCCACCAGCGTGCTGATGATCCACAGCGCGATGAGCGGGATGCTGACCCACTGCAGCAGCTTGCGGCGCAGCGTGCGCGGCCTGGAATCCATTCAGGCGCCGGCCATGCGCGGATGGCGGGAGTGGCCCCGGCCCGGACTCTTATTCATGCGCCGCCTTGTCGAGCAGATAGCCCAGGCCGCGAATCGTGCGCACGTTGACTGCGGCGGGTTCGAGCTTCTTGCGCAGGCGGTGCACGCAGACCTCGATGGCGTTGGCGCCGACTTCCTCGCCCCACCCGTAGAGCTGCTCCGCCAGCTGCTCCTTGCTGACCACGCGTCCCGCGCGCAGCATCAGGACCTCCAGCACGCCGAACTCGCGCGCCGACAGATCGAGCGGCGCCCCCCTGATGGTGGCGCGACGTCCCGCGGTATCCAGCACCAGCGGACCGTGGGCAAGCTCGGCGCCGCCGCCCGACTGGCCGCGCCGGATCAGCGCCCGCACGCGGGCTTCAAGTTCCGGCAAGTCGTAGGGCTTGGTCAGGTAGTCGTCGGCGCCGAGGTCGAGTCCCTTGACGCGGTCCTCCAGCGCATCGCGCGCAGTCAGCATCAGTACCGGGGTCTTGGAACCGCGACGCCGCATCCGGCGCAGGACCTCGTAGCCGTCCAGCCCGGGCAGTCCGATGTCGAGTATCACGGCGTCGTAATGCTGTGCCGCCAGCATGTGGTCGGCGCGTTCACCGGATGCCGCGTGGTCGACAGCGTAGTCGGCGCTTTTCAGCGCGGTAATCAGGCCGTCGGCCAGTATCGGGTGGTCTTCGATGATCAGCAGGCGCATGTGGGTGCCCGGTTGCAGCCAGAGAGTATCCGGCGCTCATGATACTGGCTCCCGGCCCGGCGTACCCGGGGGCATCGTAAGTTTGCTGTAAGCGACGGGGCTTATCGTGCTTGCCGAAGTATCGCAATCCGTGGTTCCGGTTTTGCGCGATCCGCGGATCGGCGTTGTTGATGCCCTTGCTGGTGTTTCTGGTTTTTCCTCCTCGGAGGCCCGGTAACTGCAGTGACCTGTGCTGAGCGGGTGATCTGTAGGGCCTCTTTAAGCTCCGCCGGGACTACCCACACCGTCCCGTGCGGAGTTTTTTTTGCCTCCAGACTTCCCTGAGGCCGGGCGCAGGAAGCCCCGTTGTCCCCAAATTTGTTGAAAAAGCCGATGTAACACTGTATTTTTACAGGGAAATTCAAACGATATCACCGCGATTCACGGGGAGGCATGTCGCGAATGCACTGGCTGGCCACTGTTCTGATTGCCGCTCTGGCGGCTTCGCCGACCCTCGCGGAGGCCCGTGATCGCACGCAGAACACGGTCAAGGCGGCGGTTGCAGGCCGCGATGCAGCGCCGGAGCTGAAGTCTTCCGCGGCGCTGGTGGTCGATCAGGCGGCGGGGCGGCCGCTGTTTTCCAAGAACACCGACAGCGTGGTGCCGATTGCGTCGATCACCAAGCTGATGACGGCCATGGTGGTTCTTGATGCCGGCTTGCCGCTGAACGAGAAAATCGCCATCACCGAAGCGGATCGGGACCTGATCAAGGGCACCCGTTCACGGCTGCATATCGGGACGGTGCTGACCCGCCGCGACCTGATGCAGCTCGCCCTGATGGCCTCGGAAAACCGCGCGGCCGAGGCACTGACGCGGGTATTCCCCGGGGGCACGCCGGGTTTTGTCGCGGCGATGAACCAGAAGGCCATGGAACTGGGCATGTGGCGAACGCGCTTTGTCGACGGCACCGGATTGTCCAGCGACAACGTGTCGACCGCGCGGGACCTGACGAAGCTGGTCGCCGCCGCCCACGGGTATCCGCTGATCCGCGAGTTCACCACCGATACCGGGGCGTCGGTGAAGATGGCGAACGGCCGGGTCATGGCTTATCGCAATTCCAACCGGCTGGTGAACAACCCGGAATGGCAGATCGGCCTGTCCAAGACCGGCTACATTTCCGAGGCCGGACGCTGCCTGGTAATGCAGGCTGAAATCGCCGGCAAGCCGGTGATCATCGTGCTGCTCGACTCCTGGGGCAAGCTGACCCGGATCGGGGACGCCAACCGCATCAAGCGCTGGATGGAAACGCGCTACGCCTCGAATACTTCGGGCTGAGCCTGTCTGTTTCCCGGCAGGCCGATGCCACCCGCGCCGTCGTTTGTCGACCTGCAGCCGTCCGCCGGCTCCTTCCTTGAAGACGTGCTCCAGGGGCTGGGCAGCACGCCCAAGGCCATTTCACCGAAGTATTTCTACGATGCCCGTGGCAGCGAATTGTTCGAGGCAATCAGCGGGCTGCCCGAGTACTACCCGACCCGAACCGAACTTGCGCTGACGCGGGATTGCGCGGCTGACATTGCCGCCGCAGTCGGCGCCGGCTGCCTGCTGATCGAATTCGGCAGCGGCGCGAGCCTCAAGACCGGCCTGCTGCTGCGCGCGCTGCACCCGGCGGCGTACGTCCCGGTAGACATTGCGGCCGACGCCCTGAAGGCTGCAGCGAAGCGGGTCGCGCAACAGTTTCCGGACCTGCCGGTCGTCGCCGTCTGCGCCGATTACATGCGGCCGCTGGAGGTGCCCGCGCTCAAAGACATCGCGGCTCCGCGCCTGATCTATTTTCCGGGCTCGACCATAGGCAACCTGACTCCGGCCGAGGCCCTCGAATTCCTGCGTCGCGCGCGCGAGCTTGCCGGCCGCGGCGGCGCGATGCTGGTCGGCGTCGACCTGAAAAAGGATCCGCAGCGCCTTCATGCCGCCTACAACGACGCGCAGGGCGTCACCGCGGAGTTCAATCTCAACCTGCTGCGGCGGATCAACCGCGAGCTGGGGGCGGATTTCGATCCCGGCCTTTTCCGGCATGTCGCCTTTTACGACGCCGCTGCCGGCCGCATCGAGATGCACCTCGAGAGCCGGGTCGGGCAGACCGTCACCGTCGCCGGACAGCGCTTCGTTTTTGCCGCCGGCGAACGCCTGCATACCGAGAACTCCTGCAAGTACTCGGTCGCCGAGTTCCGGCGCCTTGCGCAATCGGCCGGCTATGCCGCCGAGAGCGTCTGGGTGGACGGCGAGGCGCTGTTTTCCCTGCACCTGCTCCGCGGCTGACCATCATCATGCGGACTGTTCGGGTCTTCCGCGGCTGAACGCCGCGGAGCTTCCCTGCTGAAGTCCGGGTTGCGCCGGCTACAGTGTGGAATGTACTGCGGCCTGCGCCTGCCCCGGTGATACCATCGGCAGCGCCGATGGCCATTTATCTCACCCTGGTACTGATCGTCCTGAATCATGTCGCCTTCGGCGGCAGCCGGGTGGTGGTGTCGCTGTTCGCGCTGGAATCCGGCGCGAGCCAGATGCAGGTCGGCATCCTGATGGCCCTCTACGCGCTGTGCCCGATGCTGTTCGCCATCGCCATCGGGCGGCTGGCGGACCGGGTCGGCGCACGCCTGCCGATGCTGCTGGGCAGCGCGGGCCTCGGCATCGGCCTGCTGCTCACCGTGGCCTGGCCGACCCTGGGCATGCTCTACGTCGTCGCGCTGCTGCTGGGATCCTCCTTCCATTTCTTTTTCGTCACCGTCACCGGCGTTGCCGGCGGCATCGGCGGCACCCAGCACCGCTCGCGCAATTACGCGCTGGTCAGCCTGGGCTTTTCGGGCGCGGGATTCGTCGGCCCGCTGGTCGCCGGTTTTTCCATCGATTACCTCGGCCATCTGCAGGCGTTCATGATCCTTGCCGCCTGCACGGTAATACCGGTCCTGATGCTGTGGCTGAAGCCGGATTTCCTGCCGGGCGCGGCAAAGACCTCTGCCGATCCTGCCGGAAGCAGCGCGCTGGAACTGTGGCGTGCGCCGCAGCTGCGCAACACCTTCATCGCCAGCGGCTTCATCTCCGCGGGCTGGGACCTGTTCAACTTCTACCTGCCGGTGTACGGCCACGGCATCGGCCTGTCGGCCTCGGCGATCGGCATCATCCTCGGCGCTTTCGCGCTGGCAACCTTCGTCATCCGCGCGGCGCTGCCGTTGCTGCTGCGCCGGACCAGCGAGGCGCAGATCCTGATTTACGCGATTTTCGTCGCCGCCGGCGCATTCACGCTGTTTCCGCTGTTCGACAGCCCGGTGGCGCTGTGCATGGTGGCCTTCCTGCTCGGGCTCGGTGTCGGCTGCGGCCAGCCGATGTCGATGTCGCTGATCTATTCGCTGGCGCCCAAGGGCCGCGCATCGGAGGCCGCGGGATTGCGCGTCACCGTCAACAACCTCACCCACCTGGTGATCCCGCTGCTGTTCGGCAGCGTCGGCACGGCCTTCGGCTACGCGCCGGTGTGGCTCGCCAACTCGGCACTGCTCGGCGTCGGCGGCTGGCTGGTGCGGCGCGGCCGGGAATAGAACAACAACCCGGCGCTGGAAGAGCAGCAGCCTTTCAGCGCAGGATGATGGTCAGGCTGAAATCGCCGCGCAGCAGGCTGATCGCATAGCCACGCTCGGAGCCGCGCAGCAGGCCCTGGAATTCGGCGATGCTCTGCACGCGGCGGCGGTTCACCGCGTAGATGATGTCGCCGGGCCGGAAGCCCGCCTGCAGCGCGCGGCTGCCGGGGTCCACGGCGGCAACCACCAGGCCGCCGCCGCGCAGGCGCTGGAACAGCGGGCTGCCGCGCTCGATTTCGACCACCCGCAGTCCCGGCAGCTGTGCCACCGGCCGCGGCTCCCCGTCGCTGGCGGCCTGGGGCGGCGCGATGCGGGTGCGGATGCGTTGTTGCGCGCCGTTGCGCAGCACGCCGAGCTCGACTTCCTCACCGACCGGCGTCATGCCGAGCCGCGCGCGCAGTTCGCCGGAAGTGCGGATCGGGCGGCCGTTGAGCGATACGACAACATCGCCTTCGCGCAATCCCGCGCGCTCTGCGGGCGAGCCGTCCTCGACGTTGGCGATCAGCGCGCCGTCGAGCGTCGGCAGCCGCAGCTTGCGCTGCAGCTCCGCCGGCACGTCGGCCATTTCGATGCCGAGCCGTCCGCGGCGGACCTCGCCATGGCGCACGATCTGTTCCATCACTGCGCGGGCCATCGCCGAGGGTACGGCGAAGCCGATGCCGACGTTGCCGCCGGCGGGGCCGATGATCGCGGTGTTGATGCCGACCAGCTCGCCGCGCAGGTTGACCAGCGCGCCGCCGGAATTGCCGGGATTGATCGAGGCATCGGTCTGGATGAAGTCCTCATAGCCCTCGACCGACAATCCGCTGCGGCCGAGCGCGCTGACGATGCCCGAAGTCACGGTCTGGCCGATGCCGAAGGGATTGCCGATGGCGAGCACATAGTCGCCGACCTGCAGCGCATCCGAGTCGCCGAAAGCCAGCGCCGCAAGGTTCTGCGCAGGGATCTGCAGCACCGCGATGTCGGTGCCGGGGTCGGTGCCGACCAGCTTCGCCGGGAAGCTGCGGCGATCCTTCAGCGTGACGATGACCTGCTCGGCATCCTTGATCACGTGGTTGTTGGTGAGCACATAGCCGCGCGCGGCGTCGACGATGACGCCGGAGCCGGCGGCCTGTTCCTTGCGCTGCGGCCGGTCGGGCAGGTTGAAGAAGCGGCGGAAGAAAGGATCGCGGAACAGCGGGTTGTCTTCCATCGGTGCCCGGGTGACGACCGAGATGTTCACCACCGCCGGCGTCACCTGGTTGACCAGCGGCGCCAGCGTCGGCAGGCCGCGGACTTCCGGCGCCGGCTGGGCGGCGGCGGGCGCAACGGGCAGCAGGCCCAGCAGCAGCGTGGCGGCTGCAGCAAGCAAATGTCCGAAAAACAACGGGATACGGTTATTCATGCGCGGTTTTCCCCGGTGGTGTGGCTGACCAGATGGTTGCCGCCACGGCGTATTTCAAGCCGCGCATGATACGCCCGCCCCGCGCACGGCGGGACGGGTGTCGTTACTTCAGGATCTTGAACAGGTTGTTGAAGCTGTCGGTCCACAGGCGCAGTTCCGGGATATGGCTGATGTCATGTGCCGCCCCGGTGATATGCGGATGTTCCAGCAGCTTGGCGTTGCGCGAAACCAGCACCCAGTCGGTGTTGGCGAGGTCCGAGCCGGTGTCGGGATCATCGCTGACCAGCACCGTGTGCAGGCCGAACTCGTCGGCGATGCGCTTGACCACCGGCGCCAGGTTGAGGAAGCGGTTGGTGACATGGAAGGCGATCACGCCGTCGTCCTTCATGTTCTTCAGGTAGATGCCCATCGCCTGCTGGGTCATCAGGTGGGTAGGGATCGAGTCGCTGGAGAAGGCGTCGATCGCCAGCACGTCGTAACGCTGCGCCGGTTCCCGCTCCATGGTCAGCCGCGCGTCCCCGAGCAGGGTTTCGATCTTGGCCCGGCTTGAGCCAAGGTAGCTGAACTCGCTTTTCGCGACATCGATGACCTGTGGATTGATCTCGTAGAAGCGGTAGGTGTCGCCGGGCCGGCCGTAGGTGGCGAGGGTGCCCGCGCCGAGTCCGACCACCCCGACGCGGAGCTCGCGGCCGGCCTCGCGCTTGAGGTCGATGATGCGGCCGATGCCCGAGCTCGGGCCGTAGTAGGTCGTCGGCTCCATGCGCCGCGAGGGATGCAGGAACTGCTCGCCGTGCATGATCACGCCGTGCATCAGCCGCCGCGTGCCGCGGAGGTCGCTTTCGCTGCCGAAATCCTTGACGCGCAGGGTGCCGTAGAAATTGCGCGTCATCACCCGCGTGTCCTTTGACAGCATGTTGACGTAGAGGTGGATGTGGAAGCCGGTGAAGCCGGCGGCGACCAGTGCCAGTACCGGCACCACGGGCACCAGTCTCCGGGTCAGGAAGGCGGCGAGCAGCAGCGTGCCGAACAGCCCCATGCCGAACTCGTAATAGGTGTTGAACAGCTTGGGCGCGACAAAGCCGATCGCGAGGCCGCCGATGGCGCCGCCCAGCGAGATCATCAGGTAGTAGCCGGTGAGATGGCGCGGCGCGGGTTTCAGCGCGGCCAGCTCGCCATGGAAGAACATGCACATCACGAACAGGCCCGCCGCAAACAGCGGGATCGCCTGCTTGATGTCCATCACCCCGCCGTCGGTATGCAGCGCCCAGGCCATGGCGCAGACGATCACCAGCAGCGGGCCGAAGAACAGCTTGCGCTGGTACCAGTTGCGGCCTTCGAAGCAGAGCACGAAGGACAGCAGATAGAGGGTCAGCGGCAGGATCCACAGGAAGGGGACCGAGGCGACGTCGTGGGTGATGTGGTTGGTGACCGCGATCAGCATGAAGGAGCCGAGCGCTGCCAGTGTCAGCCACAGCAGGTAATCACCGATGCGCGGTGCCGGACCGTCGGAGGCCACCCGTCCCGCGACCACGGCGGCGGCGCCGGCGGCCGGGCGCAGGCTGAAGAACGCCGATGTTGCGCAGAGCAGCACGAACAGGCCGTAGCCCACGCTCCAGCCGATCGATTGTTCATAGGTGGTGATATAGGGTTCGACGACGAAGGGATAGGCCACCAGTGCCGCGAGCGAGGCGGCGTTCGACAGCGCGAACAGGCGGTAGACATTCTTCGCCTGCGGATAGCTGCGCGCGAACCAGGCCTGCAGCAGCGGGCCGGTGGTCGACAGCAGGAAATAGGGGAGGCCGATGGTGGCCGTGAGCAGGCCGAGGATCAGCCAGGTCGGATCCTCGTCGCCTTCCGGTTTCCAGCCGCTGCCGGCGATGATCGGCAGCGAGATCAGGCTTGCTGCCAGCAGCACGACATGCAGGATCACTTGCGGCCGTGGTTTCTGGAAGCGCACCGTCCAGTCGGCATAGGCATAGCCGGCGAGCAGCACCAGCTGGAAAAACATCAGGCAGGTCGTCCATACCGCCGCAGAGCCGCCGAACCAAGGCAGGATCTGCTTGGCCATGATCGGCTGCACCAGGAACAGCAGGAACGCGCTCGCAAAGATCGTCAGCGCGTAAATCGGCATTTATATAACCTATTGATTTTAAACAACTATTTATTTTTCTGTGCCGCCATGACAGCAGAGGGCGGCCGACTGACAGACCCTTGCGGGTGCCCGAAAGTTGCGTTGGCCGGGGGGCCGTGGCGCAGGCCGCCGCGATTGTAACCGCAGTCCGGGGTGTCGCGCAGACGGACGCGGCATCGCGCAACTTTTGCGTGACGCGGTGCTGCGAATCCGCTGCTCCGGCGCTCAGCCGGATGCGGCAATGGCCAGCGTGCGGCAGTCCGCCACGCCTTCCAGCGTCGCAAGCTGGGCGTGCAGCCCGGCCGCGCCCGGATGGCCACCGGCCATGCGCATGAACTTGGTCTGCAGTTCTCCCGCCGACAGCGGCGTGGCCGGCGTGCCCTTGAACTCCTCGGCAAAACGTTCGAAGCGGCGGCCGTCCTTCAGCACGACCTCGACCCGAGTCGCCCAGGCGCCGCCCTTTTCCTCTTCGCCCATCTCGACGACCTTCAACTGCTTGGCGAGGCTGCGCACGCGCATATCGTTGAGCGCCGTTTCCGAGAAGGCCAGCGGATCGTTGACGTCGTAGTGGAGCGCGATCGCCGCGCAGAAGGGCACGCTGTACTGGGCACCGGCGACGTCCTGCGGCTCGCGGATGTCGTGATGAGACAGGATCTTGTGGCGGGCGTGGATGGTCAGTTGTGCCACGTCATCACCGCTGAAGCCGTGTTCGGCGCGCAGCTCCTGCAGCGACTGCACGGGAGTGTGCGCGGTGATGTGGCAGGCGTAACGCTTGAGGCAGGCATGGACGATGTCGTAGTGGCGGCCGAGGTCTTTCGTGAACTGCGTGGCGTCGCCGTCGCGGGCATAGGCCTCGAGGTAGCCGTATTTCCCCTCGAGCACGCTGTCCGGGCCTTCGTAGCCGTCGCGGGCGAGCAGCGCCGCAACCACGCCGGCCTCGGCGGCGCGGCCCATGTGCAGGCGTTTCACCATCGCGCCGTTGCCGGCCTTGGCGAAGGCGAGCAACCCGCCGCCCATCGAGCCGGCGATGCCCAGCGCCTGGACCAGCTGTTCCGCGTTCAATCCCAGCAGCTTTCCGGCGACCACCGCCGAGCCGAAGGGGCCGTTGGTGCCCGGCGCATGAAAGCCCAGCGATTCCGTGGTCTGTTTCGCCGCGAGCCCGATGCGGAACATCACCTCCGCGCCGGCGACGAAGGCGGTCAGCAGCGCCTTGCCGCCCGCCCCCTGTTGTTCGGCAACTGCGAGGGCCGCCGGCAGCAGGATCGCCCCGGGATGCACGCCGGCGCTGGGTTTGCGCAGGCCGTCGAGTTCAAAGGCATGGGCGGCGACGCCGTTGGCCAGCGCTGCCGCCGGCGCCGAAACTTTGAACGGGGTGCCGATGACGCGGCTGGCGCCGTTGCCGCCGCAGTTTTTGGCATGGGCGGCGACGATCCCGCTCCACGGCAGGCGCGCGCCGAACAGCGCGGCACCCGCGGTGTCGATGATGCACTGGCGCGCGCGTTCGCGTGCCGCATCCGGAATGTCTTCGTAACGCAGGCCGGCGGCCCAGGCCGCCAGCGTACGGGCCGCCGTCTGCGCCTTCGCCGCCGTGCCCATGGGGCTCAGGCCGCCAGCAGCTTCGACAGCACCGTGGCGTCGGGCAGCTTCTCGATGCCCATCACCGCGTCGCGCAGTTCCGCGACGCGCGCCTTCGGCAGCGCCTTGACGGCGAGTTTCTCGAATTTCTCGATGATCTCGGCGTCCGAGGCGAAATGTTTCTCGCTGCCGCGCGCGGCTTCGACGGTGCGTTTCATCACCGTGCCGTCGTTCAAATGCAGCTCGACATGGACCTTGTGGCGCAACTTGGCGCCGAGCGCGGTGATCGCCGGGTCGTGGATCACCTCGACCTTCTTCGACAGCGCGATGCGCTGTGGATCGGCGACCATGGCCTCGGTGAACTGGTCGACGAAGCAGTCGTTCTCGATCAGCCAGGCGGCGATGCAGTACGGCATGTTGAGCTGTGCCGAGGTCAGGCCCTGCGGCTCGTAGGGCCAGCCGACGTGGTGAACCGTGACTTCGGAGCCGTGGACGACGACCTTCTTCACGTCGTTGTGGGTGAAGGGGCGTTCCCTGCGCATGTCGCGCAGCGCGTCGAGCGTGGTGTGGTTGGTGCCGACGCAGGCGTAGAACTTCAGCGCGATGCCCATCGTCTGCCATACCTCGCCGAGACCCGCGGTGAGTTCCTTCAGGTTGAACTTGTCGGTGGACTGAGACATTGTCGTGCAGAAGCCGCCGTATTCGCTCTCCAGCACGTTGAGAATGCCGGTGAAGCCGGCCTCGGCGAACAGCGCGCCGTAGAGACCGGACTGGGACGAACGGCCGGCGTGCATGCGCTTGACCATCGCGCCGAACTGCGCCGCCATCAGGCCCGCGGCCTGGGTGCCGGCGATGCCCAGCGCGTGCACGGTCTTGTCGACATCGAGTTTCAGGCCGCGCGCGGCGCCGGCGGCGGAGGAGAACACGCCCAGCGTCGCGCCCGAATGCCAGCCGGAGGCGATGTGCGAGGGGCCCATGCACAGGCCGACGCGCGGGCCGATTTCATAACCGGCGACGGCGGAGGTCAGGAATTCCTTGCCGCTCATGCCCGGCTTCATTTCGGTGATCGCGATCAGCGACGGCAGCACCACGGCACCGACATGGAGCACGCCGGCGCGATGCACGTCGTCGAGTTCGAAGCCCTGCACCTGGGTGCCGTTGACCAGGGCCGCATGCGGTGCCGAGAGTTTTTTCCTGGTGCCCCACACGCTGCACTGGCGCGTCGTGTCGATGCTCTCCAGCTTGTCCTGCAGGATGCGGCTCCATTCGAGGTCGGCGCCGTACAGCGCACAGCCCAGCGAGTCGAGCATCAGCAGCTTGTTGCGGTGGCGGACTTCCTCCGGAATCCGGTCGTAGGTCAGCCCGGAGACAAACTCGGCGATGCCGCGGGTGTAGGGATTGGAGTGGGTCGATTGTTTGGCCATGATGCCGGTTCCTCAGGGATTTATAAAAATATAAATATAATCAAATACTTAAATCGTCATTTCGGGGCATGTACTGCTGCACCCAGTTGCGGCATGAATTCGCCGATGTCGGCGAGGGTTTCAAAGCGGTCAACCGCCGCGATGATTTTTTCGGCCGCCGGCTTGTCCATGCAGGGCGCGACAACATTGCGGAACTTGTGGATCACTTCTTCCGGCGCCAGCGGATTTTCCGGGCTGCCGCGGCGGTGCAGCGCAAGCTTCTCGTGAATCCTGCCGTCGCGGGTGGTGATCTTCACGCGAGAGGCGTGGCGGAAGGGCGCGCCCATTTTCTCGATCTCGGGATCGACATGGGCGGTGATGCGCGAGATGAAATCGAGGATCTGCGGGTCGGCGAGCCGCGCTTCGCGGAACTGTTCGGTGAAGGCCGCGCCGTCGAGGGCGATCACCGCCATGCCGTAGTAGAGGTTCATCTGTGCCGCGGTGACGCCCTGCGCCTTGTACTCCCAGGCGCAGTGCACATGGGTCATCGGCGAAAGTCCTGTTTCGACCTTCGCGATGTCGCCGGCCTTGAGCTTGTGCTCCTGCATCAGTTCCGACAGCGCATCGAGCGCGCTGTGGATGCTGGTGACGCTGGCATGCGGTTTGTAGCCGACGTTGAGCGTTTCCCAGATCTTGCCGAGGCCGTCGGTGAGGCGCGGGGGATTGGGTTTGTCGGAGTAGGTCGACAGATAGCCGCCGTAGGGCGCTTCCAGCGCGTCGAGGATGCCGGTGAATCCGCGGGACGCCAGCTGCGCCGCGTAGACGCCGCTCTGCGCGGCGCGGCCGCTGTGGAAACGCTTGACCATCGCGCCTTCCTGGGCCGCCATCAGGCCGCCGGCCTGGGATCCGGCCATGCCCAGCGCGTGCTGGAACTGCGTGGCGTCGAGATCGAGCATGCGCGCCGCGGTGGCGGCGGCGACGAAGGCGCCGGAGGTTCCCTGCGGATGAAAACCGCGGAAAAAAAGGCTCATCGTCGCGGCATTGCCGACGCGGTGGCCGATTTCGTAACCGGCGACCATCGCGGTCAGCAATTCCTTTCCTGAAACCTTGCCGCCCTTCGCTTCCGCCAGGTTCAGCGCCACCGGCGTTGCAATCGAGCCGGCGTGGACGATGGATTCCTTGTGGATGTCATCAAGCTCGAAGGCATGGCCCGAGGTGCCGTTGACCAGCGCCGCAAGCGCGGGCGAGGTCTTGCGGCCGAGGCCGATCAGTGTCGCGACGGGTCGGGCCTGTTCGGCATCGGCGAGTTCGGCGACCTTGCGCGTCCACGGCAGCGTCGCGCCGTAGAGGCAGCAGCCGAGGCTGTCGAGCAGGGACAGCTTGATTTTCGCGACCGCTTCGCCGGGGATGTCTTCGAAGCGCAGCGCCGCGCCGAAGCGGGCGAGGTCGCGGGTGGCGTCGGGGAGCAGGGGGGCTTTGGTGGAGGACAAATCAAATTTTCCTTGTCGACAACAGGTCAGGAATCGTCATTCCGGCCACGCGCGGCGCGGGCCGGAATCCAGCGGGCTCGCTGACGGGGCGCAAGGACTCAGCCCTGTACCGCCGCCCTGCCCGCCGAAGCGCCGGCAAGCTTGCCGAACACCGCGCCCGAGACCAGGCCGGTGCCGCTGGCGTAATTGAAATAGAACAGGCCGCCGACCATCTCGCCGGCGCAGTAGAGGCCGGGGATCGGCAGCTGGTTGGAATCGAGCACCTGCCCCGAGTCCTTGTCGATGCGCAGGCCGCCGAAGGTGAAGGTGATGCCGCAGGTGGTGGCATAGGCGTCGTAGGGCGGGGTGTCGAGCGCCTGCGCCCAGTTCGACTTCGGCGGATCGATGCCGACCGTGCACTTGCCGTCCTTGATCACATGGTTGAAGGGCACGTCCTTCTTCACCGCAGCGTTGTATTCACGGACTGTCTTCAGGAACTGCTCGCCGTTGACGCCTTCGAGCTTGGTCGCCAGTTCCTCCAGCGTGTTGGCGCTGACCTTGGTCACGAACTTGATGCGGTACTCCGAGCGCAGCAGCTTGGTGACCTTGGAATCGAAGACCTGCCAGGCGAACTGGCCCGGCTGTTTCAGCACCTCGCCGCCGTACTTGGCGTAGGTGAAGGAGTGGAAGTCGTAGCCTTCGTCGACGAAGCGCTTGCCTTCGGAATTGATCAGCAGGCCGAAAATGTAGCTGTGTTTCTGGAACTGGTCGCCGACGTTGACGTCGCCGAACTCCGGCGCGTAGCGGTCCCAGCCGGTGGCATGGCAGCCCGACCAGTTGCCGTAGGGGGCGGCGCCGATGTCGAGTGCCATCTTCAGGCCGTCGCCGACGTTGAAGCGGGTGCCGCGCACCTTGGCGAGCTCCCAGCCCGGACCGAGGTAGCGTGCGCGCATCTCCGGATTGGCTTCGAAGCCGCCGCAGGCGAGCACCACTGCCTTGGCCTTCATCTCGAAGGCCTTGCCCTTCTGCCGCACCTGCACGCCGCCGACGGTGGCGCCGTCGTAAATCAGCTTGATCGCGCGGGTCTCGAAAAACACCGGTATGCCGGCGGCCTTGACCGCCTTGTTCAGGTACTCGACCAGGCCGGCGCCGCCGCCGTGGGCCTCGATCGGCATGTTGCCGAAGAACCTGCGCTTGCCGTCGACCACCGCCGACTGGCGGCCCCAGTTGGGCACGAACTTCACGCCTTTCGAGCGCAGCCAGATCATCGCCGGCAGGCTCTCGTTGACCAGGTATTCGGAGAGGTCGGGATCGGTGCGATAGGCGGTGAGCTGGTAGATCTTGTCGAGGAATTCCTCGCGGGTGTTGGTGCCGAAATCGGTGTTGGCGATTTCTTCGTCGGTGATGTCCGTGATCTTGAGCAGGTCCTCGACCGTCTCGTAGGCGAAGCGCATGACGCCGCCGGCAAAGCGGCTGTTGCCGCCGCCTTCCTCCTCCGGCGCGGCCTCAAGGATGGCGACTTTGGCGCCCTGGTCATGGGCGGACAGCGCCGCGCACATCGCGGCATTGCCCTTGCCGACGACGATGACGTCGAATTCCTGTTGCATGGTGTGGACCTTTCGGGAGTGCATTCAGCGGGGAGGCGTCATTATCCGGCGCCGACACTCTTGAGTAAAATGAGATTGTTGCAACAATTGTTCCTTTTAATGCATCAATATCCATGGGCTGTTCATCCCGGGCCGCTCGCAGGACGGGCCGCCTTTCGCACAGGTCCTGATCCATGAACCTCGACATCCCCGGCCTCCAGGCCTTCGCCCGCATTGCGGAACTCGGCAGCTTCCACCAGGCCGCCGCAGCCCTGCACCTGTCGCAGTCCGCGCTGTCGCGGCGCATCAGCAAGCTCGAGCAGGGCCTTGGCGTGCGCCTGCTCGACCGCACCACGCGCAAGGTGCGGCTGACCGCGGTCGGGCGCGACTTCCTGCCGCAGGCGCGGCGCCTGATCGAGGAACTGGAACAGTCGCTGGGCGGCCTGCGTGACATGGCGGCGCGCGGCGCCGGCCAGGTCACCGTCGCCTGCGTGCCCACTGCCGCGCTGCAGGTGCTGCCGCCAGTGATCCGCGCCTACAGCGCGAAACACCCGGAAAACCGCATCCGCATCCTCGACGTCCACGCCAACGAAGTGCTGCAGGCGGTGCAGGGCGGCGAGGCCGAATTCGGCCTGACGCTGTCCGGGGCCGACGCGCCGGAGATCGAGGCCGAACCGCTGTTCGACGATCCCTTCGTGCTCGCCTGCCGTGCCGACCACCCGCTGGCGAAAAGGAAAACCGTGAAATGGGCCGAACTCGCCCCGCACCGCGTGATCACCGTCGGCCGCCTTTCCGGCAACCGCGCGCTGCTCGATTTCGGCCTGCCCTCCGGCCTGCCGCAGCAGCGCTGGACCTACGAGGTGCAGCACTCCTTCTGGACCGGGCTGGGCCTGGTCGAAGCCGGCATCGGCGTCATTGCAGTGCCGATGCTGGCGCTGGCGGGGCGGAAAAATTCGGGACTGGTGAGCCGGCCGCTGGTGGAGCCGAAACTCAACCGCACGCTGGCGGTGATTCGCCGCCGCGGCGTCACGCTGTCGCCGGCGGCGCAGGAGTTCCTGGCGATGCTGAAAAAACGCTGGGGGCAGCGCGGGCGCGAATCGCGTGCATCTGGTTGAGCATGCCGGGACTGCCCGACGATCAGGAGGGTCGGTATCGCCGCCCCGATGCGGTCACCGGGAAGGTTCCGGCTGCCGGGCCGGCGGATCAATCCGCCCGGCAACCTGCGCACCGCCGGAACCGGGAACCCAGTCGGGCGGATTCCAGAACACCTGCGGCGTGATTTCCTCGACGCTGTTGAGTCCGAGCTGCGCCATGACCCGGTCCATCTCGGTCTGGAACACCTCCAGTGCGCGGTAGGCACCGGCTTCGCCGGCGGCGGCGGCGCCATACAGGGTGGGCCGGCCGGACATGACCAGATCCGCGCCCATGGCGATCGCCTTCACCAGGTCGGCGCCGCGCCGCGCGCCGCTGTCGATGATGATCTTCAGGCGCTTGCCGACAGCCCTGCGCACCTCCGGCACCAGTTGCAGCGGCGCCGGTGCGCTGTCCAGGTAGCGTCCGCCATGATTGGAGAGGACGACGCCGTCCATGCCGTTGTCGGCGGCGAGCACGACGTCCTCCCAGCTCTGCAAGCCCTTGACCAGCATGTGGCCAGGCCAGACGTCACGGATGCGCTTGATATCGTCCCAGCACTGGGTGTCCGGCTTGGTGAGTTCATGGTCGGTGGGCCTGTCCGTGAGCCGGCTCGACAGCTCCGCCGGGTAATTCGCCTTGCGGAAGGGGCCGCGTTTCAGGTACTGCGGGGCCAGCACGCGCAGGCACCAGCCCGGATTGGAGAGTACCCCCGCAACGAGTTTCGGCGTGTAGCGCAGCGGCATGCTGTAGCCGCTTTTCCGGTCGTGCTCGCGGTTGGCGCCTACCGAGCCGTCGACGGTGACGAGCAGGGTGTCGAAACCGGCGGCCTTGATCCGCTCGACGAAGGCCATCCGCAATCCCTTGTCCACCCACATGTAGAGCTGGAACCAGAGATTGCCGCCGGCGGTCTCGACGATCTCTTCCATGGGCGTCAGCGAGTTGGTGGCGACCGTGCAGGGCACGCCCATCCGGGCCGCCGCCCTGGCAAGCGCGACTTCGCCGCCATCGCACATCAGGCCTGCCGATGCGGTCGGTGAAATGGCGAAGGGCATGGCGACAGTCCTGCCGAAGATCTCGGTGGCAGTCGAGCGCTTCGACACATCCCGCAGGACCCGGTTGCGCAGATGCAGCGACCGGTACACCTCGCGGTTGTTGCGGAGCGCCATGCCATCCTCCGCGGCGCCGTCGATGTACCCGAATATGGGGCGAGGCAGGCGCTTGCGCGCGATCTGCCGGAGATCCTCGATGTTGCAGAGCCGCAGCTCGTCACTCGTCATGGTGCATTCCGTTCAGTTCGGCCTGTATTGCCTGAAAGATCGCGGCTGCGCGGCGATGGCTCCCGCCGCGGCCTGCCGGTCCAGGTGGAATGTCAGGCCGCCACCCGCTTCGGCCCGCCGATGCCCGCGGCCAGTGCCGCAATCTCGCGCACGTCCTGCGCGTTCTCGAAATCCTGGATTGCCGCATAAAGCCGCGCAACGTTGTCGGCCGACAGCGCACGCGCGGCGCAGTTGTCGAACTTGGCCTTCAGCATCTCTGCCGGCAGCGGCTTGTCGACGCTGCGGCCCAGTGCCTGGTCGGTCTTGGCACTGACCACGCGGCCGTCGGTCAGCGTGACTTTCACCTCGGCACCGAAGTGCTGGTCGGCGGGGAACTGTTCGGTGGTGTAGGGGGCGACGTGGATCTTCGGCAGGATTGCGCGCGTCGCGGGGTCCTGCCAGTTCGTGCCTTCGAAATGTTCCAGCTTGACCGTGCGGTCCTTCAGCGCGCGCGCCAGCGTGTACTGCACGCTGAACTTGGCGTCGAGGTCGGACTGCGGATCGGGGCGGTTGGTGTGTTCCAGCCGCCGTGCGTGGGTCCAGGAATCGATGCGCGCAACCTGTTCGGGTTTCAGGTCGTGCCTGCGCACCAGCTCCAGCATGCAGTCGATCGCCGGGTGGGTGCTGCCGCAGCAGGGATAGGACTTGATCGCGATGGCGGGGCGGGTGATGTCCAGTGGATTGGCCCAGGCCGGCAAAGCCTTGCCGGCATCGTAGTTGCCGGCGCCGTTGAAGACCTCGAAATAACCCTGCTTGTGTTCGAAGGCGAGTGCGCCTGCAGTGAAACCGTCGCGCGCGAGCAGCGCGGCGAAAAGGCCGCTGCGCGCGCAATGGCCGACGTGCAGCGGCTTGGTCATGGTGCCGAAGTTCGACTTGAGGCCCGCGGCGAGCGAGGCGGCGATCGACAGCGCGGTGGCGGTCTGCTCGACCGACAGCTTGAGCAGATGCGCACAGGCGGCGGCGCTGCCGAACACGCCGATGGTCGTCGTCGGGTGCCAGCCCCTGGTGTACTGGTGGAAGTTGACCACCATCGACAGCTTGCATTCGGTTTCGAAGCCGGCGACATAGGCGGCGATGAAGTCCTTGCCCGTCGCGCCGGTTTCATCGGCCAGCGCGAACAGCGCGGGCAGGATCGGCACCGAGGGATGGCCGCCCAGCGTGTTGTTGCAGTCGTCGAAGTCGAGGGCGTGCGAGGCGGTGCCGTTGACCAGCGCGGCGTCGAGCGCGCCGATACGCCGTGCGTGGCCGAATACCAGGGCGGGGCCGCTGGCGGAGCCGGAGACGCCGAGCACGATGCGCGTTGCCGGCTCCTGTGCGCCGGCGAGGGTCACGCCGACGGTGTCGAGGATGCCGACCTTGGCCCAGTGCAGGGCTTCGGGGGGCAGGGAGTCGTATTGCAAATCATTGATTTTATTGGATAATTCTGTGGCAAAACTCATCGACCTGCTCCTCGGTGATGGTGGCGGCTTCGAGGCGTCACAAAGGCGGGGCCATCGGAAGCACGGTGGAAGCCCCTCACCCCGGCCCTCTTCCCATCAGGCGACGGGTCGAGGGGGAGGCGTTCCTGCAACGCCCGGTGGGCCGGGCACTGGTGAATATTGGCGGAAGAGAGTGGGAGTCGAACCCACACAGGACCGCTCGCGGCCCCTACCGGGTTTGAAGTCCGGCCGCCCCACCGGGAGCGATTCCCTTCCCTTGTGCCTTGCTGCGTGCACCCATTGTAATTCGCGGCGGCCCCGGCGCGAAACCGCGGTCCAGACTGTGATGCCGGCGTGCCGGTATACTTTGCCCACTTCAAAACAGACAAAGGAGGAAACCATGAAAGTGATTCAAGGACTGGCCGCGGCTCTGGCCGCGGCATTGCTGGGAGCGCCGGCGGCCATTGCCGCCGGCTATCCCGAGCGCCCGGTGGAGATGGTGGTGGCGGGCAATGCCGGCGGCGGGCTCGACCTGACCGGACGCGCGCTGGAGACTGCGCTGCGCGAGTCGAAGCTGTTTCCCCAGAATTTCGTCATCAAGAATGTCGGCGGCGCCGGCGGCAACGTCGCGCGTTCCCAGGTGCACCAGAAAAAGGGCGACAGCCACATGCTTTATGTGGAGTCGAACCGCATTTACGTGAACCGCATTGTCGGCACCACACAGCTCACGCATAACGATGTCACCCCGATCGGCCGCCTGATCACCGAATATGTGGCCTGGGTGGTGCGCGCCGATTCGCCGTACAAGTCGCCGAAGGACATTCTCGACGCGTTGAAGAAGAATCCGGAGGCCGTGACCTTCGGCGTCGGCACCGTGCCGAGCAATGACCAGATGAACATCCTGCGTCCGGTGATGGCCTCCGGCATCGACCCGAAGAAGATCAAGGTCGTTTCCTTCAAGAGCGGCGGCGACCTGATGATCCAGCTGCTGGGCGGCCATATTCCGGTGATTTCCACCGGGCTGTCGGAGGCGATCGAGCAGGTCAAGGCCGGCAAGGCGCGGGTGATCGCGGTGTCGGCGCCGAACCCGCTGCCCGGTGATCTGGCGAAAGTGCCGACCTGGCGCTCGCTGGGCATCGACGTGGCGATCCTGCACTGGCGCGGCCTGTTCGCGCCGCCCGGCATTCCCAAGGAAGTGGTGGCCTATTGGGACAAGGCGCTGGGCCAGATGGTGAAGACCGATGCCTGGAAACAGCAGCTGGAGAAACACGGCTGGTTCGACGCCTATGCCGACTCGGCGACCTTCAAGAAGGACCTCGATGCGGAGGAAAAGATCTACGCCGAAATCCTCAGCGACCTTGGCATGGCGAAGGGGCTGAAGAAGTAGCCGGCCCAGCCCCGAAAAAAACCGCCGGTTCCGACCGGCGGTTTTTTCATGAGGTGCTTGATGAGCCCGCTGTGTCCGCCGCAGCGGGTCGAAAATGTCCGCATCGCGGGCAATCCCTGCTCCAGCGAAAAATTCAGGGATCTGCAAGCCTCGATTCAGGAACTTGAGCGACACTCTTCATCATGCGCCCGGGACAGCAGCGAGGCGCTGGCCCGGTCGGCCTCCGCCAAGGCGGCGATTCCGGCATCAGAACAACATTGTGCAACTGCAGGAGGAGTGATCGTGGCTGACCGTTGGCTGGCCGGATTCGTGCTCGCGCTGTCCGGCGTCTATCTCTTTGCAACGTCCCGCCTGCCCTCGCTCGAGATCGGCGATCCGCTGGGCCCCAAGGCGTTTCCCTTCCTGATCGGCGGGCTCGGATGCATCACCGCGGCATGGCTGTTCGTCGAATCCTTGCACCGGCGGCCGGGGACTCCGGCCGGGGAACAGCCCGCTGCGCGGCATCACCTGCCGGCCGTGATCGCGGTGATGGCATGGATGTTCGTGTTCTACTTCTTGATCGAACGCCTGGGGTTCCTGCTGTCCTGCGCCCTGTTTCTCGCCGGTCTCACTGCCTACTTCAACCGCGGCCGCTGGCTGATGAATGCCGCCGTGTACCTCGGTTTTCCGGTGGGCGTGTATCTCGCCTTTACCCAGATCCTCGGCATCTCGCTGCCTCGCGGCGTGCTGCCGTTCTGAGCGCGCAAGGGGCGCCTGGCAATGGAGACGCTAAACGCCATACTGGGAGGCTTCGCGGTTGCCGCGCAGCCGATGAACCTGTTTTTCGTTTTTCTCGGTGCGGTGATGGGCACCGTGATCGGCATGCTTCCGGGCATCGGGCCGGCGGCGGGGATTGCGCTGCTGCTGCCGGTGACCTTTGGCATGGAGCCGGTATCGGCGCTGATCATGCTCGCCGGCATTTACTACGGCGCCATGTACGGCAATACCGCATCGGCAATCCTGATCAACACGCCGGGCACTGCATCGGCCGCGATGACCACGGTCGACGGCTATCCGCTGGCGAAGAGTGGTCGTGGCGGCGCAGCACTTGCGATTGCCGCGATCGCCAGCTTCATTGCCGGCACCATGGGCATCATCATCCTGTCGCTGCTGGCCGTTCCGTTCGCGACCTTTGCGCTGCGCTTCGGTCCTGCCGAGTATTTCATGCTGATGGCCTTTTCCCTGACTGCGGTCAGTGCGCTGACCGGCAAATCGCCGGCGAAAGGGGCGATTTCGGCGGTGCTCGGCCTGATGGTCGCGAGCATCGGCATCGATCTGCAAAGCGGACAGGCCCGCTTCACCATGGGCATTCCGGAATTTCTCGACGGCGTCGGCCTGCTGGTGGTGATCGTCGGGCTGTTCGCGGTGGGCGAATGCCTGCGCAATGTGGAGAAATGGTTCGAGGGCACGCTGCAACCGATACCGATCAGGGGCAAGCTGTGGTTCACCAGGGATGAGTGGAACCGATCGGTGGGGCCGATCACCCGTGGCGGCCTGATCGGTTTCGCCGTGGGTGTTCTGCCGGGGGCCGGCGGCACCATTGCCACGATTCTGGCCTATGCCACGGAACAGAAGCTGTCGAAGCGCCCGGAGAAATTCGGCACCGGCGCAGTGGAGGGAGTTGCGGCGCCGGAGGCGGCCAACAATGGTTCGACCTGCGGGGCCTTCGTGCCGCTGCTGACGCTGGGGGTGCCCGGGTCCGGTGTAACCGCAGTGCTGCTCGGTGCTTTCATCATGTACGGCATCCAGCCGGGGCCCATGCTGTTCCAGAACCGTCCCGACCTGGTGTGGGGGCTGATCAACAGCATGTATATCGGCAACATCATGCTGCTGGTGCTCAACCTGCCGATGATTCCGCTGTTCGCGAAGATGCTCTATGCGCCGCCGGGAGTGCTGCTTGCCATTATTCTCGGGATTGCGTCGGTGGGTATCTATTCGGTCGGCGGCAGCACCACCAGCCTCTACGTGCTGATCTTTTTCGGCGCTGCAGGCTACCTGTTCCGGAGACTGGAGATCCCCGCGCCGCCGCTGATTCTGGCGCTGGTGCTGGGCGGCATCATGGAGCAGTCCTTTCGCCAGGCGATGACCATATCCGGGGGAAATCCGAAGGTATTCGTCGGCAGCACGATCTGCATCATTCTGCTTGCCATGATCGTCGTTGCCGTGGTGATGCCACTGCTGATGTCCCGCCTGCGCGCGTTGCCGGGACGTGTTGCCGCGAGATCGGGTTCCGGCTGACCCTCAGGCCCCCCGGGCGTCGCGACGCAGCAAAGGAGTGATCTCCACGGTGGTATCGCCGTCGGTAAGCCAGACGACGCCGTCCTGCACCGTGCACTGCAGCCGCATCGTGCGCTGCGCGAGACCCGCCAGTGACTGGGTGGCCTCCGCCGGCAGTTCGACGACCGTCAGGTTGTCGGGACGGGCAAGGCCGCCCTTCAGGTCCTGCCACCAGCGCTCCGCGGCGCGGCCATAGGCATAGATCAGGACCTGGTCGGCGCGGCCGCAGGCCTTGCGCACCGATTTCTCGTCGGGCAGCCCGACGTCTATCCACAGTTCGATGCGGCCGGTCAGATCCTTGCGCCACAGCGCCGGCTCGTCCTCGCTGCTGAGTCCCTTGCCGAACTCCAGCGCATCGCCGGCGTTCAGCGCGAAGGCCAGCAGCCGCACCATCATGCGCTCGTCGGTCTCGGAGGGATGGCGCGCCAGCACCAGCGCGTGGGTCGCGTAATGGCCGCGGTCCATGTCGCTGATCGTCAGCTCGGCCTTGAAGATGGTTGCGTTGAGCGCCATGAACTGGTTACCGTACTGCGATGATGAAAGGAAACAAATGAAGCCGCCGGACGAAGACGTGATCGCGGCGACCCAGGACTGGCTGGTGAGGGCCGTGATCGGCCTCAACCTGTGCCCGTTCGCGCGCGCAGTATACGCCGGCGGGCGCATCCGCTACGCGGTGAGCCGGGCGACGACGCCGGAGGCGCTGCTGGAGGCGCTGGCGCAGGAGCTGCGGCGGCTGGCGGCGGCGGACGAGGCGGAAACCGAGACCACGCTGCTGATCCATCCCGACGTGCTGGGCGATTTCCTCGACTACAACGATTTCCTCGAAGTCGCCGATGCGCTGGTCGCCGAGCTCGGTTACGAAGGGGTGCTGCAGGTGGCGAGTTTCCATCCGCAGTACCGGTTTGCCGACACCGAAGCCGGCGACGTCAGCAACTGCACGAACCGCTCGCCGTACCCGACGCTGCACCTGCTGCGCGAATCGAGCGTCGAGCGCGCGGTCGCCGCGCATCCCGACACCGACCGCATCTACCGCGACAACATCGAAACCCTGCGCCGCCTCGGCCACGAGGGCTGGGCGAAGCTCGGCGCCGGCGCGCCGGCCGCGAAAAAATAGCGGCGGTTACTGCAGGCGTGCGGCGACCGCTTCGGCGGCGCGCCGCGCATCCGCCATCGCGTCGTCGAGGCTGCCGCCGCAGCCGCTGCGCACCGCGCCGACGGCCCACAGGCCGGGCAGCGCGGTTTCCAGCGTGTCGGCAGTGAGCAGGCGGCCGGTCGCGTCGCGTTTGACCGAGTCCGGCACGAAGGCGGCGTTGGGTTCGAGTCCGATGTAGGCAAAGACGCCGGCGACCGCGAGTTCCTCGCTGCCGGCGGCGGTCTTGATGCGGATTTTTTCGACCACCTGCCCGCCGAGGATGGCCTCGACGCTGCTGCCGAAGCGGACTTCAATCTTCGGATTGGCCTTCACCTGTTCGACGAAGCGCGGCTGCGCGCGGAACGCGCTGCCGCGGTGGATCAGCAGCACCTTGCCGCAGTAATGGGTCAGCACGTTCGCTTCCTGCAGCGCCGAATCGCCGCCGCCGACCACGGCGACGGTCTCGTTCTGGAACATCGGGCCGTCGCAGTCGGCGCATTTCGACACGCCGCGGCCTTCGAATTCGACCTCGCCGGGCACGCCCAGGGTTTTCAGTTTCGCGCCGCTGGCGACGATGACCTGGCGCGCGTGGTAGCGGTTCGCCGCGGTGGTCACCGTGAAACCGCCGTCGGCGGCGGCGAGAGCGGTCACCTCCTCGGGAATGCTGGTGACGCCGGCATCGGCGTTGGCTCCGGTCATTTCGGAAGCGAAGGCGGCGCCGCCGGCTTCGCCCCCGGCGGGCGCGGGGTCGAGTTCGTTGACGTTGAGGACTAGGCCGCCGAACAGCTGCTGCTCGAAGCTGGCGGTGCTGAGGCCTTTTTGGGCGAGCAGGCCGGCGGCGGTGAGGCCGGCAACGCCTTCGCCGATGATGATGACGTCAAAGGAATTGGACATGGCTGGTTTTCGCTTTCAGTAACGTTTGTTGCGGAAGGGGGGCCGCTGCTGCGGTTTTCCCGCGGCCGGTTTCTGCGGCTGGGTTTTGGCGACGGTGCCCGGAGGGGGCGGCGGCGCCGGATCGGCGGCACCGAGGATCGGCGCGAAGTCCTTGCGCATCTTGCGCGCGTCGCCGATGCGCTGGGTGATCGCCAGGCCGTCGAGGGTTTCGAGGATCTCGATCGCCAGTGTGCGGCCGATGCCAATGGCGTCGCGGTACTGCGCGGCGGTGTACAGGCCGTTGGGCTGCTTTTCCGAAACCGCTTTCGCGGTGGCGGCGAGCACCGCCATCGTCGACTTCAGGTAGAAGCGGTCACTGCCGACGCGGTAGACATTGCCCGCCTTCATCTGGCGGTAGAGGAAGTCCTTGAGGATCGCGTCCTTCAGCTTCAGCTGCGGCGCAAGCTCGCGCAGCGTCGGCGGATTGAAGCCCGCCGCGGCGAGGGCCGGCTGCACGGTTTCCCACAGCCGCGCGTCGGCACTGTTGGCGGTGGTGTCATGGCCGGGCTTGCGCAGCAGCGAGCTGTGGATTTCGACTCGTTTCGCATCGGCGAGCGCGCGCAGTAACTGGCCGAAACCTTCGGCATCGAGTTCCGGGGCCAGTTCCTTGCGCAGGGTCTCGATTTCGATGCCCGGTGCCTGCGGCTGCGCCCGGTGGAAGGCCTCGACTTTTGCGGCAACCGCGTCTTCGAGGGTACTGATTCTGGCGGCGGTGACGCCGATGCGCTTTTCCTTGCCCAGCGCCACCAGGCCGGCGGCGGCGCAGGCTTCAGCCGCGATTTCGGGCAGCAGGTTGAACGCGGCTTCGAAGTGGCCAAGGTCGACCGGGCGTTTGGGGTCGGCGGCGAGCGCTGCGAGCGCTTCCTTGTGGCCGGCGGACTCCAGCGCGGCGAGCACCGCGGCGCGCGCCTTGCCGCGGCGGGAGGCCGGCGGCAGCGGGTCGATGACGAGGCCGCCGCCCAAGGTGCGCAGCGCCGACTGGTCGCGCAGGATGAAGCGGTCGCCGTGCAGCGCCGACACCGTCTCGTCGAGCACCAGCCGGGCGATGCCGTTGCCGCCCGGCGGCAGGGCTTCGCCCCGGCGCAGCGACACGCGCGCCGTGACATCGGCGGTGGCGAGGTGCAGGTGCACCGGTGTCCAGTGTTTCAGCGGCCGGCTTTCGCCGGGCAGCATCGACAGGCGCACGTCGAGCAGCTGCGTCGGGCGGTGGATGGCTTCGGCCATCACCCAGTCGCCGCGGCGCACCGATTCGACGTCGGCGCCGGTCAGGTTCAGCGCACAGCGCTCGCCGGCCTGCGCCTGTTCGGCGGATTTGCCGTGGATCTGGATACCGCGCACGCGGACTTCGCGTCCCGCAGGTGAAATCACCAGCCGGTCGCCGGTCCTGACACGGCCGTTGAACACGGTGCCGGTGACCACGGTGCCGCTGCCGGCAATGCTGAAGGCGCGGTCGATGGCGTAGCGCAGGTGCTGGCCTGTCGCGCTGCGCCCGCCGCGGGCTTCGGCCTCGCGCAGCAGCAGGGCCTTCAGTTCGGCGATGCCGCTGCCGCTGACCGCGGAGACCGGCAGCAGCGGCGCACGGGCGAGCAGCGTCGGCGCGAGCAGTGCCTGGACCTGCGCCCGAACCTGTTCGATGCGTGCGGCATCGACGCGGTCGGTCTTGGTGATGGCCACGGCGCCGCGCGGGATGCGCAGCAGGTCGAGGATCTGCAGGTGTTCGACGGTCTGCGGCATCACGCCGTCGTCGGCGGCGACGATCAGCAATGCGTAGTCGATGCCGGAGACACCGGCGAGCATGTTGCGCACGAAACGTTCGTGGCCGGGCACATCGACAAAACCGATCAGCCCGCCCTGCGGCAGCGGCAGGTAGGCGAAGCCGAGGTCGATTGAAATGCCTCGCGCCTTTTCCTCCGGCAGGCGGTCGGTATCGGTGCCGGTGAGGGTTTTGACCAGCAGTGTCTTGCCGTGGTCGATGTGGCCTGCGGTGGCGACGATCATGGGTTTGAAGTCAAAGGCACAAAGTCAAAGGCTTAGCCACAGAGGACACAGAGAACTCAGAGGACTTCAAGATCTTTCGTCGTCATGCCGGTGAAAGCCGGCACCCAGTGAAACGTTAGTGGCAGAGAATGCATCGCCTGGACCCCGGCTTTCGCCGGGGTTACGGCCTTTGGTTTCTCTCTGTGATCTCTGTGCCCTCTGTGGCTAGGTTTTTAGTTTTTTCAACTGCAATACAAATTCATCTTCATGATCCAGACAGCGCAGGTCGAGTTTCAGCGTGCCGTCGCGGATGTGGCCGATCACCGGCACCGGCAGCGCACGCAGCGCCGCCGCCAGTTTGTTGAGGTTGCCTTTTCTGCCTGCGGGCGTGATCGCGAGGCCGCTGCTGGGCAGGGCATCGACCGGCAGTGCGCCGCTGCCGATCTGCGATTTGCAGTCGCAGATTTCGACGCGCCAGTTCCCGCCGAGTGCCGCTGTCAGTGCCGGCAGCACCCGCGAGGCTTGTGCCGCGATGTCCGCGGCCGGGCGTGTGAGCAGCCGCAGCGCCGGCAGTTCCTCGCGCAGCCTTTCCGGATGCAGGTAGAGCCGCAGCACGGCGTCGAGTGCGGTCAGCGTCAGCTTGTCCAGACGCAGCGCGCGCTTCATCGGGTTTTTCGCGATGCGTGCCATCAGGTCCCTGCGCCCGACGAGAAGCCCGGCCTGCGGCCCGCCGAGCAGCTTGTCGCCGCTGAAAGTGACGACATCGGCGCCATGGGCCAGTGTCTCGTGCGGTGTCGGCTCGTGCGGCAGGCCGTAGTCCTCGAGGTTGACCAGCGTGCCGCTGCCGAGGTCGACGATGAAGGGCAGCCCGTGCTCGTGCGCGAGTTTCGCGAGTTCCGGCTCGGGCACCGCGGCGGTGAAACCCTGCACCACGTAGTTGCTGGTGTGGACTTTCATGATTGCCGCAGTGCGCGGGGTGATCGCCTCGGCGAAGTCTTTCGGGTGGGTGCGGTTGGTGGTGCCGACCTCGACCAGCTTCACTCCGGCGCGGGCCATGATGTCGGGAATGCGGAAGGCGCCGCCGATCTCGATCAGTTCGCCGCGCGACACCAGCACTTCGCGCCTGAGCGCCAGCGTGTTCAGCGCGAGGTAAACCGCCGCGGCATTGTTGTTGACCGCCACCGCCTTGTCGGCACCGGTGAGCTCTTTCAGCCAGCGCTCGACATGGCTGTCGCGCTCGCCGCGTGTGCCGCCGTCGAGGTCGAACTCCAGGTTGACCGGGCGCGTCATGGCTTCCGCCACGGCGCGCGCGGCACTGTCAGGCATCACCGCGCGGCCGAGATTGGTGTGCAGCACGGTGCCGGTGAGGTTGAACACCGGTTTCAGCGAAGGGGCCGAGGAGCGCTCAAGCGCCGCGGCGCAGGACTGCAGGAAACGTGCTTCGTCGTAGGGAACGGCTTCGGTGTCCGTCAGCCGATCGCGCTCGGCATCGAGGGCCCCGCGCAGAATGCGGGTGACGCGACTGCGGCCATGCTCGGCGAGCAGGCCCGCAACGGCGGGGCTGCCAAGCAGGCGATCCAGCGAGGGCAACGCGCGACGCGCGGCTGCGGCGGGATTCACCATCGCCGTCGGGGCTTGCGGCAGCCGTGGCTGAAGTTGCGGGACATGGGATTCGAGGTGGTGCGGCAGGGTTTTGCGATCGGATCAGTTTAGCGTAACTCGCTGCAGCGATGCTATGCTGGCTGCGGCCCGTATTGTGGTCGCCTGGAGGAAGTGCGGGCTGGCCGGCGGGAGCGCCGATAGTGTTGATGCCAGACCGTGGTGCATGTTGCGCCATCGCAGGGCATCCGCGATGCCCGTCGCCGGCCGACCGTTGCGGATGCCGTGTGCTTCTGTAATGGCATGTTTTTTGCATTTTGCTTTGCGTTTCGCGGTTTGTCGCCCACTGCGGCATGCCGGATTTCCGGCGGCGACATGACGGTCATGATCAATCGAAAGAGGATGCCATGAACAATCTGAAAATCCGCTGCGGTGCAGCCCTGGTCCTGGTGTTGTTTGCAGGTGCTGCACTTGCCCAGTCCTGGCCTGCCCGTCCGGTGCGGCTGATCAGTCCCTTCGCGCCCGGCGGCGGTGCCGACATCACCTCGCGGGCCCTGGCGCAGAAGCTGGCCGTTTCACTGGGCCAGCAGGTGATCGTCGACAACCGTGGCGGCGCCGGCGGCATGCTCGGCGTGGATCTCGCCGCCAAATCACCGCCCGACGGCTACACGCTGGTGCTGGGTACCATCGGACCCATCGCCATCAACCCGAGTCTGCTCAGCAAGATGCCCTACGACCCGATCCGGGATCTTGCGCCGATCTCGCAGGCTGCGGTGGCTGTGAACGTGCTGGTGGTGCATCCCTCGCTGCCGGTGAAATCGGTGAAGGAGTTCATCGCCCTGGCCAAATCGCGCCCCAATGATCTCAACTACGGATCCTCCGGTTCGGGCGCGGCGGACCACCTCGCCGGGGAGTTGTTCAACGCGATGGTCAAGGTGAAGATGACCCATGTGCCTTACAAGGGCGGCGCTCCGGCAATGCTCGATCTGGTCGGCGGCAATGTGCAGCTGGTGTTCTCGACTCTGTCGACGGCAACCGCGGCCATCGAGGGTAACCGGGTCAGGGCGCTGGCGGTTGCCGGCAGCCAGCGGTTTCCGGGCATGCCTGATCTGCCGACGATGTCGGAAGCGGGGCTGAAAGGTTTCGAGGTCAACAACTGGTACGGCCTGTTCGCGCCGGCCGGCACGCCCAAGGATATCATCGCGCGTGTCAGCGCCGATGCCGCCAAGGCGCTGGCGATGGCCGACGTGAAAAAACGCCTGATGGACTCCGGCATCATTGCCGTGTCCAGTTCGCCGGAGGCTTTTGCCGCCTACATCCGCGCCGAAACCGACAAGTGGGGCAAGGTCATCCGCAGCGCGAACATCAAGGCTGACTGAGGACTCAGGCGCAGGCGCGCTGCACCCAGCGCGCCGCCATCATCAGCCTGCGGTCGTCATCGCGGCGTGCGACGAGCTGCGCACCGACCGGCAGGCCCTTGGGACCGGTGAACAGCGGCAGGGTCACGGCGGGGACGTGCATCGTGGTCCAGATGGCGCAGAAGGAGGCGTTGCCGGTGGCCTCCAGTCCCGGCGGCGCCTCGCCGGCGACCGCGGGCGTCAGCAGGATGTCGTAGCCGGCGAACAGGTCGTCGAGCCTGAGCCGGCAGCGTTCGGCGAAGGCACGGGCCTCGCGGTAGGTTTTCTCGCTGCAGTCGAGGCCGTTGCGGATGCGGTTGTTGCGCAGCGTCTCGCTGATCATGTCCCAGTGGTGGTCGATTTCCCAGGCGCGGTTGCGCGCGAACTCGAAACTCGAGATCCAGCGGTGTGCATCTTCGATGCGCGCGAATTCCGCGGGCAGTTCGACATCGCTGACGGCAGCCCCGGCCTGCGCCAGCCGTGATGCGCAGTTTTCCAGCAGCTGTTTCGTTTCCGGCTCACATTGATCCCACATCGGCGAGCGGCAGAAACCGATGCGCGGCGGAGCACCGGCGTCCGCGGGCAGCGCTTCCGGGGTAATGCCCATCAGCACGTCGCGGTAGAGCGCGATGTCGTCGATGGAGCGCGCGATCAGCCCCAGCGTGTCGAGCGACCCCGAGGCTTCCATGACGCCGGCGCAGCGCAGGTCGCCCCAGGTCGGGCGGTAGCCGACGCAGCCGCAGAAGGCGGCGGGGCGGATCGTTGATGCGGTGGTCTGTGTCCCGATGGCGAGCGGCACCATCTCCGCGCCCACGGCCGCCCCCGATCCACTGGATGAGCCGCCGGGCGTGCGCTGCGGGTCGAAGGGGTTGCGCGTCTTGCCCGGAAAGAAGTTTGCGAACTCGGTGGTGACGGTCTTGCCCATGATCAGCCCGCCCGCGCGCCGGGTCAGCGCCACGCAGGCGGCATCGAGCTGCGGCTGGCGCCCCTTGTGGATCGGCGTGCCGTACTCGGTGGGCATGTCATAGGTATCGATGATGTCCTTGATGCCTACCGGTACGCCCTGCAGCGGTCCGATGCTGCCGCGGCGGTCGAGGGCGCGGGCCTGCTCCAGTACGAGCTGCGGATCGAGGTAATGCCAGGCTTCAACCTGAGGCTCGCGTTCTGCGATGCGCGCCAGACAGGCTTCGGCGACGGCAACGGCCGTTGTTTTTCCGGCGGCGATGGCGCGCACGATGTCACTGGCGGTCATTTGATGCGGCTTGTGAGCGGGCATGGATTTGATCGTGTGATGGATGGAGTGAGGAGGGAGGGTCGGTTCGGGCCATTATCGCCTGCAGGTCTGATAAAAAACGGCGCCCGCGGGCGCCGTTAACTTAAATAATTGATTTTAAGCCATTATTCCCAAAGGCGTTCCGGCAACGGCAACCCTGCGAGTTGCTCCGCTGTCAGTGGCCGGTCGGGCGTGATGCCGACCCTCTCCAGCACTGCGGCGAGCTGCCGGCCGTGTTGAGCGCTGTGCCAGGTCGAGCGCTCGAAAAGCATGTGGATCGGCTGCATGCCGAAGAAGGTCTTGATCTTCTGCTGGCAGGATTTGTCCCCCAGTTTGTTCCACCAGTTCTCGAGGCGCGCAATGACGGTGTCACCGTAACGCGCGATTTCCTCCCCGGTCATGAAGGTGCCGTCCTTGGGCGGCACATTGGCGAGCTGGACCGCGTATTCGACGCCGTCTTCGACCGATTCGAGGTAGGCCTCGGCGATGCGGAAAATGTGATGGCACATCAGGCGGATCGAGCGGTCCCGGTTGGGAATCACGCGCTCGGTCAGTTGCGCGTCGGGCAGCTGGCGCATCAGCCGCTGCGCGGTGCGCAGCACCGTGACCCAGCGCTTGATCAGCTCTTCCGGCGGCAGCGGCTTGTGGCCGGTACCCTGGAGGCCGACGAACTCGGCGACATCCTCGAGGTTCTGGCCGAACACGAACTGTTCGCCCTTGGCGACGACCGGAACATTGCGCACGCCGAATTTGAGCAGGCGCTCGCGGCCCTGCGGGTCGTTCAGCACGTCGATGGCGACGAAATCGATCTGTTTACGCGAAAGAAACTCTTTCGCCCGGAGACAGCTGCTTCACCCGGGCTGGGTGAACAGGATGAATTGCTCGTTTGCGCCCATGATTGACCTCTGAAGGCGGTTGAAAAGAGGGTCGAGACTAACGTCGGGCGTGGCAGGGCGTCAAGGTTTGCGGTGTTATATAATCCGCGCGCTTTTCACCCTGCATGCACCGCAAGAAATCCACATGATGAAGCTTATCGGGACGGCCACCAGTCCTTATACCCGCAAGGTGCGCGTTGTGCTGGCGGAAAAACGCATGGAGTGCGAGTTTGCCATCGATGCGCCGAATACCGAAGGCAGCACGGTCGCGCAGTTCAACCCGCTTGGCAAGATCCCGGTGCTGGTGCTCGATGACGAGAGCACCCTTTTTGATTCGAGGGTGATTGTCGAGTATCTCGACAACGCCAGTCCGGGCAACCGGCTGATTCCGGAGGAAAAGCGCCCGCGGATCCAGGTGCGGCGCTGGGAGGCGCTGGCCGACGGCTGCGCCGATGCGGCAGTTGCCGTGGTCATGGAGAAGCGCCGTCCCGCCGCCCAGCAGTCGCCGGAATGGATCTCCCGTCAGCAGGCCAAGGTCGACCGCGCGCTGCAGGTGATGGCCGACGACCTCGCGGCGAAAAACTGGTGCACCGGAGACTTTTTCACGCTCGCCGACATTGCTGTCGGCTGCTGTCTGGGCTGGATTGAGCTGCGGCTGCCGGATTTGCCCTGGCGCCGCAACCACCCGAATCTTGCGCGGCTCGCCGACAAGCTTGCCCAACGCCAGTCTTTCAGGGACAGCGCACCAGCCTGAGCGTAGCCGGCCCGCGTCTAGCGTGGGCCACCCACCGCGCCGGGCGGGCAGCCCGCGTCTTGCGGGGTGAACTGCGCGGGGCGTGCTGATTCGATTATGCCGCCGCCGATGCAGACCCTGCTCTCATAGATCACGACAGACTGGCCGGGTGTCACTGCCCACTGGTTTTCGGCGAATTCGACGACGCAGCGCTCGCGGTTTGCCACGGACAGCGAGCAGGCGGCGTCTTTCTGGCGGTAACGGGTTTTCGCGCCGTACACCCATTGGGTGTGCGGCGGTTCGCCGCTGATCCAGTTCAGGTTGACGGCTGTCAGTTCATCGGACAGCAGCATGGGGTGTTCATGCCCCTGCACCACGACCAGCCGGTTGTTCGCCATGTCCTTGCGCGCGACATACCAGGCCTCGCCGTCGCCGTTGCGGGTACCCCCGATGCCGAGGCCCTGGCGCTGACCCAGCGTGTAGAACATCAGGCCCATGTGCTGGCCGACTTTCATGCCCTCCGCGGTCACGATATCCCCGGGGTTGGAGGGCAGGTAGCGGTTGAGGAATTCGCGGAACGGCCGCTCGCCGATGAAACAGATCCCGGTGGAGTCTTTCTTGTCGTGGTTGGCCAGCCCTTCGCGGCGGGCGATTTCGCGCACGTCGCGTTTGTACAGCGTCCCCAGCGGAAACATGGTTTTGGCGAGCTGCTGCTGGTTGAGGCGGTAGAGAAAGTAGCTTTGGTCCTTGCTGCCGTCCTCGGCCTTCAGCAGCTGGTGCAGACCGTCGACCTCGCGCACCTGCGCATAATGCCCGGTGGCGATGCGGTCGGCGCCGAGGCTCATCGCGTGGTCGAGAAAACACTTGAACTTGATCTCGGCATTGCACAGCACATCGGGGTTGGGCGTGCGCCCGGCCCGGTATTCGCTGAGGAATTCGCTGAACACGCGGTCCTTGTATTCCGTGCTGAAGTTGACCGCCTCGATCTCGATCCCGATGCGGTCGGCTACGGCAACCGCGTCAACCAGGTCCTGGCGGGAGGTGCAGTGTTCGTCGCTGTCGTCGTCCTCCCAGTTCTTCATGAACAGGCCGGTGACGTCATAACCTTGTTGCTTCAGCAGCAGGGCGGCGACCGCGGAATCGACACCCCCGGACAGGCCGACGACTATTTTCTGTTTGCGGGTCATGGTTTTACCAATGGTGGTGCAGCAGTTGCAGCGGGTAGCGTCGCCCGTCAATGTAGTCTTCGACGCATTGCATCAGCAGGGGGCTGCGGTGCCGTTCGCGGCAGGCGCGGATGTCGGCCGCAGGCATCCACAACGCGCGCAGGATGCCGGTGTCCAGCGGACGGTCTTCCGGAGTGGAGACTTCCCCGGTGAAGGCGAAACGCAGGTAGGTGACCGGTGAGGCGGGCTTGCGGTACTGGTAGATGCCGACCAGTGCGGTCGGGTTGAAATGCCGGGCCGATTCTTCGAGGGTTTCTCGGATCACGGCCTCGAGCAGCGATTCGCCCTCTTCGAGGTGGCCTGCCGGCTGGTTGTAGCGGACGCCGTCCGCGGTCTCTTCCTCGACCAGCAGGAATCCGCCATTGCGTTCAACGACGGCGGCGACCGTGACATTGGGTTTCCACTGATTTGTTTCATCGGCCATCCGCGTATTTTATCGCCACCGGTGGCAGCTCGCCGCAGCGGCGGCAGGCGTAAAAAAAGCAGGGCCGAAGCCCTGCTTTCATCGGACAGAAAGACCGGTTTTTACTTCTTGTCTTTCTTGTCGGCTTTTTTCTCTTTTTTCTCGGTCTTTTTTTCGTCTTTCTTTTCGGCCGAGTAGGCCGGAGCGACGGCTACCGAAGCAAACATTCCAGCCATGATCATTGCAAACAGCTTCTTCATGTTCCCCTCCCCTTGTTGGACAGAATCGCGCCCGGAACCGGTACGCGGCTCGATGCGAGCGCCGCTACATTAGCGCATGCCCATGTCATTTACAACGGGGGTGGGGGGGTGCCCGGGCAATAAAAAAGGCAGGGCTCGCGCCCTGCCTTTCTGAGCAAAACCGGAGAATTACTTCTTGTCGGCTTTTTTCTCGTCTTTTTTCTCGGCTTTTTTCTCGTCTTTCTTCATTTCCTTCTTTTCTTCTTTCTTGGCTTCGGCAGCGAAGGCCGGGGCAACCGAGACAGAGGCGAAAACGGCGGCGATGATGGCGGCAAACAGTTTGTTCATGATTCCCTCAATAAATGGGTGGTTGATCAACCAGGCCTTGCGGCCCTCGACCGAAACAGTCGGTCAGCGCGAATAACGGGCGGATTTGCCGGTGGTTGACACTGGGGAGTTATATTTCTTCAAAAAAAGAAACCGGAAAATCAAGGTGCTGCGTCAGAGTGCTGGCAGCTGATTGCTGCAGTGTGTATTGCAGGCACAGGGACTGGTGATTGAACCGATGTCACTATTAATTGACGTTTGGATATTCTAGGTGGTCTGTTGTCGATTTAAATTGCCGACGAAAGTTTTCGCCATTGTCCCGGAGCCAGTTCGTCGATTGTCCAGGGGCCAATGCTGAAGCGGACCAGGCGCAAGGTCGGGAAGCCGGCGGCAGCCGTCATGCGCCTGACCTGCCGGTTACGGCCTTCGCGCAAGACAAGGCGCAGCCAGGCCGTCGGGATGGCCCGGCGCGAGCGGATCGGCGGTGTGCGCGGCCACAGCCAGTCGGGTTCATCGACCAGCGTGGCTTCCGCCGGACGCGCACGGAAATCGCCCAGACGGATTCCCCGGCGCAGGGGCTCGAGCGCAGAGTCGTCCGGAGCGCCTTCGACCTGGGCAAAGTAGGTCTTCGGCAGCTTGTGCCGTGGATCGCTGATCCGGTGCTGCAGGTTGCCGTCTCCGGTCAGCACGACCAGGCCCTCGCTGTCGGTGTCCAGCCGGCCCGCCGGGTAGACACCAGGAACGTCGACGAAGTCCTTCAGCGTGGGGTGTTTGCCTGAAGGGCTGAACTGGCAGATCACCCCAAAGGGCTTGTTGAGCAGGATGACGTCCGGCATGCCCCGATTGTAAGGGGCGGCCGGACACTCCTGCCGTCAGTGGTCAGGCGGCGACGCCGGATTCCACTTCAAGCCCCAGCCGGTCGTAGCCGGGCAGGGTCAGGAACTCGACGTAGTCATCACTGCTGGTGATTTCATCGAACAGTGCGGCGGCCTCCTCGTAGCGCCCGGCACTCCAGGCCGCTTCGCCAAGTTCGCGGCGGACCCGGGCAAGCTCCTCAGGGAGCATGCGCCGGAACATGTCGCGGGTGATCTTGCGGCCGTCGTCGAGCACGCCCTTGGGGCTGCGCACCCACTGCCAGATCTGCGAGCGGGAAATTTCCGCGGTGGCGGCGTCTTCCATCAGGTTGTAGACCGGCACGCAGCCGTTGCCGGCCAGCCAGGCGCCGATGTACTGGATGCCGACGCTGATGTTGTTGCGCAGGCCGGCCTCGGTGATCGGTGCTTCGGGTCTGAAATCGAGCAGGTCTTTGGCGCTGACGCTGACGTCGGGGCGCTGGCGGCCGACCTGATTGGGGCCCGGCATGTGCTTGTCGAACACCTCTTTGGCAATGTCCACGAGACCGGGATGGGCAACCCAGGTGCCGTCACAGCCGTCGGCGGCCTCGCGTTCCTTGTCGGCGCGGACCTTGGCCAGTGCGGTTTCGTTGGCCGCGGCATCGCCCTTGATCGGAATCTGCGCCGCCATGCCGCCCATCGCGAAGGCCTTGCGTTTGTGGCAGGTCTTGATCAAGAGCAGTGCGTAGGCGCGCATGAAGGGCGCGGTCATCGTGACCTGGCTGCGGTCGGCGAGGCAGAAATCCTTGTTGGAGCGGAATTTCTTGATGCAGCTGAAAATGTAGTCCCAGCGGCCGATGTTGAGACCGACGCAATGCTCGCGCAGTTCGAAAAGGATCTCATCCATCTCGAAGGCGGCGAGCACCGTTTCGATCAGGACCGTGGCCTTGATCGTGCCCTGGGTCAGGCCGAGCTGCTGCTGGGCGGCGACGAAAATGTCGTTCCACAGCCGGGCCTCGAGGTGGCTTTCCATTTTCGGCAGGTAGAAGTACGGGCCCGTGCCGCGGTCCTGTGCCTCCCGCGCATTGTGGAAAAAGTACAGCGCGAAATCGAAAATCGCGCCTGACACCGCTGCCCCGTCGACCCGCATGTGATTTTCCATCAGGTGCCAGCCGCGCGGCCGCACCAGTAGCGTTGCAGGTTTTTCGCCCAGGCTGTACTGCCTGCCTTCGGGGCTGCGGAAAGTGATCGTGCGGCGGATGGCATCGCGCAGGTTGATCTGGCCTTCGATCATGTTGGCCCAGGTCGGTGCGTTGGAGTCCTCGAAGTCGGCCATGAACACATTGGCACCCGAGTTCAGTGCGTTGATCACCATCTTGCGGTCGGTCGGCCCCGTGATTTCCACGCGGCGGTCCTGCAGGTCGGCCGGCACCGGGCTGATGGTCCAGTCGCCGTCGCGCACAGCACGGGTTTCGGGAAGAAAGTCGGGCAGGACCCCGGTGTCGAACAGGGCCTGGCGATCCCGGCGCCGCTGCATCAGTTCCTGCCTGCGCCGCTCGAAGCGGCGCGATAGCCCCGCAACAAATCCCAGTGCTTCCGGCGTCAGGATCTCGGAGTATCCGGCTTTGAGGGGGGGGGTCAGGGTAATGCCTTCAGGCAGGGGCTGGTCCATGGCGTTCTCCGGGTGGGTTGCTGGGCGATCAAGCAGGAATCTTGTTCCTGCATCGTGAAAAACCATCTCGAATGGGATGCTGCAACGCATTATCACAGACAACAGACGGTTTTCAATGGGCAGCCGGGACTGGTGAAATTCACTATGTGAAAATTACAGAAATCGTAATCGGCGATTGTTGATGCATCGCAAAATGCCGGATTGGATACGGCTGCCGGTGGAGCTTCAGGCGCCGAAAAAGACAACGCCCGCGAGTGCGGGCGTTGTCGGATGAAGTACTGAGCCGCTGGCGCGGCCGGGGCTTTGGTTACCGGCTGCCCCAGGGCTTGATCGCAGCCTTGAGCTGGTTGTAACCGTCGAGGTAGCGCGGGCGCTTGCCGCTGTAGATCTTGTCGAAGGTCGCCAGTTGCGCGTCCAGCCAGTCGGCGAGCTGTTTGTTGCCGGGGTTGGCCGCCTTGTAGGCCTCGTTGATCAGCACGAAATGGATGCGCGGATCGTAGGGGTCCTTGGTGCCGCCGACGGTCTCGTCGCCGGCGAGCAGGCGCTGCAGCATCGCGTCGGCGGAGCCGAGGGTCTGTTCATAGATCGGCGCGCCTTCCATGCGGTACATGACGCTCGTCATGTCCTTGCCGTTGGTCATCGTGAAGCCCATCTCTTTCCACACGTCAGCCATTTTTTTGCCGGTCTTGGCGTGGTCGAGCACCATCTGGCCCCATTTGCGCAGCACGTCGGGCGCGTCGGCCATCAGGTCGGTCAGGCGGTCGCCGTCGAGGTCGGTCGAGTAGACGATGCACTCGCGCTGCTCGATCATGTCGTGCAGCAGCAGGCCGAAGTTGGTGTCGGAAATGTGTTCGTAAATGTCTCCACCCCAGTTCTCCATGCCGGCCTTGAAGTCCTTGGGCAGCAGCGCGACGATGGCGTGGACGTTGTCCTTGTGCTCCTCGTAGGCGTCCACCGCGTACTGGCGCTTCAGCTTGAACTTGGTGCCCTGGAGCAGCCAGCGGAACAGGCCTGCGTTGACCGCGTCTTCCTTGGCCTGGGTCGGTTTGGTGGCAACGCGGCCGATGCAGCCGCGCTCGTGTACGAGTTTCAGGAACAGGCGCGCGGCATAGGCCATGCGCACGCCCGGGGTGTTCATCTCGGAGTGGATGTTGCCGGTGGCTTTTTCAACCACGAATTTCTTGTTGTCCTGGGAATACGGCAGGCCGGGCATGAAGCGCACGTTGGTGATCGAGCCGTAGGGGCGCACGTTGCAGTAGACGCCGGCGGCGGTGCGCAGCGGGGCATTGGCCGACTTGCCGGCGACGACGACCTTCTTGCCGCCTTCATTGACCATGAAGTCGCCTGCGGTGGACCACTTCAGGCAGGTGTAGTCCATCTTGCCGAACCATTCCAGCGACTTCAGCTTAGAGTCGTGGCGGAACTGGGCCATCATCGGCACGCCGAGGAAGGGCAGGCCCAGGACGTCGAGGGCCATGATCGTGCCGTTCAGCGCGAAGGTGTCGGTAAGCGCGTGGGCAACGGGATTGACGCCGCCGGTGAAGTTGCCGCCCTCCCAGATGATGGCGTCGCTGATGCCGCGCGGCTGGATCTTGGAGCGCTTGAACACGCCGTCCAGGTACTTGAAGAGGTCGCCGCTTGCTTCTTCCTGCGCGATTTTCAGCAGGTCCAGTTTTCCACTCATTTCTCGATTCTCCGTTCGAATAGGGTCTTTCAAGTGATCGGCGCGTTCATCGCGATCGGGAGGGGCGCTCCGGCAGGGGATTGCCGCCGGAGGCCGAGACCACTTTGGCTGTAACAGCCTGCTTGCCGGTCCGGGGCGGAATTATCGCATCATTTACCCGCTGCCGGCATCTGTCGCCACGGGCGACGGGGCCGCCAGCCGAGAAAAAAGCCCGCAGTACCTCACAGGTCCGCGGGCTTGGTCCGGCAGTGCCGCAGGCATTGATGCCTGCGGCGGAATCTCACAGCTTCAGGCTGCTTGGATGTTAGAGGCTTGTTTGCCCTTCGGGCCCTGGGTGACTTCGAAAGACACTTTCTGGCCTTCCTTGAGTGTCTTGAAGCCGTTCATCTGGATCGCGGAGAAGTGGGCGAAGAGGTCCTCGCTGCCGTCGTCCGGAGTGATGAAGCCGTAGCCTTTGGAGTCATTGAACCATTTCACAGTACCAGTTGCCATATGCCTGCCTTGATAGAAAAGCGGATGGGCTCCGCGATTTGTTCGAGTTCCAAGGATCGCACCGGCCAAACTCAGGTACTGCGCTGGTCTTGCGATAAAACCTGAACCCCAACACCCGACTGCTTTCTAGGATATTTGCCGGCGAAAGTCAAGCGGGGGCGGAAAAGCGGGTTTTCCGGCGCTTTCCCCCTTTCAATTCCGCTACTTGAAAAATTCCCCATTCCGGAGAAAATAGGTTTCCGGCGGGCCAGTTACCGGCCCGCGGTGGTCCGGAGAGGCTTGCCGGGCCCTGATGAAGCAGGCAAGGCTCAGCAACGGCATGGCAACCAGGCAGCGTGAAGACACCGTCCTCGAGGCGAAGCGTACCAAGACCAAGCCGCCACCGATGTTCAAGGTGCTGCTGCTGAATGACGATTACACGCCGATGGATTTCGTCGTCAGCGTCCTGCAGCGGTTCTTCTCCCTGAGCCGGGAGCGCGCGACCCAGGTCATGCTCAAGGTGCACCGCGAAGGCATGGGTGTCTGCGGTATATTTCCCCGGGATGTTGCGGCAACCAAAGTCGAGCAGGTAAAGTCGTACGCCAAGCAGCACCAACATCCGTTACAGTGCGTAATGGAAGAGAACTGAGGAACCGAGGTCTCACCCCCAACAGCCATGATCGGACAACCATGATTGCCCAGGAACTTGAAGTCAGCTTGCACATGGCGTTTATGGAGGCCCGCCAGAAACGCCACGAGTTCATCACGGTCGAGCACCTGTTGCTTGCCCTGCTCGACAACCCGTCCGCCTCGGAAGTGCTGCGTGCCTGTGCCGCCAATGTCGACGAGTTGCGCAAGCTGCTCGCCGATTTTGTCACCGAGCACACGCCGATACTTGCCGGCGAGGAAGTCGACACCCAGCCCACCCTCGGTTTCCAGCGCGTGATCCAGCGCGCGATCCTGCACGTGCAGTCCTCCGGCAAGAAGGAAGTGACCGGTGCCAACGTGCTGGTGGCCATTTTCGGGGAGAAGGATTCCCATGCGGTTTATTTCCTGCACCAGAAGGGCGTGACCCGCCTCGACGTCGTGAATTTCATCTCGCACGGCATCAGCAAGGTGCCGCAGGCCCAGCAGCAGCCGAAGCCGGAGGGCGAAGCGGCGGAAGTGGAGCAGGAGGCCCAGCCGGGCGGGGCGCTGGAGTCCTACACCCAGAATCTCAACGCGCAGGCCTCGGCCGGCAAGATCGACCCGCTGATCGGCCGCGACCATGAGCTCGAGCGTGTGATCCAGATCCTGTGCCGCCGGCGCAAGAACAATCCGCTGCTGGTCGGCGAGGCCGGCGTGGGCAAGACGGCGATCGCCGAAGGACTGGCTCGGCGCATTGTCGAGGGAGAAGTCCCCGACATCCTGAAGAAGGCCTGCGTCTACGCGCTCGACATGGGGGCGCTGCTGGCCGGCACCAAATACCGCGGTGATTTCGAGCAGCGCCTGAAGGCGGTGCTGAAACAGCTGAACGACAATCCGCACGCGGTGCTGTTCATCGACGAGATCCACACGCTGATCGGCGCCGGTGCTGCATCCGGCGGCACGCTGGACGCGTCCAACCTGCTGAAGCCGGCGCTGTCCAGCGGCCAGCTGAAGTGCATCGGCGCGACCACCTACAACGAGTACCGCGGCGTGTTCGAGAAGGACCACGCGCTGTCGCGGCGCTTCCAGAAGGTCGATGTCAACGAGCCGACGGTGGCGGAGACCGTGGCCATCCTGAAGGGGCTCAAATCGCGTTTCGAGGAGCACCACGGCGTCAAGTACCAGCCCGGCGCACTGACCGCCGCGGCGGAGCTGTCGGCGCGCTTCATCAACGACCGCCACCTGCCGGACAAGGCCATCGACGTCATCGACGAAGCCGGCGCGGCGCAGAAGATCCTGCCCAAGTCGAAGCAGAAGCGGGTCATCGGCAAGCACGAAATCGAGGCCATCATCGCCAAGATCACGCGCATCCCGGCGCAGACGGTGTCGGTGGACGACCGCAATGCGCTGAAGACGCTCGACCGCGACCTGAAAGCCGTGGTTTTCGGCCAGGACAAGGCCATCGATGCCCTGACCGCGGCGATCCGCATGGCGCGCAGCGGCCTCGGCAACCCGGCGAAGCCGATCGGCAGTTTCCTGTTCAGCGGCCCCACCGGCGTCGGCAAAACCGAGGTCGCGCGCCAGCTCGCCTACGTGATGGGGGTCGAGTTGCTGCGTTTCGACATGTCGGAATACATGGAGCGCCATGCCGTGTCGCGCCTGATCGGCGCGCCCCCCGGATACATCGGCTTCGACCAGGGCGGGCTGCTTACCGAGGCGATCACCAAGAACCCCTACTCGGTGCTGCTGCTTGACGAGATCGAAAAGGCGCATCCGGACATCTTCAACATCCTGCTGCAGGTGATGGACCACGGCACGCTGACCGACAACAACGGCCGCAAGGCGGATTTCCGCAATGTCGTGATCATCATGACCACCAATGCCGGCGCCGCGGAGCTATCGAAAACCTCCATCGGTTTCACCACCGCGCGGCAGGCCGGCGACGAGATGGGCGAGATCAAGCGCATGTTCACGCCGGAGTTCCGCAACCGCCTCGACGGCATCATTTCATTCGGGTCGCTGGACCGCGAGATCATCCTGCGTGTCGTCGACAAGTTCCTGATGCAGCTCGAAGAGCAGCTGCATGAGAAGAAGGTCGATATCAGCTTCACGCCGGCGCTGCGCGAATATCTCGCCGACAAGGGCTTCGACCCGCAGATGGGCGCGCGGCCGATGTCGCGGCTGATCCAGGACACCATCCGCAGCGCGTTGGCCGACGAACTGCTGTTCGGGCGGCTCGCCAACGGCGGCAAGGTTGCCGTCGATGTCGATGGCTCCGGCAAGGTGCGCCTCGAGTTTGCCGAGGAGGCTGTCAGCGTTGCCTGATGGCCGGCCCCGGCGGAAACGCCGGGGTATGGCCTCGCGTTCTTGACACCATCCGCCGTTGCGCGGACACTGCATTTCATTAGAAAAGCCTGATGGACCGGGCTTCCGTAGTAGCCATTCGTTGATGGAGGAGCACATGCGTAGAGTGACCACCTTGCTGGCCGTGATCGCGGCCGGCGCATTGGCGCAGCCTGCGGCGGCGGCCGATGCCCAGTATGCCCGCAGCCTGGCGGCAACCTGCTTTGCCTGCCACGGCACCGACGGGCGCAGCGTCAACGGCGTACCGCCCAGCCTTGCCGGACAGAACCGCGACTACCTGCTGAAGCAGATGCAGGAATTCCGCGACGGCAAGCGCCCCGCGACAATCATGCACCAGCATGCCAAGGGTTACACCAACGAGCAGCTTGAACTGATTGCCGGATATTTCGCTTCGGTCACGCCGGGCCGCGCAGCGCCCGCGCCGGCCGCGCGCTAGGAGGACGAGATGATGATTTCCAGACGCGAATTCATGAAATGGGCCTCGGCGGGCGCCGGGGTAGCGGCGGTTTCCGGCTGTGCCACCGCCGGTAGCGGCGGCGCCGGCAGGGTGGTGGTGGTCGGCGGCGGTTACGGCGGTGCGACCGCGGCGAAGTTCGTGAAAATGTGGGGTCCGGACATCGACGTCACCCTGGTCGAACCCAACCAGCACTTCATCTCCTGCCCGATCAGCAACCTGGTTCTCGGCGGCAACGCGCAGATGGGCGACATCACTTTCAGCTATGACGGATTGCGCAACCGCGGCATCCGTGTGATCCGCGACAGCGCGTTGGCCATCGATGCCGAGAAGCGGGTGGTGCGGCTCGCGGGCGGCGACAGCCTGCCATACGACCGCGCGATCGTTTCGCCCGGCATCGAATTCATGGTCGAGCAGATCCCCGCGCTGAAGAGCGCTGAGGCGCAGGCCCGCGTCCCGCATGCTTGGAAGGCCGGGGCGCAGACGGTGGCCCTGCGCAAGCAGCTGGAATCGATGCGCGACGGCGGCGTGTTCGTTATGCAGATGCCGATGGCGCCGTACCGCTGCCCGCCCGGACCATACGAGCGGGTCTGCCAGGTGGCCGACTATTTCAAAAAGGCCAAGCCGAAGTCGAAAATCATCCTGCTCGACTCCAACCCGGACATCACCTCGAAGAAGGGCCTGTTCCTGGCGGCCTGGAACGGCCTCTACAAGGGCATGATCGATTACCGGCCGAACAGCGAGATCGCCGATGTCGACGTCAAGGGCATGACCGTCAAGCTGCAGTTCGACAACGTCAAGGGCGATGTGCTCAATGTCGTGCCGGCGCAGCGCGCCGCCGACATCGCGGTGAGGAGCGGGCTGATCACCGCCAACAACCGCTGGTGCGGGGTCGACTGGACCACCTGCGAATCGACTGCGGTGAAGGGCGTGCATGTTCTCGGCGACTCCACGCTGTCGGCGCCGGGGATGCCGAAATCCGGCAGCATGGCCAACCAGCATGCCAAGGTCTGCGCCGCAGCGGTGGTGGCACTGATCAAGGGGCAGCCGGTCAACCGCGATACGATGATGATGAACACCTGCTACAGCTTCGTCAGCGGGGACAGCGCGATGCACGTCGCTTCGGTGCACCGTTTTGACCCGGCGCAGAAAACCATTGCGCCGGTGAAGGGCAGTGGCGGCGTGTCGAGCGCGGCAAGCGCGGCCGAGGCGGCCTATGCCTGGGGCTGGGCGCGCAACATCTGGGCCGAAGCCCTTGCCTGACTGGGCTCACCGCTGAAAAAGAGGGGCGCTCCGGCGCCCCTTTTTCATGCCCTGCGCGGCAGCGGCGGCACCCGCCACCAGGTCAGCGCGACGAGCAGGGCGTAGAGCAGGTAGGCGACGGTGAACACCCACGACGGCAGGTCGTAGAACAGCACCGCATGGATCCAGCGCGCGACGAAGCTGCGCTCGCTGCCGCTTCCGCGCAACGCGTCCTCCCACAGCGTCAGCGGACACCAGATGCCTGCCGCGGCTTCAGCGCTGACCACCAGGATTGCGGCGAGGTGGGCGATGCGCAAGCCGCGGTTGCGCACCCAGCGCCAGCCGCGGGCAGCGCCGATCCACACCAGCGGCAGGCCGGCCACGACGAACAGCACGAAGGCGAAATGGACGACGAGGATCAGGTCGGCGAGCAGCAGCCGCATCGCAACGGCGGTCAGGGTGCGGCGCCGGTGGCAACCGGACGGCGGCGGTCGCTGACCCATTCGCTCCAGGAACCGGGATAGAGCCGCGAGCCTTCAAGGCCGGCCACTTCCATCGCCAGCAGGTTGTGGCAGGCGGTGACGCCGGAGCCGCACTGGTGGACGATGTCGGCAGGGGCGTGTCCGTCGAGCAGCGCGGCGAATTCGGCTTTCAGCGCGGTCGGTGCCTTGAAGCGGCCGTCATCGCCGAGATTGAGCCTGAAGAAGCGGTTGACGGCTCCGGGAATGTGTCCCGCCACCGGATCGAGGGATTCGTTCTCGCCGCGATAGCGGTCGCCGCTGCGCGCATCGAGGACGAGGGTGCTGCGTTCACCGAGGCTGGCCTGCAGCAACGCGCTGTCCACCGCGAGGCGCGGCTGGGGCCGGATGCTGAAGCTCCCCGGCTCCACCGCCGGCTGTTCCACCGTGAACGGCAGTTTTGCCCGGGTCCAGGTCTGCCATCCGCCATCGAGCACCGCGACCCTGGCATGGCCGACCCAGCGCAGCATCCACCACAGCCGCGAAGCGTAGACGCCGCCCGACTCGTCGTAGGCGACGACCTGGCTGTCGTTGCTGATGCCCAGTGCGGCGAGGCGCAATCCGAAAGTCGCCGGGTGCGGCAGCGGGTGACGGCCGTTGAGTCCGGTTTTCGGGCCGGAGAGGTCGGCATCGAGGTGCAGGAACCGCGCGCCGGGGATGTGCCCGGCGCGATAGGCGCGATAGCCGGCGCTGTGGTCGGCGAGATCGTGCCGGCAGTCGCAGATCACCCAGCGCGGATCCTTGAGGTGGGCTGCGGTTTCTTCGACGCTGATGAGCGTGGTGAAGGCCATGGGCGGGGATTCCGGCGCAATTGTCGGGACGGCAAAGGTAGCAAACACCGAACGAAAAGCAAGCGCCGGAAAACGAAGACGGCAGCCCGAGGCTGCCGTCTTCATATATAGGTGTTTGATTTTATTGATATTTCAGATGTGCGGCGCAATTTCCCGGCGCAGGAACTCATGGAAGTGCAGCATGCCGTCTTCCATCGGCGACTGGTAGGGGCCGGCTTCGCTGCGGCCCTGCTGCCACAGTGCGCGACGGCCTTCGGTCATGCGCGCGATGATTTCCGCATCCTCCACCGCAGTTTCGCGGTAGGCGGCCTGCTCCGCCTCGACGAACTCGCGTTCGAACAGCGCGATGTCCTCGGGGTAGTAGAACTCGATGACGTTGCTGCAGGCCTCGGGACCGCGCGGAATGATCGCACTGATCACCAGCACATGCGGATACCACTCGACCATGATGTTCGGGAAATAGGTGAGCCAGATCGCGCCATGTGAAGGCGCCTTGCCCTCGCCGTAGCGCAGCACCTGCTCGTGCCAGCGCCCGTAGACCGTGCTGCCGGGGCGCGCCAGTCCGTTCTTGATGCCGCAGGTCTGCACGCTGTACCAGTCGCCGAATTCCCAGCGCAGGTCGGACACGTTGACGAACTGGCCGAGGCCCGGGTGGAAGGGCTCGACGTGGTAGTCCTCGAGGTAGACCTCGATGAAGGTTTTCCAGTTGCAGGCGTACTCCTCGACCTCGACGCGGTCGAGCATGTAGCCCGAAAAATCGAGGTCCTGCATCACGCCCATGTTGGCGAGGTCGCGCGCAACGTCGCGCGTGCCCGAGAACAGCAGGCCGTTCCAGCGTGTCAGCGGCGTGCGCGCAAGATCGAGGCAGGGGTTGTCGGCGAAATGCGGAGCGCCCAGCAGCCGGCCGTCGAGGCCATAGGTCCAGCGATGCAGCGGACAGATGATGTTCTGCGCGTTGCCGCGACCCTTGAGGATCACCGCCTGGCGGTGGCGGCAGATGTTCGACAGCAGCTCAACGCCCTGTGCGTTGCGCACCAGCGCCTGGGCGTTGCCCTGCCAGGACAGCGCATGGTAGTCGCCGGCATTGGGCACCATCAGCTCGTGGCCGACATAGCCGGGCCCATTGTCGAACAGCAGGCGCTTTTCGACTTCGTGGATCCGCGGGTCGAAGTACCAGTGGACGGGAAGTTGCGAGGCGTTCGGCCGGAGCGCGGTGACGCTGGAAAGATCGGACATGCAGCGGGGATGGTTTACGGTTTGAGCAGCCGGAAGGGGCTTTTCAAGGTCATGATTTTTAAGCGTTTTAGGCTGGCGGCCGGCCTGCGAAAAAGGTCGGCTATTTTTCCCCAGCCCCCCTCAAAAGGCAACAAGAATTTCCTCAGGGGGTGGATCCGGGGCTGGAGCCCTGCTTCATAACGCGCTGTTTGTTAAAGGAAATATCTCCAAAATAGGATGTTGCAAATGCGCCAGTGTTGTCGGTGTCGACCGCAATCGCAATGGCCGTCACCGCCGGTGGATCTTCGCCGAAGGCTGCCCGGAAATCCGCGGCAACATTGCGCTCGACATCCACCCAGCGCTTAACGCGCCTGTCGCCCGATTCGACGACGACCAGCCGTACGCGATTGGTGTAGGCGCTGGGCACAATGGTTCCTGCCGCAGCTTTGCCGTCCCAGACATAACAGAGAGTCGCTGCAGGGAGATGGGGGTCAAACAGCGCCCTTGCAAGCCGCAGCTTGCTGCGCTCGACAAAAGAGAGTTTCTCCAGCGGATAGTCGAACATCACGTACAGGCGCGCCGGAAAATCGTCGCCCTCGCGCGTGCTGAGGTCGGCCTGTTCGATGAGATTGCCGATTTTCCAGCGCCAGCGCAGCCAGGGCGTGGCGGCCGGATCCACCCGCAGCGCATGCGACAGCGCGGAGGCGGAGGCTTTCGCTTCGGCGCGCAGCACGGTCGTGCCCTGATCATCCACCAGGGTGTAACGCGTCGGCCTGGCTGATCCTGATGCGCTGAGCGGGGTCCATTCCGCCGGCAGCGCGGCTCCGGCCCTGGCGGCGGAGAAGGCGGCGACCCCGTGCCGTGCTTGATCCGCCGCCAGCGCCGTGGCGGCGAGGACGAGCAGCAGCAGGCCTTCAATCCGGTTCGGGCAGCGCATCGAGCAGTCCCGATTGCAGCAGGCGCTGGTGATCCCCGGGGCGGTCGACATCCCACAGCGTGGCCAGTTCATGCCAGCGCAGACCGGCGGCGCGCAGCCGCCTGCGGGTGTCGGCCATGACTCCGGGGCCGCCCCAGGCAATACCGGAAAAAATCTCCGGCACCGGGCGCGCCAGCCCGACCAGCACGTAGCCGCCGTCCTCGGCCGGCGCGAATACCGCGTCTGCTCCGGCAACGAGCGCCGCAGCCGCGTCCTGCAGGTGCTGCACGTCCAGCACCGCGCAGTCGCAGCCGATGCCGATTGCGCGGCCCTGCCGCCGCAGGGCCTGGGCGAATGCATGGGCCATGCGTTCGCCGAGATCCTTGCCCTGCTGCGCGTGCAGGCTCGCGCCGTGGCGCGCTGCGGCGGCGCGCAGGAAAGGGTCGCTGTCGTCGGGCGCACACCACAGCTGGAGTGCTGACGGTGCCGCCGCGGCTGCCGTTGCGAGTGCCTGCTGCAGCAGGCGCCGGTGCAGCAACGCCGCTCCGTCGGCGCCGAGCCGCGGAAGCAGCCGTGTCTTCACCGCGCCTGCCACCGGCGCTTTCGCGAACACCAGGATCGCGGTGTCAGGAATCATGCCGGACATATCGCGCGGCGAGTCTCGCGGGATCTGCGCCCAGCCGGTAGGCGAGGCGCAGGCGCCACATCAGCACTGTCGTCCGCCAGAGGCCGTGCCGCTCCCAGCGCCGGCCGGAAGTCGTCAGGCGGTGAGCGAGGCACAGCGGCCGGCCATAGACTTTCAGCCGGCCCGACAGCGCAATGTCCTCCATCAGCGGGATTTCCGGAAAACGCCCGGCGGCCTCGAACAGCGAGCGCGTGACAAACATCGCCTGGTCGCCGGTGGCGATGCCGGTGAGCCGCGAGCGCGCGTTCATCATCCAGGCGATGACTTTCAGCATCGGGTGGCGGCCGTCGATGTCGACGTCGAAGCGGCCCCAGCTGCGGCGGCTGCGGGCGAGGCCGCCGATGATCAGGCCGTCGGCGTTCTCGGGCAGCCGCGTGTCGGCATGCAGGAAACAGAGGATTTCACCCTGCGCCGCGGCGGCGCCGGCATTCATCTGCCGCGCCCGGCCGCGTTCGGCGCTGATCACGCGGTCGGCCGCAGGCCGAGCGAGCGCCGCGGTGGCGTCGCTGCTGCCGCCGTCGACCACGATCACCTCGACACCGCGCCGGCGCAGCGGCTGCAGGTTCCCGAGCGTGGCCGCGATCTGCTCCGCCTCGTTCAGTGCGGGAATGATGATCGAAAGGGACAATGCAGGCGGACCGGTTATGGACGGGCGTCGTTCAGCGTCCAATCATAATCGAGGTGGCGGATCACGGCCTTGCCCGCGGTGATCAGCTGGCGCTGCGCCGGGGCGTCGGCGAGCAGGTCCGCGTATTTCGCGAAGAACTGGGCGAGGGACTGCATGGCTTCGCCCTTGCCGTCGAAGCCGCGATAGCCGCTGGTCCAGTCTTCGCTGAACCATCTGAAGATCTCGGATACCTCGAGCGCGTTCGACTGCGGGTTGTAGCGGTTGCGGCTGCGGTCGGCGAGGAAGCGCCGCGTCTGTTCCTCGAGCTGCACCTCCAGCCGCGCGGCGACATAGGCCTCCTCGCGCAGCATCGGGCAGCCCACCGATGCGCAGTTCACCGCGAAATGCACGCGCGGTTCGTCGTAGGCGCCGGGCTTGCGCAGCGTGTCATGCTCGATCATGTCCAGCGAGAAGTCGCGGTCGAGCAGCCGGAAGAAGCGGTCCCGGAAGGGATTGCCGAAGACCTTGCCGAAATCCCAGATCGACTTGATGTTCGGATGACGGCTGAGGATTTTCTCGACCGTGAAGGCGTTGTAGGCATTGATCAGGAAGGCCATCTGCTGCGGCTTCGTCCAGCCGGCGAATTCCTGCATGCTCACCCGCGACAGCGTGTCCAGATAAGACTTCAGCGCGGCGCGATCCTGCGCCAAACCGGCGTACCGGACCTTCGAGGCCTTGCCGCCGTCGATCAGCACGACGTGTTTTTTCAGCAGTGCGTTCCAGGCGCCATGCGCGTGGTCGAAGCCCTGTGCCGCGGCGGGCAGGGCCAGCAGGGACCACAGTAGGAACAGGATGGGGCGTTTTAAAAACATGAATTAAATCAAATACTTGGTATTTATCTCGGTCAGCCCCGGCGCCAGGCATGGAATCTCCCGACCCAGGCCAGCAGTTTTTGCGGCGCATGCGCGCGTTTCCAGTTGCCCGCGACGTACTTGTTGGCTTCGGCGAGCGTCGGGTAGATGTGGATGGTGCCGAGGATCTTGTTGAGGCCGATGCCGTGTTTCATCGCCATCACGAATTCGGCGATCAGGTCGCCGGCATGCTCGCCGGCGAGGGTGGCGCCGAGGATCTTGTCCTTGCCCGGTACCGTCAGCACCTTGACCAGGCCGTGCGCGTTGCCGTCGGCGATCGCACGGTCGAGGTCGTCGATGCCGTAGGTGGTGACTTCATAGGGTATGCCTTTTTCCTTCGCCTCGGTCTCGTTGAGTCCGACGCGGGCGACTTCGGGATCGGTGAACGTCGCCCAGGGAATCACCGAGAAGTCGGCGCGGAATTTGCGGAAGCCGCCGAACAGGCCGTTGACCGCCGCGTACCAGGCGGTGTGAGCTGCCGTGTGGGTGAACTGGTACGGTCCGGCGACGTCGCCGCAGGCGAGGATGTTGGGATACTTCGTGCGCATGAACTCGTCGACTTCGACCGTGCGCGCCTTGGTCACCGGGATGCCCAATTCCTCGAGGCCGTAACCCGCGGTGTTGGCGACACGGCCCACCGCGCAGAGCACGGCGTCGAAAGCGATGCGCACGCTTTCGCCGGCATGCTCGCAGTAGAGCACCTTCTCGCCGTTCTCGATGGCGAAACGCTGCGCCTTGTGGCCGAGCAGCACGCTGACGCCCTCGTCACGGAATTTCCGCAGCACCATCTCCGAGATTTCGGGGTCTTCGCGCACCATCAGCCGCGGCAGCATTTCCACCTGCGTGACATTGGACCCGAGCCGCGCGAAGCACTGTGCCAGTTCGCAGCCGATCGGCCCGCCGCCGAGCACGACCAGGCGCTGCGGCCGTTCGCGCAGATCCCAGACCGTGTCCGAGGTCAGCACGCCGACTTCATCAATGCCGGGAATCGGCGGCACGAAGGGCCGCGCGCCGGCAGCGATGACGATGCCGCGGGTTGTCAGCGTCTGCGTGCCGGCCGCGGTTCTGATCTCGACCGTCCACGGCGAGGTGATCTTTGCCTCGCCCTGCAGGCATTCGACGCCGAGCCCCGTGTAGCGCTCGACCGAATCATGGGGTTCGATGTCGCGGATCACCCGCTGCACCCGTTCCATCACGTCGGCGAAGTCGAAATCGACGCGGCAGTCCTTCAGGCCGTAATGGCCGGCCTGCTTCATCGTCGCCACCAGCTTCGCCGACTTGATCAGCGCCTTCGACGGCACGCAGCCGGTGTTCAGGCAGTCGCCGCCCATGCGGTGTTTTTCGACCAGCGTCACCTTCGCCTTGACCGCGGCGGCGATATAGGCCGACACCAGCCCCGCCGATCCGGCGCCGATAACGACGAGGTTGCGGTCGAAGCGCGCAGGCCTCGCCCAGCCGGCGTAGACCTTGCGCGCCTTCAGGGCATCCAGCGTTTTCTTGGCGGCGAGGGGGAACAGGCCCAGCAGCGCGAAGGCGAAGACCAGCCCGGGAGACAGCCGGAACTCGCCAAGCTGGGTGCCGGCGTAGACGTAGACCACCGTGCCGGCGAGCATGCCAAGCTGGCTGACCCAGGCATAGGTCCAGGCGCGGATCGGCGTCAGGCCCATCAGCAGGTTGACCGCGAAAAACGGAAACACCGGCACCAGGCGCAGCGCAAACAGGTAGAAGGCGCCTTCGCGCGCGACGCCCTCGTTGAGGGGCCGCAGCCGGTCGCCGAAACGCTGCTGCACCCAGTCATGGAGCAGGAAACGCGCGCTGAGGAAGGCCAGTGTCGCGCCCAGGGTCGAGGCGAAGGACACGATCACCGTGCCCCACAGCAGGCCGAACACCGCGCCGGCGACCAGAGTCATGACTGCGGCGCCCGGCAGCGACAGTGCGGTCACCGCGACATAGGCGGCAAAAAACAGCAGCGCCGAACGCAGCGGCCGGGTCTGCACTTCAGCGTCGATCACTGCGCGCTGCGCTTCGAAATATTCCCGGGAGAAATACTGCTTCAGGTCAAATGCGAAGAAGGCGATGACGCCCGCAGCAATCAGCACGACAAGCAGCAGCTTGCTCTTTTTCATCGTTGTTCTCCGGCTGCGCGCAGTTCCCGCAACAGCCTGTTGTTGATCCGGATGCCGGTACGCATGGCCCTGTTCAGCCCGTAACGCGGCCCTTCGCTGATCCGGCGGTAATACGAACGGTGTCCGGCGCTGCCCTCGGGCCAGTGGGCGAGGAAATCAGCCAGCCATTGCCGCGGCTCGTAATGCACGGCGAGGGCGTCGACATGGACACCGTCGATCACTGCGCCGTAGAGCGCGGTGGCGGCCTGCGCTGGTGTCACGCCGATGCGGGTGATGACGCCGAAGGCGGTGCCGGCGAAATTGGGCATGCCGGCGGCGCCGTTGTTGAACAGCAGGCAGGCACCGCGCGCCGTCGAGAGTTTGAGGGCCACCGGCAGGCAGGTGTGGCTGCTGGCGATGATGCGGGTGCGTGAGGCGGCGAAATGGGAGGCCAGTGTGGCGAGACCGCCTTTGTCCGCCAGCGCGGATTCATCATAGGCCCAGCCGGCCAGCGACTCGCAGTCGCCGTGGACGATGGCCACGCGCAGGCCGCCGACCTCGGCGACCCGGTGCATCGGCAACGCCGCCAGTTGCTCACGCAGCCGCGGCAGGCCGCGCGCGGTCTCGCGCAGCGCCGCAAGCATCTCATTCGAGCGCGCCACGTCCCCGTCACTCACGGACTGCGGATAGGCGCAGCCACAGCCTGCGGCACCGTCATCACCGGCCAGTTCGGTCTCGACGTTGCCGCGCAGCGCCGTGTGTTGAAGCACGGCTTCATTGATCGCGGCGAAACCCGCGGCATCGCGGTTGAACCAGTTGAAGTCGCCGTTGAACACCTGGGTCACCGGTCCGGGTTCGGAGGCTGCCATCGCCGCGATCGCCTGCAGCGCCGGCCCGTTGCCGTAGAGGCCGCCGATCACATACAGCGTATCGGCGACGATCTCCGGTGGACGGTTCAGCGCAGCCGGCGGATAACGGTAATGCAGCGGGCAGCTGCGTCCGGGTCGCGCGGCCTCAGGCATGGCTGCCGCGCAGGCGCTGGATGATCACCGGCAGCAGGAAGCCGGCGATGCAGATCAGCAGTCCGTAGAGGTTGGTGCCCAGCAGCAGCGCGTACTTGCCGTCGCCGATGGCCCAGGACTGCGGAATCATGCCGGCGGCGAGCAGCACGCCAAGCACGATGCCGGGCCAGAAGGCGAGATGGAAACTCCAGGGTGAATGTTTGACCAGCGGCGCCAGCAGGAACACCGGCGCGAGACCCATCACCATCGTGCCGCTGACGGTGGTGGCCTTCAGGATGTCGGTGCCGGCGATCATCGGCAGGTTGCCGAGCAGCGCGAAGGCCGCCATGGTCCACATGCCGATGACCATGGCCCGCGGACCGGGGCTGCGGCCGGCCAGCATCGGCAGTTCGCGGCCGATCGACTTGGCGACCGAGGAAAAGGTCGAGTCCAGCGTCGAACCCGCGGCCATGATCATCACCACGGTCATCAGCAGGTAGGGCAGCGTGCCGAAGGCCAGCGCGACGGCGCCCGGCATGTTGTCGCCGGAAGGCAGGCCTTCGAGCTTGGCATGCACGCCGACCAGGCTGAAGGCGAAGATGCAGAAGAAGCCGAGCACGCCGGCGACGATCATCGCGCGCAGCATTGTTTTTTCGCGGGTGATGAAACCGCGGTCGGTCAGCACCGGATCGTGGAAGGGATAGGACACCACCTGCAGCAGCGCCACCAGCAGCAGGTCGACCCCGGCGTTCAGCCTGAAATCGCCGACCGAGAGCAGCGTGCCGATGCCGTGCTTGGGCAGCACCAGGAACAGCACCGTCCCGAGCACGAACACGAACAGCACCGCCTGGATGACATCGGTGACGATGGAGCTGCGCAGGCCGCCTTTCAGGCTGTAGACCAGCGTGGCCGCGGTGAACAGCAGCGCGGCGCCTATGAATATCGCGTCACCGGGCTGGCCGTAGTAGGCGCCGACCACCGCGGTGTTGCTCCAGACCTCGTTGTAGAGCCGGATCAGGATCGCCGCGGTGAAGGCCAGTGCGGCGAGGCGGCCGTAACGCCCGATCAGGAAGGGCACCAGGCCGGTGGCGCCGTGTCGCGTGCGCAGCCAGTAGATGACGAGGCCCGCCACCGGAATCGACAGCCAGTAGGTGGCGTAGGCCAGTCCGCCGACCACGCCGTGAGCCGCACCGAGGTTGGCGGCGTTGGTGACCGACTTCGCGAATATCCAGCTGATGAAAATGCTGCACACCAGCGCCCATTCGCTGGCCGGGCGGCCGGCGCTGTCGCTGCCGCCGAAAAAACTGGCCTCGCTGCGGGCGCTGGGCGAGATCGCGTACATCACGCCGCCGTAGAGCAGCAGGAAGGCCCAGAAATAGATCGCGAACGCGGGTTCGATCATGATGTTGTGGGGATTAGTGCGGTTTTCAGGCGGCGAGCGCGCCGCCGCAGCTCGAGCCCTGGCCGGCGGTGCAGCCGTAGCAGTGGTCCTTGACCACGATCGGGTTGCCGTCGAGGTCGGCGCCGATCAGTTCGCGCAGGTGGGTGCGCGGTTTGCCTTTCCACACGAGCGGCAGTCCCAGCATCTGGTTGAAGTCGCAGTCATGGACATAACCCTGCCAGTCCACCGACAGCAGTGTCCTGCACATCAGGGATTCAAGGTTCTGCGGGCGGTACGCATCCCTGAGCAGCTGCATGTAGCCGCCGAACTGCCCTTTGGATACCAGCGTGCTGCCGAAGCGCTGGATCGGCATGTTGGCGAGCACATAGAGCTCGTTGAATAGGACACCATAAGCATCGGCGAGGTGTTTCTTGTAATCCTGTTCCAGCTGCTGCTGCCCCGGCGGCAGCACCGGGCCCTGCGGGTTGTAGACCAGGTTGAGCGCGAGCCCGGAACCGGGGCGGCCGTAACCCAGGGCATTGAGTTTCTGCAGCGCGCGGATGCTGGCCGAGAACACACCCTCGCCGCGCTGGCGATCGACGTTGTCTTCGAGGTAACAGGGCAGCGAGGCAGTGATGTCCACCTGTTGCGCGGCGAGAAACTCCGCGAGACCTTCCTGGCCGGGCTCGAACAGGATGGTCAGGTTGCAGCGGTCGATTACCCGCACGCCGAGCGCGCGCGCCGATTCGACCAGCAGGCGGAAATGCGGATTAAGCTCCGGCGCGCCGCCGGTGATGTCCAGCGTGCGGATGGCGGCAGCCTTGAGGAAGGCCACGACCTCGAAAATGGTTTCGCGCGCCATCAGCTCGGTCCGCGTCGGGCCGGCATTGACATGGCAGTGCAGGCAGCTCTGGTTGCACTTGTAGCCGAGGTTGACCTGGAGGATTTCCGTTTTCCGGCGGCGGATGGCGGGGAAGTCGGTGGCTTCGAGCAGGGGCAGTGTGGCGTGCATCGATTTTCTCTTGGCTTGGAGAGGCTGGCCGTAGGTCGCGGTGTCCGCGAATTCCTTACGACAACGCTTCATTCTACGCAGGCGCCGCAAGGCCTGACTTGAGGGGCCCTGTGTCGGGCCCTTGCGTTGACCGCAAGCCCATGATTGCGTTACATTTCCTGTCCTTTCTGCAGGGTCGCGGGCCTGATGACAAAAACCAGCAAGACGCCGGCCACACCCACGTTCGAATCCTCGCTTGCCGAGCTGGAGAAGATCGTGGAGGCGATGGAAGAGGGCCAGATGCCGCTCGAGCAGTCGCTGGCCGCCTACAAGCGCGGCGCGGAGCTGCTGAAGTTCTGCCAGGCGCAGCTGCAGGATGCCCAGCAGCAGGTCAAGCTGCTGGAAAACGGCGTGCTGAAGAATTTCGGCGCCGCCGAATAACGCCGTCTTTTTCTTTTTCCATCCAAAGTGACCGCTCCTGATTTCCAGGCCTGGGCCGCCGCCGGGCAAGAACGCATCGAGGCTTTCCTGCAGCGCGTGCTGCCGCAGCCCGAGATTGCGCCGCAGCGCCTGCACGCGGCGATGCGCTATGCGGCGCTCGGCGCCGGCAAGCGCGTGCGGCCGCTGCTGGCCTATGCCGCCGGCGAGCTCTCGGGTGCCGATGTCGAGCGCGTGACTGTCGCCGGCGCCGCGGTCGAACTGATCCACGCCTATTCGCTGGTGCATGACGACCTGCCGTGCATGGACGACGACGTGCTGCGCCGGGGCAAGCCGACCTGCCATGTCGAGTTCGACGAGGCCACCGCGCTGCTGGTGGGCGATGCGCTGCAGAGCCTTGCCTTCCAGCTGCTCGGCGACTATCGCCTCGCCGACGATGCCGCGGCCCAGCTCGAGATGGTCAAGCTGCTGGCGGTTGCCGCCGGTTCGCGCGGCATGGCCGGCGGCCAGGCGATCGACCTCGCCGCGGTGGGCAGGACGCTGAGCGTGCCCGAACTCGAATTCATGCACATCCACAAGACCGGCGCGCTGATCCGCGCCGCGGCCGTGCTCGGCGCGCGCTGCGGCAGCGGCCTCAGCGAGGCCGAATTCGCGCGCGTCGACAGCTTCGCCAAATCCGTCGGGCTTGCCTTCCAGGTCGTCGACGACGTGCTCGACGCCGACGGTTCGACGGCGACGCTGGGCAAGACCGCCGGAAAGGATGCCGAGCAGGGCAAGCCGACCTATGTCAGCGCGATGGGCGTCACCCAGGCCAAGGCGCTGGCTGAACAGCTGCGCGGGGAAGCCCATGCCGCCATTGCGCCTTTCGGCGGGCGCGGCGCGCGGCTTGCGCAACTCGCCGATTTCATCGTGCTGCGCAAGTTCTGAGACAATGCGGCCATGAGCGGAACCATGACCCTTGAAGGCGCCGGCGGGCGCGAGCAGCCGAAGTACGAATTGCTGAAGTCGATCGCGTCGCCGGCCGACCTGCGCCGGCTCGAGCGCAGCCAGCTGCCGCGGCTCGCGGCCGAACTGCGCCAGTACCTGGTCGAGTCGGTGAGCCAGACCGGCGGGCACCTGTCCTCCAACCTCGGCACGGTGGAGCTGACCATCGCGCTGCACTACGTCTTCGACACGCCGCATGACCGCCTGGTGTGGGATGTCGGCCACCAGACCTACGGCCACAAGATCCTCACCGGCCGCCGCGAAGGGATGAAGAACCTGCGCATGTGGCAGGGCCTCTCCGGTTTCCCGCAGCGCACCGAGTCCGAATACGACACCTTCGGCACCGCGCATTCCAGCACCTCGATCAGCGCCGCGCTGGGCATGGCGGTGGCGGCGAAGCTGAAGGGCGAGCCGCGGCGCGCGGTGGCGATCATCGGCGACGGCGCGATGACCGCGGGCATGGCCTTCGAGGCGATGAACAACGCCGGCGACATGGATGTCGACCTGCTGGTGATCCTCAACGACAACGACATGTCGATCTCGCCGCCGGTGGGTGCGCTGAACAAGTACCTCGCCAAGCTGATGTCCGGCCGCTTCTATGCCACCGCGAAGGATCTCGGCACCAAGGTGCTGGGTGAGCTCGCGCGCAGGGCCGAGGAACACGTCAAGGGCATGGTCACGCCGGGTACGATGTTCGAGGAGTTCGGCTTCAACTACATCGGGCCCATCGACGGCCACGACCTCGACGCGCTGCTGCCGACGCTGAACAACATCAAACGCCTGAAGGGGCCGCAGTTCCTGCACGTGGTCACCAAGAAGGGACAGGGCTACAAGCTGGCCGAGGCCGATCCCATCCTCTACCACGGCGTGTCGAAGTTCGACCACAAGTCCGGCATTGCCGGCGGCAAGTCCGGCGGCAAGCCGACCTATACCCAGGTCTTCGGCGACTGGCTCTGCGACATGGCCGAGCGCGATCCGCGGCTGGTCGGCATCACGCCGGCGATGCGCGAGGGCTCGGGCATGGTCAAGTTCGCGCAGCAGTACCCCAAGCGCTACTTCGACGTCGGCATCGCGGAGCAGCATGCGGTGACCTTTGCCGCGGGCATCGCCTGCGAGGGCTACAAGCCGGTGGTGGCGATCTACTCGACCTTCCTGCAGCGCGGCTACGACCAGCTGATCCACGACGTGCAGATCCAGAACCTGCCGGTGGTGTTTGCACTGGACCGCGGCGGGCTGGTCGGCGCCGATGGCGCGACCCACAACGGCAGTTTTGACCTGAGTTACCTTCGCTGCCTGCCCAACATGACGGTGATGGCGCCGGCCGACGAGAACGAATGCCGGCAGATGCTCTACACCGCCTTCCAGATGAACACGCCCGCGGCCGTGCGTTACCCGCGCGGCACCGGCCCCGGCGTGCCGGTGCAGAGGGAGATGGCCGCGCTGCCGGTGGGCAAGGGCGAGCTGCGCCGCCGCGGCAACGGCCTCGCGGCGATCCTGTCCTTCGGTTCGATGCTGGCGCCGTCGCTGGCGATCGCCGACGAGTTCGATGCGACGGTCGCCAACATGCGCTTCGTGAAGCCCTTAGATGATGAATTGGTGCGCGACCTCGCGCTGACCCATGCGCTGCTGGTCACCGTCGAGGAGAACGTGGTGATGGGCGGCGCCGGCAGCGCGGTGATCGAGTCCCTGGAGCGCCAGGGACTCACCGTGCAGGTCCTGCAGCTGGGGCTGCCTGACCGCTTCATCGACCAGGGCGATCCGGCGCTGCAGCTGGCCAGCGTCGGGCTCGACGCCGAGGGCATCGCGCTGTCGATCCGCAGCCGCCTCGCGGCGATGGCCGCCGGCAGGACGCCGCAGCGGAGCTGATGATGCGCAAAGAGAACGTGGTGGACGGCTACGCCAAGATCGACCAGTACAATCCCGACACCATCCGCGCCATCGCCGAGAAATACACCGGCATCCTGCGCGACATTGGTGAAGATCCGCAGCGCGAGGGCCTGGTCAAGACGCCCGAGCGCGTGGCCAAGGCGCTGCAGTTCCTGACCCACGGCTACGACCTCGACCCGGCGGAGATCCTCAAGTCGGCGATGTTTACCGAGGAATACCAGCAGATGGTGATCGTGCGCGACATCGAGGTCTACTCGCTGTGCGAGCACCACATGCTGCCCTTCTTCGGCAAGGCCCATGTCGCCTACATCCCGAAGGGGCGCATCGTCGGCCTGTCGAAGCTGCCGCGCGTGGTCGATGCCTACGCGCGCCGGCTGCAGGTGCAGGAGCGCCTCACCGTGCAGATCCGCGACTGCATCCAGGACACGCTGCAGCCCGCCGGCGTCGCGGTGGTGATCGAGGCCCAGCACATGTGCATGATCATGCGCGGCATCCAGAAGCAGCACTCGATCGCGTCGACCTCGGCGTTCACCGGCGAGTTCAACAAGGACGTGACGCGCGCCGAGTTCCTTCGGCTGATCGCGGCGAAATCCTGAAAATATAAACAAAATCAAATACTTACGTAATACCCTACCGGCATGAGCGCCGACAGCCGCAGCAGCGAATACCTCACCGGGCAGATCCTGCCGGCGGTGCGCCGCGGCGACATGGTGATCCTCGTCGACAGCGAGGACCGCGAGAACGAGGGCGACCTCTACGTCGCCGCCGAGCGCGCGACGCCCGAGGCGATCAATTTCATGGCGAGTGAAGCCCGCGGCCTGGTGTCGCTGGCGCTGACCGAAGACCGCCTGCGCACGCTGGGCCTGTCACTGATCACCGACGACTCCGGCAACCAGACCAAGTTCGGCACCGCCTTCGCCACGCCGATCGACGCGCGCGAGGGCGTCGGTTCGGGCATGTCGGCGCAGGACCGCGCGCGCACCATCGCGGTGGCGATTGCCGACAATGCCAAGGCCAGCGACCTGATCCGGCCCGGGCGCCTGCAGACGCTGCGCGCGGTGGACGGCGGCGTGCTCGCGCGCCGCGGCCACACTGAAGCGGCGGTGGACCTCGCGCGGCTGGCGGGGCTCAAGCCCGCCGGCGTCATCTGCGAGATCATGAACCCCGACGGCACGATGGCGCGCATGGCCGACCTCGAAGCCTTCGCCAGAAAACACAACATCCTGATCCTGAAAATCAGCGACCTCGTCGCCTTCCGCGAAAACGAGCGTGACATCCGGCGCAAGGCCGAAACCGTGCTGCCGACCAGCAAGGCCGGCGAGTTCAGGATGATCGTCTATGCCGACAACCTCGAGACCCAGTTGTTTGTCGCGCTGGTTAAAGGGGATGTGGATACCGGGGCAGACAAGGGTGAGCCGGTGCTGGTGCGCCTGCATTCGCAATGCCTGACCGGCGACGTCTTCGGCTCCGAGCGCTGCGACTGCGGCGAGCAACTCGATGCTGCCTTAAGCAAAATCGAGGAAGCCGGCCGCGGCGTGCTGGTCTACATGTTCGACGAGGGGCGCGGCATCGGGCTCCTCAACAAGATCCGTGCCTATGCGCTGCAGGACCAGGGCCACGACACCGTCGAGGCCAATCACGCGCTGGGGTTCGCCGCCGACATGCGCGACTACAGCGCCGGCGCGCATATCCTGTCAGACCTCGGCGCACGCCGCGTGCGCCTGATGACCAACAACCCCGACAAGGTCGCGGCGCTCGCCGACTACGGCCTGGAGGTGGTGGAACGTGTGGCGGTGGAAGTGCCGCCGCGGGAAGCCAATCGCCGCTACCTCGATACCAAGCGCAGCAAGTTCGGGCATTTGCTGGCGATGGTGGGCGGGGCGCCGGATAGCAAGAAGTAGGGGTAGTTTAGAACCAACCTTGAAGTCGACGAAAGTGCATTTAGCACTGCATGGTCGGAGACTGCAAGACGGCGAAAGGTCCTGCGCGTGAACTCTGGTCGCGAAGTCGGGTGATTCCTGATTCAAGAAGTCCAGGAATTGTGCTGCCGAACACTGCGAGACCAAATGCTGCGCCAAAGCGCGCTTGAAGTATGAATACGTTCTGTTCAGGTGAGATGGATAGTTTGTACTCAAACTGATCCCTGAGGTATTTCCCTGCGCGCACTGTGGGCGGTACTTCACCGCTAATTTTCTTTAAGAGATCGAAGACGATGTACTTGCCGTCCCGAACAAGGTCTGCATTTGTGAACCAATTCAAGAGTAGGCAACCTTCATCTGGAAAGATATGTCGCGTCTCCCGATAGAAGATGCCTTTTGCAAGTTTTTTTGCAAGAACACATACAGCTTCGTGCAACTCTTCGGGAACCTTCACCATGCCGGACTCTTGGTGCGTCTGGCCGGGCGCTGGTTTGAGGCCGAGTTCGCGATTATGTCTGCGTGCCTCGCTCGCGGAAGGGGTTATTTTTTCAAACATACCGGGATATTGCTTGTTCACCATACGCATTAAACCTTCAAGCCTTCCGTCCGCGTCACCTTTTTCTTCGAAGGGATTCATTCTGGCAAACATAGCGATCAAAAGGTCTTGATTGCCAGTTCCTTGATTGCAGTCTTTGCAAGCTGGAAACTCGAACCCTTCCGGCCAAAGTCGGTCTTGAAACATTGCTCGTGGTGGGCAGTGCTCAATTGTCATTGAATGACTTTGACCACCGCAAAATGCGCAAATTGGATGTTCTGCAAGAAACTTCCGCCGATAGCGAGCAGCTGCGCCCATGGTTAGAGGTTCGAAGCTTGAGTTACCAAAATTACTAAAGGCGCCGAATTACTCGTTCTCAAAATCAATCGCCAGTGTTTCGGAACGCCGACTCAGCCGCTCGTACCAGTGACGGGTGCAATGTGCCTAGCAAAGGCTTCTGTCCATGCGGTGCCGCCGGCGGCACGGAAAACCATTCCGCAGTGTAGGGTAGATCAACCAACTGCCGCAGGTCGAACTTGGTGTCGTAACTGAGTCCTGCCGCCGCATAAGCCGCCGCGTTGCGGCTCTGCAGAATGGCGAATTCCCCGCGATAGAGCTGGGTGGTTTTCTGGCTGGTGCCGTAGGCGACGCGAACCGTGAACGGCGCTGCGTCGTTGTCGAAGACCGCGACGATCAGTGCAGGTCGGGGTTTGGGGCGCGGGTTGATGTTGTCGGGGAAGTGGCACCACACAATCTCGCCGGCGGTGGGTTCTCCCCAGAATTTCATTTCTTGGCCGGTTCGGTGTCGAACAGGCTGGAACGCAGCGCGCCTTTTTTAACCTGCGGTGCGCTCTTTTTGATTTTCCGAATTTGTGCGGCGGTCAGCGGGCCGTCATCGGGTTCGTACTGCGGCAATACGCGCATGGCCAGTTCATGCAGGGCGCGGTGTATGGCTTGGGTTTCATCGATGCCCAGGTGCTCGGCAATGCGCTTCGCGGTGTCGCGCGTGACGCCATGCGCGCTGTCGGTGACCCGATAGCGGAAGGCGATTTGTTCGGCGGTGAGGCGGGTAGCCATGCGGCTTGCTCCTTGAAGATATCTATAAGATATCCAGATGGATCCCAAGCGTCAATCGTGTGCCGGGGAGAAGAGCATGTCAGATGGCGAGTATTTATATCAGTATTTGTTTTTATTGTTATTTTTAAAAAATCATCAAAACCGCCTGATCAACGTCAAGGCCTGCCCGTCCCGCCTCATCTCCGTCCGGTTCAGGAAACTCATCCCCAGCAGCGCGATCTTCAGGCCGTCGCCTTCGAGCACCACGGCTTCGACGCCGTAGAGCGTGATGTCGCCCACCTTCACCGTGTCGAGCGTGATCTTGTAGGCTGTGGCCTTGCCGTTGGCGGTCTGGGTGTAGCCGCGCTGGCCGTTGAGGTAGTTGATGCCGAGGCGGCGCGCTTCGGCGCTGGGCAGGGCGATCGAGGTGGCGCCGGTGTCGACGAGGAACTGCACGGTGCCGCCGTTGACCTGGCCCAGCGTCAGGTAATGGCCCTGAGCATCGGCGGTCAGCGTGACCGAAGGCGCCTTGCCGCTCGCGCCCGGCTCCAGGCTGACGCCGCTGACCTTGTAGCCCGATCCCAGGGCCAGCGAGCGGCGTTTGCCCTGGAATTCGATCACCGCGGCGCTGCTGTCGGCGCTGATCAGCTTCACGCCTTCGGGAGAGGTCTGGCCGGCGGACAACATGCGCGGCTTGCCGTCGACGACGATCTGCGCCTTGCCGCCGAACAGCGCGGTGACGCTGATGTCGGCAGCCCGCGCGGGCGTGGCGGCGAGCAATACTGCGGCGCTGATTGCTATAACATCATTCCGTCGCATTCCGGATCCTTCCATGAAACCCGTAGCCATATTCCGCCACATGCCCACCGAAGGGCCGGCCTATTTTGCCACGTACCTCGAGCGTAAGAAGATCCCGTATCGCGTCATCGCCATCGATGCCGGCGAGGCGGTTCCGGCCGATGCCGCGGCCTTTGCCGGACTGTGCTTCATGGGCGGGCCGATGAGCGTGAATGATGACCTGCCGTGGATCGCGCAGGAGCTGGCGCTGATCCGCGACGCGGTTGCGCGCGACGTGCCGGTGCTGGGCCATTGTCTCGGCGGGCAGCTGATGGCGAAGGCGCTGGGCGCGCCGGTGACGCGCAACCCGGTCAAGGAAATCGGCTGGGGGGAGGTTGAAGTTCTGCCAACAGCCATCACGGCACAGTGGCTGGGCGGGGATCTGTCGTCCTTCCTGTCTTTCCACTGGCACGGCGAAACCTTTGCCGTGCCCGACGGTGCGACACGCATCATGGCGAGCGCAGCCTGTCCCAACCAGGCTTTTGTGATGGGCAAACATTTTGCAATGCAGTGCCATGTCGAGATGACCGCGGAGATGATCCGCAGCTGGTGCCGTGACTGGGCGAAGGAGGTCGAGGCGCTGGCGGGGCGCGTGGCCTCGGTGCAGACACCGGCGCAGATGGAGCAGGAGATCGACGACAAGGTACGCGCGTTGAATGCAGTGGCGGACCGCATTTATGATCGATGGGTGGAGGGGTTGGTGAAGTAGGTATTTGGGTAATTCTGGCGTTCCGGTTGCCCCTCACCCTAACCCTCTCCCCGCAAGTGTGCGGGGAGAGGGGATTCAATTGGACTTGATCCCTCGCCACTGATGGCTATGGAGCGGGGAAGAATCTCAAGAGGCTTTAATTCCCTCTCCCCGTTTTTACGGGGAGAGGGTGAGGGTGAGGGGCTGCAATAGAGCTTGTTGTTTACCCGGGGGATTCAGACCAGCAGTATCCACGCCGCACCGGCCACCGCGCAGGCCCCGATCACCGGCATGATGCCGGCCTTGTAACGCCACATTGCGATGAAGGCGGCGAGGCCGATCACTGCCGAGAGCCAGTCGAAGCGGCCCTGCAGTCCTTCCGGCCACAGCACGTGGTAGGCGAAAAACACCGCGAGGTTGAGGATGACGCCGACTACCGCAGCGGTGATGCCGGTCAGCGGTGCAGTGAACTTGAGATCGCCATGCGTGGTCTCCACCAGCGGACCTCCGAGCAGGATGAATATGAAACTCGGCAGGAAGGTGAAGAAGGTCACTACCGTCGCCGCCAGCGCGCCGGCCAGAAACAGGCTTTCGCTGCCGAGGAATTGCGTGGTCCAGCCGCCAACGAAGCCGACGAAGGCGACCACCATGATCAGCGGTCCGGGCGTGGTTTCGCCCAGTGCGAGGCCGTCGATCATCTGCAGCGGCGTCAGCCACTGGTAATGCTCGACCGCGGCCTGGTAGACATAGGGCAGCACGGCATAGGCGCCGCCGAAGGTCAGCAGCGCGGCCTTGGTGAAAAACCAGCCCATCTGTGCGAGCGTGCTCTGCCAGCCGAAGACGGCGGCGATCAGCACGATGCCCGCCGCCCACAACGCGAGGCCTGCGGCGAGCACTTTCATGAAATGCGGCCAGCTGTGGCGCGCATGCGCCGGCGTCGGCGTGTCGTCGTCGATGACAGCGGGGCCGTAATCCTTGTTGGCGGCACTGTGGCCGCCGCCCATCGCAAAGAGCTGCGGCCGCAGGCGGCCGCCGATCCAGCCGGCGATGCCGGCGCCGATGACGATCAGCGGGAAGGGCAGGCCCAGCGCGAACAGGCCGAGGAAGGCCGCGGCGGCGAAGCCCCAGAGCACGCCGTTTTTCAGAGCGCGTGATCCGATGCGGATCGCGGCAACCACGACGATCGCGGTCACCGCGGGCTTGATGCCGTAGAGGATGCCGGCGATGGCCGGCACGTCGCCCCAGGCCATGTAGATCCAGGACAGCGCGATCAGGATGAACAGCGAGGGCAGCACGAACAGGCCGCCGGCGACAATGCCGCCCCAGGTGCGGTGCATCAGCCAGCCGATGTAGGTGGCGAGCTGCTGCGCTTCGGGGCCGGGCAGCACCATGCAGTAGTTCAGCGCGTGCAGGAAGCGGCGTTCCGAAATCCAGCGCCGTTTCTCGACCAGCTCCTGGTGCATGATCGCGATCTGCCCGGCGGGGCCGCCGAAGCTGATGAAGCCGAGCTTGAGCCAGAAACGGAAGGCATCCCAGAAGGGAATGTCGGCGGAGGTCGTGTCTTTCGGATCAGTGGTCATGGTGTTGTTGTTGTCAGGAATTGGGTGCCAGCTGGCCGCCGGCTGCGCGCCAGGCTTCGATGCCGCCCTCGAGGAACTGCGCGGACAGTCCCTGTTCGCGCAGGGCGCGGGCTGCATTCTGGCTGACTTCGTGGCCGTGCACGCAGTAGACCACGATCTTTGTTGCGGCCGGAAGCGCGGCTGCCCAGTCGGCGACCGCGGCCGGATCGCGGCGCTGGGCGCCGCTAATGCGGTCCGGTGCCGAGCGGAACACGGCTTCGCGGCGCACGTCGATGACCAGCGGCGCCTGTCCCTGATCGAACAGGGCCTTCAGCTGCTGCGGTGTGATGCCTGCATCCATGATGTCTCCTTCGCGTTGGCGAATCTACACGAAGGCAGCGCTTGGACGCGGGGCGTCTGGGGCCGGGGAGTCTGCCAGCACCCCCGGTATGCTGCGGGGATTCTGCGAGATCGACGCTGCGGTGTCAACGCGCCGCAGACGCCCGCAGGGCCGGCCTAGTCGCGGAAGTTCTTGAATTGCAGCGGGAAGTCGGTGACCGATTTGCGGATCAGCGCGATGGCGTCCTGCAGCAGGTCCTTCTTGGCGCCGGAGACGCGCACGACGTCGCCCTGGATGCTGCCCTGCACCTTCATCTTGCTGTCCTTGATCAGCTTGACGATTTTTTTCGCGAGCTCCTGCTCGATGCCCTCGCGCACGGTGATCGGCTGCTTCATCTTGTTGCCGCTGATGGTTTCGCCGTCGCCGAGCTTCAGGCAGCGGGTGTCGACGCCGCGCTTGGCGAGCTTGGCGGTCAGCACGTCGCGGACCTGGCTCAGCTTGAAATCGTCGTCGGCGAAGACGGTGAGGATCTTTTCCTTGTCGTTGATCTCGACGCGGGCATCCGATCCCTTGAAATCGAAGCGGGTGGAAACTTCCTTGTTGGTCTGGTCGACGGCGTTGCGCACTTCGACCTGGTTGACCTCGGAAACGATGTCGAACGAGGGCATGGCATGCTCCCTTCTTTTGAATCAGGCCGGATTATACGCCCCGGGCTCCGCGGGGCCGTGCGCTCAGCGTCCGCGCGCGGCGCGCAGGCGCATGCACTGCACGTCGACCGGCAGGCCGGTGGCGTCGTCGAATTCGGCCGCGGTTTCGACTGCGCGGCGCGCAAGCGCCTCGGCGCCGAGCCGCCCGTCGTAGAGCGCGTGCAGCGCGCCCATCGCGTACGGGCTGCCGCTGCCGAAGGCGTAATAGCGCGAGAACTCCTGCACCGTGCGGTGGGCGACCACGCCGAAAATGCCGTGACGGTTGGCGATCAGCGTGTCGAAGCGCGTTGACTCGAGCGGCTCGTCGTCATGGCTGCCGGGCAGCAGGTGGTACTCGCTCTTCAGCGCCGCATGCAGCGACTGCCAGGCGCGGAAAATGGCTAGCGGCGTGTCGAAGCGCGGCTTCGCGGCGCGCCGGGAGAAGTAGTCCGAAAGTATGGTCTTGAAGGTGGCGTTGCCGGTCAGCCCGAGCCAGCTGTCGCCGACCTGCAGCAGCTTGCCGTGGTTGGCGACATAGGCCGCGCTTTCCTTGGCGGGCCCCCACTTGGTCATGGTATCGGCGGCGATGGCCGCCTCGCCGCCCTTGCGCACCACGACGATGGTGGTCATGAGCCCAGCCGCTGTTCAGCCGAAATGGCAGACGTAGTGCAGGGTTTCCAGCGGCTCGATGTCGAAGCTGGATTTCGCCGGCACGTCGAAGCTGTCCCCCGCGTGCAGCGTGCGCCAGTCGCGGTCGCCCGGCAGCCTGACCTTGCACACGCCGGCGACGATCTCCATGCGCTCGGGAGCGTCGGTGGTGAAAGTCAGCACCGAGGGCAGGATCACGCCCACGGACTTGCGGCCGCCATCGGGCAGGTACACCGTGTGGCTGACGCACTTGCCGTCGAAATAGACGTTGGCGGTCTTGCTGACGGATACGTTGTCGAATTTCATGATGTCCTCCGGTGGTCCTATTTGCGCCGGCCGCGCAGCTTGGACGCGATGCGCAGCCGCAGCGCGTTGAGCTTGATGAAGCCTCCGGCATCGGCCTGGTCATAGGCGCCCTTGTCGTCCTCGAAGGTCGAGATTGCCGGATCGAACAGCGAGTCGGTCTTCGACGCGCGGCCGACGGTGGTGACGGTGCCCTTGTAGAGCTTGAGCCGCACGCTGCCGTTGACGACCTTCTGCGACTCGTCGATCAGGCCCTGCAGCAGCAGCCGTTCCGGGCTGAACCAGTAGCCGTTGTAGATCAGGCGCGCGTAGCGCGGCATCAGGTCGTCCTTCAGCGCCAGCACTTCGCGGTCCATGGTGATCGATTCCATCGCGCGGTGGGCGCGCAGCATGATGGTGCCGCCGGGCGTCTCGTAGCAGCCGCGGGACTTCATGCCGACGTAGCGGTTCTCGACCAGGTCCAGCCGGCCGATGCCGTGCTTGCCGCCGAGCTGGTTGAGCTTCGTCAGCACCTGCGCCGGGGACATTTTCCTGCCGTTGATCGCGACGATGTCGCCCCTGGCGTAGGCCAGCTCGACGTACTCGGGCTTGTTGGGCGCCTTTTCCGGGGACACCGTGATGCGCCACATCGAGTCCTCGGGCTCGAAGGAGGGATCCTCGAGGATGCCGCCCTCGTAGGAGATGTGCAGCAGGTTGGCGTCCATCGAGTACGGCGCGCCGCCCTTGCGCTTCTTGTAGTCGACGGGGATGCCGTGGGTGTCGGCGTAGGCCAGCAGTTTCTCGCGCGACAGCAGGTCCCATTCGCGCCACGGCGCGATGATCTTCACTTCCGGCATCAGCGCGTAGGCGCCGAGCTCGAAGCGCACCTGGTCATTGCCCTTGCCGGTGGCGCCGTGGGAGATCGCGTCGGCGCCGGTCTTGCGCGCGATCTCGATCATGCGCTTGGCGATCAGCGGGCGCGCGATCGACGTGCCGAGCAGGTACTCGCCCTCGTAGACCGCGTTGGCGCGGAACATCGGGAACACGAAGTCGCGCACGAATTCCTCGCGCAGATCATCGATGAAGATCTGCTTGACGCCGAACATCCGGGCCTTTTTGCGCGCCGGCGCGAGCTCCTCGCCCTGGCCGATGTCGGCGGTGAAGGTGATGACCTCGCAGTCGTAGACGTCCTGCAGCCACTTGAGGATCACCGAAGTGTCGAGGCCGCCCGAGTAGGCAAGCACTACCTTGTTGATTTTATTGGATTTTTTCATATGGCTGTATCCGTAGGGTTCAAGAGGGGCGGGCAGCGCCGGCGGCACTGCCAAAGATCAGGGTTGCACCTGTCCGAGCAGCAGGAACTCCATCAGCGCCTTTTGCGCTTTTGGATTTTGGTGTCGGCCGGCATCGGGCGAGCCCGATGCCTTAACTTGCCAAGGCAAGTTGGCCTCTCCCGGAACCCAAGGCACGCGCTTCATGGGGTAACTTTGCCCAGCAATAAAAACTCCATCAACGCTTTCTGCGCGTGCAGGCGGTTCTCGGCTTCGTCCCAGACCACGCTCTGCGGGCCGTCGATGACCTCGGCGGTCACTTCCTCGCCGCGGTGCGCGGGCAGGCAGTGCATGAACAGCGCGTCCTTCTTTGCGGCGCGCATCATCTCGGCATCGACACACCAGTCCTCGAAGATGCGCTTGCGTTCCTCGTTCTCGGCTTCGAAACCCATGCTGGTCCAGACGTCGGTGGTGACGAGGTCGGCGTCGCGCACCGCGTCCATCGGGTCCTTGAATTCCTCGTAGTGGTCGGTGCCGTAGAGGCCGGCGCGCTCGGGCTCGACTTCGTAGCCGGGCGGCGTCGAGACATGGACGTTGAAATCGAGCACCTCCGCCGCCTGCAGCCAGGTGTTGCAGACGTTGTTGGAGTCGCCGATCCAGGCCACCGTGCGGCCGCGGATCGGGCCGCGGTGCTCGATGAAGGTGTAGATGTCGGCGAGGATCTGGCAGGGGTGGTATTCGTTGGTGAGGCCGTTGATGACCGGCACCCGGGAATGCGCCGAGAAGCGCTCGATGATCGACTGCTCGAAGGTGCGGATCATCACCAGGTCGACCATGCGCGTGATCACCCGCGCCATGTCCTCGATCGGCTCGCCGCGGCTGATCTGCGTGTCGGTGGCGGTGAGGTTGATCACCGAGCCGCCCATCTGCAGCATGCCGGCCTCGAAGGAGACGCGGGTGCGCGTGGACTGCTTCTCGAAGATCATCGCCAGCGTGCGGTCGTGCAGCGGCAGGTAAGGCTCATAGCGCTTGAAGCGCTCCTTGATCCATTTCACGCGCGCGAACACGTGCCCGTATTCGGCCGCTGTGAAATCCTTGAACTGGAGGTAATGGCGCAGTTGCATGAGTTTCGCGAGGGGGGCGCCGAAGGCGCGCCCCGCTCAGGCGGCCGCCGGGGCGGCCTTCATCAGGAATGAACGGATCATCGGCGCGAGCTGGCCGACCAGCTGGTCGGCTTCGCCGCGCGACATCACCAGCGGCGGCACCAGCCGCACGACGTTGTCGGCGGTGACGTTGATCAGCAGTCCCGCCTCGAGCGCGGCTTTCACGAGGTCGCCGCAGGGCCGGTCGAGTTCGATGCCGATCATCATGCCCTTGCCGCGGATGTCGCGGACGCCCGGCGTCTCGGCCAGCGCGTGCCTCAGTCCGGCCTGGATGTGCGCACCCACCTCGGCGGCATTCCGGCACAGGTTCTCGGATTCGATGATGTCGATGGTGGCGAGCGCCGCCGTGCAGGCGAGCAGGTTGCCGCCGAAGGTCGAGCCGTGGCTGCCCGGTTGGAACAGCGTGGCCGCCTCGCCGCGGGCGACGCAGGCGCCGACCGGCACGCCGCCGCCGAGGCCCTTGGCGAGGGTGATCACGTCGGGCATCACGCCGTAATGCTGGAAGGCGAACATCCTGCCGGTGCGGCCCATGCCGGTCTGCACTTCGTCGAGCATCAGCAGCCAGCCGTTGGCGTCGCAGATTTCGCGCAGGCCCTTGAGATAGCCGTCGCCGCAGACGCTGACGCCGCCTTCGCCCTGCACCAGCTCGGCGAGCACGGCGACCACGTTGCGGTTGGAGGCGGCGACGCGCTGCACGGCTTCAAGATCGTTGAAGGGCACGCGCACGAAACCGGTCACCAGCGGCTCGAAGCCCGCCTGTACCTTGCGGCTGCCGGTGGCCGACAGCGTCGCCATCGTGCGGCCGTGGAAGGACTTTTCGAGCACCACCACCGCGGGATTCTCGACGCCCTTCTTGTGGCCGTAGTAGCGCGCGAGCTTGATCGCCGCCTCGTTGGCTTCGGCGCCGGAATTGCAGAAGAACACCTTGTCCATGCCGGAGGCCGCGGCAATCCGGTCGGCGAGTTTTTCCTGGGCGGTGATCTGGTAGATGTTGGAGGTGTGGATCAGCTTGCCGACCTGGTCGCGCAGCGCCGCCACCAGCTTCGGGTGGCTGTGGCCGACCGCATTCACGGCGACGCCCGCCAGCGCATCCAGGTAACGCTTGCCCTGTGTGTCCCACAGCCAGACACCTTCCCCGCGCTCGAAGGCGACCGGCAGCCGGCTGTAGGTGTTCATCACGTGAGACATGGTGCATCGATCTCCACAAAAACAGACGGCGGCCTCACGCCGCCGACCAAACTATTCTTAACCACCCCGTAGTGCTTGGCAAGCGGAATTTCCACGGCTTCCAGAGCGGAAAGAGGGTCCTTCTGCTAGACTTTTTCCCCCTCAAAACAGCCTGCAGGCGGATCCCATCATGTTCGACGGCGCACCCGAAATCGTCATCCAGGGCATCACCGAATCCGGAGAAACCTTCCGCCCCAGCGACTGGGCGGAACGCCTGAGCGGCATGCTGTCGGTGTTCGGCGATGACGGGCACCTTGCCTACTCGCCCTTCCTGAAACCGATCTTCGCCGGCGGGATACACTGCGTTGCGGTGGACCGGGTGCTGGAGAACCGCAATCCCGCGGCCTTCGAATTCCTGCTCCAGTTCGCCCGCGACAACCGCCTGAAAATGCGTCCGGGGCGAAGGGCAAAGCGGCCCGAGGATGCCGCCGGTATGCCGCCCGGAGCTGCACCGGCCGGCGGTGCCTGAAAAAGGAAGTGTTGCCTGCTGCCGCTCAGCGTGGCCGGCGCAGGCCGGTCACGCCAGGCACTGTCAGGCCATCGCCTTGAGGGCGGCCGACAGGCGGCTCTTGTGACGGGCCGCGGTGTTCTTGTGCATGATGTCCTTGTCGGCGATCGAATCGATCTTGCTCACCGACTTCTGGAACAGGGCTTTCGCGGCGTCCTTGTTGCCGGCGGCGATCGCCTTGCGCACATCCTTGATCGCGGTGCGCAGCGCGGAGCGCTGTGCCATGTTGCGCGCGCGGCGTTTGACGGCCTGACGGGCGGCTTTTTTGGCTGAAGCAGTATTGGCCATGTAAACTCCGGATTTCTTTGGGGAAATGGGCGATTCGGAAAAGGGCGCAATGATAAAGAAAACCCGCTCCTTCCGCAAGTCCGGCCGCATCGTCTCGGCTGCTGGCGAAATCCCGGAAAAATGAATCTGCTCAAGGCTTTAGCCACGGTCAGCAGCATGACGCTGCTGTCGCGGGTGCTCGGTTTCGTGCGCGATGCGGTCATTGCCCGGGTCTTCGGCGCCGGCCTGATGACCGACGCCTTCTTCGTCGCCTTCAAGATCCCCAACCTGCTGCGCCGGCTGTTTGCCGAGGGCGCGTTCTCCCAGGCCTTCGTGCCGATACTCGCCGAGTACCGGAACCGCCGCGGCGAGGCTGAGACCCGCGCGCTGGTCGACCATGTCGCGGGCGCGCTGGCGCTGGCGCTGGTCGCGGTGACCGTGGCCGGCGTGTTGGCGGCGTCCTGGATCGTCGCCATCAGTGCGCCGGGCTTCGTGACGACGCCGGAGAAGTTCGCGCTGACCGTCGATCTGCTGCGCATCGTCTTCCCGTACATCCTGTTCATTGCGCTGACCGCGCTCGCCGGCGGCATCCTCAACACCTGGAGCCGCTTCGCGGTGCCGGCCTTCACGCCGGTGCTGCTCAACCTGTCCTTCATCGGCTTCGCGCTGTTCGCGGCGCCGTTTTTCGATCCGCCGGTGAAGGCGCTCGCCTGGGCGGTGTTCTGCGGCGGCCTGCTGCAACTCGCGCTGCAGCTGCCGTTCCTCGCCCGTATCGGCATGCTGCCGCGTTTCCGCCTGGATTTTCGCGACGAAGGCGTGCGCCGCGTGCTGCGGCAGATGGCGCCCGCGGTGTTCGGCGTGTCGGTCGGCCAGGTGAGCCTGCTGATCAACAACATCTTCGCGTCCTTCCTCGTCACCGGCAGCGTGACCTGGCTGTACTTCGCCGACCGCCTGATGGAGTTTCCGGCGGGCATGCTCGGCGTCGCGCTGGGCACCATCCTGCTGCCCAGCCTGGCGAAATGCCACGCCGAGGATTCGGGGCGCGCGTACTCGGAGCTGCTCGACTGGGGCCTGCGCCTGGTGCTGCTGCTGGCGGTGCCGGCCGCCCTGGCCTTGGCGCTGCTCGCCGTGCCGCTGATCACGACGCTGTTCCACTATGGCGCCTTCACCGCCACCGATGTCATCAATACCCGCGACGCGGTGATCGCCTATTCGGCCGGGCTGGTCGCGCTGATCGCGGTGAAGGTGCTGGCGCCGGGCTTCTACGCGAAGCAGGACATCCGCACGCCGGTGAAATTCGCGGTGGTGACGCTGGTCGCGACGCAGCTGATGAACCTGGTGTTCATCTGGGAACTGCGCCACGCCGGGCTCGCGCTGGCGATCAGCCTCGGCGCCTGCCTCAACGCCGGCCTGCTGCTGCGCGGCCTGCGCCGCCGCGCGATCTACCAGCCGCAGCCGGGCTGGGGCATTTTCGTCTGCAAGCTGGTGTTCGCGGTCTACGTGATGGGCGCGGTGTTGTGGCTGCTTGCCGGAGATGCCACGTCCTGGCTGGCCGCCTCCGCCGTGGAGCGCGTGTCGCGCCTGGCGCTGCTGGTGGCGGCCGGCGGTTCGGCGTATTTTGCCGTGCTGTGGCTGCTCGGCTTCCGCATCCGCGATTTCTCGCGCAGGGCGCGCGGCTGATGCCCTGACCGGCGCTCAGCGCTGCAGCAGGCGCCGCGACAGGTAGGACGCGAAGTCCACCATGGCCACCAGCAGGATCATCGCGACCAGGATCGAGCTGGTTTCGTTCATGTGGAAGAGGCCCATGTGGAAGGCCAGCATCTGGCCGAGCCCGCCGCCGCCGACCACGCCGAGCACGGCCGCGGCGCGGATGTTGTTCTCCCAGCGGTACAGCGTGTATGACAGCAGCTGCGGCAGGATCTGCGGGAGAGTCGCGTAGAGAAAGACGCGGCCTGCCGGCACGCCGCGCGCGCGCAGCGCGAAGGCCGGCCCCGCCGGCGCATTCTCGACGGCCTCGGCAAACAGCCGGCCGAGCACGCCGGTGGTGTGCAGGGCCAGCGCCAGCGTGCCGGCGAAAGGGCCCAGCCCCGCGGAGATGATCAGCAGCGCTGCCCACACCAGTTCCGGTATCGAGCGCAGGCCGTTCAGCACCAGCCGCGTCGGCGCGCGCCAGTACGCGGGATCGCCGGGATGGCTGCGGCTCGCCGGCAGCGCCAGCGCGAGCCCGGCCGCCGCGGCAATCAGCGTGCCCAGCGCCGACATCGCCAGCGTTTCGAGGCTGGCGATCGCGAGCCGGCCGAGAAACTCCGCGTTGGTCGCCGGAGTTGTCAGTTCGCCGAGGAAGCGGCCCATCTTGCGCAGCGCATCCAGCGACAGGAATTTCGCCCACTGCAGGTCGAGGGTCCAGAAGCTGGCGGCTGTAAGCGCGGCGAGGCCGAGCACGAACCAGCACACCGCGCAGCGCGCGTCGAAAAGCTGCGGCGGCAGCCGGTAGGTCTCGTTGGCCGCGGACGGCGCGGAATTGTCGCGGGACGCCATCAGGCGATCCTCTTCCTGAGCCAACCGCTCGCGTAGTCGGCGAGCGCGACCAGCAGCATGAACACGATCAGCATGGTCGCGACTTCCGAGCCCTGGAACATTTTCATCGAGTTGTCCATCTGCTGGCCGAGGCCGCCGGCGCCGACGAAGCCGAGCACCGCCGAGGAGCGGATCGCGCATTCCCAGCGGTAGACCGTGTAGCTGGTCAGTTCCGGCGCGCTCTGCGGCAGCAGGCCGTAGAAAAAGGCCTGCAGGCGGCCAGCGCCGTTGCGCAGCAGCGTGCGCGTGGCGTGGGTTTCGTCGCTTTCGAGGATTTCGCCGTAGACCTTGCCGAGCATGCCGCCGTAGGTCAGCGCGATGGCGAGCACGCCGGCGGTGGGGCCGAGGCCCACCACGCGCACGAACACCAGCGCCCACACCAGTTCGGGGATGCTGCGCAGGACGATCAGTAGCCAGCGCACGCCCTGGCGCAGCACGAAGGGCAGCGCGTGCATGCGTCCGGTCAGCGCCGAGATCGAGATCGCGCTGGTCGACAGCAGCGTCAGCGGGATCGCCACCAGCAGTGCCAGCGCCATGCCGGCGGTGGCGATGGCCACGGTGCGCCAGGCTTCGCGCGCCACCAGCAGCAGGAATTCGCCCTCGATCTTCGGCGGGAAAAAATCGCCGAGGAAGCGCTGCGTCGATTTCAGGGTTTCCGGCTCGAACAGGGTCCAGGGACGGAACTCGGTGACCACCAGTGCCGGTGCCAGCAGCACCAGCGCGGCGCAGAACCAGAACAGGCGCGGCAGCCAGGCGGGGTCGCGGTGTTGCGGCAGCACGGAGACGGCAGTGTCCACGCGCGGTCCTCAGCGGCAGTAGAGCGGGGCCTGGGCGCCGCCTGAGGCGTCTTCGGGGGGCGGGGGCGGCCCCGCGCCCAGCAGTTCTTCCTCGTGCTGGGCGTAGAGCGTGGCGAGGCGCTCGCGGGTGACTTCGCGCGAGGGCAGGTCGAACTGCAGCTCGCCGTCGCGCAGGCCGATCACGCGCGGAAAGCGCGTGGCGACATCGACCTGGTGCAGCGTGGTGACCAGCGTGGCGCCGCATTCCGTGGCGCAGCGGGTCAGGGTGTCGATGGCCTGCGCGGCGCGCGAGGGATCGAGCGAGGACAGCGGCTCGTCGACCAGCCACAGCGAGGCCGAGGACAGCAGCGCGCGCGCCAGGCCGACGCGCTGGCGCTCGCCGCCGGACAGCCGGTCGACGCGCTGCCACAGCTTGCCGGCGAGGTCGAAGCGCGCCAGCGCGGACTCGGCTTCAGCGATATGGGTCGGATAGAACAGTGAACGCAGGCTCGCGAACAGCGACTGCTGCGGCAGGCGCGCCGCCAGCACCGCGGTGACGACCCGCTGCCGCGGCGGCAGCGGCGGCGTCTGCGGCGCGAGGAACAGCCGGCCGCGCAGCTTCTGCAGCTGCGCGACCGGCAGGGCCCAGGGATCGGTGCCGTCCAGTTCGATACGGCCCGCCGCCGGCTTAAGCGCGCAGGCCAGCGCGTGCAGCAGCGTGGTCTTGCCGGCGCCCGAGGGGCCGATCACGGCGAGCTGTTCGCCCGGCGCGATGGTCAGCGTCAGCGGCTTCAGTGCCGGCGCGGTCGCGCCGGCGGCTGCCGGATGGCGGGCCGCCAGCGCCGAGAGGGTGATGCGCATGCCGCGGCTACTTGATCAGGCCTGCGCTGCGGCCAGCGGTTTCCAGGCTCTTGTAGTTCTCGGGCTTAGTGGCAATGTATTTCGTTGCCCGGTTCAGGGTCAGGATTTCCTTGCCTTCCGGGTTGTCCATCGACAGCGCGAGCAGCGCCCTGGTGATGCGCTCGCGCAGCGCCGCCGGCATGTCGGCGTGCACCGACCAGTTGTAGTTGAAGTACGGCGGCGTGGTGTAGAACACGTCCACTTTCGAGGTGTCGACCTTTTTCTCGTCGACGAACTTGCGCCATACGGTGATGTCGAGCGCGGCGGCATCGACGCGGCCGCCGACCACCGAGGCGATGGTCGCATCATGCGCGCCGGAATAGGCGACGCGCTTGAAATCCTTTTCCGGGGTGATCCCGGCCTGCAGCAGGAAGCTGCGCGGCATCAGGTGCCCGGAGGTGCTCGACTGCGAACCGAAGCTGACCTGCTTGCCCTTGAGGTCCGCCAGCGACTTGATGCCGGAGCCGGTCTGGGTGATGAACACCGAGCGGAACTGGGTATCCTCCTCGCGCTGCGCGATCGGCACCACCTTGCCGCCGGAGCGCAGCTGCGCCTGCACGTGCGTGAAGCCGCCAAACCAGACCAGGTCGACCTGCTTGTTGATCAGGGCTTCGACCGCGGCCGGGTAGTCATTGACCGGAGTGAACTCGACCTTCATGCCGACCGTGCGCTCGAGATAACGCGTCAGCGGTCCGAACTTGCGGATCTGCTCGGTGGCGGCTTCTTCGGGGATGGTGGTGACCTTGAGCACCTGCTGCTGGGCCGCTGCGGGTGTTGCGAAGAGGGCGGCGAGGCCGGCGGCGGCGAGGATGTTGCGGAGCAGGGCGTGGAACGGGCGTTTCGACAGCGTGCAAGACATGATTTTTCCTTTTGGGTTAGCGGGAGCTGCGGTTGCCGGAGTTGGACGTGAGGGCCTGACTGGCGTGGAGCTGTGCCGAGTAGCCGACCACGACGCGACGCGTGCGGGAGGGGCTCAGATCGATCATGGAGTTGCCTTCATGGGTTGATGGAAAAAACGGACGGCGGCATGGCCGCCGTGTGACACGCTACCGCAGCGTCGCCGCAATTGCAAAACCGGCGCCGCTGCGCCTGTCCCGGACGCCTCAGGCCGCGGCTGCGAGCGCGGCACTGACCGCATTGCGGTCCAGCCGCGATGAAAACAGCTCGATGAAATCGTAGGTGTAACCACGCAGCCAGGCGTTGCGCCGGAGCGCGATGCGCGTCGTGCTGGGCTCGAACAGGTGGTCGGCGTTGATCAGCCGCACGCCGTGGTCGCGGGCGGGGTCGAAGGCCATCTTGGCGAGGATGCCGATGCCCATGCCCTGTTCGACGTAGGCCTTGATCACGTCGGCGGCCACCGCGGTGAGCACGACGTTGGGTTTGATGTTCGCGGCATCGAAGGCGCGCCGGATCGGCGAATTCGGCGTGAACGCGAAGTCGTAGGTGATCAGCGGGTACTGCGCGATTTTTTCCAGCGTCAGCGGCCCGGCGCCGAGCAGCGGGTGCTTCAGGGGCGTGATCACGCTGCGCGTCCACTGCGCGCAGGGCAGCGTGACCAGGTCGGTAAACGCTTCCTCCGATTCAGTGGCGATGCCGAGATCGGCCGCGCCCTCGCGCAGCAGTCCGGCGATGTGTTCGGGGCTGCCTTCACGCAAGGTCAGCCTGACCTGCGGATAGCGCTGGGTGAAACGCGCGACCACCGGCGGCAGCGCATAACGCGCCTGGGTGTGGGTGGTGGCGATGACCAGAGTGCCGCGGCCGCCGGAATTGAACTCACGGCCAACGGCGCGCAGGTTGTCGGTGTCCTGCAGGATGCGTTCGGCGAGCCCGAGCACGATGCGCCCGGGCTCGGTGATGCCGGTGATGCGTTTGCCGTGGCGCACGAGGATGGTGACTCCCAGTTCCTCTTCCAGCAGGCGAATCTGCTTGCTGATGCCGGGTTGCGACGTGAACAGCGCTTCGGCCGCGACCGATACATTCAGGCCATGGCGGGCGACTTCGCGCAGATAGCGGAGCTGTTGTAAATTCATATAAAAATCAAATACTTAAGTTCTATTTTGGCTTTATATAATAAAAAACGCTAAACATTAAATAACATATTCTTGGACGATATATAAAGTGGTTTCTACCATCAGCGGCGTCAGATTACGGGTGCTGCAGATGTATCGATACGACGAGGTCGACCAAAGACTGGTGGACGAACGAGTGGCGCAGTTTCGCGACCAGACCCGGCGCCATCTGGCCGGGCAGCTGTCAGAAGATGATTTTCGCCCGCTGCGGCTGCAAAATGGTCTTTATATTCAACGGTTTGCGCCGATGCTTCGGGTGGCGATCCCGTACGGTCTGCTGTCCTCGCGGCAGCTGCGAGCACTCGCTTACATTGCGCGCCGCTGGGATCGCGGCACCGGCCATTTCAGCACCCGCCAGAACATCCAGTTCAACTGGCCGAAGCTGGCCGAGGTGCCGGACATCCTCGCCCACCTCGCCTCGGTGCAGATGCACGCGATCCAGACCAGCGGCAACTGCATCCGCAACACCACGACTGACCACCTCGCCGGCGTCGCACCGGACGAGATCGTCGATCCGCTGGTCTGGTGCGAACTGGTTCGCCAGTGGTCGACTTTCCATCCGGAGTTCGCTTACCTGCCGCGCAAGTTCAAGATCGCGGTGTCGGGCGCGGAACAGGACCGCGCGGCGATCCAGGTGCACGACATCGGCCTGCAGGCGCTGCACGGCGAGAACGGCGAAATCGGTTTTCGCGTGTGGGTCGGCGGCGGACTCGGCCGCACGCCGGTCATCGGCACGGTGATCCGCGAGTTCCTGCCATGGCGGCACATGCTGTCGTACCTCGAAGCGATCCTGCGCGTCTACAACCGCTACGGGCGCCGCGACAACAAATACAAGGCCCGGATCAAGATCCTGGTGAAGGAGCTGACGCCGGACCTGTTCCGCGCGCAGGTCGAGGCCGAATGGGCCCATCTGAAGGACGGTCCGGCGACGCTGACCGGAGCCGAGGTTCGCCGCATCGAGGGCCGCTTCACGCGGCCGCAGTACCGGAAGCTCGAGCCCCTGCCGCTGCAGTACACGCAGGCGCTGGCGCGCGAGCCCGGCTTTGCGCGCTGGGTCGGCCGCAACGTGCATGCGCACAAGGTTCCGGGTTATGCAGCGGTTACGCTGTCGCTGAAGAAAACCGGCGTGCCGCCGGGTGACGCGACCGCGGAGCAGATGGACGCGGTGGCCGACCTCGCCGACCGCTACAGCTTCGGCGAACTGCGCGTGTCGCATGAGCAGAACCTGATCCTGTCCGACGTGCGGCAGTCCGATCTGCATGCGTTGTGGCACGAGGCGAAGGCGCTTGGCCTGGCAACGCCGAACATCGGCCTGATCTCCAACATTATCAGCTGTCCCGGCGGCGACTTCTGCGCGCTGGCGAACGCGAAGTCGATTCCGGTGGCGGAGGCGATCCAGCGCCGCTTCGACGACCTCGACTACCAGCACGACATCGGCGAACTCGACCTCAACATCTCCGGCTGCATGAATTCCTGCGGCCACCACCATGTCGGCCACATCGGCATCCTCGGCGTCGACAAGCAGGGCGCGGAGTACTACCAGGTGTCGATCGGCGGCGCGCAGGGCAATGAGGCGTCGCTGGGCAGGGTCATCGGCCCGGCGTTCGCGCAGGACGAGGTTCCGGAGGTCATTGCCAGGCTGGTCGAAACCTATCTTGCGCGCCGCGACAGCGAAGCGGAGCGCTTCATCGACGTGGTGCGCCGCATCGGCATCGAACCGTTCAGGGAGAACATCTATGGCAACACTCATCAGACACGCGAAGCCCGCGCAGGACAGCTGGCTGCGGCTTGAGCCGGCGGCAGAAGGGGCCCCGCCGGCGATCCCGGAGCGAGGCGATCTGCTGGTGCCGCTGAAGCTGTGGCAGTCCTCCGCCGGTGTGCTGCTGGGGCGTCCTTCGGGACGTATTGGCGTCTGGCTGGCGCCGGACGAGGATCCGGCGCTGATTGCCGACAGCCTCGACGCGCTGGCGCTGGTTGCCGTGTTTTTCCCGCAGTTCACCGACGGCCGCGGGTATTCGACGGCGCGCCTGCTGCGCGAACGTTACGGCTGGAGGGGCGAGCTGCGCGCCATCGGCGATGTGCAGCGCGACCAGCTGTTCTACCTGTCGCGCGTCGGCTTCGATGCCTTCGAGCTGAATGACGGCATCGACCTGCAGTCTGCGCTGTCGGCGTTCGCGGATTTCAGCGAGGCTTACCAGACGTCCGTCGAGCGTCCGCTGCCGTTGTTTTGCCGCCGCAGTACGGAGGCGGCCTGAAGCCATGAGCGGCAGGGTGTATCTCGTGGGCGCCGGCCCCGGCGCGCCGGACCTGCTGACGCTGCGCGCGGTCCGCCTGCTGGAAAGCGCCGACATCGTGTTTCATGATGCACTGGTGCATCCCGGCACGCTGGCGCTGGCTGCCAGGGCCGAAAAAATCGCGGTGGGCAAACGTTGCGGACGGCATACCACGGCCCAGCGCTTCATCAACAGGCGCCTGATTGACGCCGCGGGCGTGCATGCGACGGTAGTGCGGCTCAAGGGCGGCGACCCGCTGCTGTTCGGGCGCGCGCAGGAGGAGATCGATGCGCTGGAAGCGGCCGGCATCGACTGCGTCGTGGTGCCGGGGATCACTGCGGCGCTGGCTGCAAGCGCAGCGGTCCGCACATCGATGACCCGGCGCGGCCTGTCGCGCAATGTCACTTTCGTGACGCCGCGCACCGGTGCCGGTGAGGAAGGCCACGACTGGGCGCAGGCGGTGCTGGCGGCTGATACCTCCGCGATCTACATGGGGGTGGGTGAGGCGGTGGCCATCGCGGCAACGCTGGTCGCGCGCGGCGCCAGTCGCCGGCTGCCGGTGATGATTGTCGAGAACGCCAGCCTGCCGGAACAGCGCTGCCTTGCGATGACGCTCGCCGAACTCGGGTCCATGCGCGGAATCAGCGGTCCCGCGATCATCCTCATCGGCGAGGTTTATGCGCAGGGGCAGGCGGCCTCAGCTGCCGGCGGATTGCCGGAACGCGCCTGTGCCGCCTAGCGACCCTCCCGGAAAACACGCTAAAATTCAGCCTTTTAGCGTGCTCTTCCAGAGGATCAGGCGGGTTCCATGCAAATCCTGCGCGGCGTTCCGGACGCTGCCTCCTGTCCCGTCGCGCTGACCATCGGCAATTTTGACGGGGTCCATCTCGGCCACCAGGCAATGCTCGCGAAGCTGCGCGCGGCTGCGGCGGCGCGCGGATTGCCGGCCTGCGTGATGACTTTCGAGCCGCATCCGCGCGAATTCTTCGCCCCGGACCAGGCGCCGGTGCGGCTGACCTCGATGCGCGAAAAGCTGGAACTGCTGGCCGCGCATGGCGTGGAGCGGACGCTGGTGCTGCGCTTCAATTTCGCGCTGGCGCAGGTGACCGCGCAGGACTTCATCGAGCGCATCCTGGTGCGCGGCTTGGGCGCACGCTGGCTGCAGGTGGGTGACGATTTCCGTTTCGGCGCGCGCCGCGCCGGCGACCTCCCGATGCTGCGCGCGCAGGCGGCGCAGCATGGCTACGAGGTCGAGGGCATGGCCACCGTGGAGCTCGATGGTGCGCGGGTGTCGAGCACGGCAGTGCGCGATGCGCTGGCGGCGGGCGATGTGGAAAAGGCGGCACGCCTGCTTGGCCGCCCCTACAGCATCAGCGGCCGAGTGACCGGCGGCGACGGCCTGGGCCGCAAGCTGGGCTTTCCGACGGCAAACGTGCAGATGAAGCACAACCGGCCGCCGTTGACCGGGATTTTCGCGGTGGAGCTGAGGCGCCGTGACGGCCGGCCCCTGCAGGGCGTGGCGAGCCTCGGCGTACGGCCTACGGTCAAGGCGCAGGGCGCCGCACCGGTGCTGGAGGTTTTCATATTTGATTTCCAGGAGGATATATACGGAGAGCTGGTGCGGGTCGATTTCCTGCACAAGTTCCGCGACGAAGCGAAGTATGTCGACCTCGAGACCCTGAAGGCGCAGATCGCGCGCGACGTGGCTGACACGCGCGCGTTTTTTGCGAGGCGCGCCGCGTGATCCCGCGCCGGGCGCAAGCAATGCTCAACCGAAACAGCTGACATGGCCGATTACAAGAAAACACTGAACTTGCCGGACACACCGTTCCCGATGCGCGGCGACCTGGCAAAACGCGAACCGAAAATGCTGGCCGGATGGCAGGAGCGGAAGTTTTATCAACGCATCCGCGCTGCAAGCCGTGGCAAAAAGCGTTTTGTGCTGCACGACGGCCCGCCTTATGCCAACGGCGACATCCACATCGGCCACGCCGTCAACAAGATCCTGAAGGACATCATCGTCAAGTCGAAGACGCTGGACGGTTTCGACGCGCCCTACGTGCCCGGCTGGGATTGCCACGGCATGCCGATCGAGGTGCAGATCGAGAAGCAGCACGGCAAGCATTTGCCGGCCGCGGAAACGCAGCGCCTCTGCCGCGCTTATGCGGCGGAGCAGGTCGAGCGCCAGAAAAAGGATTTTCAGCGTCTGGGCGTGCTCGGTGACTGGGACAACCCGTACCTGACGATGGCCTTCCGCAACGAGGCTGACGAGATCCGGGCGTTGGGCAAGTTGCTGGAGCGCGGCTACGTCTACCGCGGGCTGAAACCGGTGAACTGGTGTTTCGACTGCGGCTCGGCGCTGGCCGAGGCGGAGGTCGAATACGAGGATCGCAAGGACCCGGCGGTCGATGTCGGTTTCCCGTTTGCGGAGCCGGAGAAAATTGCGAAAGCTTTCGGCCTGAAGTCGCTGCCGGACAAGCCGGGTTTTGTGGTGATCTGGACCACGACGCCGTGGACGCTGCCGGCGAACCAGGCGCTGAACGCGCATCCCGAATACACCTACAACCTCGTCGAAACGGAAAAAGGGCTGGTGATCCTTGCGGCGGACCTGCAGGAGGCCTGCCTCGCGCGTTACGGCCTGACCGGAAAAACGCTGGCCAGCTGCAAGGGTGCGGCGCTCGAGCATCTCGCATTCCATCACCCGTTCTACGACCGCCTGTCGCCGGTTTATCTCGCCGACTACGTCACGCTTGAAACCGGCACCGGCATGGTCCACGCCGCGCCGGCCTACGGCGTGGAGGACTTCCAGTCCTGCCGCAAATACGGCATGAAGGATGACCAGATCCTGACGCCGGTGATGGGCGACGGCAAATATGCGTCGACGCTGCCGCTGTTCGGCGGCCAGATGATCTGGAAGGCCAATCCGCAGATCGTCGCTCACCTGGAAGAGAACGGCGTGTTGTTCGCGCACAAGTCGGATTTGCACAGCTACATGCACTGCTGGCGCCACAAGACGCCGATCATCCTGCGCGCGACCACCCAGTGGTTCGCCGGCATGGAGGAGGTGCCCGGCTACAACGGCGTCAGGCCGCAGGAGACGCTGCGTGAAACCGCGCTGCGCGCGGTCGAAGCGACGCAGTTCTTCCCGTCCTGGGGCAAGGCGCGGCTGCACGCGATGATTGCCAACCGCCCGGACTGGACGCTGTCTCGCCAGCGCCAGTGGGGCGTGCCGATGCCTTTCTTCGTGCACAGGGAAACCGGCGCGCTGCATCCACGCACGCCCGAATTGCTGGAGCAGGTCGCGCAGCGCGTCGAGCGTGAGGGCATCGAGGCCTGGCAGGCGCTGGATGCGGCGGAACTGCTCGGCAAGGACGCCGCGCAGTACGAAAAGATCAAGGACACGCTCGATGTCTGGTTCGACTCCGGCACCACGCATCTGACGGTGCTGCGCGGCTCGCATGCGGCAGAGGGCGCGTTCCCGGCGGATCTCTATCTGGAAGGCTCCGACCAGCACCGCGGCTGGTTCCATTCCTCTCTGCTGACCGGCTGCATGACCGACGGCCGCGCGCCGTACCGGGCGCTGCTGACCCACGGCTTCGTCGTTGACGGCGAGGGCAAGAAAATGAGCAAGTCCAAGGGCAATGTCATCGTGCCCCAGCAGGTGATGGACGAGCTCGGCGCCGACATCCTGCGCCTGTGGGTGGCGAGCAC
>JAHCAI010000020.1 GCA_019634975.1 Burkholderiales bacterium
GAGCCCTGGTCGGTGGCGACCACCTTCGACGGCTACCCGATGGCCCAGCAGGGCAAGGCCGGCGAGGCGCTGACCGCGTCATTCACCGCCTCGTTCTTCGGCGCGCTGGTGGCGATCATCATGATCACCTTCATTGCGCCGGCGGTGGCGAATTTCGCGCTGCGTTTCGGGCCGCCGGAGTTTTTCGCCGTCTATTTCCTGACATTCTGCAGTTTCATCGGCATGGGCAAGGAGCCCCCGTTCAAGATCCTGGTCGCGATGATGATCGGCTTCGCGCTTGCCGCGGTCGGCATCGACATCGTGACCGGCCAGCTCAGGCTGACCTTCGGATTCACCGAGCTGCTGCGCGGCTTCAATTTCCTGATCGCGGTGATCGGCCTGTTCGGCATCGGCGAGATCCTGCTGTCGATGGAGGAGGGCCTGTCCTTCACCGGCAAGACCGCCAAGCTCAACATGAGGATCGTGTTCGAGACCTGGGCGAAGCTGCCGCGATTCTGGGGCACCGCGCTGCGCAGCACGGTCATCGGCTGCTGGCTGGGCATCACGCCCGGCGGCGCCACCCCGGCCTCCTTCATGGCCTACGGCATTGCCAAACGGACTTCCAAGGACGGCGCCAAGTTCGGAACCGGTCAGCTCGAGGGCGTTGTCGCGCCCGAGATCGCCAACAATTCTGCCGGAACTTCGGCGCTGTTGCCGATGATTGCCCTGGGCATCCCGGGTTCGCCGACTGCGGCGGTGCTGCTGGGCGGGCTGCTGATCTGGGGGCTGCAGCCGGGGCCGCTGCTGTTCGTCGAGCAGAAGGACTTCGTCTGGGGCCTGATCGCCAGCATGTACCTGGGCAATCTCGCCTCATTGATCCTGGTGCTGACCTGCGTGCCGTTCTTCGCGGCCATCCTCAAGGTCCCGTTTTCCATCATTGCCCCGGTCATCGTCGTGATCTGCGCGGTCGGCGCCTTCACGGTGGCCAATGCGATGGGCGATGTCTGGATGATGCTGATGTTCGGCGTGGTCGGCTATGCCTTCAAGAAGCTCGACTATCCGATGGCGCCGATGGTGCTCGCGCTGGTGCTGGGCGACCAGGCGGAGAGCGCTTTCCGCCAGTCGATGCTGATCTCCCAGGGCGATCTGCGGGTGTTCTTTTCCAACTCGCTGGTGGGCAGCATCACCGCCCTTGCGCTGTTCGCCCTGTTCTGGCCGCTGATCGCGAGGGGATTCCGGCGCATGAGGACAGCCGCTGCCTGAGCCGCCGTCTGGCTTGTGTCAGCATGGGGATGCGCAAAAAAGCCCGGGGAAATCCCGGGCTTGTTTGCCCCGGCGCGACGGCTGGCGGCCGTCTTCCCGGTCAGGTGACGATCACTTCTTCGCGCTCTTCGGGTTGAGGCTGGTGATGCGCCCGCTCTCGGTGCCGGCCGTCTCGTCGATGACCGCGTTGATGAGCGTCGGCTTGCGCGAACGGACGGCTTCCTCCACTGCCTTGCGCAGCTCGGCCGGGGTCGTGGCGTGCTCGCCGACGCCGCCGAAGGCCTGCATCAGCATGTCGTAGCGAGCGCCCTTGACGAACACGGTCGGCGCGACGTCGGGGCCGCCCGAGGGATTGACGTCGGTGCCCTTGTAGACGCCGTTGTTGTTGAACACCACCACGCAAACCGGCAGCTTGTAACGGCAGATGGTTTCAACCTCCATGCCCGAGAAGCCGAAGGCGCTGTCGCCCTCTATCGCGATCACCGGGTGTCCCGTTTCCACGGCGGCGGCGACCGCAAAGCCCATGCCGATGCCCATCACGCCCCAGGTGCCGACGTCGATGCGCTTGCGCGGCTTGTACATGTCGACGATGCTGCGGGTGAAGTCGAGCGCGTTGGCGCCCTCGTTGACCAGCATGGCGTCGGGATTGGCCTTGACGATGTCGCGCATCACGTTCAGCGCGCTGTGGAAGTCCATCGGCGTGGGATTCTTGGACAGGGTCTCGGCCATCTTGGCGATGTTCTTGCTCTTGCGCTCGGAGATCGCGCCCAGCCAGTCGGCCGAGGGCTGGGGCCAGCCCGAGCCGGCGGCGCCAATGCCGTCCAGCATTGCCGACACGCAGGATCCGATATCACCGACCACCGGCGCGTCGATCGGCACGTTGCTGTCGGCCTCCTGCGGCGAGATGTCGATCTGGATGAATTTCTGCCCGCCCCAGGCCTTGGCATCCTTGCCGCCCCAGGTCTTGCCCTTGCCGTGCGACAACAGCCAGTTCAGGCGCGCGCCGATCAGCATCACCACGTCGGCTTCAGGCAGCACGAAGGAGCGCGCGGCGGCGGCCGATTGCTCGTGGGTATCGGGCAGCAGGCCCTTGGCCATCGACATCGGCAGGTAGGGAATCCTGGTTTTTTCGATCAGCGTCCGGATCTCGGTGTCGGCCTGCGCATAAGCGGCGCCCTTGCCGAGCACGATCAGCGGACGCTTGGCGCCGGCGAGCAGCTTGAGGGCGCGCTGCACGGCGTCCGGCGCGGGAATCTGGCGCGGCGCCGGGTCGACGACCCTGATCAGCGATTTGCGGCCCGCTTCGGCGTCCATGGTCTGCGCGAACACCTTGGCCGGCAGGTCCAGGTAGACGCCGCCGGGACGGCCGGAGACTGCGGCGCGGATCGCGCGGGCGACGCCGACGCCGATGTCCTCCGCGTGCAGCACGCGGAAAGCGGCCTTGCACAGCGGCCGGGCGATCGCCAGCTGGTCCATCTCCTCGTAATCGCCCTGCTGCAGGTCGACGATTTCGCGTTCGCTCGAGCCGCTGACCAGGATCATCGGGAAGCAGTTGGTCGTGGCATTGGCCAGGGCGGTCAGGCCGTTGAGGAAGCCCGGTGCCGACACCGTCAGGCAGACGCCCGGCTTCCGGGTCAGGAAGCCGGCAATTGCCGCGGCATTGCCGGCGTTCTGCTCGTGGCGGAAGGAGATCATGCGCATGCCCGCCGCCTGCGCGCGCCGCGTGAGGTCGGTGATCGGGATGCCCGGCAGGCCGTAGAGGTTGGTGATGCCGTTGAGCTTGAGCGCGTCGATGAGCAGGTCGACACCGTCGCTCAGGGCCTGTTGTGTTTCGGTCGTCATGGTCTGGATGCCTCGCGTCTTGCCGTCTGGTCAGTAAGGTGGTGTTGCCCGAAGCCGCAACGGAATCCGCGGGATCGCGGCCCCCTGTCAGCCGCGGATCCGGTGCAGGGGAAAGGCGTTTTTCGGGTGGGGTGCATCATAGGGGGCGCCACCCTTTTTCACTCTTGACCCCGGTCAATTTTGCAGCAGCCCGGCTGGAACAGGGGCAGAGTTGCGGCACTGCTGCCGTCGATGAAGGCCGCGGGTGCTGCGGCGCATCAAAAGAGGAGGGGTGCCGCTGCCTGCGCCTTCAGATCTTGCCGCGCCGCTTCAGCCGGCTGAGCGTTTCCGGCGAGAGGTTGAGGTAAGAGGCCAGTTCCTTCTTGGGCAGCCGGTCGGCGATCTCGGTGTGCTTGCGCATGAAGCGCTGGACGCGTCCCGGCGCGTCGAGCAGGTGGAGGGTGATGGTATGCGCCATCACCTCGCTCATCAGACGCGTGACCTCCAGTTCGAACTCGGCCTTGATCTTCGGGTGGCGCTCGAGGAAGGCGGCCCATTGCAGCATCGACAGTTTGGCGGCGCGAACCTTGGTGACTGCGCGGATCGAGTACGGCATCGGTGTTTTCAGCCGCCATGCCGCGTAGCTGGTATCGATGTCGCTTTCCGCGGCAAAACGCAGGATCATCTCCTTGCCCTGGGCATTCGATACCGTGCGCTTGAGGATGCCGTCGATGATGAAATACTGCTCCATCGAGTGCGTGCCCTGGTGTTCGAGCGTCTCTCCCTTCGCGTAATCCGATATCTCGAGCAGCGGTTCGAACTCGGTCCACTGCGCGGCCGACAGGTTTTTCAGAACCAGGTTCTGGCGCAGTTGCACGCGGATGATCCGCGACTGCGGGTGGAGGGAGAGCTGGGTCATCGCCGTGGATTGTAATGCTTTTATAACTGGCTGTTTATTATCGGGATTTCCGGAGGCATGGAATCTTGACTGCGGTCAAGGCCACGCCCTCGCGCATTTCCTTATAGTGGCGCCCTCATGCCCGGGGGAGCGTCCCGCGGAGCGGCAGCCCTGCCGCCCGCAGCGCAGCGGCGATTTCAACGGGCGGACGGTCATCAGTCCGCCACGCAAATTTTGGAGATCAGAATGGAAGCATTGAAGGGTGTCCGGATTCTCGACATGACCCATGTGCAGGCGGGCCCGACCTGCTCGCAGCTGCTCGCCTGGATGGGGGCGGACGTCATCAAGTTCGAACCGCCCCAGGGCGATGCCACACGCGGCCAGCTGCGCGACGTGCCGAATGCGGACAGCCTGTATTTCACGATGCTCAACTGCAACAAGCGCTCGATCACCGTGAACATGAAAAGCGCCGAGGGCAAGACGGTTTTCGTTGATTTACTGAAGCAGTGCGACATCATGATGGAGAACTTCGGGCCCGGCGTGCTCGAGCGCCTCGGCTTCACCTGGGAAAAGATCCACGAGATCAACCCCAAGATCGTCGTCGGTTCGATCAAGGGTTTCGGCTCCTCCGGTCCCTACGCCGACTTCAAGGCCTATGAGAACGTCGCCCAGGCGATGGGCGGCGCGATGAGCACCACGGGTGTTCCCGAAGGCCCGCCCTTTGTCACGGGCGCCCAGATCGGCGACTCCGGCACCGGCCTGCACCTGGCGATCGGCCTGCTGGCCGCGCTGCACCAGGCCAACCGCACCGGCCAGGGGCAGTATGTCGAGGTGGCGATGATGGATGGCGTGATGAATCTCTGCCGCGTCAAATTCCGCGACCACCAGCGCCTGACCCGCGGCGGCCTGTCGGAGTATTCCGTCCCGACCCACCAGGGCATGGGTGCGACCCCGCGCGCCGGCAACGATTCCGGCGGCGGCCAGCTGGGCAATGCGATCCGCTGCAAGCCGGGCGGCCCCAACGATTTCATCTATATCGTCGTGCAGGAGGCGGTGTGGGATGCGCTTGCGAAACGCATCGGTCCGGATCTCGGCATGCCGGATCTCGCCACCGACCCCAAGTTCGCGACCATCGGCGAGCGCCGCAAGAACCAGGCGCAGATGTGGGAGCTGATCGGGGAATTCGCGCTGAAATACACCAAGCGCGAATTCATGGAAATACTCAACCCGCTCGATGTTCCCTGCGGCCCCATCATGTCCACGGAGGATCTCGCCAACGACGAGCATGTGCGCGGCCGCGACATGTATGTCGAGCTCGATCATCCCCAGCGCGGCAAGTGGTACAACGTCGGCATGCCGATCAAGCTGTCGGCTTCGCCGGCGGT
>JAHCAI010000003.1 GCA_019634975.1 Burkholderiales bacterium
TCTGATCCGGATCTCGAGGCCGAGATGCTGCGGCGGATGATGGTGCGCTTCGGCACCGACAACGAACGCGCGAAAACCCAGCTCGCCAGCGCCAAGGTCGAGCCGCAGGCGAGGCTGAGCCGCGGTGTCGAGGGCGGTCTGCTCGAACTCAACGACCAGTTTGACCGGGCCTGGCGCCGAGTCGGCCTCGCGCTCGACCGCATCGGCTTCACGGTCGAGGACCGCGATCGTTCGAAGGGGCTTTATTTCGTCCGCTACATCGACCCCAACGCCGACGTCAAGACCACCGAGGAGAAAGGCTGGCTGTCGCGGCTGAAATTCTGGGGCAGCAGCACCAGGGTGCCGAGCAAGGAGCAGTACCGCATCCTGGTCCAGGGCGACGGCAAGGGCGCCGAAGTCCGCGTGCTCGACAAGGATGGCGCGCGCGAGCGTTCGGAGACGGCCAACCGCATCCTGACCCTGCTCTTCGACCAGCTGAAGTGACGGGCGCGCAGCCGCTTCATGGTCCGGGCCCGTCGCGGCCCGGGTTCACCTTCCGCTTCCTCATTCCATGCGTTTTGCCTCGTTAGGCAGCGGCAGCGAAGGCAATGCGCTGGTGGTCGAGGCCGGTAACTCCCGGATCCTCCTCGACTGCGGCTTCAGTGCCGCCGAAACCGTGCGCCGCCTCGGCCGGCTGGGCCTTGAGCCCGAAGCGATAAACGCGGTGCTGGTGACCCATGAGCATGACGACCATGTCGGCGGCGCGGACCGTTTTGCGCGCCGCTTCGGCATCCCGGTATACCTGTCCCACGGCACGCGCGAGGCCGCCGCGGGCGGCGACGGGGTCTTTTCCGGCGCGATGATCATCGACAGCCATACGCCCTTCGCCGTGGGTGACCTCGAGGTGTTTCCCTACCCGGTGCCCCATGATGCGCGGGAGCCGACCCAGTTCGTGTTCGGTGACGGCGCGCACCGGCTGGGTGTGCTGACCGATGCCGGGTCGTCGACGCCGCATATCGAGCAGATGCTGTCCGGGCTCGATGCGCTGGTGATCGAGTGCAACCATGATCGCGACCTGCTGCTGGGTGGCAACTATCCCGAACGCCTCAAGCAGCGCATTGCCGGGCGTTACGGCCACCTCGACAATGGCCAGGCCGCCGGCATTGTCGCGAACATCGACACGCAATCACTGCAGCATGTCGTGGCGGCGCATCTGTCGCAGCGGAACAACCGCCCTGAGCTGGCCTGTGCAGCGCTGGCCGGTGCCCTTGGCTGCACTGAAGGGTGGATCGGCGTCGCGACCCAGGCCGAGGGTTTTGGCTGGCGCATGATCGCCTGATTGCGGCACCCGCCAAAAGCAAAAAGCCGGCCCGAAGGCCGGCTTTTTGTTGCTGCAGACGCGTGATTACTTCTTGACGGCGTCTTTGGCTGCGTCTTTCGCGGCGTCGGCGGCGCCTTTGACGGCGTCCTTGGCAGCGTCGACAGCGGCGGCCGGGGCAGCGGCCGGAGCGGCAGCATCGGCCTTCGGCGCGTCGGCGGCCGGAGCGGCTGCGTCGGCTTTCGGGGCCTCAGGTGCGGGCGCCGGGGCCGGAGCAGGTGCCGGGGCGGGAGCGGGAGCGGGGGCCGGAGCAGGCGCCGGGGCGGGTTTTTCACCGCAGGCGGTCAGGCCAACAGCAAACAGGGCGGCAACGAGGAGGGAGCGGTTCATGATTATGACTATCCTTCGAAGGGTGATGAGTTTGTTTGTCCAATTGGTTGGCATGTCCCCCGAAAAATCCGCAACGCGGATAGTGCGAGGGTCACGGCCGGCGCGGATTCTATCAGTGTTTGCGCAGGAAAGAGAGGGGGGCTGGACCCCGGGTCACAGTCCCGTGACGTTGGCGGCCAGTGGCGGTCCGGAGGCGTCCTGGATTTCGCCAAACCGCTCGATCAACTGCTGGGCGCCGGCCGCATCGTGGATGCCCTGGGCGGCGCGCATGTGGTCATGGTGGAAGCGGTGGACGTAGTGGCTGCCATCGAAGATCACGAAGGGATCGCTGGCATGTTTCGCGCTGCGCAGGGTTTCGCGGATCACGCAGGCATGGGAGAACTGCTGGGCGAGACCGAGCAGCCGCGGGAAGCCGGTCGCCAGCGTTCGCGTCTCGTGAAGCAGGATCAGCAGCCGGTTCGAGCGATGCGCGAGCAGGAACTGGCGCAGCAGTTCGATGCGCGTGCTGCCGTTCCAGGCCGGGCTCAGTGTCTTGTCGAAGTTGCGGATGATGCGCTGGGTCAGCGGGATCATGCGGTCGACAATCTCTTCGTACTCGCGGAAGCTCTCGAAACGCCGGTATTCGGCATTCGGCGGATTGCCCGTCGGTTTCATCAGCGTGCTCCGGGTATGAGGTATCCCGCGCGATACCAGGCATACAGCGCACCGGCTGCCCGTGCCGGCAGCGTCCCGGCGGGCAGGAAACGCCGGTCGGCCAACCGTCGGATGCGCGCTCCGGCACCGGCGCCCACGACACAGCGTTCGCCGTTGATGTAGAACGCCTTGTCGTCATAGAGCAGCAGGGTCTGCGGCGCGAGCCGCAGGCCGCCGGCGGCAACGCTTTTCGCGAATGCGGCTGCGGTCAGCGCGCGCTGGGGCGCTGCGAACACCACATGGGGTTTGGGCGTGCTGAGGTCCTCGCCGATGAACTGCAGCAGGTCGTCCCGCGTCCAGCGCACACCGTCGAGCAGCCGCAGCAGGCGACCCGTCATGTTGCGGTCGATGTGTCCGGGAGTCCGCGTCGGTTTTAGTCCGGGGTCGGCATACATGCCGGGCACTTCGAGGCGGTCCTGCAGGAAGTCGAGGAAACGGCTGCACAGGTCCTGCGCCGAGGGCGCGCGGAAACCCACCGAATAGGTGATGCAGTCATCGAGTGCCACGCCGTCGTGGGCGTAACGCGGCGGCAGGTAGAGCATGTCGCCGGCGGACAAGGTCCATTCGCGGCCGGGGCGGAAGTGGCGCAGAATTTTCAGCGGCGCGTCATCGACCAGCGCGAGGTCGCGCTGGCGGCTGACCTGCCAGCGCCGCCGTCCTTCGCCCTGCAGCAGGAACACGTCGTAACTGTCGAAATGCGGGCCGACGCCGCCGCCGGGCGGCGCATAGCTCACCATCAGGTCATCGAGCCGCGCATGGGGTATGAAGGCGAAGCGGTCGAGCAGCGCCTGCGCCTGCGGCAGCAGGTGGTTCACGCCCTGCACCAGCAGCGTCCAGTTGCGGGCCGGCAGCGCGCTGAAGTCGCGCCGGGAAAACGGGCCGTGGCGCACCTGCCAGCGGCCGCCCCTGCGGATCACCAGCCGTGATTCGGCCTGAGTCTCCTGCGCAAGTTCGATCAGGTCGCGGCGGCCGGTCAGTGCTGCAAACTGCGGCAGGCTGGCGCGGGCCAGCAGCGGCTTTTTCTGCCAGTGCCGCTGCAGGAACTGCGCCGGGGTCAAGCCGTTGAGCATCGGGTTGCGCATGGAGCGGAATTATAGTGGGGGCGCCCTGCGGCGCGCTTGACCGGGGCGCGCTTTGTTCACAGAATCCGGCATCGGGTGTCCTGTTGGCACCGCTGATCGCGATGGGCGCCGTGCGGCGCGGGCCCGCCGGAATCCCCTGCCGCTACTGATCAAGGAAATGTGATGCAGATTGCAAAAGACACCGTGGTGACGCTGACCTTCGAACTGCTCGACGCCGACGGCAACATGATCGAGAAGGCGGATTCCCCGATTGCCTACCTGCACGGCGGCTACCACGGCATTTTTCCGCTGGTCGAGCAGGCGCTCGACGGCAAGCAGGCGGGGCACAGCTGCAAGGTCAGGCTTGCACCCAACGATGCCTTCGGTGAATACGACGCGAACCTGGTGCAGGTCGAGACGCGCGACAAGTTTCCGCCGGAAGTGAGCGTCGGCATGCAGTTCGAAGGCCGCGGCGAGCAGTCCGGGCACACGGTGATCTACACCGTCACCGACGTTGCCGACAACAAGGTCGTCGTCGACGGCAATCACCCGCTGGCCGGCCAGACGCTGAATTTCCACTGCACGGTGACCGGGGTGCGGGCGGCCAGTGGCGAGGAACTGGAGCACGGCCATGTGCATGGCCCGCACGGCCATCATCACTGAGGTTTCGGTGCGGCGTCAGGCGTGAGAGGCGAGGAGCCTTGCCTCGGTGGTTTATAAAAATACCAATAAAATCAATTACTTATGATTTATCGCTGGTGCCATCCTGCGCCAGCGCCCGCAGGCGGTAGAGCAGGTCCAGCGCATCGCGCGGTGTCAGTGCATCCGGATCGCAGTCGCGCAGCGCATCCACGGCCGGGTGCGGCTCCGCGGCGGCCGGTTCCGCTGCGACGGGGCTGCCCGAAAACAGATCCCCTTGCGGCACTTGCGCCGCTGCCGCGGCTTCGAGGTCCGCGAGGCGCTTGCGCGCGCTGCGGATCACCGCGCCGGGCACACCGGCGAGCTGTGCGACCTGCAATCCGTAGCTGCGGCTGGCCGGACCTTCCTCGACGCTGTGCAGGAACACGATGTGATCCTTGTGTTCGACCGCGTCGAGGTGGACGTTGGCGACCTGGCGGAATTCCGCGGCAAGCGCGGTCAGCTCGAAATAATGGGTCGCGAACAGCGTGTAGCAGCCGTTGCGCTCGATCAGGTGGCGCGCGATCGCCCAGGCCAGCGCAAGGCCGTCATAGGTCGAGGTGCCGCGGCCGATCTCGTCCATCAGCACCAGGCTCTGCGGCGTCGCGTGATGGAGGATGAAGGCCGCTTCGGTCATCTCCACCATGAAGGTCGAGCGTCCGCCGGCGAGGTCATCGGCGGCGCCGATGCGGGTGAAGATGCGGTCCAGCGGTCCGAGCCTGGCGCGGGTGGCCGGCACGAAGGAGCCGCAATGGGCGAGCAGCGCGATCAGCGCGGTCTGGCGCATATAGGTCGACTTGCCGCCCATGTTGGGCCCGGTGATCAGCAGCATGCGTCGCGCCGCCGACAGTCTGGCGTCATTGGCGATGAAGGGATTCACCTGCGCCTCGACCACGGGATGCCGTCCGCCCGCGATGTCGATCACCGCCTCGTCGGTGAACTCCGGTGCCGTCCAGTCCAGCGCCGCGGCACGTTCGGCGAAGGCGGCCAGCATGTCGAGCAGGGCGAGGGCGTTCGCCACCTTCTGCAGCGCCGGCACCTGCGGCGCGAGTTTCTGCAGCAGCTGTTCATACAGCAGCTTTTCGCGGGCCAGCGCGCGCTCCTGCGCCGACAGCGCCTTGTCCTCGAAGGTCTTCAGCTCCGGCGTGATGTAGCGCTCGGCGTTCTTCAGCGTTTGGCGGCGGCGGTAATCGTCGGGCACCTTGTCCGACTGCGCGCGCGTGACCTCGATGTAGAAGCCGTGCACGCGGTTGTATTCGACCTTCAGTGTCGTGATGCCGGTGCGCGCGCGTTCGCGGGTTTCCAGTTCCGCAAGGAAGGCGCCGCAGTTGTCCTGGATGCCGCGCAGTTCGTCAAGTTCGGCGTCATAGCCGTCGGCGATGACACCGCCTTCGCGGATCACCGAGGCCGGTTCGGACTTGATCGCCGCGGCCAGCAGCGCGGCCAGTTCCGGCTGCGGGGCGAGATCCGCAGCCAGCGCCTGCAGCTGTTCCGCCGCGGCATCGCGCAGTGCCTGCGCGAGTTCCGGCAGGCGCTGCAGCGATGCGCGCAGCCCCGACAGGTCGCGCGGACGCGCGCTGGCCAGTGCGATGCGCGCGGCAATGCGTTCGACATCGGCGAAGTGTTTCAGAACGCTGCGCAGCGCGGCATGGCGGTCGCCCTCCAGTAGTCCGGCGACCGCCCGGTGCATCGCCTGCACCTGCGCGCGGTCGGTCAGCGGATGGTGCAGCGCGTGGCGCAGCCGGCGGCTGCCCATGCCGGTGGCGCAGGTATCGAGCAGCGACAGCAGCGTGGGTGCCGGCTCGCCGCGGATGGTCTCGCTGATTTCGAGATTGCGCCGCGTCGCGGGATCCATGCGCAGGAAGCTGCCCTCGGTCTCGACGTTCAGTGCGCGGATATGGGCAATCGCCGTGCCCTGGGTTGACTTGGCATAGTCGAACAGCGCGCCGGCGGCCGCCACGGCCGCAGCCATGTCCTGCGCGCCGAAGCCGCCGAGATCCTGGGTGCCGAACTGCGCGCAGAGCGTGCGGCGTGCGCTGTCGGCATCAAAACGCCAGGGTGGGAGGCGGCGCAGCGCGGTACCGTCGCCCGCTTCGAGGGCCGCGCCTTCGGCGAGCAGGATTTCCGCGGGGCGCAGGCGTTCGATTTCAGCGGCAAAACTGGCCGGCGCCGTTTCCATGACGCAAAAACGCCCGGAAGCCAGCGACAGCCAGGCGAGCCCCAGCGTGTTGCCGGCGCGGTGTGCGGCGAGCAGCAGGTTCTCGCTTTTCTCGTCGAGCAGCGCCGATTCGGTCAGTGTGCCCGGGGTGACGATGCGCACCACCTTGCGTTCCACCGGCCCCTTCGAGCTTGCGGGGTCTCCGATCTGCTCGCAGATCGCCACCGACTCGCCGAGTTTCACCAGTTTCGCCAGGTACTGGTCCACGGCATGGAAGGGCACGCCGGCCATCTTGATCGGTGTTCCCGCGGACTCGCCGCGGGAGGTCAGCGTGATGTCGAGCAGCCGCGCCGCCTTTTCGGCATCGCCGAAGAACAGCTCGTAGAAATCACCCATGCGGTAGAACACCAGCAGGTCCGGATGCTCGGACTTGATCCGGAGGTACTGCTGCATCATTGGAGTATGGTTGCTCAAACCGGGGTCTTTCAAGTTGCTGTCTTCCCTGCGAAAACCGCTCGTAACCATTTGTACCAATGGCGCTAAATCCAATTTTCTTACTGCACCGCGAGTGCAGACTTGACCATTCTTGCCCAGCCTTGTCAGGCGGTTTGGTATAGGTGGCGGTATAGGTTTACGCTCAGTGCGAGATCAAAAAAATCGCGAAATGAAAAAACCGCCCCCAATGCTCACCCCTCGCATTATCGCCGACATGCGTGCTGGTGACGAGTGCGCCGATCCCGATCACCCGGGATTACGGGTACGCCGCACGAATGCCGCTCGCGTGTTTTTCTACCGCTATCGGGCAAGTGATGGCGCACTGCGTGAGATCAAGCTCGGCGAGTTTGGTCCCATGACCCTGGCAGAGGCCAGGAAGGCCTTGGGGAGGTTCAAGCTGGAACGTGAAAGGGGCGTCGATCCGCAACTGCAGAAACAGCAGGTGCGCACGGAAGCGCGGCGGAAGCGTGAAGCCGAGAAACTCGCGAGCTATACGGTCGAGAGACTGGTCGAGGATTTCATTGCAGAGAAGCTGAGCAAGCAGAAGAGGGGCGCGGAGGGCGCGCGACTCTTGCGACGCGACCTGCTTCCAAACCTCGGGGACCGCGCTGCCGCCGGAATAACACGACGCGAACTGCAGGATGAAGTCATCCGGCCCATGTTGAAGCGCGCTCCGCGCGGGGGCACCTATCTGCTTTCGCGCATACGTTGCGCCTATGCCCACGCCGCAGAGCAAGGGCGCATTCCCGACGACTTCGTATTTCCGACGCTGGGTATCAAAGGCGCACCCCAGGTGCGCAGGAAGCGCGCTTTCACCGATGCCGAGCTCGCGACATTCATCCGGTGGCTGCCGCGCAGCCCTTACAGCCGTACCGTGCGCGATGCGTTGGCCCTGGTGTTGTTCACCGGCTGCCGCTCGGGCGAAGTGGTCGCTGCGCTCTGGCGCGATATCGATCTTGAGCGCGCGGTTTGGACGATCCGCGAGACAAAGAATGGTGAGCCCCATGCTGTAATGCTTCCGGGCCAGGCTGTTGAGTTATTGAAGGCGCGCAGAGCGTTGCACGACGTCTTCGTTTTTCCCTCGCCAATGGGCGAGCAGCATGTGGGGCAGAAAGCGCTCGGACTCGCGCAATACGAGGCGCGTAAGGAAACCAAGGATGAACCGCGGGCCGACCCGATTGAGGTAGCGTGGACGGTTCATGATTTGCGCCGCACGGCGGCCACGGGCTTGGCGAAGCTCGGCTGCCCGCGCGTCGTGCAGGACCGCATCCTCAATCACGTCGATGGTTCGGTAAGCGCCATCTATGATCGGCATCGCTACGACGCCGAGGCGCGGGTATGGCTGCAGAATTGGGCGGATTATCTTGAGGCGCTGACCGCAAACAAAGTCGTGTCTCTGCGCGCCGCGTGATCTTCGCAATGCAGAACCGGAGCGGTACCTGGGTTTTCCCAGAACAGGAACGATGGCCTGGCAGCAACCGCCGGTGATTAGATATATTTCAATAATTACAATGAAATGCGAATATTAATGATTTATCTAATCAATTCACCTGTATTTGATTAGAAAATGATGTAATATTCACCCTATATGGGAACTTCGAAGTATTATCTAATCAAGCAACTCCAGACCAGCCTTCCACGCGGCGCGCCATTCGACGTGGGTGCGCTAGCGTGCTTGGGCGTCTCCGCGAAGCTCGCGGCCCATTACGCCGGGACGGGTTGGCTGGTCCGGCTGGCGCAGGGCGTGTACGCCTTTCCTGCCGACGAACTGAGCGTGCACGGGACGATCAAGTTCCTTCAGACCCGCGTCGCCGGCCTGCACGTGGCAGGCAAGAGCGCACTCGCCTTGCAGGGCGTGCGCCACAATCTGGCCACGCACGAGCAGTGGGTGCTCTGGGGCGATGTGCGCTTCGCGCTGCCCGCATGGTTCACCACGCGCTTTCCCGCGCGTTACGTGTCAGCCCGGTTGTTCGATTGGCCGGATGAGGCGCTGGCCGCAAAGAGCCTGACCACGCCACCGGGCGCGACCGAGGGCTTGCGCGTGTCGGTGCCCGAGCGCGCGCTGCTCGAGTTGCTGTATGACGTGGGCACCCATCAGGGCCTGGAAGAAGCGCGCAACCTGTTCGAGGGCCTGAGCAACCCGCGCATGGAAATGCTTGGCCGCCTGCTTGCCTGTTGCACCAGCGTCAAGACAGTGCGCCTCTTCCTGACCTGGGCGCGCGAGACAAAAGTGGTGGATGTCGCGGCCTTCCGGCAGCAGTACACGCTGCCGGTTGGCAGCGACAAGCGCTGGATGACCCGCCTGAAAGACGGCACCTTGCTGAGTCTGAAACCGCATGGATAAGGCCTATGCCGATACCGTGCGCCTGCTGCTGGCCGCCGCTCCTGAGGTGTTCGCCAACGACATCTTCGCGATGAAGGGCGGCACCGCCATCAATCTCTTCGTGCGCGACATGCCGCGCCTGTCGGTCGATATCGACGTGGTCTACACACCATGGCAGATCCCGCGCGAGCAGGCACTGGCCGCCATCGCCGACGAGATCGATGCGATCACCAGGCGGCTCGTAAAACGCGGCATGCGCACCCGCAAGGTGGCGAGCAAGGATCTCGGCGATACCAAACTGCTGATCGAGGGCGCAGACAGTCAGGTGAAGGTCGAAGTCAATGCGGTGTTCCGTGGAACCGTTCTGCCAGTCGAGCGGCGCGGCCTGATGCCCAGGACGGCTGACCTGTTCGGTGCCGAACTCGAACTGCCCGTGCTCGCCACCGCCGAACTCTACGGCAGCAAACTCGTGGCCGCGATGGACCGGCAACATCCCCGCGATCTGTTCGATGCGTGGCAGATGTTCGCCGCCGGCGGTTTGTCCGACGCGACGGTGGAGTGCTTCGTCACCTACCTGGCCGGTCACAACCGGCCGACCCATGAGGTCTTGTTCGGCAACGACAAAGACATCGCTGATGAATACCGAAACACCTTCGTCGGCATGACGGCGGATCCGGTCAGCCTTGAGACGCTACTGGAAACGCGCACGCGCCTGCGCGCGGAACTGCCGCAACGGCTGACAGGCAAGCAGCGTCATTTTCTGAAAGGCCTTTCACGCGCGCAGCCCGACTGGACTTTGCTGCAATGCCCGCATGCCGCCGAATTGCCGGCACTGCGCTGGAAGCTTGCGAACCTTCAGACATTCAGCAAGCGCCGCCCGGCGGATTTTGAACTTCAAGCGAGGGCGCTGGAAACCAGACTGGGCTAACGCTTGCCCGGATAGCGGGAGTGGAAACAACTAATTACTCCGGGAAGGATGTAGCGGGCGTGTGCATGCGTAGACGCCACCCGGAGTTTCGCAGAACTTGCCTGGGGGCGCTTTTGTGCAATGCCCTCAATATTTGCCACTTCGGAAAGAATATGTTGGCCTATTTCGATGATCACTGCGCCCTGCGGGGTGAGGCCAGTTAGTCTATTCCGGTTGCGCAGGAAAATGACGACTCCAAGCGCCTCCTCAAGAACACGGATTTGCTGGCTTACTGCGGGCTGGGTTGTTCCCAAGGCCCCCGCGGCTTGCGAAATGTTTAATTTGCAGCGGACGACTTCACAAATATAGCGGAGCTGCTGGAGATTCATGGTGGCCCCCCATAACGAGGTACGATTAAAAAGTGTGTAAATGAGGAAGGCGGCGTAGCCTTTCGGTTGGAAGCTTGACTTCAACCAACGCCCGGTTAGCGCCGGGGTGAAAGGAGACGCCACTGATGGATATCGAGGCGGGCCACACGCTGCCAGAAGTCCTTGACCGATTCAGCCTGAGCCGGTGCGGCGGGTGGCAGCTGATCAAGCGCCGCGCGCGCAGCGGCCAATTTCTCGCCCTTGGCACGGTTAGCCAGCAGTCCGTAGTGGCGAATGCGCATAAAGCCCGACGGCAGCACATGCAGCAGGAAGCGGCGGATGAATTCCTGGGGATCCAGCGTCATCACCTTGCGCTGGTTGCCGTGGGCGTAGTCCTTGTAGCGAAAGCGCACTTGGGTACCCTTGTTCCTCCAGATACTCTGATGCGGTGACATCAGCGCGTGGAGAGCGGAAACGACGGCGGAGCTGGCGATGACGTGATCTGTGCCCGCGGTTCCACGTCGTCTACTTCATGTTGTCGGGAGCAGTCTTCATCACCATACGGATAAAGGCTTGGCCATAAGCGGGCAAGGTCTGCCCTTTCACGATGATAACGCAAGCTGTACTCGGTTTGAAAAGATGGCTGGCTGGAATTCCCTGCAAGCCGGGATCGTCGTCTCTATTGACCGTCACTGACGGCAGCACGGCGATTCCAAACCCGACTCCTACATACTTCTTGATCACGCTCGAGTCGGTCGCGCGAATCACGACTCTGAGGTCGATGCCCTTCGCGGAGAACGCCTCCTCGACCATACGTCCAACGCGGGTGTCCGGATAATTGGCGATGAGCGGGTATTTTGCAATCTCCTCCAAAGTCAAGCGCCGCAGCTTACTCAATGGATGTCCCCGCCGGACTATGACGCTGTGCTTCAATTGATAGCACGGCATCTTTATCAGGGCAGCCTCCGCGCCTAGCGGTGCCGTTCCTATACCCACGTCGACTTCTCCCGAGAGGACCCATTTGCTAATCTGCTCAGGCGTCCCCTGTCTGAGTTGCAGCTCTACGCCCGGATACGCAGGGACGAAGCGCCGTAGCGCCGGCACTAGCGCATAGCGCGCGTGATTGTGCGTTGTCGCCACTGTTAGTTGTCCTTTCGATTCGCCTACGAGCTCACTCGAGATGCGACGCACGTGCTCGATGTCTTTCAGTATGCGGCGGATTGTCGGCAGCGCGGCGGCGCCAGCTTTGCTGATCCCGGTAATCCTCGTACTGTTGCGCTGGAGCAGTGGAAGACCGATCTCATCCTCGAGCAGTTTGAGTTGCTTGCTGATGCCCGAGGGCACGGTGTGGAGCTTGGCGGCAGCCTTCGACACGCTGAGCCCGCTGTCTATGACTTCGCACAAATACCTGAGCTGTTGGAGCTTCATCGACCTATGCACTTTTGGTGAAAAGACGATGATAAACTATTACTTGTAGTGATTAAAGCGCCTTTGCTAGCATCCGCGTTTTATGACTTCACGGCGACGAACGCAATGACTGATGGCGGACCGCTCAAGGGCTGCAGGGTGCTCGAGCTCGGCTCTATTATCGCGGGGCCATTCTGCGGCAGGCTGCTGGCGGATTTCGGCGCAGAGGTGATCAAGATCGAGCCATTGGACGGAGATGGGCTTCGGTCGACTGGCAAGCGGTACAAGGGAAAATCGCTCTATGCGGCGAGCCTGCTCAGAAATAAGAGCCTGATCAGCGTTGACCTCCGTACTGCTCGCGGCCAGGACCTCGTCAGGAGGATGGTGCCGAAGTGCGACGTGCTGATCGAGAACTTCACTCCGGGTACGTGTTCGTGGTTATCGAGCATGGCACGCGGCGGCTGAAGCACGTGAATGTGACCGCGAACCCGAGTGCGGAGTGGACAAGCGATAGGAAATTCAATGATCGAGCCGACAAGGAAAGCCGCCTGAATCTTTTTACACACCTATTGACAACACCTCCCCATAACGGACGCCTATGAACCATAACTAACTCTTGGATTGACGCGAATAATAGTCCATTCACACAATGCTCAGCAACGCATTGGTAAATGCGTCATGCTGGCTACAGCCAATACATTCATCCCATTGGAGGATTACATGGAGCATATTGACAACTACTTCTCGTTTCTACAGGTGCCAAACAGACCGCCCAAACCAAGGAGCACTGGAATCACCATCGTCGAGGACGTCACAATCGGCACGCGTGCCGCAAAGGACGTAGTTGAGCATTCGGGCGAATTGATCGACTACATGAAAATCGCCGATCACTCAGCGCTTATCGCGAGGCACTCGAAGGCTTGGCTAAAAGGAAAGGTGGACTACTATCACGTCAACAACATCAAGACGAAGCCCGGCGGCGTCATATTGGTGGCCGGCGAATATAGCTTGAAGCGCAACTTCCAGGTCATACCGGGCGCCGAGTGGCTGGAGTTGCCCTGCAAGCACATTCCCGACCGCTACGAGCACCTGATGCGCTACGCGGGGTGGTACTCGAACCGCGCGCGGGGCGAGTGCGCGAAGAAATCCTGCCTCCCAGCCGCCGTCGCACTGGCACCATCGGACGAGCAGATGGCGACCGAATTTGCCGCTCGCGCAAGAGCCGCGTGGGCGAGGTTGATTCGCAAGGTCTACGAGGCCGATCCGCTGCAGTGCCCCAAGTGCAAGAGTCCGGAACTCTCAAACTTATGAAAAAGGCCGCAGGCGCTTTCGTGGTGGAACTGAGCATCCCCCGCGCCATTTTCGGCGCCGACGCGGTGATGCGCGTGCAAGACGAGCTGGCTCGGCTCGGGATTACGCGCGTGCTGCTTATCGCGAGTGCGAGTCAGGCCGATACCGGGGCTCGGCTAAAGCATGCGCTTGGCTCGATCTGCGTGGCTCTTTTCACGGACGTCAAAATGCACGTGCCCAGAGAACTCGTCGACACGGCATATGAACGTCTTGTGGCGAACGCTGCCGACGGCTTGGCGTGCGTGGGCGGCGGATCGGCCGTGGGATTGGCTAAAGCGCTTGCACTGCGCAAGGCGCTTCCGATCGTCGCAGTGCCGACGACCTACGCCGGATCCGAGGCGACGCCGATCTATGGGATCACCGAGGCAGGCGTAAAGAAGACGGGCCGCAATCCGGTGGTCCTGCCGAAAACCGTCATCTATGACCCCGCGCTCACGTTTGGCCTCACGTCTCATATCACTGTGACGAGCGGCCTCAATGCGCTTGCGCACGCGTTCGAGGCACTATATGCAGAGAACACGAATCCGGTCATTGCGGCCCTTTCAGTCGAAGCGATGCGTGTCCTCGTCCGCGCCCTGCCAGCGGCAAAGGCGAACCCGCACGATCGCGACGCACGTCAGGAATGCCAATATGGCGCTTACCTCTGTGGTGTTGCGCTGGGGAATGCCGCCATGAGCCTACATCACAAAGCATGCCACGTGCTCGGCGGCAGTTTCAATTTGCCGCACGCGGAAGTTCATTCCGTAATGCTGCCGTACGCGCTTGCATACAACGCGCCATTTGCGCCGCAACTCGCGCGGCTATCGGCCATCTTTCCGGGCGAAGACATCGCCGTTGCGGTGAAAGCGTTTGCGAAAAAACTGACGGCCCCGATGTCCCTACGCGAGATCGGCATGCACGAAAGCGATCTGAATGGCGCGACGCACCTGATGTGCGAAACGCCGTACCCTAATCCCCGTACATTGGATCCGAAAGACATACGTTCCATGCTGCAGGACGCCTATACCGGAGCGCGTCCGCGCAGCGAATTTCAGTAACCCTGCCAGCAGGAGCCATTGACATGATCCGTAACCGAACCCGCGCGCGGCGCATGATGCTCGCCGCCCTCGCCGCGCTGCTTGCCGCTGCGTCTACCGCACACGCGCAGGGCTATCCCGTGAAGACCGTGCGCATGGTCGTGGGATTTCCACCCGGCGGCGGCACCGACATCTTCGCCCGCTCGCTCAGCGAGAAGCTCACGGCAGCTTTCGATCGGCCGGTCATCGTCGACAACAGGCCCGGTGCTACGAGCGTCATCGGGACGGATATCGTGGCGAAGTCGCCGCCGGACGGTTACACGCTGCTCACTGCGAGCAGCGCCTATGCGATCAGCGCGGCGGTGCAGCAGAAGAAGCTGCCGTATGACCCGCTAACTGCGCTCGTCCCGGTGTCGTTTATCGCCGTGACACCGAATGTGGTGCTCGTGCATCCGTCGGTGCCCGCGCGCAATGTGAAGGAACTCATCGCGCTCGCAAGGGCGAAGCCGGGCCAGTTGAATTACGGCTCGACCGGCAATGGCGGGCCGTACCACATTGCGACCGAGATGTTCAAGAACATGACGAAGATCGACATGGTGCACGTGCCGTACAAAGGCGCATCCCCGGCGCTGACCGGCGCTATCAGCGGCGAAGTGGGTGTGCTCTTCGGCAATATCGTCTCGGCCACACCTCACGCGCGCGCCGGGCGGCTGCGCGCGCTCGCTGTGACGACGACTAAACGATCGCCCATCGCGAAGGACTTGCCCACCGTTGCCGAATCCGGCGTTCCGGGCTACGACTTTGCCACCTGGTTCGGTGTTCTTGCGCCCGCAGGAACGCCCTCCGCAGTCATCGCGCGCGTGAACGAGGAGATCCGCAAAGCATTGAGCGCGGAGGACTTGCGCAGGAAATGGTTGAGCGAAGGCGCCGAGCCTGAATGGAGCACGCCCGAGGCGTTCGGCAAGCTGATCCGCAACGACATTCAGCGCTTCACCAAGCTCGTGCGGGACGTGAACATCACCGTAGACTGATGCCAATCCGGAGCATGCGCCATGCTTGAGCCGTCGATCGCGAACGCAGCCGAAGACCTGTTCTCCCGGCGCAGCATGGCCGAGGCTTGCCTGCGCGTCGAGCGGGAGCTCGCGCTTGCGCAGGCTACGGTCGGGCTCATTCCCGACGCTGCCGCCGCTGAAATCGCGGAACGCTGCCGGATCGAAGCCATCGATGTCGACCGGGCATGGCTGGACGCGGAACGCACCGGCTACCCGATTGCGCCGCTCGTGAGGCAGATCACCGGGCTCTGCACCAAAGAGGCCGGACAATACGTCCATTGGGGCGCAACCACGATGGACGTCATGGATACGGCGCTCGCGCTGCAGCTCGTGGCAGCGCTGCGCGTCATCGAGCAGAAGCTTCGGACGCTCGCGCTATCGTTCGCCGACGTTGCGGAGAAGCACCGCGATTCGATCATGGCAGGCCGAACGTTTTGGGGCCACGCGCTGCCGATCACGTTCGGCTACAAGGTCGCCGCCTGGCTTGCGCCGCTGCTGCGGCATCTCGAGAGAATCGGGCCGGTGCGGGAGCGTGTCGGCGTCTGCGAGCTTGGCGGCGCGGTTGGAACCCTCGCGTCGATGGGAGAGCAGGGGCTTGCCGTGCAGGCCGAACTCGCCCGGCGTCTTGGGCTGAGGACGCCGATGTTCGTGTGGCATACGGCGCACGATTGCGTCGCGGAGGTCATCTTCCTGTGGAGTCTAATCACCGGCTCTCTTGCCAAGGCCGCCGCCGACATGAGCCTGCTCTCTTCGACCGAGATAGCCGAAGCGTTCGAGCCGCCGTCGGGCGGGAAAGACACGAGCAGCACACTGCCGCAAAAAACCAATCCCATTTATTCCGCGCAGGTGCTTGCTTGCGCGAACGTGCTCGGTCAGAGCACGGCTCTTGCCCTGCGGTCGATGCGCCAGACGCACGAGCGCAGCGGAGAAGGCATGATCGAATTTCCGCTCGTCGCTGACGCCTATCGCAAGACGCTGCGCGCGCTCGAAAAAATGCAGATCATCGCCACGGGCATAAGCGTGGACGTCCAAAAAATGCGTGCGAACCTCGACCTCACCGAGGGGCAGATCATGTCCGAGGCCGTGATGATGGCGCTCGCCGAGAAGCTCGGCAGGCTCGAAGCGCACGATCTTTTGCACGAGGCGTGCAAGCGCGCAGCGGCTGCACGCGTCCCGCTGCACGAGGTCCTGCTGGCGGAGCCTCGCATCGCCGGCGCGCTCGGCGAAGAAGGCATCCGCCGCGCGCTCGATCCGCACCGCTACCTGGGCGCTGCCCGCGAGCTGACGGACCGCGTGGTGCAGGAGGCAAGGCGCCTGGCACGCTCTGCCGACACCTGAAAATCCAGAAGGAGTATTTCGTGGCCACAGACATACCTGCCTGCCTCGGTCCCCGCGTGGCCGTGTCCAGATCCAGATTCGTTCCGCCGAAGGGCGCGTGGGATACACACTTTCACATCCTCGGACCGACCGACCGCTTTCCGTATGCGGAAAAGCGCAAATACTCGCCGCCCGACGCACTCGTGCCCGATTACCTGCGGCTGATGCAGACGCTCGGCATCGAGCGCGGCATCGTCGTGCACCCGAACACCCACGGTTTCGACAACTCGGTCGATCTCGACGCGATCGCGCGAAGTAACGGGCGCTTCTTCGGCGTGGCACGGCTCGACAAATCGGTCACCGAGAAAAGTATCGAAGCCCTGCACGGCGCCGGCATGAGAGGCGTACGCTTTGCATTCAATCCGGCGCACGGCGGCACGCTGGATTTCGCCACGTTCAATCACGTCGAGGCGTGCGTGAGGCCGTTCGGCTGGTTCATCGAGCTGCACATGGCTGCGCCTGCGCTCGTCGAGCTGAAAGATTGGCTGCGATCGCTTGCCGCGACGCTGGTGATCGACCACATGGGACGTGTGGACGTGAATCAGAGCATTGAACAGGAACCGTTCAAGGTACTGCTGGGGCTCGTCAAGGATCGCGGCGCATGGGTGAAACTGAGCGGTGCCGACCGGCTGTCGGCGAGCGGTTATCCGTATTCGGATGTGGTGCCTTTCGCGCGCACTTTGATCGCTGCCGCGCCGGAGCAGATGATCTGGGGCTCGGATTGGCCGCACACGGGCATCTTCAAACCCGAGCGCATGCCGGACGACGGCGAATTGCTCGACGTGTTGGCCGACTTCTGTCCCGACGAGCACACGCGCGAAATGATTCTGGTAAGCAATCCATCCAGACTGTTAGGAGTTCACGATGCTGCAGGATAGGACGCTGCGCCTGATGCGCGGCCTGAGGAGATTGTTTGTCGGTATCTCGGCGCTGCTGCTGCCGGTCATGCCTGGCGCATCGCTCGGTGCCGACGCTTACCCGGACCGGCCGATCAGAGCCATCGTGCCTTTTCCGCCGGGACAGGGTGCGGACATTCTGATGCGGTTTCTGGCGGAACGACTGAACTCACAACTGGGCCAACAGATCGTCGTCGACAACCGGCCCGGCGCCGGCGGCATGATCGGCACTGCGCTCGCCTCGCGTGCAACGCCCGACGGCTACACGCTGTACATGGGCTCGAGTGGGCCGCTCGGGATCAGCCCCAGCATCTATAAGAATCCGGGATATGATCCTGTGCGGGACTTTTTCCCGATCAGCAACGTGGCTTCGGTCGCGCAGGTTCTGGTGACGTCCTCGTCATCGACATTTCAGTCCGCCGGCGAGCTGCTCGCAGCCGCGCGGAAACGGCCGGGCGAAATCCAATATGCCTCGCCGGGAAACGGTACTACCAGCCACCTCACCATGGAGCTCCTCGCGCTCACCTCGCGCACCAAGCTCTCGCATGTGCCCTACAAAGGCAGCCCCGCGGCCCATCTTGATGTCATCGCAGGGCGAGTGCCGGTCATGTTCGACTCGACTCCCGGCGTTCTTGGGCACATCAAGTCGGGCAAACTGCGGGCGCTCGGGGTCTCAACGGCTGAGCGCATCCGCTTTCTACCCGATACGCCCACGGTTCGCGAGGCGGGCGTTCAGGGGTTTGCCACGATGGGTTGGATCGGCCTGCTCGCCCCGGCAGGAACGCCGTCGAGCATCATCAACCGTCTTCATTCGTCGGTGCTGAAGATCATCCAGTCGCCGGAAGCACGCCAGCGCCTCGACGAGCTCGCCTTCGCGCCGATCGGCGACACGCCTTCGCAGTTCGCGGCGTTCATCAAGAGCGAAGTGGCGCTGTGGGCGAAGGTGGTCAAGGCATCGGGCGCAACAGTCGATTAGCAGTTTGTCGAATTTATCCCCGATCCTGTGCACGGAATCAAGGGTAGTACGTTGAGCCCTATATTCATTTGAAGCAGGGGGGTTACTGAGGACGCCGGTAAATAGTGCGTGATTTTGTTCAGGCGGCATAGCGAACATGCTTTTCGAGAAACAGATTTCTGATCACTCGGGGTTGCTTCTGGCGACGATGCAGATGGCTGCGCACGGTGGCGATCATCTCGGTCTTGTTGGTCGGCCGGCTCTTGCCCAAGGCATTGGTCTTTACATCCTGATTGAGCAGCTCGTCCGGGTTCAGTTCGGGGCAGTAGCCGGGCAAGCGGATCAGGCGAAGGCGATCTGCGTTGTCCGCCACGAAGCATTTGGCGGCGACCGAGCGATGCACTGGATGACCATCCACGATCAAATAGAGCTTGCCCTTGACCTGTCGGAGCAGGCGCTTCATGAACTCGATGAACACCGGATTCTGAAACTTTGAGACCCTGGATGCGCTCAATGCATGGCTGCAGGCGCGCTGCGTGGCGTTCTGGTCTGAACTCCGGTATCCGGAGCAGTCGGATAGTCTGGGAAGAGGAACGCGCGCACCTGATGCCGCTACCGCGGCCCTTTGATGGGTTCGTTGAGTATGCCAAGCGGGTGTCGCCGACCTGCCTCGTCCATGTCGAACGCAATCGTTACAGCGTGCCGGCGTCCTACGCCAACCGTCCTGTCAGTGTGCGTGTCTACGCCGACCGGCTGGTGGTGGCAGCCGAAGGCCAGATCATTGCCGAGCATGTGCGGATCATTGAGCGCAGCCACCACGCGGGGCGGACCGTCTATGACTGGCGGCACTATCTGAGTGTGTTGCGGCGCAAGCCTGGGGCGCTACGCAACGGGGCGCCCTTCGCGGAATTGCCCGAGGGGTTTCGGCGACTGCAGGCGATTCTGACCAAGAGGGTCGGCGGTGATCGGGAAATGGTTGAGATCCTGGGGTTGGTGCTGCATCACGATGAGCAGGCGGTACTGGCGCTCGAATCAGGGGCGCCCTCCAAGCAGCACGTTCTGAACCTGTTGGGCCGTTTGGTGGAAGTGGCGCCACCGGCGCCCGTCAATGCGCCGCAGGCGCTCAGGCTGGCTGTGGAGCCGGAGGCTAACGTGGATCGTTACGACCAATTGAGAGGAAATCGACATGCAGCATGAAGCGATGGTCACGAACCTGAAGTCACTCAAGCTCTTTGGAATGGCGCAGGCGGTGGATGAATTAGCCCAGCAAGGCGCACCGGCCTACCAAGCCGCGCAGACTGTGCTGGGCGATCTGCTCAAAGCGGAAATGGCTGAGCGCGAGATCCGATCGGTGGCCTACCAGATGAAGGCCGCCCGGTTCCCGACTTACCGGGATCTGGTCGGATTCGACTTCAGCCAGAGCCCGGTCAACGAAGCGCTGGTTCGCCAGTTGCACCGTTGTGAGTTTCTTGAGCAGGCCTACAACATCGTATTGGTGGGTGGTCCGGGAACGGGCAAGACTCACCTTGCCACAGCGCTGGGTGTGCAGGCGATTGGACACCACCGCCAGCGAGTTCGCTTCTTCCCGACTATCGAACTGGTCAATGCGTTGGAGCAGGAGCAAGCCTGTGGCCGGCAAGGCCACATCGCGATGCGATTGATGCATGCTGATCTGGTGGTTCTGGACGAGTTGGGCTATCTGCCCTTCAGCCAGGCGGGAGGCGCCTTGCTGTTCCATCTGATCAGCAAGCTTTACGAGCGCACCAGCCTGGTGATTACGACCAACCTGAACTTCGCCGAGTGGGCCAGCGTATTTGGTGACCCGAAGATGACTACGGCGCTGCTCGACCGACTCACCCACCACTGCCATATCCTTGAAACCGGGACCGAGAGTTACCGCTTCAAGAACAGCTCAACTCAACCTCGAAAGGAACCCCGAACCAGAAAGATATCCACAACCTGAAGCATAATAAACATTGAAAAGGGGTGGCTCAAAATTCAATGAAAAACCCGGCTCTGAATTCAGTGGAAATCAACAAGCACCTGGGAACTTCCGTTGTGATTGGGTAGTCGGATTGGGTAGTCGAAGTGTCAACCGCGAGAAAACTGAAACCGTTGTATGGCTATCTCGCCCGGCAGCACACGCCGCGATAAAAAATGTCGTTGGACTTTGCCGGATTGAATTGAATTTCGTTGGCTGTGTCAGCCCGCTTGATGCCCGTTAGCGCATCGCCCTAGCTCGAAAGAGCGCCTGAAACCGGCCTCATCTCCTGAAAGCCGGTGGCCGCAAGGCTGGAGGTATCCGTAAGTAGCCGCCCCTCGGGGTACTCAGAAATGCGCATGACGCAATAGATCGCGTTCCTGCCGCAGTGCGTTAGTCGCGCCAGCAAGCTGAATTTCGTTTGCATCGACGTCAATCCCGAACGGGGTTTCTCTCCGTTCCCTGTCCGTAGAACTGCCCCTGCTGAACGCTTGGTGCGCCAACTGCGCGCCCGTGCGTAAGGCTTGCGGGCAGACTCCTGCCGGCACACCGCGATGGCCTCGGCCGCCGCGATCTCTCCGCCAACATTTGTCCGCATTCCTGCAGCAACACGTGGCTGCGCCAGCCAGCGTCGTCACTGGCGGCTTGCTGCTAGTGACGACGCGCCATATGCCTTTGTCGTCAATGAGTTATAGGGTGCTGGCGCAAGTGATGACCCCTCGTGATCCGCTTCCTGGCGCATCACACCGTAACAACCGCGCAATGCGGTTCGTCCATCTGCCCGTTCCTCAACGGGCGTCGTTTGACCTCACGCGCAACCCGCGCACCCCCGAGCCTTGGGTGATGGCTCATCTCGAAGGATCTGCTTCCAACAGGAAGCGCCCTCGATGCCAATGCCACGTGTCGGGCAGGCAAGCAGCAAAAACAACGACACAAAACGGGAGTGGTGTCCCGGGTCCCTCGTAGCGCTCGTCCTGCCCAGGCAGGCGAGACGGACAGAAACACTAACCGGACATGCAGCACGCACCAGGGCCAATTGAGTAACGAACAAAGAGGACACGATGAGAGACCTGAACTACGAACTGAAGCAACTCTGCATACGCAACCGCGACGGCAGCTTTTCCACGCAGTACGCGCGCGAGCGTATTCTGACCATGATCGCCAACCAGCTGCACGAAATGGGCTTTCATCACATGCTGGCGGCGAGCCTGAAGCCCAAGCATGTGGAGGCACTGGTTGAGCGCTGGAAGGCGGAATCGCTTTCCGCCGGAACGATCAAGAACCGAATGACGGAACTGCGCTGGTGGGCGGAGAAAATTGCCAAGCAGAATGTCATCGCCAAAGACAACGATCAATACGGCATACCCCAGCGCAAATACGTGACTAACGTCAGCCAGTCACGGGTGCTCACCACCGGGGACCTGGAGAAGCTCACCGATCCCTGGACGCGCATGTCGCTTAAGCTGCAGGCGGCTTTCGGTCTGCGGCGAGAGGAGTCGATCAAGATCCGACCCGAGTGGGCCGACCGCGGCGACCGACTTGCGCTCAAGGCGAGCTGGACCAAGGGTGGCAGGGAACGCGAAATTCCGATTCGCACGGCAGAGCAGCGCCTGGTGCTCGACGAAGCCAAGCAGCTCGCAGTCCATGGAAGCCTGATCCCGAAGGCGTCGAGCTACGTTCAGCAACTGCAGCGATTCAAGGCGCAGTGCATGGCGGCGGGAATCCAGCACGTGCACGGCCACCGCCACCAGTATGCGCAGGAGCGCTACCGCGTACTGACCGGCTGGGCTTGTCCCGCGCAGGGTGGACCGACCTCGAAGCAGCTCACCTACGAGCAGAAAGCGATCGATCGCCATGCCCGCCTCACGATCAGCCAGGAGCTGGGCCATGGTCGCGAAAGGATCGCATCGGTCTATTTGGGACGGTAAGTTGTTATGTACAGTTGGCGCATTACGCGCAATGAGATCAAGGTGTTAACTTGAAATCACTGTGCATAAAATCCGATCATGGATCTCCCGGCAGCCATCGGGGCTGCCTTCTCAGGAGATCAATCATGACCGCATCTCAACGTTGTTCCCTATGCGATTTGTCGCTTGAGCAACTCGTTCAGCATGCATTGGGCGAACTGAAAAAGCTTAATTACAACCCCAAGACGTTGTGGCGCTACCGCACGGTCTGGAAGCACCTTGTGAGGTTTTCGGCGCAGGAGGAGTTGGGCAATAAGTACTCCGATCAATTGACGACCCGATTCGTAGGAGCGTTTCAAGCCCGCAGCGGTGCACGCCTCGCTGCGAATGCCGATTGGCACCGAAACGTTGTCCACTCAGTCAAGGTGCTCGGCGACTTCGTGCGAGACAGGCGGATCGAGCGATCGTATGTCTATTCCTCAAGCCTTCCAATACCGGCATCCCTGAAGAAGCCGCTCGCAGACTATGCGGAATACTGCCGCGATCAGCTTCACCTCAGGCCGCTCAGTCTGGAGCAGCGCACACGAACCATCACGTTCTTCCTACATCACCTCGGAACAAGCGGGCTCACTACTTTGGGCCAGATGCAGTCGGCCCACGTGACGTCCTTTGTCATCTCACGCGGACCGCAGTGTCCCAGGTCCGCTTCGCGGACCATCTCTGACGTTCGCTGCTTCCTGCGCTATCTGCTCCATCGTCACATTGTGTACCGCGACCTCACTCAGGTGTTGCCGGCCGTGCGGGTACCAAAGGACGGCAGCATTCCTTCAGTCTGGGATCCGGAACTGGTCGGGAAACTGCTCAAGGTAGTAGACCGCACATCGCCGCGGGGAAAACGAGATTACGCCATATTCCTGCTCGCCTATCGCCTGGGATTGCGGGTCGGTGACATCAAGAGCCTGGCACTGGACGATCTCAAATGGGATACCGCCACCATTGAAATCAGGCAATCGAAGACCAGCGAGCCGCTGTGCCTGCCGATGTCGGAGGAAATCGGCTCGGCCCTGATCGACTATCTGAAATCGGGTCGTCCCGGGGTCTCGTATCGCGAAGTGTTCCTGACCGCCAGGCTGCCCTTTACTCCGATTCCCGAGAACAATCACCTGTACTCAATCATGACGTACTGGCGATCCCTCGCGGGAATCCACTTCCGAACCCCGCAGCGCAGCGGCCTGCACTCGCTGCGCCATACCTTGGCGACTCAGCTCCTGGGAAAGGGAACGCCGCTTCACGTCATCGCCGACATCCTGGGTCACGCCACCACGGAGTCAACCATGATCTACGCCAAGGCGGACGTGGAGTCGCTGCGCGCAGCGGCGCTTGATCCCGAGGAGGTGCGCCATGGCGAATAACGACTTCCAATTCCACAGCCCGGTAGCGCCTCTCATCGAACGCCTCATCCAGGAGAAGCAGGCGGTCGGTTACAAGTACCAGGCGGGCACCGAGGCGCTGGCGCGCCTTGATCGGTTTCTCGCGAGCGAAGGCTTAGCGCAATGCGAACTGCCGCGGCCGATGGTACGCAAATGGCTCATGAAGCAGTCGCACGAGAGCGCGAGAAACCACCAGGTACGTGCCAGCACGGTTCGCCAGTTGGCCACGTTCATGCTGAAGAACGGTTGTTCTGCGGACGTGCCGGGTCCCTATCTCACGGCAAAGGGGGACAACAGCTTCTCGCCCCGCATCTTCACTCGTGTTGAAATCCAGCGACTGATTCACGCGGCCGATCAATTCGAACCCTCTGGGCACGCGCCGCTGCGCCATCTGGTCATGCCCGAGGTGTTTCGCCTGCTCTATGGCTGCGGCTTCCGGCTAAGCGAAGTGTTGCACCTGAAGGTCAGTGACGTGGATCTTGACCGAGGCGTATTGACGGTGCGAGAGACCAAGTTCGGCAAGGATCGACAGATACCACCCGCTGTTGCCTTGGTGCAGCGGCTGCAACAGTTTGCTGCCAAGTTCGGGCGCCGGCCAGCGGGTGCGTACTTCTTCCCGACATTGCACGGCGGCCCTTGGGCAATGACGACGGTCTATCACAACTACCGGCAGCTGTTGTTACGAAGCGGAATTCCACATGGTGGCCGGGCAAGAGGTCCACGCGTTCACGATCTTCGGCACACCTTCGCAGTGCATCGCCTGCTGCGCTGGTACCGTGAGGGCGCAGACCTCAACGCCAAGCTTCCGGTGCTCGCTGCCTATCTGGGACACCAATCAGTGGAAGGGACACAGCATTATTTGCATCTGACTGCCGAGTTGTTTCCCGAGATTGCCGTGCGTTCCAATACCGCCTTTGGCGATGTCATCCCGCGGAGGGTTGCCTCATGAAACCCACCGACTTCTCCACGCACCTGACGCAATACCTGACCCACTACCTGGCGGCGCAACGCAACCTAAGTCCCAATACAATCCGCGCCTATCGCGATGTGTTCACCCTGTTGCTGCGGTTCTGCCGCGATCGGCGAGGTGTCGCCATCGAGCGGCTGAACCTCGCTCACATCGACAGCAGTCTGGTAAAGGCATTCCTCGAGCACCTGGCTAAAGAAAGAAACGTCTCGATCGCCACGCAAAACCAACGCCTGGCGGTATTGCATTCCTTCTTCCGCTACGTCCAATCGGAGGTGCCTGAACGCATGCTGCAATGCCAGCGCATTCTGGCGATCCCATTGCAGCGCCAGCCCCGCGCCAATGTGGGTTACTTGACCAAGGAGGACCTTGCCCAACTCCTGGCGCAGCCCGATCTTCAATCGCGCGATGGTCGCAGGGACGCGGTCATGCTCAGCGTCCTTTACGACACGGGCGCCCGCCTGCAGGAGCTGGTCGACCTGAACGTCGGCGACGTACGTCTCAGCTCGCCCGCTCAGGTTCGGCTCATGGGCAAAGGTAGGAAGGCGCGCGCCGTTCCCTTGATGGATGCCACGGCTCAAATCGTACGCGACTATCTGACTGACAACGGTCTCGACCGTCCGGAATGTGCGGACCTGCCGCTCTTCCGGAGTCGAGTGGGGGCGCGCTTCTCGCGCAACGGTGTCCGTTACGTGCTACACAAATACGTCAAGGCGTTGCGCGATGCGCGTCCGAGCTTCACGCAATCCGTGAGTCCACACCGCCTGCGGCATACCAAGGGAATGCACCTGCTGCAAAGCGGCGTCTCGCTCGAAATCATCCGAGACTTCTTGGGACACGTGGATGTGAAAACAACGCAAATATATGCGCGCTCCAACCTCGAGATGAAGCGACGCGCCCTTGAAAAGATCGCCGATAGTACGCCACTGCCGAAGCTTCCCTCCTGGAAGGAGAACAAGACGCTATTGGAATGGCTGCAATCGCTGTGAGTCCCCAGAGGGCATGAAAGGCAATTCTTAACATGGGGCGGTCACGTGCGGCGCAAATATTATGTGCAGTAATTGCGACCGTCCCAGCTTTATATCAGGAGGTTAGCGTGTCAACTGTACATAAAAGTTTACCGTCCCAAATAAATCTTATGTGCAGCTGTACATAAGGTTTATCTCGGCCGGTAGCGAATTCTGACGGTAACGATCAGAACACGGTCGAGGACGCTGTTAGCAATGCTGACACGAAGTAGCGATTCCGGAGCAGGACGGCTGGTATGCGCTCGCGCCTGAACGCGCCGCGTAAGGATTCTGGTCGCGAATCGGAGGTACTGACCTTCAGCGCGCTGCTGGTGCTGCTTGGCCGGCGGTCCAGGCAGTCGATCTACGACCTGATGCGGCGCGATCCGTCGTTTCCGAGGCCGAGGCAACTGGGCAGCGAGTTCTCGATTGGATGGCTGCGCACCGAGGTAATGCAGTGGCTTACCTCCCGGCCGCTGGTCGAGTTGAATGGGCTCGATGCCATTGAGCGCCGGAGAAGGGCGCGCCGATCAGGGCCCGGGGAGTAGGCCGGAAAGTAGCCGGGCCACCCCGTCGCCCCAGCCGTGCCCGCGCTTCCCCTCCCGCTGAGACGCGCGTATTATGTACACGATTCTGCACATTAAACGCACCGCCATTTTCGGCACAGGAGGCCTGTAATGGGAATTTCCACGAAGGACGTCATTCCGCTTTCGCAGGCCCGCGCCAGTTTCTCGGAGCTGGCGGAAGAGGTAAAGGCCGGCGCCGAGAAGGTTATCACCAGGAACGGCGAGAGTTACGTGGCGCTGATCGACGCGCAGCGGCTGGACCATTACCACCGGCTGGAGCGCGAACGTATTCACTTGCTGTTGATCGATGAGGCGAGCAAGGGACTCGACGATGTCGCCGCCGGCCGCGTGAAAGATGCACGCGGCGCAATCCAGTCGATCAAGCGCCGCCGCCGCGCGTAAGACGGGCGGAGCGGTCCCCGTGGCGAGGAAGCCTGTCGTCAGGCTAACCGCGAACTTCGAGCGCAACCTCGCCGACATCGAGCGTTTTCTGACCGCGGCTGAAGCGCCCAATGCTTACGATGCGCTGCTCGACGAATTGCTGGACACCGTGATTCCGAACCTCGAAAGGTTTCCCGGCATCGGACGACCGTTTCTTGCGAATGCGGCTCGCTCCGTCGAAACTACGAATGCGCTCGAAGCACTGCGCGCGAAGTTATCGGCGCTAACGCCGGACCCCGAAGCGCTGCGCGAATACATCCTCGACCAGTACCTAGTGCTGTACGCGCAGATCGACGCGAATCTCTATCTGCTGGCGATCAGGCATCATCGCCAACTGTCGTTCGATTTACAGTCGCACTGGGGCGGGACTTCCTCGCTGCCGTAGTGCGATCGAACGCCGCTCGGGTCGAAGCATATTTTTCGGTTCAGTGTAGGTGGCAGTGTAGGTGGAGCAGAATTCGCCAAATTTTCATAGCGAATAGACAGTGCTGCATCATTGGCGTGTGGGTGACTGCCTGATTCATAATGGGGAATGAAGTTATTCAGCAGGAAGAATTGTGGCGGCAGGCCTTTTCGTCCATGTACGGCCCAGTTGCGCCTCAAGCGCGATTCGGGTGACCATGTATGGAGTAGCCGGATTTTACCGGGTATCCACGGATGCGCCGCCGCTCCTGCGGTTCATGGTGTTGATTGCATCGGACCGGAGGCATGATCCTGTTTTTCGCGAGACTGCCGGTGGCGCTGATTTGGGTGCTGGCACTGGCCGCCTGCACACCGCAGCAGGCGCTGATCTCGGCGCTGATACCCGACGGTACGGCCTCGGTGCTGCTAGGCCACCTGCAGGGTGTCGAGGATGGCAACCGGCGGCGCATCGTCGAACTGGAGCAGCAGGGCGCCTGGCGCGAACTCGCGGCATTTGCCGACAGCAACATCGGGCGTGATCCCTTCAGCCCGGAGTGGCGCATGATTGGCGGGTATGCGCAGGCGCGGTTGGGTGAACACAAACGGGCGGCCACCTATTTTGCCGAGATGGTGCGCCTCTCGCCCGACGACCCGGCGGGTTACCATTTTCTGGCTGAAGCGCAGCGCGCGGCAGGACAGCCGCTGCTGGCCCTGAAGACGCTGGATCGCGCGCTGCTGGTGCTGCGCGACTCTCCGCTGACACACCAGCTGGCCGGCGAAGCAAACAGCGATCTGGGTCGGTTCCGGGAAGCCGCCGAGTCCTACCGGCGTGCCCTGCGCGATGCGCCGGGAATGGCCGTGGCCTGGTTCGGACTAGGGCGCGCTGCGCTGCAGCTCGGCCGGAAAGACGACGTACAGGAGGCACTGGCAGCGCTGGATCGGCTGCAGTCGCCGTACGCGGAGACGCTGCGCGGCCTGATGACGGGGTCCTGAGCGGCCCCGTGCGGATCAGGCCTTGAGGGCCGGCGTGAGGTGGGGCGCGATCAGCGGCAGCAGCTGCGCGAAGATCTTGGGATTGCCGGCGACGATGTTGCCGCTGTCGAGATAACGGTCGTTGCCCTGCAGGTCGCCGACGAGGCCGCCAGCCTCGGTGATCAGCAGACTGCCTGCGGCAATGTCCCACTTGCTCAGACCCAGCTCCCAGAAACCGTCGAGGCGGCCAGCGGCCACCCAGGCGAGATCCAGCGAGGCCGAACCCGGACGGCGCAGGCCGGCGGTGTTTTTGATGATGTCGCGCATCATGCCGAGGTAAGGCTCGAGGTGTTCGAGCTGGCGGTAGGGGAAGCCGGTGCCGATCAGGCTCGGCTTGAGGTGGGCATGCTTGCTCACGCGCAGCCGGGTTTCGTTGAGGAAGGCGCCGCGGCCCTTGGTCGCGGTGTAGAGGTCGTTGCGGTTCGGGTCATAAACCACCGCCTGGGTGATCACGCCTTTCTGCGCCAGCGCGATCGACACCGCGTACTGGGGCAGGCCGTGCAGGAAGTTGGTGGTGCCGTCGAGCGGATCGATGATCCACTGGAATTCGGAGCTGCCGGAGGCGCCGGACTCCTCTGCTAAAATCGAATGGTTCGGATAGGCCTCGAGCAGCGTGCGGATGATCGCCTGTTCGGCCTCGCGATCCACTTCCGATACAAAATCGTTGGCGGCCTTTTCCCTGACGGCGACGACATCGAGGTTGCGGCTGGCGCGGTTGATGATGCCGCCGGCGCGGCGCGCGGCTTTCACCGCGATGTTGAGCATGGGATGCATGGTGGGCAGCGACGATAATGGATAAAGAGCAGGAATAAAGAGCAACACCAGACTGCGCTGCGCGTGCCGGGCATCATGATGCTTCCGGAACCGCCGCGCGAACGGCCCGTATTCTACGTGAACCCGCTGCAGCCCCTCAAAAATATTCGCATCGTGTTGTGCGGCACCGCGCACCCCGGCAACATCGGCGCCGCTGCACGTGCGATGCGCACCATGGGCATCACCGACCTCGCGCTGGTGAACCCGCAGCGTTATCCCGATCCGCAGGCCTTGTGGATGGCGGCGGGGGCCACCGACGTGCTGGAGTCCGCACGGGTCTGTACCACCCTGGGCGAAGCCCTGTCCGGCACGGCCTTCGCGGTGGCCTGCTCGGCGCGCCGGCGCGACGTCGCGGTGCCGATGGTCGATGCGCGCGCGGCAGCCACGGAAGCGGCGGCGATTGCCGTCGAGCAGCCGGTGGCGCTGGTGTTCGGCAACGAAACTTCGGGCTTGAGCAACGACGAGGTCGCCGCCTGCAACCTGCTGGGCAGCATTCCGGTGGCCGAGGATTTCTGGTCGCTCAACGTGGCGGCCGCGGTGCAGGTGTTCTGTTATGAATTGCGCATGGCCTGCGGCGCCGCGCTGCAGCCTGACAAGGCCCAGGCACTGGCCGCGCATGACGAGGTCGAGGCATTTTATGAGCATCTCGAGCGCACCATCGTGGCCACCGGTTTTCTCAATCCCGCGCATCCGCGCAAGCTGATGCTGCGCCTGCGCCGGCTCTTTGCCCGCGCGCGGCTGCAGGTGGAGGAGGTCAACATCCTGCGCGGCATCCTCAGCAGCGTCACCGATCCCAAGGGGCGCCGCAAGCCGGACTGATCGGTAATTGCCTGTTTAATATGGGTAATTCCGCTTCGTTCTATTCTTGATTAAAATGGTAGGTCTTATCCCGGATCACGGGTTCATTCCCCATCAATCGAGCGATGCCGATGTTTGAGCGGATCAAAGAAGAAATTGCAGTGGTATTCGAGCGTGATCCCGCGGCGCGCAGCACCTGGGAGGTGGTGACCTGTTATCCGGGTTTTCATGCGCTGCTGCTGCACCGCTTCTCGCATTGCGTCTGGCACCAGGGATTCAAATGGCTGGCGCGCTGGCTGGCGCATGCCGGACGCTGGCTGACCGGCATCGAGATCCATCCGGGGGCACGCATTGGCCGGCGCTTTTTCATTGATCACGGCATGGGTGTTGTGATCGGTGAGACCGCGGAAATCGGTGATGACTGCACGCTGTATCACGGGGTTACGCTGGGCGGCACCACCTGGAACAAGGGCAAGCGCCATCCGACACTGAAGAACGGCGTGGTGATCGGCGCCGGTGCCAAGATCCTCGGCCCGATCACCATCGGCGAGAACGCCAAGATCGGCTCCAACGCGGTGGTCGTGAAGGACGTGCCTGACAACGCCACCGCGATCGGCATTCCGGCGCGGCTGGTCGAAAGCCAGGAGGTGGCGGGCCGCTTCGCCGCCTACGGCATTGCGCGTGATGCCAACGATCCGGTGACGAAGGCGATGCATGCGCTGATTGACCACAGCGCGGAAACCGACAAGCGCATTGACCAGATCCTGGCCGAGTTGCAGCGCCTGGGCCTGAAGATCGAAGGGGCTGAAACCGAAAAGCTGGATGCCGGCAGCCTTAACCGTATTGTTGATTGAATTGCTCGGGTAAGTTATACTTGAGCGCAGTTGCAGGGTATTGGGCGGAGTAGCGGTATATTTCGTAAGTATTTGATTTTATTTATTATTTTTGAGGTGCCACGATGAGACTGACAACCAAGGGCCGATTTGCGGTAACCGCGATGGTGGATCTGGGGATGCGCCATGGCACCGGGCCGGTGACGCTGGCGGAAATCAGCGGCCGGCAGAAGATTTCCCTGTCCTATCTTGAGCAGCTGTTCGGCAAGCTGCGCCGGCGCGGCATCGTGGACTCAGTGCGTGGTCCTGGCGGCGGCTACTGCCTGGCACGCAACTCGGCGCAGCTCACCGTGGCCGACATCATCCTCGCGGTCGACGAACCGATTGACGCCACGCAGTGCGCCGGCAAGGAGAACTGCAAGGACGAGGAGAAGTGCCTGACCCACGATCTGTGGGCCAATCTCAACGAGCGCATATTCGATTACCTCGGCTCAGTCACGTTGCACCAGCTGGTGGAGAACCAGCGCGCCAAGGAAGCGGGAATTGCGCCGGTGCACGACATGCGCCTGGTGGCGCGGCGGCAGAACACGGCGACGGTCTGAGGTTCCGGGCTTCAGTCATGCACGTCTATTTCGACCATAACGCCACCACGCCGCTCGACGGGCGCGTGCTCGAGGCCATGCTGCCGTACCTGCGCGAGCAGTGCGGCAACGCCTCGAGCCGCCACGAATACGGCACCGTTGCGCGCAAGGCGGTCGAAGATGCGCGTGCGCAGGTCGCGGCGCTGGTGGGTGTGCAACCGGTACAGGTTATTTTCACCAGCGGCGGCACCGAGGCGAACAATCTGTTCATCCGCGGCGCCGCTGCCGGCATGAAGCCCGGGCAGGTCGCGGTGAGTGCAATCGAGCATCCCTGTGTCACTGCTCCGGCGCAGGATCTGGCGCGCCAGGGCTGGACCTTCCGCAAGTTGCGGGTGAATCGCGATGGCCTGGTCGATGCGGCCGATGTTGATGCGGCGCTGGCTGAAAAAACGGCGCTGATGTCGGTGATGCTGGCCAACAACGAAACCGGGGTGATCCAGGACGTTGCTGCGATCGGTGAGCGCGCGCGCCGTGCCGGCGCGGTGATGCATACCGACGCGGTGCAGGCGCTGGGCAAGATTCCGGTGGAGTTTCCGGCGCTTAACGTGCAGGCGATGACGCTGTCCGCGCACAAGATCTGCGGCCCCAAGGGCGCCGGGGCGCTGGTGGTCGACAAGCGGCTCGACCTGCGCGCGCTGCTCGCCGGCGGCGGGCAGGAGCGCGGCCTGCGCGGCGGCACCGAGAACGTGCCGGCGATCGTCGGTTTCGGCGCGGCCTGCGAACTGGCGGCTTCGCGGCTGACGGAACTGGGACCGCGGCTCGCGGCCCTGCGCGACCGTTTCGAACGCGGACTGGCGGGCCTGGGCGGCGTGATTTTCGGTGCTGCGGTGCCGCGGCTGCCGAATACCTCCTATTTCGCCTTCGCCGGCATCCATGGCGAGACGCTGGTGATCGAGCTCGACAAGGCCGGTTACGCGGTGGGCTCGGGGGCGGCCTGTTCCAGTGCCAGCACTGCGCCCTCGGGCACGCTGCTGGCGATGGGTGTGGAGCCTGAACTCGCGCGCGGTGCGGTGCGTTTTTCACTCGGTGCCGCCAACACGGCGGAGCAGGTGGACGGATTTCTGGCGGCGCTGGCGGCAGTCGTGCAGCGCCTGCGGCGGCTGACCGCCATCGCGGTCTGAACAAGGAGCATGAAGATGGCAATCCAGTTGACGGAAAGTGCGGCAAAACAGATCAACGCGCAGCTTGCGAAGCGCGGCAAGGGCCTGGGCCTGCGGGTCGGCGTCAAGAAGACCGGCTGCTCGGGCTGGGCCTACACCTACGACTACGCCGACGCGGTGCAGCCGGCCGACCAGGTGTTCGAGGCGCATGACGCGAAGCTGGTGATCGACGGCGAGAGCCTGGAATTTCTCGAGGGCTCGACCATCGACTACGTGCGCGAGGGCCTGAAGCAGGCCTTCAAGGTCAACAACCCCAACGTCGACGCCACCTGCGGCTGCGGCGAGAGTTTCACGGTCAAGGCCGGCGGCTGATCGCCGCAACCGGGCCCCCAACGGACACCCCCATGAGCACAGTACTCGACACCCTCGTCAGCCAACCCTACAAGCACGGTTTCGTCACGGACATCGAATCCGAGACCGCGCCCAAGGGCCTGAACGAAGACATCATCCGCATGATCTCGGCGAAGAAGAACGAGCCGGAATGGCTGCTCGACTTTCGCCTGAAGGCCTACCGCCACTGGCTGACGATGACCGAGCCGAAGTGGCCGAACGTGACGTACCCGAAGATCGACTTCCAGGACATCAGCTATTACGCCGCGCCGAAGCCGAAGAAGAAGCAGAGTATGGACGAAGTCGATCCCGAGCTGCTGCGGACCTTCGAGAAACTCGGCGTGCCGGTGCACGAGCGCGCGGCGCTGGCCGGCGTCGCGGTCGACGTGATTTTCGATTCGGTGTCGGTGACGACGACCTACAAGGAAAAACTGGCCGAGGTCGGCATAATCTTCTGTTCGATCTCGGAAGCCGTGCACAACCATCCGGAACTGGTGAAGAAATACATCGGCTCCGTGGTGCCGGCCGGGGACAACTATTACGCGGCGCTCAATTCCGCGGTGTTCACCGACGGTTCCTTCTGCTTCATCCCGAAGGGTGTCAAGTGCCCGATGGAGCTGTCGACCTATTTCCGCATCAATACCCAGGACTCGGGGCAGTTCGAGCGCACGCTGATCATTGCCGAGGAGGGCGCACAGGTGTCCTACCTCGAGGGCTGCACGGCACCCAAGTTCGATACCAACCAGTTGCATGCCGCGGTGGTCGAGCTGGTGGCGCTGGATGATGCCGACATCAAGTATTCGACGGTGCAGAACTGGTATGCCGGCGACGAAAACGGCAAGGGCGGCATTTACAACTTCGTCACCAAGCGCGGGCTGTGCAAGGGGCGCAACTCGAAGATTTCCTGGACCCAGGTCGAAACCGGCTCGGCGATCACCTGGAAATACCCGTCCTGCGTGCTGCTCGGCGAGAACTCGATCGGCGAGTTCTACTCGGTGGCGCTGACCAACCACAAGCAGCAGGCCGATACCGGCACCAAGATGATCCACCTCGGGAAAAACACCCGCAGCACGATCATCAGCAAGGGCATCTCGGCCGGGCATTCCAACAACAGCTACCGCGGTCTGGTGAAAATCGGCGCCAAGGCCGAGGGTGCGCGTAACTTCTCGCAGTGCGACTCGATGCTGATCGGGGCCAAATGCGGCGCCAACACCTTCCCCTACATCCAGGTCAACAACCCGACCGCGAAAGTGGAACACGAGGCGACCACTTCGAAGATCGGCGAGGACCAGCTGTTCTATTTCCAGAGCCGCGGCATCGGCACCGAGGAAGCGGTGTCGATGATCATCAACGGCTTCTGCAAGGACGTATTCCAGCAACTGCCGATGGAGTTCGCGGTCGAGGCGACCAAGCTCCTGGGGCTGAAACTTGAAGGTAGTGTCGGATGATCAACAAAGACGCAAAAACCATCCTCGAGGTCCGTGACCTGACCGCCACCGTGGCGGGAGTCGAGATCCTCAAGGGCATCAACCTGACGGTCCGTGCCGGAGAAGTGCACGCGATCATGGGGCCCAACGGCTCCGGTAAGAGCACCTTTGCCAAGGTGCTGGCCGGCCATCCGGCTTACACGGTCAAGGGCGGCGATGTGCTGTTCGAGGGCAAGGACCTGTTCGCGCTGGAGTCCGATGAGCGCGCCCGCGCCGGCATCTTCCTCGGCTTCCAGTATCCGGTGGAAATCCCGGGCGTCACCAACAGCGCCTTCCTGCGACTCGCCTACAACACGGTGCAGGGCGGTCGCGGCAAGGATGAACTTGATCCGCTGGAGTTCGACGACCTGGTGCGTGAAAAAATGAAGCTGCTGGAGATGAATCCGGAATTCCTCGGTCGCAGCGTCAATGACGGCTTCTCCGGCGGCGAGAAGAAGCGCAACGAGATCCTGCAGATGGCACTGCTCGAGCCGAAACTGGCGCTGCTCGACGAAACCGACTCCGGCCTCGACATCGACGCGCTGCGCGTGGTTGCCGGCGGCGTCAACAAGCTGCTGAACGCCGACAACGCCTGCGTGCTGGTGACCCACTACCAGCGCCTGCTCAACTACATCACGCCGGATTACGTGCATGTGATGTCGGCCGGTCGCATCATCCGCTCCGGCGACAGGACGCTGGCGCTGGAACTCGAGGAGCGCGGCTACGACTGGCTGTTGGACGGCAAAAAGGCGGCAGCGTGACGACCGCGGCAGTTCATCCCTACGTGGCTTCACTGCTCGCGGGCAGCGGTGCCGTCCCGAAAAGCCCTGCGGCCTGGCTCGATGCCCGGCGCGCTTCGGCGCTGGAGCGTGCCAATGCGCTGTCGGTGCCGACCACCCGCGACGAGGAATGGCGCTTCACCGACCTGACACCGCTGACGAAGCTGCAGCTGCAGCCCGCAGCGCTGCCGGCACCGGTGACGGCAGAGGAGGTCGAGGCCCACGCCGTGCCCGAGGCTGCGGTGCGCCTGGTGTTCATCGACGGCATTCTCGTGCCGCAGCTGGGGTCGTCCGGCACACTTCCGGCCGGTGTCACCGTGCTGCCGCTGGCTGATGCCCTGAAAAGCCATGCCGCGCTGCTCGAGCCCCACCTGACGAAGATTGCCGGTGACGACCTGTTCGCGTCGCTCAACACGGCCTTCCTGAACCAGGGCGTGTTCATCCATTTCGCGAAGGGTGCGGTGCTGAAGGCGCCGATCCACCTGCTGTTTGTCGCCGCCGGGCAAAACGTTGCCGCCCATCCGCGTGTGCTGCTTGTCGCCGAATCCGGCGCCGAGGGCTGCGTGATCGAGGATTACGTCGCGCAGGGTGAAGCCGCCGGCCTGACCAATGCGGTGACCGAGATCGCGGTGGCGGACAATGCCGCCGTCCGCCACATCAAGCTGCAGCGCGAAAGCCAGAAGGCCTTCCACATCGGCAGCTGCGCGGTCACGCTGGGCAAGGATGCGCGTTTTGTTTCGCAGGCGGTGACGCTGGGGGCGCGGCTGTCGCGCAACAACCTTGCCATCCTGCAGCAGGGCGAGGGCGTCGAGGTCGCGATTGACGGCCTGGCGCTGATTGATGGCCGCCAGCTCGCGGACACCCACACGCTGATCGATCACCTGAAACCCCACGGCCGCTGCGAGCAGGTGCACAAGACCATCGTCGGCGGCGGCGCCCATGCCGTATTCAACGGCAAGGTGTTTGTGCGCGAGGGGGCGCAGCTGACCGACTCCTCGCAGCAGAACCGCAACCTGCTGCTGTCGGACAAGGCGCATGTCGACACCAAGCCGCAGCTCGAAATCTTCGCTGACGACGTCAAGTGCGCACACGGTGCCGCCGTCGGCCAGCTCGATCCCGACCACCTGTTCTACCTGAAGAGCCGCGGCCTGCCGGAAGCGCAGGCGCGCAACCTGCTGACCTACGCCTTTGGCGCCGAGATCATCGACCGCATTCCCGTGCCCTCGCTGGTGGCGAAGCTGGAGGCGATGGTGCTGGCGCGCACGGAGGCCGGCGCATGACCGCGCGCGAGCCCCTGCTGGCGCCGCTGGATGTGGCCGCGCTGCGGCGTGATTTCCCGGTCCTCGACCTCAAGGTCAACGGCAAGCCGCTGGTGTTCCTCGACAACGCGGCCTCGAGCCAGATGCCGCGGCAGGTCATGGAGCGCTGGGTGAAATACCGCTCGTCCCAGCACGCCAACATCCACCGCGCGGTGCATTACCTGTCGGAGACCGCCACCGCCGAATACGAGGCGGCACGGCGCAAGGTGCAGAAATTCCTCAATGCCCGGGAAGAGCGCGAATGCATCTTCACCAGCGGCACCACCGAGGGCATCAATCTCGTCGCCCACGGCTACGGCCGCAGGTTCTTCGGTCCCGGCGACGAAATCATCCTGACGACGCTGGAGCACCATTCCAACATCGTGCCCTGGCAGATGGTCGCCGAAGAGAAGGGCGCGAAAATCCGCGTGGTGCCGGTCAACGACCGCGGCGAGCTGCTCATCGATGAATACCGCGGGCTGTTCAGCGCGAACACGAAGTTCGTCGCGCTGACCCATGTCTCGAACGCGCTGGGCACGATCACGCCGGTGAAGGAGATGATCGCCATCGCCCATGAACATGGCGTGCCGGTGCTGGTCGACGGCGCGCAGGCGGCGCCGCACCTGAAGGTCGACGTGCAGGACCTCGACTGCGATTTCTACGTGTTTTCCGGCCACAAGCTCTGCGGCCCGACCGGCATCGGCGCGCTCTACGGCAGGGCTGCGCTGCTGGAGAAGATGCAGCCCTTCAAGGGCGGCGGCGACATGATCCTGTCGGTCACCTTCGAAAAAACCACCTACGCCCCGATCCCCGCCAAGTTCGAGGCCGGCACGCCGCCAATCGGAGAGGCGATCACGCTGGGCGCGGCGATTGATTACCTGACCGGAATCGGCATCGAGCGCATTGCCGCCCATGAAACGGATCTGCTGGACTACGCCACCGACCGCTTCAACCGGCTGCCCGGCGTGCGCCTGATCGGCACCGCCGAGAAAAAGGCCGCGGTGCTGTCCTTTGCCGTCGAAGGCGTGCATCCGCATGACGTCGGTTCGCTGCTGAACGACGACGGCGTGGCGATCCGCACCGGCCACCACTGCGCACAGCCGGTGATGCAGCGTTTCAAGGTGCCGGCGACCTGCCGCGCGTCCTTTGCTTTTTACAACACCACCGCCGAAGTCGACGCGCTGGTCGAGTCGCTTGGCCGGGTGCAGAAGTTGTTCGCATGAACAGCAAAACCTTAAAACCTCTAGCCACAGAGGGCACAGAGTTCACAGAGAAAACCCCAAGTTTGCAGTTCTCTGTGCTCTCTGTGTCCTCTGTGGCTCGTTTTTGAATTTCGATTTGATCATGGACAGCCGTGCCCTTTATCAGGAGATGATCCTCGAGCACAACAAGAAGCCCCGCAACTGGGGCATGCTTGCCGATGCCACCCACAAGGCCGAGGGTCTTAATCCGCTGTGCGGGGACCATATCCACCTGTCCCTGAAACTGAACGGCGAGCAGGTTGAAGCCGTCGGTTTCGAGGGCGAGGCCTGCGCGATCTGCAAGGCTTCGGCGTCGATGATGACCGCCGCCGTCAAGGGCAAGACCCGCGCTGACGCCGAACTGATGGTGCAGGAGTTCCGCGACATGACCACCGGCAAGCTCGACACCGCCGCGCCGCACCACCTCGGCCGGCTGACGGTGTTTGCCGGCGTGCGCGACCTGCCGACCCGGGTGAAGTGCGCGATCCTGCCCTGGCATACGCTGCATGCCGCCTTCGCCGGCAGCGACACCGCGTCCACCGAATAAGCCACACAGCCGTTGCATTACCGAACATGCCGAAAATCGCTGAAATCGAACCGACCCCGAACCCCAATGCGATGAAATTCATCCTGCGGGAGCCGCTGACCTGGGGCATCACCCGCTCGTATGACAAACCGGAGCAGGCCGTGGGCGATCCGCTGGCCATGGCCCTGTTCGACATTGAGCATGTCACCAACGTGTTCTACGTCGATCACTGGGTCACCGTGACCCAGGATGGTGGTGCCGACTGGCAGGAACTGATGCGCAAGCTGGCGGTGCCGATCCGGGATGCCCCCACGGCCGATGCGCAGTCGGCGCAGCTGGCCGAGCAGGCGGGTGAGGCGCTGGATCCGGAAAAGCTGAGCCCGGAAGACCGTGACCGCCTGGACCGCATCAATGCCGCGCTCGACGAACAGGTGCGCCCGTACCTGCAGAACGACGGCGGCGACCTCTACGTGGTCGGCCTCGAGGGCAACAAGCTGTCCGTGCATTACCAGGGCGCCTGTGGCAGCTGCCCGAGTTCGCTGTCGGGCACGCTGGCCGGCATCGAAAGCCTGGTGCGCCAGATCGAACCCGATCTCGAAGTCGTCGCGGTGTAGCCATGGCGGATTGGGTCACCGTCGCCGCGGTGGGCGAGATCGCGCCCGGCAGTTGCAAGGTTGCCGACGTCGACGGCGTGGCCGTCGCCGTGTTCAACATCGGCGGCGAATATTTCGCGATCGAGGATGTCTGCACCCACGACGGCGGCGAACTGGCGAGCGGCCAGCTTGAGGGCGACCAGGTGGTCTGCCCGCGCCACGGCGCGCGGTTCTGCGTGCGTACCGGCGATGCGCTGTCGGCGCCGGCCTATGAGCCGACCGCGACCTTCCCGCTGCGCGTCGAGGACGGACAGATCCAGGTGCGGGATGAGCGCTGGGACTGAAAAGGCAGCGATGAGTTATGAGCGATGAACGATGAGCGGAAAGCCCTGATCATGCGGGGGCGCTCATCACTCATCGTTCATCGTTTCGCAATCCAATGGATACCCTGACCCACGCCCTCTCGGGCGCGCTGCTGGCGCGCGCGACTGCCGGCATCGAGAAACCCGCCTTGCCGCTGGCTCGCCGCGTCGGCATCGGTTTTGCCGTCGGCGCATTTCCCGACATCGACGTCGTTGCATCCTGGATTTCGCCGCTGGCCTATCTGTACCACCACCGCGGAATCACCCACTCGCTGGTAATGCTGCCGCTGTGGACGATCCTGCTGTCGCTGATCCTCGCGCTGCTCTGGCGCAAGGGACCGGGCTGGAAGACCTATGCGCCGGTGGTTGCGCTGTCGCTGGCCGCGCATATAGCCGGCGACTGGATCACCAGTTTCGGCACGATGATTTTTTCGCCGTTCTCGGATTATCGCCACGGCCTCGGCACCACCTTCATCATCGATCTCTGGTTCAGCGGCATCATCGTCGCCGGCCTGCTGGCCTCGCTGCTGTGGCGGCGCTCGCGCATCCCGGCGGTCGCCGGCCTGGTGGTGCTGGTGTCCTATGTCGGCCTGCAATACACCGCACTGCAGCAGGCGATCGATTTCGGCGAACGCCATGCGCAGGCTGCCGGCATCCGTGCGGTCGCGGTGACCGCATTGCCGCGGCCGGTGTCGCCCTTCAACTGGATGGTGGTGATCGAGGATGCGGAGGGTTACCACTACAGCCACGTCAATGTGCGGCGCGACCGGCTGCAGACGGCCGGTCCGGAGGCGGGCCTCATTGCGCGGCTTGACGCGGTCTACCGGCCGCTCGGCCAGGCCGCCTGGGAATTCAGCCCGCGTTTCGGCAACGGCGGCGAGCGTGCCGCGGTGCACGCGGTCTTCGAGCACCCGGAGTTCGCCTTTTTCCGCTGGTTCTCGGCCTATCCGGTGTTCTACCGGATCGACAGCGCGGCTGACAGGCTCTGCGTCTGGTTCCGCGACCTGCGTTTCCTGACGCCCGGCCGTGCCGTGTTCCCCTTCATCTACGGCATGTGCGGCGAGGCGGGCGGCGCGATGCGGCCCTATGGCCTCGGTGACCTGGGTCCGTATCCGGTTTACTGAGGATGGCCCTGCCCGGCAGCCTGCCGGATTGATGCAGGTCAATGGCTGCAGCCGCGGCGACGCCATAATCACGCCATGAATACGCGAAAACTGACTTTCCTGTATCTGGCAGCCTTGCTCGCGGCGGCGACCGTACCGGCCATGGCCGCGGATCCGGCGCGCGTGCAACGGGAAATCATTCCCGGTTCGGAACTGATGACTTCGCAGGAGCGCGAGCAGTACCGGCTGCGCCTGCGCGGCGCCAGCACGCCGGAAGAGCGCGAGCGCTTGCGCGCCGCGCATGTGAAGGCGATGGAGGAGCGGGCGCGGCTGCAGGGGCTGAAAGTGAGCGATCCGAGCCGTGAACGGAAGGGTGTCAAATGAGGATATTCACGACCCTTTTGCTGTGTTCGGTTTTTGCGATGCCCACAGCGCAGGCGGCCGGCGATCCGGTGCGCGGCGAGCAGCTGCATCAGGACTGCCTCGGTTGCCACGGCACCGAGCTCTACGTGGCGCCGCGTGCGAAGGTGAAAACCCTGGCCGCGCTGAAGAAGGAAACCGAGCGCTGGAATGACCGCATGAACCCGAAGTTCACGAAGCAGGAAATCGAGGACATCGTGGCCTGGCTCAACCGCGACTTTTACAAATTCCCGCAGTAGCCTGCGAATCCGGATTTGATATAAGTAATTGTTTTTATAGATATTTTTATTCATCTCCGGCTGACAGCAGCCAGAGCAGGGCGTCGAGCCCCGAGTGGTTGATCGCGTAAGTGGTCTGCTCGCGCACCACCGGCTTCGCGCGGTACGCAAAACTCACGCTGCATTCCGCCATGAACTTGAGGTCGTTGGCGCCGTCGCCGATGCCGGCGATCTGTTCGCGCTTCAGTCCCAGTTCAGCCGCGACTTTCAGCAACGCCGCGCGCTTGGCGTCGGCGTTGACGATGCCGCCGACCACGTTGCCGGTCAGCCTGCCGCCGACGATCTCCAGCACATTGGAATGGGTGTAGTCGAGCCGCGCGCGATCCTTCAGCCGGTCGGTCATGTAGCTGAAGCCGCCGGAGACCAGCAGGGTCTTGATGCCGGCGCGGCGCACGGCCTCCAGCATGCGTTCGGCACCGGGGGAGAACTTCAGCCGCTCGTCGTAGACCCGCTGTAGCGCCGATTCGTCGAGTCCCTTCAGCAGCGCCAGCCGCTCGCGCAGGCTCTGGTCGTATTCGATCTCGCCGCGCATCGCGCGCTCGGTGATGCGCGCGACCTCGGCCTTGATGCCGATCATGTCGGCGAGCTCGTCGATGGTTTCCATGGTGATCAGCGTCGAATCCATGTCCATCACCAGCAGCCCGAAATCCGACAGGCGGCGGCCTTCGGGCACGAAGCCGTGGTCGAGCTTCGCGGCCGCGCAATGTTCGGCAATGCCGGGCGCCGGCCGCGCGCCGCGCAGGCGGAAGGCGGTGGCGGACAGGCGGTCGATGGCCGAAGCGCCCGCGAGTCTGGCGAGTTCCTTGAGGTCGCGGGTTTCGATGTCCGCGCCCTGGATCACGAGATGCATGGGAATGTCCGGAAAAACGGGAGCGGCGATTATATCGAAGGCCGTGCCGCGGCCGGCCGCCTCAGGGCGCGCTGATCCAGGCGGCGATGCGGGTGACCACCTCGCGCTCGATACCGTTGAAGCCGTGGTAGGCACGTGCCTGGCAGGGATTGCCCTCGCTGATGCCGCCGTCGAACAGCAGCAGTTCCCGCCGCGGCGTCGCGGCCAGCCTTTCCATCAGCCGCGGCAGGTCTTCCGGGCGCGTGACGCGGCAGGCGTCCTGCCGGTGGTGCACCACCAGCACCGGCACATGCAGGCGATCCAGCGCCATGTCGGGCACGGCAGGGCTGCGTGGATCGCGCAGCACGCTGGCCGTCAGCACGATGCCGTCGGGACCGCCGGAGGCGCGTGGCAGCCGGGTTGCCACCCAGGCTGCGGACTGGGTGCCGCGGCTGGTGCCGACCAGCCACACCGGGATGTCGTGACGCTGCCGCAGCCAGGCGATCACCGCCTCGACATCGGCAACATGTTCAAGGGTCTGCCGCCTGCCCGAGAGGTAGGGAGGCGTCTGCATGTCCGAAGGCGCGTCGATGACCGCCGTTGCCAGTCCCTGTTCGGCAAACAGCTGGCGCGAGCGCACCAGGAAATTGCCGCTGCGCTGCAGCTTGCCTGCGCTGTCGATGCCGATATAACCATCGCCGCCGGCGAACAGGATCACTGCCGCCCCGGGTTTTTCGGGCGTCAGCAGCAGGAAACGCTGGGTCACACCGGGGCGCGTCGCGATCTCGACGCTGCTGACGGCTTGCGCCAGCGCCAGCGACGGCAGCAGTAGCAGGGCGGCAGCGCAAATGCGGGGAACGGTCATGGAAGCCCGGTGGGAGTTGGCGCCTGGCCGATCATACGCCGCCGGCTTGACGCGCTGCGCTCGCAGGCGGACAGTGTGGCTGTTGCCTGACTTCCGGGAGCATCGCCATGCCAGAAGCCGCCTGCCCGCAGAAAGCGCCCTTTGTCGTGGAGCTTGCCCCCGGGGATTACTGGTGGTGCGCCTGCGGCCGCTCGGCGAAGCAGCCCTTCTGCGACGGTTCGCACAAGGGTTCGGGTTTCGAGCCGGTCAGGTTCACTCTGGCCGAGCCGGGCAGGCAGTGGCTTTGCGGCTGCAAGCGCACGAAGAACCCGCCGTTCTGCGACGGCACCCACCGCTCGTTGTGAGCGCTGCCGGACCGTAAGCCCGGCAGCCGTTCAGCGGTTGGGCTGCATTCCCAGCGCGTTGTTGATGCGGTTGTTGGAGTTGTAGATCGCGACGACCTGCACCGCCTCGAGGATTTCCGCTTCCTTGAGTCCCGCTGCGCGCAGGCCGCCGATCAGCGTGGCGTCGACGTCACCGGCATGCAGCGTCAGCTTCGACGCGAATTCCGCCAGCGCATGCAGGCGCGGCGTCAGCGTGGCGCGGCGCCAGGCGAGTGTCAGCGTATCGACGAGCTGCGGATCCATGCCGTATTTCTTCAGCGCGCCGCCGTGCGACAGGATGCAGACCTCGCAGCGGTTCTCGACACTGGCGATCAGCGCCAGGAACTCGCGCTCCACCGGCGGCAACTCGCCGTCGTTCGAGCGCATCAGCTTGTCGAGGTATCCCTGGTACAGCGCAAGCCGTCCCGGCCCGAAGGGCAGGCGCAGGAAGTTGCGCACGAACCCCAGGCGCTCCAGGCACTCCTGCTGCAGCTTGCGCACGGCGGGCTCGGGATTCTTCAGCTCGGGCAGGCGCAGCCAGGAGAAACGGCGCGTCGTGTTGCGGTCTGCGGTGGCGGTCTTGCGTTTGGTGCTCATGGACGTTTCCTGGGTGCGTGGGTGGGGGCGTGGAGAGTTATTCGGGCTGTATGCCTGCGGCACGCGCGACCTTGATCCATTTCTCGATCTCGGCACGGGTGAACTGCTCGTATTCCTCCGGTGTGCTGCCTACCGGGTCGGCGCCTTCACCGGACAGCCGGTCACGCACTGCGGCATCGGACAGGGCCGATTTCAGGGCGCCGAGGACGCGGTCGATGGCGGGACGCGGCGTGCCCGCCGGGGCGAAGAGACCGAAGCCGGCGGTGACCACAAAGCCCGGCACGCCGGACTCGATCATGGTCGGCACGTCGGCGGCGGCGGGCGAGCGCTTCTCGCCGCCCTGGGCGATCATGCGCAGCTTGCCCGCGCGTGACTGGCCGATCACTGCCGGCATGCTGCTGATCAGCAGCTCGACGTGGCCCGCCATGGTGTCGGTCAGCGCCGGGCCGGCTCCCTTGTACGGCACATGGGTCATCTTGATCTGCGCCACCGAGCCCAGCAGCTCGGCCGACAGGTGGCCGATGCTGCCGCGGCCGGCACTGCCATAGTTGAGCTGGCCCGGCTTCGTTTTCGCCAGCGCGATCAGCTGCCTGGCATTCTTCACCGGCAGCGAAGGGTGCACGACGATCGCACTCGGCACGTCGGCGACCTTGGAAATCGCGGCGAAACTTTTCACCGGGTCGAAGGGCAGCTTCTTCACCATCGCCGGATTGATCACGTGCGCCGCCGACACCATCAGCAGCGTGTAGCCGTCGGGCGGTGACTTCGCCGCCATGTCGGTGCCGAGCATGCTGCCGGCGCCGCCGCGGTTGTCGATGATGATCTGCTGGCCCAGCGCCTTGCTCATGCCCGGCACGACGATGCGCGCAATGATGTCGGTGTTGCCGCCCGGTGCGAAGGGCACGATCATGCGGACGGTCTTGCTCGGATAGGCCTGCGCCAGAGTGGCGCCGGCAAAGCCGGCCAGCGCCAGGCCCAACAGCATGCGGACTGCGGATGGTTTGTATTTTGGCTGATGTTTTGTGTTGATCATCGTCTCCTCCGTTTGTTGTGATGTCCGGCGCCCATTGCCGGTTTGGCCTTCTTCAATGTCTGCCATGCTAGCATTAACATTCGCTAATATTTTGATCTAACGCAGGCCAATCTCAGGGAGACTGTCAGCATATGGACCTCGGAATCAGGGGCAGGACCGCGCTGGTGTGTGCAGCAAGCAAGGGACTGGGCCGCGCCTGCGCGATGTCGCTGGCGCGTGAGGGCGTCGATGTCACGATACTCGCGCGCGGGCGCGAGGCCCTGGAAAAAACCGCGGAGGAGATCCGCAAGGCCTCCGGCGTGAAGGTCACCGCGCTGGTCGCCGACATCACCACCCCCGAGGGCCGCGCCGCGGCGCTCGCCGCCTGCCCGCAGCCCGACATCCTGGTCAACAACGCCGGCGGCCCGCCGCCCGGCGACTTCCGCGAGTGGACGCGCGAAGACTGGATCAAGGCGGTGGATGCCAACATGCTGACGCCGATCGAGCTGATCAAGGCCACAGTCGACGGCATGATCGCGCGCAAGTTCGGCCGCATCGTCAACATCACCTCGAACTCGGTGAAGGCGCCGATCGAGGAACTCGGCCTGTCGAATGCCGCGCGCTCGGGTCTCACCGGTTTTGTCGCGGGACTCGCGCGCAAGACCGTGCGCCACAACGTCACCATCAACAATATCCTGCCCGGCCAGTTCATGACCGACCGCCTGAAGACGCGGCTGACGGTCAACGCGAAGGAGGCGGGGATCACGCTGGAGCAGTACCTGGCCAAGCGCAGCCAGGTGATACCTGCCGGGCGCTTCGGCGATCCCAACGAGTTCGGCGAGCTCTGCGCCTATGTCTGCAGCATGCAGGCGGCCTTCATCACCGGGCAGAACTTCCTGATCGACGGCGGCACCTACCCCGGTACCTACTGACAGTGGTGCTCAGGCCGGGCGCGGCGCGAACATGATGATCGCCATGCCGGCGATGGCCACTGCACCGCCGGCGAGATCCCAGGCGGTCGGCCGGATGCCGTCCACCGCCCACAGCCACAACAGCGCGGTCGCCACATAAACCCCGCCGTACGCGGCATAAACCCGGCCCGCCGCCGCCGGGTGCAGCGTCAGCAGCCACACGAAGATCGACAGCGCAGCCGCCGCCGGCAGCAGAACCCAGGCCGGCGCGCCCTTGTGCAGCCACAGGTACGGCAGGTAACAGCCGACGATCTCGGCCACTGCGGTGGCGATGAAAAGACCCAGAGTCTTCAGTTCGAACATGGTTTGCCTCTGCACGCGGGGCCGAGCTCAATGACGGCATTGTAGCGGTGACTGCGCTGCGCCATGTCCATGCTGGGGCAGCGGGCAACATTTGCCCCGCGCACGCCGCTGGTACAGAATGCCGGACGGTTTCCGTTCGCGGCACAACCGGAGCGCCCGGCCGGATGCCGGCCGTCAAGGCAGGAGGAAGGCGTCATCAAACGCTACAGCTGGATCGATGCGGTCGCGGCCGCGACCGAGGAAGGGCAAGTACTGACGCCGCAGCTGCGTCAGTTGCTGACGGCAATAGACGAGCTTCTGTTTGACGCCTGGGAGCTCGGCGCCAACATCGTCCTGGTTTGGACGCGGCTCGGTGACGAGTACCGGTTTCTCGCGGTCCGCCATTACGCCATCCTCGAGCCTTTCGACATGGAACCTTCGACCGCGGACGTGGCGGACACCGTGGCTTTCATCGACGGCATATTTGCCGGGCAGCGCCATGTGACGGCGGCGGAGTTCGAACGCATCCGCGGTGTGCTCGGCAGGACCGCCCGTGTCATCCGCAAGGTGTTTCCGCCGTCGGATCAGCCCGGCGACGCGCTGGTGACGCGGCTTATCGCGCGTTACAGCGTGTCGCTGGTGCCGCGGCGCGCGGTGGTGTTGCTCGACGCGGTCGGCTTTTCGCTGCGCACGCCGCTGGAGCAGGTGGCGATGCTCAACAGCATCAGCTACTCGGTGAATTCCGCCTATCGCCAGCTGTTGTCCAAGGATGTCGACATCAATTTCGCGCGTACCACCACCGGCGACGGCTTCTACATCTGGAACCGCGCCCAGACCATCGAAGGCAACCTTGCACTCTACAAGCTGGCGATGCTGATCCTTGCCGACAATGCAGTCGCCCGGCACAAGGCGCGGCGTTTCCCGGTCCCTGAGCTGCGCGCCGCCTTCCATGTCGGCAAGCACTACGAGTTCTACCAGGTTGAAGGCCTCAATCCCACGACCTTCGGCTACATCGTCGGCCAGGTCACCATCGACCTCGCGCGCATGGTCGAGCAGGCATTGCCCGGGCAGATCCTGCTCGGCGACTTCGAGATCGAGATGGCCGGTGATGGCGATGCTGGTGCGCGCCCCTTCAATACCCTCAATTTCGTCGAACGCGCCGCGGCCAGTCTCAACCAGCTGCGTGGACTGGTGGTGGCTGGCGACGAGATTGGCAACATTCGCTGCTATCTGACCGGCGAGGCGATCCCGGGCGGCGGATTCATGGTCAATCGCTACGACTTGCGTGACAAGCACGGCATGGCGCATACCGTCTACAACGCGAAGATCAACATCCACCGCCGGCGGGCCGGGCCGATTTTCCTCGGCATCCAGCACCGCGACCTGCATCCGCAGTGGCCGTCCTTGCTGCACTGACGCTGCATGCCGTCCGCCGGTGAGGCTTATGTATCTGATTTAATGGAGAAAAATATCGCTGCTATAATGCGCCCCGCAAAACGTCCGGCGCATCCTGCGCGGACCCCCAGGCAGGCCATTCATGAGCATCGACAAAGAAGTCTCCCGCCGTCGCACCTTCGCCATCATTTCCCACCCGGACGCGGGCAAAACCACGCTGACCGAAAAACTGCTGCTGTTCGCCGGCGCGATCCACATTGCCGGCAGCGTCAAGTCGCGCAAGGCTTCGCGTTACGCGACCTCGGACTGGATGGAGATCGAGAAGCAACGCGGCATCTCGGTGGCGAGTTCGGTGATGCAGATGGAATACGGCGACTGCGTGATCAACCTGCTCGACACGCCGGGCCACCGCGATTTCTCGGAAGACACCTACCGCGTACTGACCGCAGTCGACGCCGCACTGATGGTCATCGACGCCGCCAACGGCATAGAGCCGCAGACGCTGCGGCTGCTGCAGGTCTGCCGTGCCCAGAACACGCCGGTGATCACCTTCATCAACAAGATGGATCGCGAAGTGCGCGAGCCTACCGACCTTGTCGACGAGATCGAGCGCACGCTGGGCATGCCGGTGGTGCCCTGCACCTGGCCGGTGGGCATGGGCAAGCAGTTCAAGGGCGTGTTCGATCTGCGCGCCGACCGCATGCGCGTGTTCACCGCGGGCGAGGACCGCGTCGGCGACGATGACGAGATCATCGAGGGCATCGACAATCCGGAGATTGCTGCGCGTTTCGGCGACACCTTCGCCCACGCCCTCGCCGAAATGGAGCTGGTTCAGGGTGTGTCGCCCGAATACAGCCGCGGGGAATTCCTTGCCGGCAAACAGACGCCGCTGTTCTTCGGTTCGGCGATCAACAATTTCGGCGTGCGCGAGGTGCTCGACGCCGTCGTTGATTTCGCCTCTCCGCCGCGGCCGCACCAGGCGCTGCAGCGCGAAGTGAAGCCGGAAGAGCCGAAATTCACCGGCGTCGTGTTCAAGATCCAGGCCAACATGGATCCCGGACACCGCGACCGTGTCGCCTTCATCCGCATCTGCTCCGGCCGTTTCGAGCGCACGATGCGCCTGAAAAACTGCCGCACCGACAAGTTCTTCCGGCCGAGTTCGGTAGTGTCCTTCCTGTCGCAGCGCCGCGAACAGGTCGAGGATGCCTACGCCGGTGACATCATCGGCATCCCCAACCACGGTGTGCTGCAGCTGGGCGACACGCTGACCGAAGGCGAGGACCTGCAGTTCACCGGCCTGCCGTTTTTCGCGCCGGAACTGTTCCAGACCGTCGAGGTCGCCGACCCGCTGCGCAGCAAGCAGCTGAAAACGGGACTCGCGCAACTGGGAGAAGAGGGCGCGATCCAGGTGTTCAAGCCGGTGGCCGGCAGCCTGCTGCTGCTCGGTGCAGTCGGCCAGCTGCAGTTCGAAGTGGTCGCGCACCGCCTGAAGCACGAATACGGCTGTGAAGCGCGCTTGTCGCCGGCTCGCTACGTGGCCGCGCGCTGGGTGACCTGTGTTGATGACCGCGAACTTCAGCGTTTCATCGACGCCAATGCCCACCGCGTCGCCCATGACGCCGTCGGCGCGCCGGCCTTCCTCGCCGGCAATTCAATCGAGATCGATGTCGCGCAGGAGCAGTGGCCGAAGATCAGGTTCCATGCATTGCGCGAGCATGCGGGACTGATTTTCCATTCCAACGCCGCGGCAGGCTGATCCTGCAGCCAGTGGCCCGGAGGACGGCCGCAGGCCGGAGTCCGGGGCCGTTCCGAACCATTGCATGGACCTGTCCCGGAATTCGCTGCGCTACTTCCGGGCTACGAAGCCGCGGGGTTTCGCGGCCGTCAGAACAGCCGGCACAGCAGCGGAATGCCGGCGAAATGGAAACCCGCGACCCAGGTGGCGATGCCTGCCACCAGCGCGGCTGCGCTGCATCCGCTGCGTGCCGGCACCGATGCCCTGCGATGCAGGAACCACGGCAGCGCGATCAACGCCAGGCACACCGCCAGGCCCAGGGCGAGCCAGGCTTCGAGATCCCGGCCGCAGGGCAGGCGCTTGATCAGGAAGGCCGCGCCGAACATCGCGGCGCATAGCACACCGGCCGTTGCCGCGAGGCGCGTGCCGCCGTTCACCCGGCGCGTTCCATCACGAAACGTTCCAGCGCGACGCCGTCGCGCATGACCCGCTCCGTACGCAGCACCGAAAAACCCGCCTGCTCGAAGAAGGGTTTCGCGCTGCGGCTGGCTTCGGTGCGGAGTGCGGTGATGCCGCGCGCACCGGCGTCGGCGACCAGCAGTTCCAGCAGCGCGGTGGCCACGCCCATGCGCTTGTAATCGGGGTGCACGTAAAGCAGGTCGATGTGGCCCGGCGCGTCGCTGGTGATGAAGCCGCCGAGTTTGCCGTTGATCTCGAAGATCCAGCCGCGGCTGCCTTCCATCCTGCGTTCCCAGGCGCTGCGGTCGCACTCCCGCGGTGCCCAGGCCTCGAGTTCCTCGGGCGTGTAGTCGCCGGCAGCGAGTTCGTGCACCGCGCGGCGGAAAGTGTCAATCGTGGCGTCGAGATCCTGCGGGCGCCATTTGCGCATCGGCATGAAAGACCTTTCTACTGTTTTGCGACTTCGGCGGCCCAGCGCGCGATCTCCGCGGCCGAGTCGCGCGGCGCATTGCGGTGATCCGAAGACGGCTCGTGGAGCTGCTTCAGCGGCGTGGCCAGCGCGCCGAACATCTCCTGCTTCGCGCGCAGCAGCGCCGGGTAGTCCGAGGTCGGCGCGACATGCAGCACCGGCAGGGTTTTCGGCAGCGCGCGCGACGATTTCGTCTGATTCATCGCGCCGTCGGGATCGAACCAGGACAGGTAGGCCGCGGCCGTGGTGCGCACGGTCCAGAATCCCTTGTCGCCTTCGAATTCCTCGAATTCGCCCGGTTCATTGCCCTTGCCGTCAGCCACCAGCCTGCGCGCCTTCGATACCGAGGGGCTCACCTTCTGGCGGTAGAAATTCGTCGCGACATTGCCGCCGGGCGCGATCAGCACCAGCCCGTCGAGCGGGTGTTTCGACGCGTAATGCAGCCCGAATACCGCACCCTGGCTGTGGCCGGCGAGGAAGACCTTCGTTGCACCGCGCTGACGCAGGCTGCGCACGGCCTCGGCCACCTGTGCTTCCGCGGCGGCGACGTCGCTGTCGTACCTGCGCTTGCCCGACCAGGGCATCTCGGGACTGATCACCAGCATGCCCTGCTGCTGCAGGCTGGCTTCGAGCGGCGCGGTCAGGCCCTCGGGGCGGCCGCCCTTGCCGTGGAGCAGCACAAAACCGATGGCGGCCTGCGCCGCGGCATGGCCGGCGAACAGCGCCAGGCATAGAAGCAGAAGGACGGACAGGGAGCGGTTTCGGCGATTCATCGGCGTGGTCTCCGTGGCGGAAGGCAGCGCCATTGTCGGCGCATCAGCCCAGTTCGGCAAACAGGCGGCGGATTTCGGTGAGCCGCGACTTCAGGTCCGGCGTCGCGGTCTCGATGCACAGCCGGTCCTGGCCGGCGAGTTTGTAGTGTTTTTTCTTCTGGATCAGCGAGATGATCTTGATCGGCTCGATCGGCGGATTGGGCACGAACTGCAGGTTGATCGCCGCGTCGCCGGCATCGATGCGGGCGATGCCCAGCGGCTTGCCGAGCAGGCGCAGGCGGTGGCAGTCGAGCAGCGTGCGCGTGGCATCCGGCAGTTCGCCGAACCGGTCGATCAGCTCCTCCTGCAGCAGCTGCAGCTGGTCCTCGCTGTCGCAGTTGGCGAGCCGCTTGTAGAGCACCAGCCGCTCGTGCACGTCGTGGCAGTAGTCGGCGGGCAGCAGCGCCGGCGCGTGCAGGTTGATTTCGGTGGTGACGCCCAGCGGCGCTTCGAGGTCGGGCTCCCTGCCGGCCTTCAGCGACTTCACCGCGGCATCGAGCATCGTGCAGTAGAGGTTGAAGCCGACTTCCTGCATCTCGCCCGACTGCGAGTCGCCGAGCACCTCGCCGGCGCCGCGGATCTCGAGGTCGTGCATCGCCAGGAAAAATCCGGAGCCCAGCTCCTCCATCGCCTGGATCGCCTCCAGCCGTTTTTTTGCCGCCGGGGTGATGTTGCCCTCGTCGGGCAGCAGCAGGTAGGCGTAGGCCTGGTGGTGCGAGCGGCCGACGCGGCCGCGCAGCTGGTGCAGTTGCGCCAGCCCGAAACGGTCGGCGCGGTTGATGATGATGGTGTTGGCAGTCGGGATGTCGATGCCGGTTTCGATGATGGTGGTGCACAGCAGCACGTTGAAGCGGCCCTGGTAGAAATCGCGCATCGCCAGTTCGAGGTCGCGTTCACGCATCTGGCCGTGGGCGATGCGCACCCGCGCCTCGGGCAGCAACCGCGTCAGTTCCTCCTCGACATTGCGGATGGTGTCGATGTCGTTGTGCAGGAAATAGACCTGGCCGCCGCGCTTGAGCTCGCGCAGCACGGCTTCGCGAATGAGGGATTTCGCGTAACGCGCAACGAAGGTCTTGATCGCCAGCCGCCGCTGCGGCGCGGTGGCGATCACCGAAAAGTCGCGCAGGCCCTCCAGCGACATCGCCAACGTGCGCGGGATCGGCGTCGCGGTCAGCGTCAGCACGTCGACCTCCGCGCGCAGCGCCTTCAGCTGTTCCTTCTGCCGCACCCCGAAGCGGTGCTCCTCGTCGATGATCACCAGCCCGAGGTTCCTGAACTTCACGTCCTTGCTGACCAGCTTGTGGGTGCCCACCGCGATGTCGATGCGGCCCTCGGCGAGCCCCTTCAGCGCATCGGCCGTTTCCTTCGCACTGCGGAAACGCGAGAGTTCCGCGACCTTCACCGGCCAGTCGGCAAAACGGTCGCTGAAGGTGTTGAAATGCTGCTCGGCGAGCAGGGTGGTCGGCACCAGCACGGCGACCTGTTTGCCGTCGGCGACCGCGACGAAGGCGGCGCGCAGCGCGACCTCGGTCTTGCCGAAACCGACGTCGCCGCAGACCAGCCGGTCCATCGGCTTGCTGCTTTTGAGGTCCTCGATCGTGGCATTGATCGCCGCCGCCTGGTCCGCGGTTTCCTCGAAGGGAAAGCCCTCGGCGAAGGCCTCGTAGTCGTGGGGTTTCAGCTTGAAGGCGTAACCCTCGCGCGCCGCGCGCTGCGCATAGAGCGCGAGCAGTTCGGCCGCGGTGTCGCGCACCTGTTTCGCCGCCTTGCGCTTGGCCTTGTCCCACTGGCCGCTGCCCAGCTGGTGCAGCGGCGCCTGGTCGGCTGCCGCGCCGCTGTAGCGGCTGATCAGGTGCAGGCTGGACACCGGCACATAGAGCTTCGCTTCGCTGGCGTATTCCAGCGTCAGGAATTCGGTCGGCCCTTCGCCGAGGTCCATGGTCTGCAGCCCGAGGTAGCGGCCGATGCCGTGCTGCTCGTGCACCACCGGGTCGCCGATCTTGACCTCCGAGAGGTCGCGCAGCATGCCCTCGGGGGAGCTGCGTTTGGCATCGCGCACCGCGCGCTGGCGTACCTGCGCGGCATAGAGCTCGTTCTCGGTAATGATCGCGACGTTTGCGGCGACGTCAATGTACCCCGCCTGCAGCGGCGCGACGCCGAGCATGAAGCGCGCATCGGCCGCGTTGAAAGCGGCCCAGTCCGCGGCCTGCGCCGGCTTCAGCCCGTACTCGCGGAAATACTCGAGCATGGTTTCGCGCCGGCCCAGCGTCTCGGCCAGCGCGAGCACGCGGCCGGGGAAACTTTCGGTAAACGCGCGCAGCCGGTGCAGCGGATCGTCGGCGCGGCGCTCGACGTTCAGTGGCGGCAGTGGTGCTGTCGCTACCTGCTGCTTTTCTCCCTCTCCCCGCATGTCGCGGGGAGAGGGCAGGGGTGAGGGGAGGCCATCTTCCCCTACCCTCACCCCAACCCTCTGCGTTGCTTCAAGTGTTCCCTTGTCCCGCCCCAAGGCGGGAGAGGGGATAGAATGTGGTTTTTGTAAGTTATTGTTTTTATTGATATTTTTATCATTTTCCGAGGGGGCGTCCGCCACCGCCGCCGTCACCACCGCCAGATCAACCCGCGCAAAACCTTTGATCGCTCCGAAAAACGCATCCTCGGTCAGGAACAGTTCCTGCGGCGGCAGCACCGGATTGGCGAGGTCGCCGCGCACCATTGCATGGCGCCCGCGCGTGTCGGCCCAGAATTCGTCGATGGCCTCGTTGATGCCCGGCCGCAGGCAGAGCGTCGTGTCCTGCGGCAGGTAGTCGGTCAGCAGCGCGGTCTTGTCGAAAAACAGCGGCAGGAAATATTCAATTCCGGCGGTGGGAATGCCTTTCGACACATCCTTGTAGACCTGGCTGCGCGACGGGTCACCCTCGAAACGCTCGCGGAAGCGCTGGCGGAAGGCGGTGCGCGCGGCCTCGTCCATCGGAAACTCGCGCGCCGGCAAGAGCCGCACCTCCGGCACTTTCATGATCGAGCGCTGGCTGTCGATGTCGAAGCTTCGGATCGAATCGATGACGTCGTCGAAAAGGTCGATGCGGTAGGGCAGCGGGCTGCCCATCGGATAGAGGTCGATCAGACCGCCGCGGAAACTGTATTCACCGGGTGCGACGACCTGGGTCACCGCGTTGTAGCCGGCGAGTGTCAGTTGCAGCCGCAGCGCATCGGGGCCGAGTTTCGCGCCCTGCCTGAAATAGAAGGTGTTGGCGGTGATGTACTCGACCGGCGCGAAGCGGTAGAGCGCGGTGGTCACCGGCACCAGCGCGATGTCGAAGTCGCCGCGCGCGATCTGGCACAGCGTTGCCAGCCGCTCCGACACCAGGTCCTGGTGCGGCGAGAAATGATCCCAGGGCAGCGTCTCCCAGTCCGGCAGCAGGTGGATGCGCAGTTGCGGCGCGAAGAAGGGAATTTCCTGCAGCAGCCGCTGCGCCTGCCAGGCGTTCTCCGTCAGCACCAGCAGCGGACGAGCGCGGGCCGCCAGCGCGGCCAGGAGGGGGGCGTCGCTGGAGCCATGGAGCGGAGCGGTGCTGCTGCGCTGCCCGGGTGCGGGCAGCTGGGTCGGAAGCATCGGAAGCAACTGCGGAAAAGGGCGCTATTATAAACGCGCCAGATTTCACACACCCGGAGTGCCCACGCATGATTTTCCCTCTCCGTCATTCCGGCGCAAGCCGGAATCCAGCAACAATGTTTCACTTCCCAAGGCGTGTCATGGACAGCACATCGTGCCAACATAAAACTCCCTCTCCCCGCATATCGCGCATGCTTAAAACCCCCTGGATTCCGGCCTTCGCCGGAATGACGGCTTTGATGATGGCCTTGTCTGTTCCCGCCGCCGCCCAGCCGCAGACCGTCAAATCCGAAAAACACGACTTCCGCGTCGTCACGCTGGTGCGCGGCCTGCAGAATCCCTGGTCGCTGGCTTTCCTGCCTGACGGCCGCATGCTGGTGACCGAACGCGCCGGACGGTTGCGCATCGTCAACAAGGACCACTCGCTCGATCCCAAACCGGTCGAAGGCCTGCCCGAGATCGTCGCCAGTGGCCAGGGCGGCCTGCTCGATGTCGCGCGGCATCCCCAGTACGAGAAAAACGGCTGGATCTACTGGTCGTACAATGCGACCGGCCCCGGCGGCTGGGGCACGGCGCTGGCGCGCGGCAAGCTGCAGGGCAGCCGCATGACCGAGGTGCAGGTGCTGTTCAGCATGGAGCCCAAGACTCGCGCTGGCCATCATTTCGGTAGCCGTATCGTCTTCGACGGCAAGGGGCATGTCTACCTGACGCTGGGCGACCGCGGCGACATGCCGCGCGCGCAGAAACTCGACGACCACGCCGGTTCGGTCATCCGCCTGCACGACGACGGCCGCGTGCCGAAGGACAATCCCTTCGTCGGCCGCGCCGGCGCCAAGCCGGAGAAATTCACGCTCGGCAATCGCAACATGCAGGGTGCAGCGCTGCACCCGCAGACCGGCGAGCTGTGGACCCATGAACACGGCCCCCAGGGCGGCGACGAAATCAACGTCATGCGTTCAGGCCGCAACTACGGCTGGCCGGTGATCACCTACGGCGTCAACTACGGCATCGGTACCCGCATCGGCGAAGGCAGCGCCAAACCCGGCATGGAGCAGCCGCTGCACGTCTGGGTGCCATCGATCGCGCCCTCGGGCATGGCCTTCTACACCGGCGACAAATTTCCCAACTGGAAAGGCAACCTGCTGATCGGTGCGCTCCGCGACGAGATGCTTGTGCGGCTGGAACTGAACGGCGAAAAGGTCGTGCGCGAGGAACGGATGATCAAGGACCAGATCGGGCGCATCCGCGATGTGCGGGTGGGGCCGGACGGGTTTGTTTATCTGCTGACGGATGAGCGGGATGGGGTGGTGGTGAGGTTGGAGGTGGTGAATTAAAATATATAATAAAATCAATAACTTATTTATTCTACGCTATTGTGCGAAAGGATGCTGCCATGAACGATGCATGTGCGATTCTGGTGTGGAACATTAATTAAGAATGGCTACTAATCTGCAGTTTGGCGTATTAATGCTTGATGAAAGTGCTGCTGCTTATAGCTGAAGGGGTGAGCTTCGTCGCTGCTCTAGTTTTTGGGCTCCTTTGGTGCTTCGATATTCATGGCAGGTGGGAGGCTTTGTCAGCGTTCTTCGCTCTATTGACTGGTGGTGCCGAACTTGTAAGGCGTCGCAGCAAGAAAAGTGCTCTAGATCGATTTCCATCGGATGGTGCTCGCATACAGCACCGTGAAAAGCTGCGAAAGGAGTTTCGAGAGGAGTTATACAACTGCCGTGCTAAGAAACTCCGTCAGGACGTCATCGTTCGTCGAGTTGACCGTGTTGATGACTATCCCAATATTGACAACAAGAGGCCGGGTATCTCGCCTTGGTTTCGAGTAGCCTTCCTCGATATGTATGAACGGGGAATTGTTCTCTGCTTGAGCATCGGTGGTTTGAAGGAATGCGATGGAGGATACCGGTTTGTCGACTACGCAAACGATGAGAAATCAGACGTTACTGCGTGGCTCATGGCCGATGTGCCTTTCGACTCTATCGAAGCAGTAAATATGGAGGGGGACAAGTACTACTACTTCCCTCATATTTACTGCTACTTTGACTTTGGTGGCGAGCCGTATGAAAAAAAATGGTTTGCAGAAAAAATTGATCAAGACCATGGCCATCCTTACTTCAAGAAGATCGCAGATTACGATGAGGTTGTCCGGAATAATCCTAAGGAAGGGGCGCTTTACTTTGGCTGAACAAGCAGAAAACTTGTGTTGATTCCGGTTTACTAATGTTTCTGACAATATTATTGCGATTGGGGGAGGCGATGGTGAATCGAAACTTCGTAGTTTTGTCTGCGGCAATATTTACACTAACAGCTTGTGACCAAATTTCGGGTAGGCACGACATCGTTCGTGCTGGGAATCAAACTTTCCTTATCAATAAAGCTACTGGCGAAGCCAAGCTCATCGATGGTACCACCTTGGTGGCGGTCAAGGCTTTAGAGCCGACAGCGAGCGGCGAGCCGTTCAAAAAAGCGAAGACTTGGCCGGAACAGTCGATTAATGATTTGCAAGGCGTAAAGTTCAAGCTACGCACAAAATATCGGGATGGTGCCATTCTCTGGATCGTCGAGGCTGGGCCATTTTCAGGTGATCTTGAAAAGGTCTACAAGGCAACTCAACCCAGTTCTGTGGTCCAGCCGACCGTGATGTTGGAGTTGTATGACGACGAGGGTTTTAAGATTGGCGAGCCGATTGAATTCAAGATTCGTCATGGTTCTCGGACGGTGAATTCGAAAAATGAAGTGATGGAATTGAACTGGTCAGGTGCGCAGCCAATGACTCCTGACACATATCGCTCAGCGGCTTTTGTGAACACAAGGTGGTATGGATTTAAATAGGAGTAATGCTGAGAGCGAGGCTTATTTCTCGTTTTCGGAACCCAAAGTGCCAGAGTGAAAATCTCTCTGGTTATTTAGGCTTGAGTCATCTTTGGTGTCATAAGTACCGGAGCCAATATCTTTCTGGATATTCTGCTGCGAGCTCTCTGCCATCATTCGCGCGTTCCCAATCCATTCACCTTCGCATGGCCACATCACCCGTCATCTCCACCCTCCGCGTCATCCCCGTTGCCGGCCGCGACGGCATGCTGCTCAACCTCTCCGGCGCACATGCGCCGTTTTTTACCCGCAACCTGCTGATCCTCACCGACAAGGCCGGCCGCACTGGCGTCGGTGAAGTGCCCGGCGGCGAGAAGATCCGCCAGACCCTGGAGGAGACGCGACCGCTGGTCGAGGGGCGGCCGATCGGTGACTTGCAGGCCATCCTCAACGACATCCGCGCGCGCTTCGGAGACCGCGATGCCGGCGGGCGCGGGCAGCAGACTTTCGACCTGCGTACCACCATCCATGTAGTGACTGCAGTGGAGTCGGCGCTGCTGGATTTGCAGGGTCAGCATCTCGGCGTGCCGGTGGCGGCGCTGCTGGGCGAGGGCATCCAGCGCGAATCGGTGCAGATGCTGGGTTACCTGTTTTTTGTCGGCGACCGCCGGCGCACCGATCTGCCCTATGCCAGCGAGCCCGATGCCGCCGACGACTGGTGCCGGCTACGTCATGAAACTGCGATGACGCCGCAGGCGGTGGTGCGGCTCGCCGAGGCGGCGCAGGCGCGTTACGGCTTCCAGGATTTCAAGCTCAAAGGCGGCGTGCTGCGCGGCGAGGAGGAAGTCGAGGCGATCCGCGCGCTGCATGAGCGCTTTCCGCAGGCGCGGGTGACGCTGGACCCCAACGGCGGCTGGTTGCTGAAGGATGCGGTGCGCCTGTTGCGCGACCTGCACGGCGTGCTGGCCTATGCCGAAGACCCCTGCGGCGCGGAGGACGGGTTTTCCGGGCGCGAGGTGATGGCGGAATTCCGCCGTGCCACCGGGCTGCCGACGGCGACCAACATGGTGGCGACCGACTGGCGGCAGCTCGCGCATGCGCTGTCACTGCAGGCGGTGGACATCCCGCTCGCCGATCCGCATTTCTGGACCCTGGCCGGTTCGGTGCGGGTGGCACAGACCTGCCGCGACTGGGGCCTTACCTGGGGTTCGCATTCGAACAACCATTTCGACGTGTCGCTGGCGATGTTCACCCACGTCGGCGCCGCCGCGCCGGGCAGGGTCACCGCAATCGACACCCACTGGATCTGGCAGGACGGTCAGCGCCTGACCAAAGCGCCGCTGAAAATCGAAAACGGTTACGTGCAGCTGCCGAAGAAACCCGGCCTCGGCATCGAGCTCGACATGACCGAAGTGGAGAAGGCGCATGCGCTGTACCTGCAGCATGGCCTCGGCGCGCGCGACGACGCGATCGCGATGCAATACCTGATCCCCGGCTGGACCTTCGACCCGAAGCGGCCCTGCATGGTGCGCTGAAAGGGGCGGGCGAGAGAATAAACAGGGCCAGCGTGAGCTGACCCCGTTTGTCGGGCGGAGATTTCCGCGTGCCCGTCATCTTCGCGCCTACAGCGCAAACTCCCCTTGAGCCTCCGGCTGCCACACCACCTTGCAGATGCGTATGCAGGCGCTGCGGCCGTGCGGCAGCGGCAGCACGGTTTCGTCTCCGGCGGCAAGCCCGAGCAGGGATGCGCCGACCGGTGACAGCACCGAAATGCGTCCGGCGGCGGGGTCGGCGTCTTCCGGATACACCACGCGCGCTTCGCGCAGTTCCCCGGTTTCGAGGTCCTGGTAGAGCACCTGCGAATTCATGGTGACGACATTGTCCGGAATGTCTTGGGGTGGCAGGACGCGGCCGGTGTCGAGCAGTTCGGCCAGCATTTCGGCGCCGCTCAGCGCGGCGGGTGCGTAGCGTCCGAGGTCGATGACGAGCCGGCTCAGGCGCTGGTGGTCCTGTGCAGTGAAACGGATGTTCTGTTGCATGGCGTAACCTTTTCCGGTGAAAACCCATGGGCGTCCGTCACGGCCCTGGGGCGGTGCGGACAACGATCCTGCGTTCTGGGAGAGCCCGGCGACCTCGCGCCGGACCGGAGGGTCAGCGGCGGTTGCGGTGCCGGGCGGCAGAGACGAAGGCGTTCTGCGTTCGGTTGGCGGTTTCGTGCTTGCGGGCCGGGATCAGCGCAAGGCGGGGACGTAAGGACACCAGCCGCGCCATGCAGCGGGCTGTCAATGTGAGCCAGTATCCGATTGTTGTTGCCATGTCCTGATGGACTGTGATTTTCCGGGGAAGTTCAATGCTTCAAAGCTGCGGGGCGGATGAAGCGCGTGGTGGCGTTATCCGCCACATGAGTCATCGCGTTTCGTAAATGCTCGACCGGTGCCCGACCTTGACCACAATCACGACCAGCTGGTCGTCGTGGATTTCATAAATGATGCGATAGACGCCCTGGCGGACGCGGTAGCGGTTCTGCCCTGACAGCTTCACGCAGCCGTCGCCACGGGGATTGAGTGCGAGGGCGCTGATGCGATCGAGGATGCGCCGTACGTCCGCGTTCGGAATGGTGCGCAGATCCTTGCTTACCGACTGCTTGACGGTGATCGTCCAGACCTTAGAGCTTGCCATTCGCTTTCAGGTCGGCGAGCAGGGCTTCGTAGGTCATTTCCGGTTCGGCGGCGCGCAACTCGAAGGCGGCTAGGTCTTCCTGATCTTCGCGCATCAGCAGTTTGACCGCCTCGTCCACCAGTTCTGAGATGGAAACCTGGGTGCTGGCTGCACGCAGACGCAGCGCCTGGTGGATCGCGGGATCGAAGTAAATCGTTGATCTTTTGGATAAATCGCTCATGGGCGGGACTCCTTAAGGCAAGAGCACTATAACGTTGTAACGCTATAACGTCAAGATGTCATGGGGCATCTGAATTGGCATGGATTGATTGAAAGGCCGCGTCAGGTGATCTGTTGAAGTGCAGACGGAATTGGGTTCCCGTAATACGCTTCGCTCCTTACGGGCTACTTCCATCGATTTTTTTGGCGATATGTCATCCGCAAATTTCCCCGATACCCGCTACCTGATCACCATTCCCGAACTCGCGTCCCTCCTCAATGACGTCACGCTGATCGACCTCCGCCCCGCCGAGGATTTTGCCGTCGGTCATATTCCCGGCAGCACCCATGTCGACATTTACGGCGTCAGCCTCAACGATTCCGCAGAAGCACCGCTCAATTCTTTTCTCGCGATTTTCCGGGTGTTGTTCGGTTCGCGCGGCGTGCGCGCCGACCGGCCGGTGGTGATCTACGACCACGAATCCGGCGAGCGGGCTGCGCGGGCGGTGTGGCTGCTGGCGGTGCTGGGGCATCCGGACGTGCGGCTGCTCGACGGCGGCACGGAGGGCTGGCTGAGGGCGGGGCAGACACTCGCGCGGCTGAACGAAGCGCCGCCGCCGATGGACCCGACCAAGGCGCCGCCGACACCGCCGCCGTTCCGCGGCACGGTGAGCATGGATCTGCTGGCGACGCGTTTCGATGTCGAACGCGCGATCGATGATCCGGGTTCGGTGATCGTCGACGTGCGCCGCGAGTCCGAATACCGCGGCACCGAGAAACGCGCGCGCCGGGCCGGCACGATACCCGGCGCGGTGCATCTGTTCTGGCGCGATCACCTGGATCAATACGGCGCTTTCCGCAGGCCCGACGACATCCGCGCGCTGTACGAAGCGAAGGGCATCACCCCGGACAAGACCGTGATCCCCCTGTGCCACGGCGGCTACCGCTCGGCCAGCACCTTCATTGCGCTGAAGTCGCTGGGTTACCCGAAGGTGCGCAACTATGTCTCGGCCTGGGGCGAGTGGGGCAACCGCGAGGACACGCGGATCGTGATTCCGGCCTGAGGCCGGTCCGGCTGCGGCGGGGGAGAGGGGGCGCCTTACCGTTTTGTAATTCCCGGCAGCTGCCGGCATGGGTTATGTTCGGGGCTGCGCCGGGCGGCGCGGCCGCAGCAATACCGGAACCCCATCTGTCTCATGAAAATACTGCTGATCGAGGACGACGACCAGACCGCGAAGTTCGTGGCGAAGGGATTGCGCGAGCACGGCCATGCGGTCGAGCATGCCACGAGCGGGCGTGACGGGCTTTTCCTCGCGACCGGCGGCGGCCACGACGTGATGGTCATTGATCGCATGCTGCCGGCGGTCGACGGCCTGACGATCGTGAAATCGGTCCGCGGCGCGGGCATCCGCACGCCGGTGTTGCTGCTGACGACGCTGGGCGGCATCAACGACCGCGTCGACGGCCTCGAGGCGGGGGCCGACGATTACCTGACCAAGCCCTTCGCCTTTGCCGAACTGCTGGCCCGCATCAACGCGCTGGCCCGGCGCCCGCCGATGGCGGGGGAATCGACGACGCTGCGGGTCGGCGACCTCGAACTCGATCGCCTCAAGCGCAGCGTGGTCCGCGCAGGCCGGCGCATCGAGTTGCAACCGCAGGAGTTCCGTCTGCTCGAGTACCTGATGCGCCACGCCGGGCAGGTGGTCACCCGCACGATGCTGCTGGAAAACGTCTGGGAATTCCATTTCGACCCGCATACGAGCGTTGTCGAGACGCATATCAGCCGGCTGCGCAACAAGGTGGACCGCGATTTCGACGGAGATCTGATCCGCACCGTGCGCGGATCGGGCTACGTCCTCGATGTCGCCCGCTAATTTCCTGCGCAGCACCAGCTTCCGGCTGCTGGCCTGGTATGCCGGCATGTTCGTGGCGTCGGTCGCGGTCCTGTTCGTGGTCGTTTACTGGATCACGGTCGCCGCGCTCGAGCAGCAGCTCAGCGATTCGGTGGAGCGGGAGAGCCAGGTACTGGCGGAGCTCTATCAGGGCGGCAATGTCAGCCGTGTCATGCGCGCCATCCAGCTGCGGATGATGGACCTGCGCCCGCCGCGGCGTTACTACCTGCTGCAGGACAATTCCGGCGCGCGCGTTGCCGGCAACCTGCCGCCGATGAAGCCCGTGGAGGGCAGGGTTGCACTTCCGGTATCGGCCCTGGTGGCTGATCCGGCGGTGCCCGGCGAGGATTTGTCCGGGGTGTATCCCGTTTTTGCGCGCGGCACCCTGCTCGATGGCGGCGAGTTCCTCCTGGTCGGGGAGAGCAGTTACCGGGGCATGAGAGCGCGCGAGGCCATCATTCTTGCGTTCGGTTGGGGCTTTGCGATCACCGTATTGCTGGCAGCGCTTGGCGGCGCCGCTCTGGGCGCGGGCTTCCTCAGGCGCATCGACGAGGTCAATCGCACGGCACGCTCGATCATGGACGGCAACCTGTCGATGCGGGTGCCGGCGCGCGGCGGCGGAGACGAGATGGACCAGCTGGCGCTCAACTTCAATGCGATGCTTGACCGCATCGAGGCCCTCATGAGCAACATCCGGCAGGTGTCCGACGACATTGCGCACGATCTGCGCACCCCTTTGAGCCGGCTGCGACAGCGCCTCGAGGCAGCGCGCGAAAAGGCGGGCGGCGAAGGCGGTGCCGCCATCGAGCAGGCGATCGGCGATCTCGATGCTATCCTTGAGACGTTTTCGGCCCTGTTGCGCATCGGGCAGATCGAGGCAGGCGCCAGGCGTGCTGCCTTTGCTGAAGTCGATCTGTGCCGGATTGTAGGCACGGTCGTCGAAGCTTATGCGCCGGTCGCGGAGGACCGCGGCCAGCGGCTTCAGACCGATATCGGTGATTGTCCCGGGGTTCCGGGTGATCGCGAACTGCTGACCCAGATGGCGGCCAATCTGGTCGAGAATGCCATCAGCCACTGTCCGTCGGGCGTCGTGATCACGGCACAGCTGAAGTCCGTATCCGGCCAGTGCGTGCTCAGCGTGGCCGACACCGGTCCCGGAATTCCCGCGGCGGAGCGGGGCAAGGTGCTGCACCGGTTTTACCGGCTCGAACGCAGCCGTACCACTCAGGGCAGCGGCCTCGGGCTGGCACTGGTCAAGGCTGTTGCAGATCTGCATGGCGCTGTGCTCACGCTGGAAGACAATGATCCCGGTCTGCGCGTATCGGTCCGTTTCCGCGAGTCGCCCGTCCGCATTGGCGAAGCCGGCGCGCGTACGCAGTGACGGAGCGTAGTCCGCAAGTTTCGCGCAAGTTTCGGGCGCCGCTGCGGGGCGTTGCCGCCATTCGCGTTTACCCGTGCTTTACCCACGGATTACATGTTCGTAAACAAGCGATTTTTCCGGAAATGCGATTTATCGTGCGTTCGTCAACACTAGGTTGGCGAACCCCATCCCCCGATATCCAGGAGAATCGCATGAATCGCAAAATTGTTTTGGTACTGTCCCTTGCCGGTGCGCTGGTGCTGCCGCAAGCCGCTGTCTTTGCCGATGATGGCAAACAGGAGGCACCGAAGCCGGAGCTGACTTCCCAGAGCGATGAGAAGCCGACGCAGCCTGCGCCGGAGCTGGTTGCGGAAGGTGATGGCAAGCCCACCCAGCCGGCACCGGAGCTGATCGCCGAGGGCGACGGTAAGCCGCAACAGCCGGCTCCCGAACTGAGCGCCTGACTGGCCTGGCCGCGCGCATTCCCCGGTGCGCGGGCCGGTGCGGAATCACCGGTGATTCCGCTGCAACCACCGGCATCTGTTTGCCGGTGGTTTTTTATTGACGTTTACGGGCTCTTCCTGCCTGCGTTTGCGCTGCCGCGTTCGGCAGGCGCATGCACTCCACCCTGAGCAATGCCGGAGCGTGAAGCAGCGGGCAAGGTGAGTGCACCTTGTCTGATCCTTATATACTGATGCTCCGGATGCAAAAGGAGCGGCCAGTGTTTCTGTTTGTCCTGCACGGTGGCGAATCATGAATCTCATGATGTTCCTTGCCGGCCTCGCAATACTCGTGCTCGGCGCCAATCTGCTGGTGCGCGGCGCCTCGAAATTCGCGCTGTCCTTCGGCATTTCGCCGCTGGTGGTGGGGTTGACGGTGGTGGCGATGGGCACCAGCGCGCCGGAGGTGGCCGTGTCTGTGGGGGCAGCGCTCGACGGCCGCACCGACATCGCGGTCGGCAATGTGGTGGGCAGCAATGTGCTGAACGTGCTGTTCATCCTCGGTTTGAGTGCGCTGATCGCGCCGCTGGTGGTGAATGCGCAGGTCATCCGGCAGGAGGTGCCGATCGTGATCGGCGCCAGCGTGCTGCTGCTGGTGCTGGGCATGGACGGCCTGCTGTCCTTCCGCGACGGCGCGCTGCTGTTTGTGCTGCTGCTGGCCTACACGGTGTTCGTCGTGCGCCAGTCGCTGCGGGAGACGCAATCCGCGGACTGCTACGACTGCGAGGTCAGGCCGGCGGAACCCGGCGCCTGGGATGCGAAATGGCCGGCGCAGCTCGGGCTGATCGGGGCGGGGCTGGCCTGCCTGGTTTTCGGCGCGGACTGGCTGGTGACCGCTTCGGTCGCCTTTGCCCGCGCACTGGGCGTGAGCGATGTGGTGATCGGGCTGACCATCGTCGCGGCGGGCACCTCGATGCCGGAAATCGCGACCTCGGTCACCGCGGCGCTGAAGGGCGAACGCGACATAGCGGTGGGCAATGTGGTCGGCAGCAACATTTTCAACATCCTCGGCTGCCTCGGGCTGTCGGCCCTGGTGGCGGGTGATGCCGGACTGGTGGTGGCGCCGTCGCTGCTGGCCTTCGACCTGTGGGTGATGATCGCGGTGGCCGTTGCCTGCCTGCCGATTTTCCTGACCGGGCGCGAGATCGCGCGCTGGGAGGGCGGGGTGTTCGTGGCGTATTACGCGTCCTATGTCGCCTACCTGATCCTCGCCGCGCAGGACCATGACGCGCTGGAGGAGTTTTCCGGCGTGATGATGGGCTTCGTGCTGCCGCTGACGGTGGTCACGCTGGTGGTGGTGCTGCTGCGCCGGCCGCCGAAACCGGAAACCCGCGCGGCTGGCGACTGAGGGAGCATGGACGCCGAGCTCGCGCTGCGGATACTGTCGCTGTGCGTGCTGCTGGCAGCCGCGGAAACGCTGCACGGCATTGTCCGAGCGGCGGTGCTGGTGCCGCGCATCGGGAAGAAGCCGGCGCTGAAGGTCGCCATTGTCAGTGGTTCGCTGCTGGCCTTTGCGCTCTGCTGGTGGCGGGTGCCGCCGATGGGCGTCACGGCCACGCTGCCGCTGTTCGGGATCGGCTTCGTGCTGGCGCTGTTCATGGCCGCCTTCGACATCCTGCTCGGGCGCTGGCTGCTGAAGCGGCCCTGGTCGCGGGCCTTCGAGGATTTCAATCCGGCGACAGGCAACTACCTGGTGTTCGGGATTTTGCTGCTAGTGTTTTTTCCCTGGATTGCCGTACGGTTGCACGCCGCATGATCCCCGCGACCTCGCCCGCCCCGCAATGACCCGCAGAAAAAAAATCCGAAACCCATATCCATTACCACGAGGACGGATCGGTCTGGGCCCGGGGGCCGATGATTGACGGAGTTCCCGCCGGGTACTGGGAGTGGTTCCGCAGGGATGGCTCGCGGATGCGCTCCGGCCATTTCGAGGGCGGGGTGCCGGTCGGGACGTGGACGACCTACGACCAGTCCGGAAGCCCGTACAAAGTGACGGAAAGAAAGGGCGGCACCGGCCGTCGTTGATCGCACTCATGCCGAAATATCCGTCTACGCCCGCTGCAAGGGCGCTGTTCGTCCTCGGGTTGTCGGCACTGCTGTTGGCGCTGTGGCTGCAGCTGCCGATGTGGCAGGCGGTGTTCGGCTTCCGTCCGGTCGCTCCCGGCGGCGGGGAATACATGATCGCGCTTTTTTTCGGCCTGCCCGGCCTGTTGCTGTCGATGCTGCTGCTCGGCATCGCCACGGCGCGGGCGGCCTGGCGTTCGAAGGCTGCGGCGATTGCCCTGATCCTGGCTTTTGGTGTCCTGCTGGGCTGGCTGGCGCTGTTCCTGCGCAGTCTCTTCGTCTGAAGCGATTGCCCGCGGGCTATTTCCCCTCGAAGCGGTCAAAGCCGTAGAGCAGCGCGACCACTGCGGCGGATACCGGTGGTCCCGCGAAGGGGTGCAGCAGGCAGGCCAGCACCGGTGAGACGAGGATCAGGTGGCGCAGTGCCCAGCTATACATGACCCCGGCGCGGCGCGCGTAGGCGATGCCGGTGGGCAGCCAGCGCTGCCGCTCGGCCGAGCCCACGGGGATCGAGCTGATGAAGCTGACGTGGTTGTAATAGCGGATTGCCATCGCCGAGGCCACCAGCGAGGCGAAGAGCAGGGCCATCAGCACCAGTTCGAGCGTCATGCGCGGCGTGAGCTGCGGGATGCCGACCACGGCTTTGCCGAAGGTTGCATTCAGCGACGGCGCAGCCAGCGTTACGGTGCCCATCAGCCCGAGCACCGCGGTGGAAGCGAGCATCGTGGCCGACATCAGCGAGTTGCGCAGGGCCTGCACGGCGAGGATTTCCGAGCCCGGCTGGCGCGAGACCGATTCGAACCATTGCTCGCGCAGCAGCGCGTGGGCGGTCCGGGAAATGGCGGCGGGGTTGCGGCGGCTCAAGAGGAACTGAGCCAGTTCGTAGATCAGCAGCATTGCCACCGTGGTCAGCACCGCGAGCCAGGTCGACAGGCTGTTCAAGTCCGGTTCCTCCGCGGCGCACGGGGTTTCGTTCCCGTGGCACCGGCATGTTCAAGGATTTCGAAAATGATCATGCCGGCGATCATGGCGGCAACAAACACCAGCGCTTTCATTTCAGCCATGCCCAGAGCGACCAGCGCGGGGCCGGGACAGAAGCCGGCGATGCCCCAGCCGATGCCGAAGAGCAGGCTGCCAGCGACCAGCCGGCGGTCGATATCGCGTGCTGTCGGCAGGTGCATCGCGCCGCCGAGGAAGGACAGCGTGCGCCGGCGCGCCAGCAGGAAGGCGACGCTGCCGACGGCGATGGCGCCGGCCATCACGAAGGCCAGCGAGGGATCCCACTGCCCGGCAAGGTCGAGGAAGCCGAGCACCTTGGCGGGGTTGGCCATGCCTGAAAGGATCAGGCCGAAGCCGAAGATGAGGCCGGAGAGCAGTGCGGTGAGGAAGGTCATCGCGTCTCCTCAGGCGGCAATCAGGTGGCGCAGCACGTACACCGTTGCGAATCCGGCCCCCATGAAGGCTGCAGTGGCCACCGCGGAGCGGGGCGACAGCCGGGACAGACCGCAGACGCCGTGGCCGCTGGTGCAGCCCGCCCCGTAGCGCGAGCCGATGCCGACCAGCAGGCCGGCGGCGACCAGCGCGCCGTAGCCGGCGTCGATCTGCGGTGAGGGCAGGGTGAAGGGCAGTCCATACAGCAGCGGTGCCCCCAGCAGTCCGAGCACGAAGGCGACCCGCCACTGGCTGTCGCCCGGAGGCGGGCGCAGGAGGCCGCCGAGGATGCCGCTGATGCCGGCGATGCGGCCGTTGAACAGCACGAATATCGCTGCTGCGAGGCCGATCAGGATGCCGCCGGCCAGCGCGGACCAGGGCGTGAAGGCGTTCCAGTCGATGGTCATTTTGACTTGCTCTGCTTGGGTGGACAGTAAATCCGGTACAGCGTTTCCAGGATTTCCAGCATTCGCGGGTCACGGATGCTGTAGTAGATGTTTTTCCCGTCGCGCTCGGTGTCGACCACGCCGTCCCGGCGCAGCACGCCGAGCTGTTGCGACAGTGTCGGCTGGTGGATGTCGAGTTCTTCCTCGAGTTCGCTGACGCAGCTGCGGCCCTTGGCGATCTGGCACAGCAGCAGCAGGCGCTCGCGGTTGGCGAGCAGCTTCAGCGCGGCCACCGCCTGGGTCGCCGCGCCGCGCAGGGCTTCGGGTTCGATGATTGCGTGGCCGTTCTTCATGGGCATATCCAAATATCAGTTGACAATAATATATCATCAAATATAATATTTGAAAACATATTGATTTCCAGGAGCCAAACCGCCATGACCGCGCAAATCCAGGCCTTTTTCGACCCGAAGACTTTCACCGTGACCTATGTGGTCGCCGACCCGGCGACCCGCCGCGCCGCCGTTATCGACCCGGTGCTGGATTACGACTTCAAGTCGGGCCGCACCTCGACCGCGTCGGCCGACCGGGTGGTGGCCTGGGTGCGCGAGCAGGGCCTGCAGCTCGACTGGATACTCGAGACCCATGCCCATGCCGATCATCTGTCGGCGGCTCGCCACATCCAGCAGCAGCTGGGCGGGCGCATCGCCATCGGCGAGCACATCCGCGAGGTGCAGGCGACCTTCAAGAAGCTCTTCAACCTGGAGCGCGGCTTCCTGCCCGATGGCAGCCAGTTCGAGCACCTGTTCCGTGACGGCGAGGTGTTCCACATCGGGGAACTCGAGGCCAGGGCGCTGCATGTGCCGGGCCACACGCCGGCCGACATGGCCTACCTCGTCGGCGACGCGGTGTTCGTCGGCGACACCATGTTCATGCCCGATGTGGGCACCGCGCGCGCCGATTTCCCGGGGGGCGACGCACGCCAACTCTACCGCTCGATGCGGCGCCTGCTGGCACTGCCGCCGCAGACCGCGATCTATGTCTGCCACGATTATCCACCGGCCTCGCGCGAACCGCAGTGGAGGACGACTGTTGCCGAACAGCGCGCGTCGAACATCCACGTGCGCGACGGCGTCAGCGAGGACGAGTTCGTGAAGATGCGGCAGGCACGTGATGCGACGCTGGAGATGCCGACGCTGATCCTGCCGTCGATCCAGGTCAATGTGCGCGGCGGGCGCCTGCCTCCGCCGGACGACAACGGCATTGCCTACCTGCGCATTCCGCTGAATGCGCTGTGAGGAGCAAGGTTGGGCAAGGACGAACGCGGCCGCAGCACCGATGATCCCGCGGCCCCTGACAACATTTTCCTGATTGCGCGAGAGGTGAATCATGTTGCGTTTTGACGTTCCGCAGGTCTGGTCCAACGTGACCCGTTGGGAGGCTTTCATCACGTCCGTCATCTGCGTGCTGGCGCTGGCGGTCTCGCCCTGGCTGATGCTGCTGCTTGTGGTGCAGGGCTTCGTCCGCGGCTTTTTCGGTCACCACCGCTGTCCGGCGCACCTGCTGTGGAAGAAGATTGCCGACGCGAAGCAGTGGGGCGGCAAGAAGGAGAACGCCGGGGCGAAAATGTTTGCCAGCAAGGTGCTGTTCATCGTCAGCGCGATCGCGGTGATCCTGTTCCTGTCAGGCAGTGGGCTGTGGATGGTGCCGACGGTCGCGCTGATCGTGTTCTCGACCCTGGAATGGGCGCTGTCCTTCTGCGCGGCCTGCTGGGCCTACGGCTTCTGGTACCGGCATTTCCCGCCGAAAATGGGCTGACCGCCCGGTTTCCCGGCGCATGGCGACGGCCGCGGCGGCCGGATTGGTCCACATGCTGACAGCACGGGAGCGTCCGCTGCGCAGGCCACTTATAATCGGCGGCAGGGTATCCATGCTCCTGAGAAAAGGAATACGCCATGCCGCAGATCGCCGCCTTTGAAGATGTCAAAGTACGCCGCAAGGAACGCCAGACACCCACCGGGACCGCATACTCCGGCACCATCAGCCGCGCCTTCGGCCGCGGTCGGGGACTGCGCCGCGCCACGCATCCGGCGCCGCCGGCCGCGATCCGCGCACTGGGCTGGGTGCTGCTGCTGGTGCCGCTGATCCTCATCATCCTGCAGCGCCTGCGCGCAGCGTGAGCCATGAGCCTTGACGTTCTGCTTGCGGTGCTGCTGGGCGCGCTGCTGCACGCGGCGTGGAACACGCTGATCCGCGGTGCCGCAAACCGCACGCTGGACACGGTGCTGGTCGTCGCCGGAGCCGGCGCAATCATGATCCTGCTGCTGCCCTTCCTGCCGCTGCCCGCCGCGGCAAGCTGGCCCTATGCGATCGCCTCGGGCCTGATCCACGTCGCTTACTTCCTGCTGGTCGCCGGCGCCTATCGCCATGGCGAGTTGAGTCATGTCTATCCGCTGATGCGCGGCACCGCACCGGCGCTGTCTGCGATTGCGGCTGCCCTGCTGCTCGCCGAAGTGCCGGCCCTGCAGGGCTGGCTCGGCGTGGCGCTGATCTGCGGCGGCGTGCTGCTGCTCGCCGGTGATGCCCGGCGCAAGGCGACGCTGCCGGGCAGCGCCACGCAGTTCGCCCTGGGCACCGCGGGCGTCGTGGTGATCTACACGCTGGTCGACGGCGTGGGCGCAAGGCTGTCGGGCAATGCCGCGGTCTATACCGGCTGGGTGTTCCTGCTGACCGCGCTGCCCCTGACAGCGATTTTCCTGCTGCGCGACCGCGCCGCCACACTCGGCTATGCACGGCAGCACTGGCGGCGCGGGCTGTTCGGCGGCGCCTGCACGCTGGCCTCCTACGCGCTGGCGCTGTGGGCGATGACCCAGGCGCCGATCGCGCTGGTCGCCGCGCTGCGCGAGACCTCGGTGGTTTTCGGCACGCTGCTCGCGGCCCTGCTGTTGAAGGAGCGCGTCAGCCGGACGCGTTACATCGCGATCGGCGTGGTGGTTGCCGGCGCGGTGGCGATCAAGCTCGCCTGAGCGGTTATTTTATAAGTAATTGATTTTATTGATATTTTATGCCGGCAGGGACATGCCCAGTGCCGCCGCCTGGCGCGCCTCATAGGCCTTGCGCGCCGCATCGTGCTGCTGGCCGATGATGCCGCCGCGCACGGTGCGCGGCTCCACCGCCCGGAACAGCACCCGCCAGCTCTCGGGCAGGCGCTCGCCATCGGCCGGCGCCAGCCACAACCGGAACAGCAGCCGTTTCTGCGCGGGGTCTTCGTAATCGGTGAAATCGGTGCGCGAATGCAGCGTGACATGGCTGTTGATGATCTGCAGGTCGCCGGGCTGCAGCCACATGTTGTGCGCGAGGTCAGGGCGCCGCACCAGGGCGTCGAAAGCCTCGAGCGCCTGCCACTGCTGTTCCGGGATCCGCGGCACGCCTTCGATTTTCTGCGCGGAAGTCACGCGGTTGCGGTTCCATTTGCTGAAAAGCCGGCCGTCGACGCTGTCGAATATCGGATGCGGGTAGGACGGTGCTTCGTCGGGTGCCTGCTCGCCCTGGCGGCTGAAGTGGACAGGCTGAAGCAGCAGTTCAGCCAGCTGCGGATGCTCGCGCTGCATCGCATGCCAGGCCGCCACTGAACTGGTGGTGATGCTCATGCCGCCTTCCGCCGCGCGGTTGTAGCAGCTCAGCATGACGACATCGGTCGAATCGGTATGGAAATCGAGCTCGGCGTTGGTGTTGTAGCCGCGGCCGGTGCCCGTGCGGTAGGTATTGCCGGCATCACGCACGGCGGACACGTAATGGCTCTGCTTGCCCTGCGGCCGGCCGACGCCGAAATGCAGGCCTATGCCCCAGGTCAGGATCTCGAAGTCCTTTTCGTCGAGGCCTTCGCGCGGCAGGCCGCGGACCAGCGCCACGCCGCGGCCGCGCTGCATCTGCGCAAACGCCGCACGCAGCACCGGCTCGGCGCAACCGAGGTCGAAGTCCTCGCGCCGGTAATCGAACAGCGATTTGGCGGGATCGAGCGCGCGGGTCAGCGCGGCAACAAGGTCGCAGCGCGCACGCTCGTCGAGGGTGAAAATCCAGCAGCGGTCGGCGTCGAGTTCTGCCGCCGTCCAGTTCGCGGGGGTGTCGTCAATCCGCAAGGCCATCGCGCGCCGCGCTCAGGCGACCTGCGCCATCTGGAAGTCGCTCTTCGAGGCCGAACAGTCGGGACAGTACCAGGTCTCCGGCACCTCCTCCCACGGCGTGCCCGGCGCAATGCCTTCCTCGGGCATGCCTTTCGCCTCGTCGTAGACGAAGGCGCAGAGCATGCACTGCCAGACCCGCGTGCCCGGCGCGCCCTTCGCCGCCTGCGGCGCAACGGCGGCCCCGGCTACCGCCCGCGGAAAATGCAGCACCAGCACATCCAGCCCCCCGGCACCGGCGACGAGCTCGAAGCGGCCTTCCTGCGGCTTGACGAACACCACCGACAGCGCCTTGTACTCGCGCCCCCCGTACTGCAGGCTGCCGCGCACGACGATCAGGTACTGGCCATTGCTGTCGGCGGGGTCCGGCGCCAGCGCCTTCGCATTCGGCGCGACGCTCATCGAGAAACTGGCGAGGCCTTCGTCGTCGCGGATGTCCTCGAAGGTGTGCAGCGCCGCACTGCCGGTTGCCGCATCGAACTTCGGCAGCTCCGTCGCCTGCCAGGGTTTGCGCTGGTCGACCGACTTCAGCTTGGCGAGCTTCTCCGGCTCGTCGATGTACTGGGCGCCGGCGTCCTGGTGGGCGCGCAGCGTCAGGAAGCCCATGCCCTGCCCGAACACGATAGGGCCATAGGGGGTGTGGCGGCGCGAGAAATGCACGGCATTGACCTGCAGCTGGTGCTTGCCGAGCACGCCGTCACCGCTGACGATGACCTGGTACTGGTCATGGTCGTGGTAATGGGGCCGGATCACGCGCCCCGGCGTGCCTTCGACGAGGAAAGCCTGGGCGGTGGCCGGATCGTTTTCGTCCGGATCGATGAAGTTGGTCCGCCACCAGATCATCGCGAGGGCCAGCGCAGGCAGGGGCAGCAGGGCCAGCATCCCCGTCCAGCCCTCGCGCAGCCCCATCGCGGCGAGGGAGCCGAGGGCAATCAGTGCCGAAAGCAGCTGCAGGCGGTCGTTCAAGGCTCAGCGTGACCCGGTTCGGGGCTCACAGGCTGCCGCGCAGCTCTCGATCTCGATCTGCAGCGTGACATGTTCGATGCCGAAGCGTTCGCGCAGCACCTGCTGTGCCGCCAGCAGCATGTCATTGTTGCTGCGTTCGCCGGTTGCGACGAGATGCGCGGTCAAGGACTGCTCGGCGGTGCTCATGGCCCAGACATGGAGGTCGTGAACCGAGGCGACCCCCGGAACCTGCTGCAGTGCGGACAGCACCTCCGCAAGATTGATGTGTTCGGGCACGCCGTCGAACAGCAGGTGCAGCGACTGGCGGAACAGCGACCAGGTGCCGATCACGACGACCGCGGCGATGACCAGGCTCGCCAGCGGGTCTATCCACAGCCAGCCTTGCCACAGGTAGAGCAGGCCGGCGATCACCACGCCGACGGAGACCAGTGCATCGGCCGCCATGTGCAGGAAGGCGCCGCGGATATTGAGATCGGATTTGCTGCCGGCCATGAACAGCCAGGCCGTGACCGCGTTGACGACCACGCCGATCGCGGCAACGACGATCACCGTGACCGCAGAGATGGGCGAGGGGTCCGCAAAGCGCTGGATCGCTTCCCAGCCAAGCGAGCCCATGGCCACCAGCAGGATGATCGCGTTGGCAAAACTGGCGAGGATCGAGCCGCGGCGCCAGCCGTAGGTGTGGCGTTCATCGGGCTTCAGCCGTGCCGCGGCGAAGGCGGCCCAGGCCAGCAGCAGGCCGCCGACGTCGCTGAGGTTGTGCGCGGCATCCGCCAGCAGCGCCAGCGAGCCGGTGACCCAGCCGTACCAGGCTTCGATGATGACGAAGCCGATGTTGAGCAGGATGCCGATGCCGAAGGCGCGCCCGTGGGCCGGCATCGGATGGTCGTGGCCGTGGGGGTCCTGCGGGTGCGCGTGGCCGTGGTCGTGCGTCGAGCTCATGCCGGCACAGGATACGCCATCGGCCGGGTGCTCAGGCGGCCCGGTCGCGCGCGGCGATGATGGCGTCGAGCACGGGGTGGATGGATTCGGGCTCCTTCGGGAATTTCGCCGGCATGTCCATGCGGATCAGCTCGCGCAGGGTGCCCACGGTAGCCCTGGTGCTGCGGTCGCCGGAGCCCATTTCGCGCAGCAGCGCGAGGCAATCCTGCATCTCGTGCAGGCGGCGCTCGCAGTGCACCGCGGTGCCGCTGATGTAGCGGCGGATGATCTTGTCGAAGGGAATCTCGCTGAAGGTCTTGGCGATGTCGCCGGTCATCACGTCGAGGATGCCGCGGCGCCGCGCCGCCTCCATGCTCTCGATCAGGATTGCGGCGAGGCTCTTGGTGAAGGCGCTGCGGATCAGCTTCATCGCGCTGGCGTCGCCGGCAGCTTCGCCGACGACGCGGATCATCAGGCCGTGGGGCGTCATGCGGTCGCGGAACTCGCCGGCATGCGCTCCGCTGGCGACGAAGGGCGATTTCAGGCCCTGCAGGTCCACCGGCGCGAGGATCGCGGCATCGACGAACTTCGCCTTGTCGCCGACCAACGCAGCCGCCTGTTCCATGGCTTTCGCCGAATTGCTGCTGGCATCGACATAAAGCTGCTCTGGGCGCAGGTGTTTGAGGATTTTCTTCAGCGCCGGCAGCGCGGCCTTGCCCGGGGTCAGCGCGAGGATCAGGTCGCTGCCCTTCGCCAGTGCGGCAACGGTCTTTGTCAGCTGCACACCGGCGGCCTGCGCCTGCTCGTAGGCGACATCCCCGGGACCGGCCTTTGCGCCGCGCCGGCTGTAGCCGAGCAGCCGGCCGCGGTAGCCGCTTTTCACGAGGTCGGTTGCGAGCAGGCGCGCGGCTTCTCCGAAGCCGAGGAAGCCGATGTTGGGGGCCGTGGCGTGATCGTTCATTGCTGGGGTTCCGTTGACTGTGCTGTGGATGGATTCACCGGGGTGAATGATAGCGCCTGCGCCGGTTGGCGCCGGCGGCCGGTCCAGACTATGGGTGGCCCAGCGCCTCAAGTTCGTCGTGCAGCGCCAGCCAGCGCGACTCGGCCTCATCGACGGCCTGCGCGAGCTCGGCCTGGCGCGCGGTGAGTTCGCGCAGCTGCGCGGGATCGGGGCTGGCGTAGAAGGCGGGATCGGCGAGCCGCGCGTCTATGCCCTGCTTTTCCTGCTGCCATTGCGCGAGCTGCTTTTCCAGGCGTTCGGCTTCCTTCAGCAGCGGGCGCCGCGCTGCGAGTTTCTGCTGGCGCTCCGCCGCGGCGGATGCGCGCGCTTCGCGCCGAGCGGCCTTGTCCTGCGCGGGGGCGCGGTCGGAGGTGGCCGTCTGCGCGGCACGCCGCGCCGCGAGCCAGGCGATGTAGTCCTCGACGCTGCCGTCGAAGGGTGTGACCGCGCCGTCGCAGACCAGCAGGAAATCGTCGCACACGGTGCGCAGCAGCGCGCGGTCATGCGACACCAGCACCAGGCTGCCTTCGTATTCGGCGAGCGCCGCGGTCAGCGCCTGGCGCATCTCGAGGTCGAGATGGTTGGTCGGTTCGTCGAGCAGCAGCAGGTTGGGGCGGCGGCGCACCAGCAGTGCCAGCGCCAGCCGCGACTTCTCGCCGCCGGAGAAGGGGGCGACCGCGCTGTCGGCCATGGCGCCGCGGAAATCGAAGCCGCCGAGATAGTCGCGCAGCTCCTGCTCGCGGGTCTGCGGTTCCAGGCGCAGCAGGTGCTGCAGCGGCGACTCCCCGGGCCGCAGCTGTTCGAGCTGGTGCTGCGCGAAATAGCCGATGGCGAGTCCGCGGCCCTCGCTGCGCCGCCCGGAATCCGGCGGCAGCTCGCCGGCCAGCATTCGGACCAGCGTCGATTTGCCGGCTCCGTTGGGGCCGAGCAGACCGATGCGCGTGCCCGGCGCCAGCGCGAGTTCGACGTTGTGCAGCACGCTGCGTCGGTCGTAGGCGACGTTGGCGTGTTCAAGGCGGATCAGCGTGTCCGGAGCCCGTTCGGGCCGCGGAATGGTGAACTCGAAGGGTGCGTCGACGTGCGCCGCCGCGATGCGTTCCATGCGTGCCAGCGCCTTGAGCCGGCTCTGGGCCTGCCTGGCCTTGGTGGCCTTGGCGCGGAAGCGCGCGATGAAGGATTCCATGTGCGCGATCACCCGCGCCTGCTTGTCGTGGGTGGCCTGCTGCATCGCGAGCTGCGCCGCGCGCGCATCCTCGAAGGCCGAGTAGTTGCCAGTGTAGAGCGTGAGCTTCGCGGCCTGGATGTGGGCGATATGGGTCACGCAGCCGTCGAGGAAGTCGCGGTCGTGAGACACCACCAGCAGCGTGCCGCGATAGCCTGCCAGCCACTGCTCGAGCCAGACCACGGCATCGAGGTCGAGGTGGTTGGTCGGCTCGTCGAGCAGCAGCAGGTCGGCTCGCGCGACCAGCGCCTGGGCGAGGTTCAGGCGCATTCGCCAGCCGCCTGAAAATTCGCGCACCGGGCGTTCGAATTCCCCGTCGGCAAAGCCCAGCCCGGAGAGCAGCGATGCGGCGCGGGCACGGGCGCTGTAGCCGCCGATATGGTCGAGCTGGGCGTGCAGCTCGGCGATTTTTTCGCCGGCGTGCGCAGCTTCGGCCGCGGCAAGCGCGCGTTCGAGCGCGCGCAGCTCGCCGTCACCGTCGAGCACGTATTCGATGGCCGGGATGTCGAGTGCCGGCGTTTCCTGGGACACCGAGGCGATGCGCCAGGCGGCGGGAAGTTCGCAGTCGCCGCGTTCCGGCGCGAGTTCGCCCCGCAGCAGCGCGAACAGGCTCGACTTGCCGCTGCCGTTGGCGCCGGTGAGGCCGACGCGCCAGCCGGCGTGGATTTGCAGGCTGGCGCCGGCGACCAGTTCGCGGGCGCCGCGGGCAAGGGTGAGATTGCGGAACTGGATCATCGGAAATGCGAAGGATGCAGGGCCGGCGCGCAGGCGGATGCTGCGTGGAGTGTGGCCGAGGGGCCGGATTTTACCGGAGCATGCCTCGCTCCGGGGCGACCGCGCATGGCGGCGGACTGCAGACTCCGCGGGAACAATGCCGCATTGACGTTGTCATGAATACACGTGCTGCGTCCGGTGATCCGGGCCTGCGGCCATCCGGCGGGGTGCATTGCAGTCCGCACTGCGGTATCCTCGCGATGCTGCACCACAAAACTACAGGAGGAATAATGCGGTTATCCAAATTGAAGGGCATCACCAAGCTGCCGTTGCTGCTGGCCGCGCTGGGCGTGGCATTTCCGGCGGCTGCTCAGAATGTCAGTGACTATCCGAATCGTCCGGTGCGTATCGTCACGCCGGCGGCTCCGGGCGGCACCACGGACTTCCTGGCGCGCCTGCTGGCGAATCACCTGACCAAGGCCTGGGGCCAGCAGGCGATCGTCGACAACCGCGGCAGCGCATCCGGTGTCAACGGTGCGCAGATCGTCAAGGAATCCGCTCCCGACGGCTACACGCTGTTCATCCCCTATCACCAGCACACGGTGAATGCGGCGCTGATTTCCAAGCTGCCTTATCACGCGGTGAACGACTTCACGCCGATCACCCAGATGACAGCCGGCGGCCTGCTGCTGGTGGTGAATCCCTCGCACCCGGCGAAGACCGCCAAGGATTTCGTCGAGTGGGCGAAGACCACCAAGGACCCGATCAACTTCGGCTCCGCGGGCATCGGCAGCGGCGGCCATCTCGCCGGCGAGCTGTTCAAGCTGATGACCGGCACCAAGGGCCAGCACATCCCGTACAAGGGCACCGGTCCGGCGGCGATCGCGCTGATCCAGGGCGAGTACCACTACAACTTCATGGGCTTGACGGGTGCCTTTGCCCAGGTTCGTGCCGGCAAGCTGCGCGCGATCGCCGTCAGTGGTCCTGCCCGCATCAAGGCGGCGCCGGACGTGCCGGCCATGGCAGAGGTGCTGCCCGGCTTCTCGGTGGTGGGCTGGTATGGCGTGATGGGCCCTGGCAAGATGCCGAAACCGCTGCTGACCAAGATCCATGCCGAGATCTCGAAGTACGTGAAGTCGCCGGAGTTCGGCAAGGTCGCGGAGAACAACGGGTCCGAGGCCGTGACCAATTCGCCCGAGGAGTTCCGCCAGTTCATGCTTGACGACATGAAGAAATGGGCGGACGTGGTGAAGCGTGCCGGCATCAAGGTGCAATAACCGCTGACACTGCGGCTGCATAAAAAAGGGGCGGATCATTCCGCCCCTTTTGTTTTGTGGTGATGCCTGCCGGCGGTTCAGCTGAACTTCACCACCTTCCGGTCGAACTCGAGGCCGAGCCCCGGTTTCTGCGGCACTGCCAGACGGCCGTCCTGCGGCTGCGGCACCTCGCGGAACAGCCGCGAAGACCAGGGCATGTACTCGACGGTGAGGCCGTTGGGCACTGCGGATACCAGGTGCACATGGATTTCCGGTGCCAGGTGGCTCACCACCGGCAGGTTGAAGGCTTCCGCCATGCCGGCGATCTTCAGCCATTGCGTGATGCCGCCCGCGCGCAGCACGTCGATCATCACGATGTCCACCGAGCGCGCCTCGAGCATCTGGCGGAAGGGCTGGATGCCGTAGACATATTCGCCGCCGGCCACCGGGGTGTCCAGCGCGCGGGTCACCGCGGCAAGTCCGTCGTAGTCGTCGCAGGTGGTCACGTCTTCGAGCCAGAACAGGCGGTAGGCATCGACCTGGCGGCCGATCGAGATCGCCTGGCGCACGTCCCAGCGCTGGTTGATGTCGCACATCAGGTCGGTTTCGTAGCCGATGGCCTCGCGGATCAGGCGGATGCGCTCGACTTCCTTCACCGGGTTGGTGTCGCCGGGCAGCGCGAGCTGGGTCTTCATCTGCCTGAAGCCGCGTGATTTCAGCAGTGCCGCGGCCCTGACGACGTGGTCCAGCGGAAAATGGCGCATCAGCGCGCCGCTGGCATAGGTGTCGACACGGTCGCGGTGGCCGCCGGCGAGTTTCGCCACCGGCTGGTTGCAGAGCTTGCCCTTGATGTCCCACAGCGCGATGTCGATTGCGGACATCGCCAGTGTCAGGATGCCGCCCGGGCCGCCGGGGCAGGACGCGCGCAGCTTGTCGGTGATGTGCTCGATGCGCCGCGGGTCCTCGCCGATCGCCAGCGCGGCCAGCGAATCGACCGCCGAGCGCAGCGCAGGATCCAGCGAGCCGCCGAAAAAGGTGAAGCCGATGCCTTCGACGCCCTGGTCGGTGCCGAGCTTCAGGGCCACGAAATTCTTCGAGCCGGGCGTGGTCGGGCCGTCGGCGAGCGGCTCATCGTGGGGCAGGGAAACGAGGGCGGTGCTGGCGTGGGTGATTTTCATGCGCGTGATTGGTGGATGGTAATTGGTGGGTGGCAGATGATTTTGCCACTTACCAGTCACCAATTGCCACTTACCGGTTTTCAGGGTTTCAAGGCATAGACCTCGTCAAACCGCCGCTCCAGCTCGGCATGGGTGCCGCGCAGGCGGTCGACCACCTCCTTCGCCCAGTCGAAGTATTCGCGCTTGCGCTCCAGTGACCAGCCCTTGGGCGCGCGGGTGCCGAGGTCGCGCACGTTGCAGATCTTGTCGGCAAGCTTGACCAGCCGCGCCCGCTCGCTGGAATGCCTGGCGCGCGCGACCTGCAGGCGCTTGCGCACCTTCTTGTCCAGCCATTTGGTGTCGGTGACCTCGAGCACGATGTCGGCGATCTCCTCGCCGAATTCGCCGCGCAGCTCCTGCCAGGAGGTCTCGGTGTCCTCCAGCGTGTCGTGCAGCAGCGCGGCGGCGATCACCACCGGGTCGCGCACGCCGCCCTCGTCCCACAGCACGTGGGCGAGCTCGATCGGGTGGTTGATGTAGGGCGAGGCTTCGGTGTCCTTGCGCCGCTGGTCGCGGTGCTTGTGGGCGGCAAAGGCCACGGCCCGCAGGATCAGGTCGGTGGTGGCCGAGGCGGTGTCAGGCGGTTCAAGCAGGTCCATGGTCCTGTGCCGGTGTCAGGCGCTGCGCAGCCGCAGCAGGCGGGTGAGCCCGATGGCGGCAAAGGGCACTCCCACGGCTATGATCAATTGTACGATCAGGAGTTCGCCGAGCTGGCTGTAGTCGGCGGGGGTGGTCACGGCGCCGCTGCGGTCCCTGACTTCGCGCGACACGGTGTAGATCTGGTTCAGGTATTTCGTGCCCAGCGCCGAGGCCGACAGCGCGAGGTTGGTGAAGGAGGCCATCACCGCGAAATAGGTGGCCTTCAGGTGGGCCGGCGCGGAATTGGCGATCCAGGCCAGCATCGGGATCATCGCGATCTGGCCCAGCGGCGATTCCAGCGCGGTGTTCACCAGCGCGATGAAGCGGGCATCGACCACGCCGCCGGTCATCGCCGCGGTCCACTGGTGCAGGCCGAAGTACATGCCGACATAGGGCAGCGAGAGCAGGCCGCCGAGCAGCGTCAGCGCACCGACGACATAGGCAATCGAGTGGTCGGCCATGAAGCGGCGGAAGATGAACATGCCGGCCAGCGTCAGCACCGATCCGATCAGCGACAGGATCGCGATGAAATGCTGGTCGAACTTCAGCTCGTCGATGAACCACCAGGTGATGCCCTCGCCGGGGCCGGGGATCGCGCGGAACACGAAAATGACGATCACCGTGCCGAGCATCGTGGCGCGGGTGTCGGGCTCCAGTTCGCGGAACAGGCGCAACAGCAGGAAGCTGATGATGCAGAAGGAGCCGGCGAAGATGATTTCCTGGTTGTACGGCAGCTTGCTGAAGCCCATGCCCAGCGTGAAGGCGACGAAGGCGGCGCTGCCGCCGAGAATCCACCAGTTCGGCTGCGTGGCCTCGATCCGGCCGCTGAGCAGGGCTTCGATCTCGGTGGCGCTGCGGCCCTGGTCGCGCAGCCGCCGCGCGTCGCGGCGGCGCAGCCACATGGCCGAGAGCACGCCAAGAACCGATATCGCGGGTATGCCGAGCGCCATCAGGTAGATCTGGCGGTAGATCGCGACCTTCTCCGCCTCCGACAGCGCGTGCACGCCGCTGAACATGTAAAGGTTGATGACGGCCACCAGCACGCTGCCGCCGATGATCGCGACGCGGCCCAGGGTCTGCATCGTCGTGTTCATCAGCTTGCGCTGCGCCGGATCGACGGGATTGCCCTGCGCGTCGACCCGTGGCACCGCCTCCACGGTCATCGCATCGGCGACCACGTCCTGCAGCACATAGCCGACGGCGCCGAGCAGCACGCTCGCCACGTACCAGGCGCCCGGGGACATCAGGGCCGCCATCGCGTCGCGGTCGGTAAGCAGGCCGATCATGATCGACAGGCCCGCAGCGATCATGCCGGCACCGATGAACACCAGCACGCTCTTCCAGCGCCAGATCAGGTCGACCAGGTGACCCAGCGGCATTTTCAGCGCCCAGGGAATGCCGGCCCAGAATCCGAGCGCCGCAAGGAAGGCAGCCGACAGGCCGAGGTACTCCTTGACGAAGAAAGTGCCGACGATGCCGGTGAGGCCGGAAATGCCGGCGGCCATATAGACCATCAGCGGCGGCAGGTAGGACAGGCGCATTTCGCGCCCGAGTTCGAGGATATTGCGGTCCAGCCAGCACCATAACCGCCGGGATATATTCATAAGTTATTGATTTTATTGATATTTATTCGGGAAGCTGGTAATCCTGTTCGCGGAACAGGCGCAGTGTCACAGCGACCACCCGGGGGTCGTAGAGGCTGCCGGAGTGGGCAAGGATTTCCTTCAGCGCGGCCTCGAGACCCAGCGCAGGGCGGTAGGGGCGATGCGTGCTCATGGATTCGATGACGTCGGCGACGGCGAGTATGCGCGCTTCCAGCATGATGTCCTCACCCTTCAGTCCCTGCGGATAGCCGCTGCCGTCGAGGCGTTCATGGTGCTGCAGCACGATCTTCGCCACCGGCCACGGGAAGTCGATGTTCTTGAGGATTTCGTAGCCCTTCCCGGCATGGGTTTTCACGATTTCATATTCAGCCGCCGAGAGTTTGCCGGGTTTGGACAGGATTTCGGCGGGCACCGTGATCTTGCCGACGTCATGCACATTGCCGGCGACACGCAGCCCGGTGATGTGCTGTTCGTCGAGGCCGAGTTCCCGGCCGATGGCGGCGGCGAGGTCGCCCACCCGGCGCTCGTGCCCCGAGGTGTAGGGGTCGCGCAACTCGACCATCTGCGAGATCGCCTCCACGGTGCGCATGATAGAGCCTTCCAGCCGTACAACGTACTCGGTGAGCTGGCGCTCGGCTTCGATGCGCCCGGTGATGTCCTGCACCACGGCGATGACCGCCGGGCGCCCGGCATACTCGGTGCGGCTGCCGTGGGTGCCGAGGTTGACGATGCTGCCGTCCCTGCGCAGCGCGCGGAACTCGTGGCGGATGTCGCGGAATTCGCCGGACAGCACGCCGGCGATCCGGTCGCTGACCAAGGGCCGGTCATCGGGGTGGATCAGCCGCGAGAATCCGGGGCCCAGGATCTCGTCCGCGGCATAGCCGAGAATTTCGGCAGTGCGCGGGTTGGCGTAGTACAGGGTGTCGGCGTCGATGATCACGATGCCGACGATGGACTGCTCGACCAGTCCCTTGAACTTGGCCTCGCTTTCGCGCAGGCGGGCCTCGGCTTCGCGGCGCGCGCTGATGTCGGTCTGGGTGCCCAGCATCATCAGCGGCCTGCCGTCGTCGCTGCGGGAAACGATCTTGCCGCGGTCGAGTATCCACAGGTAGCGGCCATCGCGGTGGCGCAGGCGGTGCTCGGAACTGTAAATCGGGATTTCACCGCGCAAGTGGCGCTCGATCTGGCAGGTCGCGTCTTCGATGTCGTCCGGGTGCACGCGTGACTGCCACTCGTCGACAGTATTGCCGATGTCCTTCTCGCCATAGCCCAGCATGGCTTTCCATTGCCGCGAGTAGAAGGCCTCGTCGGTCTGCACATTCCACTCCCAGACGCCGTGCTCGCCGCCTTCCAGCGCCAGCTGCCAGCGCTCCTCGGCGATTTTCAGGGCGGCGATTGCCTGCTCGCGCTGGCGTTCGCTTTCCAGCGTATCGAGGGCGTGCGACAGGCCGGCCGCCATTTCGTCGAGCATGCGCACATTCCCGGCGTCAAAGTAATCGCGCTCGCGTGCATACACGTTCAGTGTGCCGATGACCCGGCCTGCCTCCCGGATCGGGAACGCAGCGGAGGCGTGGACCCCGGCTGCACTGGCGGCTTCATGCCAGGGCTGCATGTACGGCGTGTCCTGGATGTTGTTGACGACGCGGTGCCGGCCCTCGCGGATCACCAGCCCGGTGGCGCCGCGGCCCTCCGGACGCTGCGGATCGCTGCTGACCTGCAGGCGGCTGACGTAGCCCGCGTCCTCGCCATGGCGGGCGACCGGGTTTACCGTCCCGGTTGCCGGGTCGAGCAGCCCCACCCAGGCGAAGGCGAAACCGGCTTCCTCCACGGCAATGCGGCAGGCCTGCGCGAACAGGGCGTCGCGGTCGTGCAGCCGGATGATCGCGTCATTGGTGGCCGACAGCGCCGCATAGAGATTGCGCTGTTGCTGAAGCTGCAGTTCGCGCTGCTTGCGCTCGGAGATGTCCTGTACCGTGCAGATGAACAGTTCGACGGAGCGGTCGGCGCGGCGCACGGCGCGCACGTCCATGGCAACGTGGACGGCCCTGCCGTCAGGGCGCACGAAGCGCTTGTCCATGGCATACCCCTCCGCCTCGCCGCGCATCACGCGTTCGAAATTCGCGAGGTCTTCGGCAAGGTCATCGGGATGGGTCATCTCAGTCCAGGTCTTCAGCAGCAGCTGCTCGCGGGGGTGGCCGAGGATTTCGCAGAGCCGGGTGTTGCAGCGCAGCCAGCGCTTTGTCTCCGGCGAGGAGGTGGCCATGCCGATGAAAGGCAGATCGAAGAACAGCTGCAGCAGGCCTTCGCCCTGGCGCAGCGCGGTGACATCCATCAGGTAGAGATCACAATAGTCCGCGTGGGGCACGTAGGAGGCGGAATAGATCTGGGTGCCGACGATGAATTCGCGGGCGCCCGTCCGGTTCTCGGCGGCGATCGACTGGATGGCGGTGTCGAGCTGCTGGGCTTCAGGTGTGCCGCGGGTGGACCGGATCAGCCGCCTCGCGGCGTCGTTCATGAACAGCCGCTCACCGCTGCGCGAGACACTCAGCACGGGATTGGTGTTCTGCAGCGGATAGCGCGCCAGTTCAGCGGCCCTTTTCTGCGACTGTATGCGCATGCGCAACTGGCGCAGCAGGATGAAGGCGAGGGCGACGACCACGCCGATGATGATCAGCAGGCTGCCGATGCTGATCGCGGCCAGACGGTGCCATGACGACAGCAGCTGCTGTTCCGCGATGCCGACGAACACCAGCAGCGAGGGTTGGCCCGGGACGCGGCCAAAGGCGAAAATCCGTGCCGTGCGATCGATGCTGCTCTTCGCGCGATAGACGCCGTCTTCTTCGCGCGGCACGCGCTCCCGCCAGGCCATGGTGTGCATGAAGGACTTGCCGATATCGTCCTCGACATGGGGGCTGCGCATCAGCAGGATGCCGTCGCCCCGGAACAGTGCAATGCTGCCGCCGCGGCCGAGTCCGGGCAGCTGCCAGTAGTTGCCGAAGCGTGCGGCGTCCAGTGCCGCGACCACCACGCCGAGGAACTCGCCTCCCGCGCCGCGCACCGGCCGGCTGGCGCTGACGAACCAGGTGCCGGTGGTCAGGCTGCGCAGGGGGTCGCCGATGAAAAACCCGCTGCCCGGATGGTCGCGGTGATGGCGAAAGTAGTCGCGCCCGGAAAAATCGAGGCCGGGCGCGTTGCTGTCGGAGTCATGGATCAGGCGGCCGTCGCTGTCGACGACCCAGATGGCTCGCACCAGCGAGGAGCGGTTGCCGAGGCGTCTCTGCAATTCGCGATCAGGGTCGGCAAGCCGGCCCTCAGCCAGGTCATGCGCGATCTCGCCCAAGGTGAGGTCGACGACGCGCATCGCGCTGCCGGTCTGGGTGGCGACGGCATGACGCAGCGCCGATGCCGAACGCTCGCCGGCGAGGAGCGCGTTTTCTCGGGTCCAGGCGAGGCCCAGCAGCAGCAGGCAGAGCAGCGTAACGATGATGACGGCCAGTCCCGGCGGCAGCCAGCGCAGCGTGCGCTCGCCGATGCGGATCGACTGCTGGAATTCCTCGGCGATCCGGCCGAAGCGGTCGTCGCTTGCGGACCCGCTGTCCATCCAGCGCAGCACGACGAACAGCGTGCCGCCGGTGACGGCGACGAAGGCCAGCCCCTTGTGCAGCTCGAACAGGGATGTTGCGCCGCCCTCGTCAATGAAGCTCGACATGAAAAAGCCGATGACGATCCAGCCGCTACCGACCAGCACATAGGCGAGCGTGGCGAACAGCGGCAGTTTCGATCTGTTGTTCGGCATCTTGATTGCAGATCCGTGCGCGGTGCGGCTTGTGTCGCTGCGACTCACGCCCGTCGTATCAGGTTCCCTCGATCAACCGGCCATGTGGCCTTAAGCCCGGGTCTCGCACGGCGAGTGCTGCCGGCTCCAGGGCTGCTGTTCCGGGCGCCACCGGGATCGGTGCCCCGTTTTGTCTGCAATGCATCAGCCATGCATTGCAACTGCTTGTATATGTGAAGATTTTTTGATTTTTCCGAACAGGCAGGATGCCGCAACCGGTACTGCGGCGTCAACCGGCGTTGCAGTGCCGGGTCAGGCCGGAAGGATGCGGACCGGGATGCGCCGCGCGCCGAAGGCGCCGGCGAAGCGTTCGAAGCGGCCGGGGATCGCCGTGCCGCAGTCGGGGCAGCGGCCGTCGGGCAGCAGCCGGTAATCGTCGATGCGGTGCCAGTCGCGCAGTACCAGCGGCGCATGGCAGGACGGGCACCAGGTGGAGCCGCCCCGTTCGTCGTGGACGTTGCCGGTATAGACGAACTTGAGGCCCGCATCGTGGGCAATCCGGCGCGCGCGCGTCAGCGTCGCCGCCGGCGTGGCCTGGATGTCGCCCATCTTGTAGTCGGGATGAAAGGCGGAGTAGTGCAGCGGCACGTCGGGACCCAGCTCGCGGGCGATCCATTCCGCCGCCTTGCGCAGTTCCCCGTCCGAGTCGTTCTGCCCCGGGATCAGCAGCGTGGTGATTTCCAGCCACACGTCCGTCTCGTGCTTCAGGTAGACCAGCGTGTCGAGCACCGGCTGCAGACGCGCGCCGCAGAGCTTGACGTAGAACTCGTCGGTGAAGGCCTTGAGGTCGACGTTGGCCGCATCCATTTTGGCGAAGAACTCGCGGCGTGGCGCGTCGTGGACGTAACCCGCGGTGACGGCGACGGTCTTGACGCCGCGCGCATGGCAGGCGTCGGCGACGTCCATCGCATACTCGGCGAAGATTACCGGATCGTTGTAGGTGAAGGCGACGCTTTTCGCGCCGGCCTTCACCGCGGCATCGGCGATCGCCAGCGGCGAGGCGGTGTCCATCAGGCGGTCCATGTCGCGGGACTTGCTGATGTCCCAGTTCTGGCAGAACTTGCAGGCGAGGTTGCAGCCGGCGGTGCCGAAAGAAAGGATGCTCGAGCCCGGATAGAAGTGGTTCAGCGGTTTCTTCTCGATCGGGTCGATGCAGAAGCCCGAGGAGCGGCCGTAGGTGGTCAGGAACATCGCGTCGCCTATGCGCTGGCGCACGAAGCAGGCGCCGCGCTGTCCCTCGTGCAGTTTGCAGTCGCGCGGGCACAGGTCGCACTGGATGCGGCCATCGTCGATGCGATGCCACCAGCGCGCCGGGTGCAGGGTTTCGGTTTCCTGTGCGGCGCTCATTTGAAATCCCCCTCGCGCCAGCGCGTCACCGTGTAACGCGACAGCTTCACGTCGGGATGCCAGAAGTCCGGCGGCAGGCCGGCCTTGTACTTGAGGTGGTGGAGGAAGTCGACCGGGTCTCCGAGTTCCTCCCACACCTGCGGCAGGAAGGTGCCGTGGTGGCGGCCGTAGTCGAAAATCACGCCGTCGATGCCGGGGCGCAGGCGGGCGACTGCCGCCGCTTCGTCCGCCGCTTCAAGCGCTTCGGGCGCAGACAGCAGCGAGACTTCGATCTCGGTGCGTGCCAGTTCATCGCGCGAAAGCGGCGCAAACCGCGGGTCGCGGAAGGCCGCGGCCTCGGCATTGGCGGCGACGTCTTCAGCCAGCGGCCGCCGCGCTTCCAGCGAACCGATGCAGCCGCGCAGCCTGCCGTCCTGTTTCAGGGTCACGAACACCGCGCCCGGGCGGCGCAGCCAGTCGGCGTCCGTCGCGGGCGCGTTTGCGTCGACATCAAGGCGGCGCGCGATCGCCGCGCGCGCGATGGCGAGCAGGCGGCGGCCGTGTTCCGCGTCGGCGGCGTTCTGTCGTTCAGTGTTGGCGTTCATGGTAGGCAAATGCGGCGTAACCGACGACGCGGCTGCGGTCACCGGCGGTATCGCCCGAGTTGCGCAGGTCGAGCCGCACCGGCTGCAGGCTGCGCCGTTGCGCGACGAGGTTCAGGCCGTTGACCGGGCAGGCGCCGCAGGCCTGTTCCGGATCGAGATCGGCGTGCAGTCCGGCAATGGCGCCCGCGGTTTCGAGGTCGAGGCGTTGTGCCTCGGCATAGCGGTGGTAATGCGACAGGTCGGAGCTGACCACGATGAGCGTTTCCTCGCCGCCCCACAGCCGTTCGATCACCTGCGCGACTTCCTCCGGCGTGGCGTCACCGACCACGAGCGGCAGCAGGCCGAAATCGCCGAGCACCGTCTGCAGGAAGGGCAAATGCACTTCCAGCGAGTGTTCATCGGCATGCGCGCGGTCACTGACGACAACCTGTGGCAGGTCGCGCAGCGCGGCGAGGGCGTCTGCATCGATGCGCAGGTCGCCCAGCGGTGTGCGGAAGGCGCGCGCCGCCGGCACGGCGAGGCCGCGCAGGGCCACGCGGTGGGCCGGACCCAGCAGCACGACGCGGCGGATGCGGTCGCGCAGCGGCTTGATCAGCGCATAGGCGCTGGCGGCGACCGGACCTGAATACATGTAGCCCGCGTGGGGGGCGATGATGGCCTTGGGCGGGCGCCTTGCCGGTTCCGCCGCCGCGTCAAGCAGCGCGGCGAGGGTGTGCGACAGCTCGCCGCGGTCGGCCGGGTAGAACAGGCCGGCGACGGCGGGCGGGCGGATGACGGTGGCGGTTGTCGTTACCATGGACGGAAATGCGGGTCATTGCCGCGGTGATCAAGGGCAACGCTGAAAAAAATTCGGCGCGCCCGGCTTGCGTGCCTTACGCTGCTATAATGCCAATAAAATCATGAGATTACGAGTAAAGTTGCGAGTCTTTGCTGACCGCTGCCGCAATCCGGCCGGCTCGACATGCAGCGATGGATCAGATGCCGAACCAGCCTAAGCATGTCGCCCTGATACCGGCCGCGGGCAGCGGTTCGCGCATGGGCTCGGCCACGCCCAAGCAGTATGCGCCGCTTGCCGGCCGCCCGCTGATCGAACATGCCGTGCACACGCTGTGCCGGCATCCCCGCATCGACCAGGTGTTCGTCGTGCTGGCGCCGGGGGATCGCGATTTTGCCGCCTGTGACTGGCGGTGCTGCGGCGACAAGCTGATGCCGCTCTATTGCGGCGGCGAGACCCGTGCCGCCAGCGTGTTCAATGGCCTGCTTGCAGCCAACGATGCGATCGACGGCAACGACTGGGTGCTGGTGCATGACGCCGCGCGTCCCTGCCTGACGGCTGCCGACATCGACCGGCTGCTGGCGGCGCTGAAGGACAGCGAGGTCGGCGGCCTGCTCGCCGTGCCGGTGGCCGATACCCTGAAGCGCGCCAATGCCGAAGGCGAAGTGCTGCAGACCGTGGCGCGCGAGCAGTTGTGGCGCGCGCAGACGCCGCAGATGTTCCGTTACCGGGTGCTGATCGAGGCCCTGCGTCGTGCCGACATCGCTGCGGTGACCGACGAGGCCAGTGCGGTCGAGCAGACCGGCGCACGGCCGCTGCTGGTCGGGGGCAGCACCGGCAACTTCAAGGTGACTTATCCCGAAGACCTGGCGCTGGCCGAGCTGGTGCTGCAACAATTTCACGGAAAGCGATGATGCGGATCGGACAGGGTTTTGACGTGCACGCGCTGGTCGAGGGCCGGCCGCTGGTGATCGGCGGCGTGACCATTCCCCACGAGCGGGGACTCGCCGGACATTCGGATGCCGACGTGCTGCTGCATGCGCTCTGCGATGCGCTGATCGGCGCGGCGGGCCTCGGCGACATCGGCCGTCATTTTCCGGACACCGATCCGCGCTACAAGGGTATCGACAGCCGCGAGTTGCTGCGTGCCGTGATGCGCCTGCTGCGGGAGGGAGGCTACGGCGTCGTCAATGTGGATGCGACCATCATCGCGCAGGCGCCGAAAATGGCACCGCATATCCCGGGGATGAGGGCCAATATCGCGGCCGACCTCGGCATCGCCGAAACGGAGGTCAACATCAAGGCCAAGACCGCCGAGAAGCTCGGATTCCTCGGTCGCGGCGAGGGCATCGTCGCCGAGACGGTGGTGCTGATCCGGCGCGGAACAGGCGGCTGAACGCGACTCCTTCAGGCCGCCCCTTGCGGCTTTTTTTCGCGCTGTGGCCGCAGCCCGCGCTGCGCACCGCACTGGCCGCTGCGGCGCGCCGCCTGCAGCCCGGATGCGGCGGCCGCATGCCGGCGGCGCGCAATCTGCACCTGACGCTGGCTTTTCTGGGGGATGTCGCTGCCGGGCGCCTGCCGGAGCTCGCGGAAATCGCCGGCGAGGCCGCAGCCGCGGTGCCGCCATTCACGATGGGGCTCGAGTGTTTCGGCTGGTGGCCGCGCCAGCGGCTGGTCTGGGCGGCGCCCGTGGCTTGTCCGCCGGCGCTGCAGGTACTGGCCGAGGTGCTCGCCGGCGGCCTGCGCGCCGCGGGATTCCGCAGCGAGCGACGCCGCTTCCTGCCCCATGTCACGCTGCTGCGCGATGCGCGGCATGCGCCGGCCGCCGCGGCGGAGCGGTTGCCGCAATGGCGGGTGTCTGAACTCGTGCTGGCGGTCTCGGAGCCAGGCGCCGGCGGTCCGCGTTACCGCAGCCTCGGGGTCTGGCCCCTGACTGCAGGACTATAATTCCCTGATGAAACCGGCAAGCGGCCTGCGGCTCGGGCAGAGACCTCATGGACGGCGCTGACTGGGCCGCTGCGTTTGCGCGGCGCGAGCCCGAGCGCGCGCCGCCGGATGCGCTCGTGCTGCCGCACTGGGACGGCGCGCAATGGGGTGCCTTGCTGCGGTTCACCGCGCCGCGATCCTTCCGCGCCAGCGAAGTGGTGATCCAGCGCGCGGCTGCCGACCGCACGCTGTACCTGGTCGCGGCCGGATCCCTGGAAGTCGGCGTGACCCATGTCGACGGCGTCAGCATGACACCGCTCGCGCGCATCGGCGCCGGCAGCATACTGGGCGAGCAGTCCTTCTTCGACGGCCAGCCGCGGTCTGCCAATGTCTGGGCCGTCACCGACGGCACATTGTTGCTGCTGCCCTTCGAGGATTTCACCCGTTTCGGCGAGGCCGAGCCGGCGCTGGCGCGCGATTTTCTGTTTGCCATGGCCCGCGTGCTGTCGGTGCGTTTGCGCAACACCTCATTTCGCGTGCGGCGCTGACGGCAGTTCGATGCGGGCGCGCAGCCCGCCGCCGTCGCGCGGCAGCAGGCGGATGCGCCCGCCATGCAGGCGCACGATGCGGTCGACGATCGCGAGTCCGAGGCCCGTGCCGCTGCTCGAGCGCGCGCTGTCCATGCGGGTGAAGGGCTGCAGCATGCGCGCGGTCTCTGTCTCGGGGATGCCCGGACCGCGATCCAGCACTTCGATGAACGCGCCGCCGTTGTTCACGCCGCTGACGACCTCCACATTGCCGCCGCCATGGCGCAGCGCGTTGTCAATCAGGTTGGACAGCACGCGTTGCATCGCGCGTGTGCGCAGCGGCAGCAGCGGCAGGGGTGCCGGCGTGAAGCTTACCGCCTTGCCCGTACGCGTGTAGCGCTCGATCACCGATTGCGCCAGTGCGTTGAGATCGGATTGCCCGGTCACGGTCTCCGCATCGGGCGCTCGTGCAAAGTCGAGGAACTGGCTGATCGCGGCATCGATGTCGCCGATGTCCTGGGCGACGCCGGCCTTGAGGTCGGCGCTGCCGCGGTCGTCCAGCATTTCGAGGGCGATGCGGATGCGCGCCAGTGGCGTGCGCAGGTCGTGCGAGACCCCGGCAAGCAGCAGCGCGCGCTCTTCGTCCTGGCGCCGGATGTCGGCCGCCATCTGGTTGAAGGTGCGCGCCAGCGAGCGGATTTCCTCGGGTCCTGTCTCGGCGACCGGCGACGGTGTCGCCCCGCGGCCGAGCTCCACGGCCGCGCGCGTCAGCTGGCGCAGCGGACGGTTGATGCGCGCAACGATCACGAAGGCGCCGAGCACCGAGAGCGCCAGCACCAGCGCTCCCCAGCCGATCCAGCGCAGTGAACTGTCGCGCTCGATGCGCGAGCGCGGCAGCGTGACCCAGAACTCTTCCTCATCGATGCGGAAGCTCACCCAGACGCCGGCAACCCCGTTGCGTTCCAGCGCGAGGCGGGTCCGGGGACCGAGGTCCTGCTGAAGGCGGTCCTGCATGATGCGCAGGAAAGGGCGTTCGGGCAGCGCCGGTACGGCCTCCTGCGGATCGCCGGCATAGACCTGTATGCCTTCGCGCTGTGCCAGCTCGTCGAGCAGGGCAAAACGGCGCGCCGGATCGGCGGTCACCAGTGCAGCGCGGGTGAGGTTGACCACGCTGGCCACCTGCTGCGCCGCCTGCAGGGCGCGCGGCTCGATCTCGGAGGCGCGGAATATCTGCAGCCAGGCGAGGTGGGCTACGGCCAGCAGCGCTGCGATCAGCAGCACGCTGCGCCACAGCAGCGTTCGCGGCCAGAGGGTCATTGCTGAAGGGCAGGTGATTGGTAAATGGTGAATGGTAATTGGCGGAGAGGGATTGCAGTCATGGTTTTGCCATTCACCAATCACCATTTGCCAATTACCGGTTTACTGGGCCTTGCCGTCGGGGATGAATACGTAGCCGAATCCCCAGACCGTCTGGATGAAGGCGGGTTTCGCGGGATCCTCCTCAATCAGCTTGCGCAGGCGCGAGACCTGCACGTCGATCGAACGGTCGAAGGCGCCGAATTCACGGCCGCGCGCGAGTTCCATCAGCTTGTCGCGGGACATCGGCGTGCGCGGATGCTCGGCCAGCACCTTGAGCAGCGCGAATTCCCCCGTGGTCAGCGTGATTTCGGTGCCGGCCCGGGTGAGGGTGCGGCTGCCGAGGCTGAGCCGGAATTCGCCGAACTCGATCACCTGCGCGGCATTGCCGGGCGCGCCCGGCGGTGCCGGCGGCGGCTGCCGGCGCAGCACGGCCTGGATGCGCGCCACCAGCTCGCGGGGATTGAAGGGCTTGGGCATGTAGTCGTCGGCGCCGATTTCGAGGCCGACAATGCGGTCGACATCGTCGCCCTTGGCGGTGAGCATGATGATGGGCATGGTTTCGCCGCTGCCGCGCAGCCGCCGGCAGATCGACAGGCCATCCTCGCCGGGCAGCATCAGGTCGAGGATCATCAGTTCGAAGCGCTCGCGCGCGAGCTGGCGGTTCATCTCCGCGGCGTCCGAAACGACGCGGACGGTGTAGCCCTGTTCCGCGAGATAACGGTTCAGCAGGTCGCGCAGCCTGGCGTCGTCGTCGACCACCAGAATCCGGGTCTTGTTCTGTGTCATGGGCCAATCGTACCCAGTTCGGCGCGACCTAGCCATGCTTTTGAAACATTCGCTTACAAAGTCGGTTTTCACTGCAATTGCAGCGATGCCGAAACACCTGCTTACACAGTGGGTCCGACCCGAAACAGTCTGTTTACAGCGGCAGTCGACAATCAGGCTGCATTTGGCGTGCGCGTTTGCCGCTGCCGGCCGTGGCATCCGCAGCGGCGGCGCATATACAATCGCGACATGATGCAGTCGGCTGCTTCAATTTGGCATGGAGTGCAGGGCATGAGAGTCTGGCTGGCGATTCTTCTGGCGTGGGCGATGCTGCAGGCGCTGCCGGCGGCGGCCGGGCCCTGGCGCGAACTGCGCGCGGCAGAAGGGCGCCCTGACCGCCTCGATCGCGGCAGCCCGCGCGAGCGGCGCATGGATCGTCCCGAACGCTTCGAACGCCAGGAACGCCCGCAACGGCTGTCCGATGAGGAGCGTCGCGGCCTGCACCGGGATCTCGACAAGGCGCGCCGGGAGATTTACAAACCCCGGCCCGAGCGCTGAGGTCCGCCGGGCTGCTGTCGGATCGGAGCGCATGTTGCCGGAACGAGGGAGACCGGCGCGCGGTGACGGTCTTTCATCAGCCCGGATGACTTCGCATATTGCGCAATCAGCTCTCGTCCGGCCTGCCCACAAAAAAATATAACTATCTGATTTTATTGATAAAAATAGAAAAACCGGGTCACGAGCCCGGACAAGCCTCGCTTTCCGGGGGAGGCGAACGCTAGAATGGCAGCCGAAACCCCGGCGGCACCCCGCAATGGATGGAATTCCCGCGGTCCGCCAAGTACTTACAATACGAAGGGATCAGCCACCATGCTGGCAACGCGCATAAGACAAAAAGACGGCGTGTTCTATTTTGCGAGCTATCCGGCAAAGGAGGTGCTGGAGAGGGTCAGGTTCATCAGCCGCTTTTATGGCGACGGCGAGCAGATCGCGCCGCAAAACCTGCCCCAGCATGACGAGATTGCCCAGTTCATCGCGCGCGTCGAGAGCACCGACGAGGCCTTCCAGCGCCAGATGTCGAAATCGAAGGTGCGCCAGCTGCGCAATTTCTACGAAATGGCGGTCAGCCAGCCGCCGATCCCCGGCACCGTGCTGCTGTTCACTTCCGACGAGCTGCGCTTCACCGCATTGCCCGGGCAGGAGTCAGTGGGTCACCTGGCGGAACCCGCGTCCAAGTACCTGATCATCGACGGCCAGCATCGCCTCGCCGCGCTGAAGTTCTACCTGATGGAGCACCCGGCGGAGGCCGCGTCGATCAACGTGCCCTGCGTGATCTTTGACGGCCGCAGCGAGGATTTCGCGGCCGAGATGTTCGTCATCATCAACTCGACGCCGACGCGCATCAACAAGAGCCACCTGGTCGACCTCTACGAGCGCGTGTCCTGGGCCGACCCCGACAAGCGTTTCGCCGCGCGTCTGGTGGAGGACCTCTACACCGAGGACGACAGCCCGCTGCAGTACCGCATCAACCGCCTCGGCGGGCGCAGCCAGAAGGACAAGTGGATCCTGCAGGCGGAACTGTTCAACGAACTGCACCGCTGGGTCAGCGGCGACTGGCGCAAGATCAGCCGCACCAGCAACCTCTACCGCGAGAGCGAACGCTTCTACGAAATCATCCGCGATTTCCTGAAGGCGGCGCAGAAGGTCTGGGGCGAGGCCTGGGGAAATGATGCCTACCAGATCACCAAGCCGGTGACGCTGAAGGCGATGATCCGGGTGTGCGCGGACCTGGCCCGCGCGGATGCCGAGCCCGCGCAGGGACGCATCAAGCGCTGGGAGGAAAGGCTGTCCGCCTGGTCCGCGCAGAAGTCCCAGTTCAGGGGTGACGGCTTCTACGAACGCTTCCCCGCAAAAGGCCAGACCGAGCGGGTGACCCGCATCCACCGCGACCTCGCGCGCTGGGCGGGCATCGAGATCAAGGCCAAGGCGCGCGCCAAGGCCTGATCCCGGCAGGCGGTTACTTGGCCGCCTGCACCATGATTTCCACCAGCGTGTCCGGCGAGCCGAGCCGGGCTTCGACGCAGGCGCGCGCAGGCAGGTTCTGCTGGTCCGCCCAGGCCGCCCAGGCTTCGTCCATCTCCGGCTTCGCGCGCATGTCGCTGATCCAGATCGTTGCCGACAGCAGCTTCGACTTGTCGGTGCCGGCGGTTTTCAGCAGGGCATCGATTTTCGCGAGGATCTCCGCGGTCTGGGCACGCATGCCCTTGCTGCGGTCGTCGGCGGTGATGCCGGCGAGATAGACCATGTTGCCGTGTACCACGGCGCGGGAGAGTCGCTTGTCGCTGTTGTATCGCTTGATGTCGGTCATGTGTGTGCTCCTGATGATGCGGGTGGAATGAACGCCTGCGCCCCGTGCGGGACGGGGCGCAGGCTTGCGGAAATGCTCAAATGTGGCCGCTGGTCAGCAGCCGGCCGAGGAAAAAGATGCCGGTGGCAATGAAGGCAAACAGGATGAAATCCGGAATCCTGCTTTCGTTCCGGTTGCCGACCTGCACGCCGCGCAGTGCCTTGAACACGAAAAATGCCGCGATGATCAGGATCACGACCATCGCCGGTGCCTCATACTGGGCATTCCACAGCGCACCAAGGGCCTGGGACAGCAGGCCGTTCTCGCGGAACAGGTGATAGGCCGTGCCGCCGATACCCAGCATGATCAGCGCGCCGACCAGCAGTGAACCCAGCGTGGTGAGCAGTTTCATGTGATGTTCCGGTGACTCGATGTGTCCAGTTCTGTGGAAAAAGACTTTGCGGTGGTGGCCGCAGTATAACGCAGGTCACGCGCTGCTGACGTCATCGACGGTCGGGCTGCGGGGCCTGATCATGGGCTCGGCTACAATCGGCAGATGCGGATCGCGAACAAGTCATGAATATTCTGGCCCTCGATGCATCGACCGAGCATTGCAGCGCGGCAGTCTGGCGCGATGGCGTGATATTCGGACGCGAGGCGCGCGCCGGTCAGTCGCACTCGGAGATGCTGATCGGGATGGCGGACGCGGCGCTCGCCGAGGCCGGCGTCGCGCTGCCGGCGCTGTCGGGCATCGCCTTCGGCGCCGGGCCGGGCTCCTTCACGGGGCTGCGCGTGGCCTGCGCCGTGGCGCAGGGCCTGGCCTTTCCGTCGGACATACCGCTCGCCGGCATCGGCACGCTGCAGGCGCTGGCCGCGGGCTGCGGGGGCGACGCGGTCATCTGCTGCCTCGATGCGCGCATGGGCGAGGTCTACCATGCCGCCTACCTGCGCGAGGGCACGGGCTACAGGGAAGTGTCGGCGCCGCGGGTGTGCGCGCCGCAGGCAGTGCCCGAACTGCCGGCCGCGCGCTGGACCGGTTGCGGCAGCGGTTTCGCGGTCCATGGCGACGTGCTGCGCCGGCGTTATGGCGCCCAACTGGATACGGTGATCGCGGGCCTGGCGCCCCAGGCCCGCGACATTGCGCGCCTGGCAGCGCCGGTGTTTGCTGCCGGCGGCGGCGTGCGCGCCGAGGCGGCCGCGCCCTACTACGTGCGAGACCGCGTTGCATTGAAAACGGGGGAACGGTGAGCGTGCTGCCCGAAACGCTGTATCGCCTGCGCCCGATGGCGGCGGCGGACCTCGATGCGGTCGAGAGCATCGAGCAGAATGTCTACAGCCACCCCTGGACACGCGGCAATTTTGCCGATTCCATCGAGGCCGGATACCAGTGCTGGATCCTCGAGCATGCCGGGTGCATCGCCGGCTATTGCGTGGTGATGATCGCGGCGGGTGAGGCGCATCTGCTGAACCTGAGCATCGCGGCGCCGCTGCAGCGGCGCGGGCTGGGCAGTGAGCTGCTCGCTTTCGTGATCCGCATGGCGCGCGAGCTTGGTGCGGCCACCGTCTACCTGGAAGTGCGCATTTCCAATACGGCCGGGCGCGCCCTCTATGCGCGCCACGGTTTTGCCGAAATCGGGCGCCGCCGCGATTATTATCCGCATCACGACGGCCGCGAGGATGCGGTGACCATGGAAAGGAAACTGTGACGACCTCGGCGGGCGGCATCCGCCGCGACGAAATCCTGCGCGAGATCGGCATCGGCGTGCGCTGGCGCCTGCGCGCCGCGGCGCCGGACGCCGCGGACCCGGTGCCGCAGGCGGCCGCGAACTCCGCTGTGGCCGCCGCGCCCGCTGTCTCCCGTGCACGGCCCGGGCTGCCGCCCGGTCCCGGCTGGGACGAATTGAAAGCGCAGGTGGCATCCTGCACCGCCTGCGGCCTGCACGCGAAGCGCAACAAGACGGTGTTCGGCGTCGGTGACGAGCAGGCGGACTGGCTGTTCGTCGGCGAGGGCCCGGGCGCGGACGAGGATGCGCAGGGCGAGCCCTTCGTCGGCCAGGCCGGGAAACTCCTCGACAACATGCTGGCAGCGATCGGCCTGCGCCGCGGCGAGAACGTCTACATTGCGAACATCGTCAAGTGCCGTCCGCCGGGCAACCGCAACCCGGCGCCGGAGGAGGCGCAGGCCTGCTCCCCCTACCTGCAGCGGCAGATCGAGCTGATCCGGCCAAAGCTGATCGTCGCGCTGGGCAAGGTCGCCGCGGTGAACCTGCTCGGACGCGAGGCGAGCATTGCCGCGCTGCGCGGGCAGGTCCACGAATACCGCGGCATACCGCTGGTCGTCACCTATCACCCCGCCTACCTGCTGCGCACGCTGAACGACAAGGCCAAGGCCTGGCAGGACCTCTGTTTCGCGGTGGACACCCTGCGCGGACTCCAGGCTGCCGCGCAGACCGGAGCCGGATGATCCAATTTGGTTGCCGCAAGACAGCGGCATAAGCCGGAATTTTGCGGTAAAGTGCCCGCGCAACCGGAACAGGCAAGCGCATCACAATAGCGCCCGGCCGGTGCATCGTCGGGAGGAGTTCTTTGGCGTCACTGCATCCGCAAGGCTTGCACGGTGAATCCGCTGTCGCGGAGCGTCATGCATGATTGAAGCGATCGGTTCCGGTCTTGCCGCGCTGCTGACGCCCCAGGCGCTGCTGTTCCTGTTCATCGGCGTGATCTACGGCCTGGTCATCGGCATCCTGCCCGGCCTCGGCGGCGTGGTGGCGATGGCGCTGCTGCTGCCGTTTACCTACGGTTTCGAGACTGCCGCGACCCTGGCGCTGCTGCTCGGCGCGCACATCGCGACCATCTGGGGCGACTCGGTGACCAGCATCCTGTTCAGCGTGCCGGGCTCGGCAAAGGGGCTGGCGCTGTGCTTCGACGGTTACCCGATGACCAAGCAGGGAAAGGCCAAGCGTGCACTCGCGGCTTCGGCAACGGGCGCGCTGATGGGCGGCATCATCGGCGCAATTTTCCTCGCGCTGTGCATACCATTGATCCGCCCGGTAATCCTCGCCTTGGGTCCGAGCGAATACCTGATGATGGCGCTGTGGGGGCTGACGGTGATTGCAACCTTCAGCGAGGGGTCGCTGATGAAGGGGCTCACCGCCAGCGTGCTCGGCGTGCTGGTGGCCTTCATCGGCATGGACGTGGTCACCGCAACGCCGCGTTTCACCTTCGGCAGCGAATTCCTGATGGACGGCATTTCCTTCCCGGTGGCGATGATCGGGCTGTTTGCGGTGTCGGAAATGATGAAGATGTCGATACGCGGCACGCCCATCATCGACCGCTCGCTGGTGCGCGAGGACAGCACGGTGTGGCAGGGCATTTGCGATGCCGTGGGCCACTGGTGGCTGGTGATCCGCTCGAGCCTGCTTGGCCTGTGGATCGGCGTGCTGCCCGGCGTCGGTGCCAGCGTCGCCGGACTCGCCGCCTACGCGCAGGCCGCGCAGACGTCGAAGACGCCGGAGCGTTTCGGCAAGGGCGCTGTGGAGGGCGTCATCGCGCCTGACGCGACGATGGGTGCCAACGAGGGCGGCGGACTGATGCCGACGCTCGCTTTCGGCATCCCCGGCGGCGAGAGCATGGCGATCCTGCTGGTCGCCTTCATCGGGCTCGGCGTGGTGCCGGGGCCCGAGATGCTGACCAAGAACCTCGACCTCGTCTTCAGCATGGTGTGGATCATCGTGCTCGCCAACATCGCCGTCACCGTGATCGGTCTCGGCATCACGCCCTGGCTGGCGCGGCTGCCTTCCCTTCAGGCCAACCTGATGGTGCCGATCGTGCTGTCGGTGTGTTTTGTCGGCGCCTATGCCACTCGCGGTCGCATCGAGGATGTCGTGGTGGCGGCGGTATTCGGCGTGGTCGGCTACCTGATGGACAAGTACCGCTACTCGCGCGCCAACTTCGTCATCGGCATGGTGCTGGCGGTGATGATCGAGCGCAACCTGCACATTTCGCTGAATCTCTACGGCAACGATTTCCTGCTCGACCGGCCGATCGCGCTGGCGATGCTGCTGTTCGTCGTGTTCACGGCCGCGCTGCCGTTCCTGCGTTCGTGGCGGCGCAGGCGTGCCGCAGGGAGGGGCGCATGACGCGCGGGACGCAGGAGAACATGATTTCGGTCCTGCTGCTCGCGGTGTTCGGCGGCGTGTTGTGGCTGTGCCAGGATTTCGGGCCGCGCGCGCGGCTGATCCCACAGCCGCTGGCGGTGTTCGGCATCGCGCTGACGCTGATCCAGCTGGTCTGGCACAACATGGGGCGCGACACTGCGCCTGCGATGGAAATGATCAGCGTCGATGCCGGCGCGATTCCCGGGGACGGTGAGGGCCGTCCCCGCGAGGAACGGACGCAGGAGCAGCTTGGGCGCTGGGGCGAGGCCGGGGCTTTCTGCATCGTCGCACTTTTGCTGGCGCTGGTGTTCACGACGGGCATCTTCCCCGCAGTGTTCCTGTTCACGGCGGGTTATCTGGTCCTGTCGGGGTATTGCACGCCGCTTCGCGGCCTGGCGTATTCCGTGGTGATGACCCTCGCCATTTACCTGCTGTTCGTCGGCGGTCTCGAAATGCAGCCCTACCACGGCCTGCTCGGTGCCTGGTTCCGCTGAAACGGGTCCGCATATCGATTGCCGTGCAACCACCACAAGGAGGAGACCATGAAAAACAAACGCAGAAAGCTGATGATTGCCGGCGCGATGGCGCCGGCACTGCTGTCGCTGCCGGGCCGGGCGCTTGCGCAGGCGTCCGACCATTACAAGGGCAAGCTGGTGATCGTCAATATCGCCGGCAGCGCGGCAGGGGGGCATACGCGCTTTGCGAGGATGCTGGCGCCCTATCTCGAAAAATACCTCGGCGCGAAGGAACTGCGCCTCGTCAACATGCCGGGCGGCGGCGGCCTCAAGGCGGCAAACCACATCTGGCGGCTGAAACCCGGGGCCAACGAGGTTTATTTCGGCAACGTCTCGACCCTGTTGCTGGCCAACATGGCGGGCAGCCCCGGTGCAACCTTCGATCCGACCAAGTTCATGTTCCTCGGCCGTGCGACCAGTGAGCCGCGGGTGCTCACTGTCGGCGGCAAATCCGCGATCCGTTCGGTTGCCGACATCCAGAAACTGAAGCGGCCCTTCGTGTTCCCTTCACAGGGCACCGACGAGGATTTCTACACCATGGCCGTGTTGTCCGATGCGCTCGGCTTCCAGTTGAAGGCGGTGACCGGCTACGAGGGCAATGCCGATACATCGCTGGCTGTGATCAAGGGCGACGGCGATGGCCATATCACTGGCTGGAGCGAATCGCTGGGCGCGATCCGCTCCGGCGACAAGTATCCGGTGATGATGGTGACATCGCAGCCATCCCCCGACTATCCGAAGATTCCCGTGGTCACCCAAATCGCGCCGGCAGCCAAGAAGGGCGTGGTGCAGGCGATGGCGACCATCCTCGAGACCCACCGCAGCTACATCGGCCCGCCCACCATGGATCCGGCCGCGGTGGCGGCCTTCCGTGCCGCCGTGAACGCGGCGATGAAGGATCCGGCGCTGCAGGCCGAATCCACCAAGGGCGAGCGCCTGCTCTCGCCGATGGATGGGGCCGTGCAGCAGAAGGCGATGGTGGAACTGGCGCGCAGCAGCACCGCGCTGTCGCCCATCCTCAAGGCCGCCGTGAAAGCGATCCAGTAATTCCGTTGCCGCCCGTGAGCCGCGCGATCCGCACCTACTCCATGGCGGATCGCGCCGCCGGCCCCGACTTTTCGATTCGCGATGAAAGCAGCGTCACCCGCATAGCCGAGGCTCATCGCCACGAGTATTTCCAGATCCAGCTCAATCTCGCCGGGCGCACCACCCAGCACATCGCGGCGACTGCGCGGCCGCTGGGCCCGGGCGGACTCAGTTTCGTGCTGCCCTACCGCGTGCACCGCGTGCCGCATCCGCCGCGCTCGCGCTTTTTCATCCTCAGTTTCAACCTGCATTTCCTGCGGCCCGAACTCGACGTGCATCCGCTCGACCTCGAGGACGTGCCGCTCGCGCGGGCGCCCGAGCTGGCGCCCTTCCTGTTCCAGGAATACCTCGATTTTTCGCTGGCCGGTGCCGACCTCGCCATGGCGAGGGCCGCCTGCCTCGCGATGCGGGCCGAGAATGCGCGCCGCCGCTACGGCTCGACGGAAATCATCCGCGGCCAGCTGCTGGTGCTGCTCGGCCTGGTGTGCCGGCGCCACGAGAAGGCGCTGCTGGCGCAGGCCGCACGCAAGGCGCAGCGCGTCAGCCGCCGCGACGCGCTGGCGCGGGTGATGCGCCATGTGCGCGAGAATCTCGGCCGGCGGATCCAGCTCGGCGATGCCGCCGCCGCGGCCGAGCTGTCGCCGAATTACCTCGCGCACCTGATCAAGAAGGAAACCGGCAAGACCTTCGTCGATCTGGTCACCGAGCGGCGCATGGACAAGGCCCGCGAACTGCTCGCGCATACCACCGACCGTATCGGCGAGATTGCGGCGGCGACCGGCTTCGCCGACGAGGCCTATTTCACGCGGCGCTTCCGCCAGCGCTTCCAGATGTCACCGACGCAGTTTCGCCGGCGTACCGCGCGGCGCTGAATCCGCGCAAGGCCGGCGGCGTAGGAAAATCCAGGAAAAACACCAAACCGTCACTGGCCGCCGCCGCAGGCTGACCGTAGCATGCTGAAAACGGAATTTTCCCCCGGAGCAGGCCATGACGCGAGACGAATTCATCAGGATGGACACCGACGTGCTGGTGGTCGGCGGCGGCGTTGCCGGCAGCATGGCGGCGATACCGGCGCTGGAAGCCGGGCTGAAGGTGGTGATCTGTGAAAAGGGCAAGGTGCTCGACCACTGCGGCAGCATCGGCTGCGGCGTCGACCATTACCTGACGGTGATGGACAGCGGCCCGGAGTGGGACACTCCGGAATTCCTGATCAAACACGTGCCGGAGCTGACCGACCACATCGTCGACATGGCGGTGGCCTCTAAAGTCATCCACGAAATGCCGCGCGTGTTCCGCAAGATCGAAGCCCTGGGCGTGGACTTCAAGGACCGCAAGACCGGCGATTACTACCGCCTGCGCTCCTTCGGCCTGCCCGGCACCTACCACATCAACTTCGACGGCACCGACTTCAAGAAGCACATCGGCGAACGCGTGAGGAAGGGCAAGGCCACGGTGCTGATGCGGACCATGGTCGTGCAGCTGCTGGAGCGTGACAACCGCATCTACGGCGCCGTGGCTTTCAATTTCCGCAGCGGCGAATGGTATGCGATACGCGCGAAGACGGTGGTTCTGGCCGCCGGCGACGTCAACCGCCTGTCGAAAAACGCCTCGGGCATGGCCTTCGATTCCTGGCATTTTCCGTACAACACCGGCGACGCCCAGGCGATGGGCTACCGCGCCGGCGCGGTGCTCGCCAACATGGAGTCGGTGGAGGCGACACTGACGCCGAAGGGCTTTTCGACCCAGGGCCTCAACGCGCTGGTGAGCCTGGGCGCCTATTTCGTCAACAAGTCGGGCGAGCGCTTCATGTTCCGCTACGACAAGAAGGGCGAGAACGCGCGGCGCGCGGTGCTCGCCGATGCGGTCATCAACGAGTACCTGCTCGGCAACGGCCCGGTCTATCTCGACTGCCGCCACCTGTCCCAGGAAATGCTCGACCGCATGGAATACACGCTGCAGGTCGACCGTTACACGCTGCCGGCCTTCTACAAGCAGAAGGGCGTCAATTTCCGCGAAGAGCTGGTCGAAATCTCGGTGTCGGAACTGTCGATCCGCCGCAGCGGCGTCTATTTCCGCGGCAGCGGGCTGGCGGTGGACACCCACGGCGAGACTTCGGTCACCGGACTTTATGCCGCGGGCGACTGTGCCACGGTCAGCGGCGGCATAGCCGGCGCCGCGGTGCTGGGGCACATCGCCGGCGAGGGCCTGGTCCACCGCGTGCGCGGCAGCGGCGCGCTGCCGGACATCGATGCCGCCGCGCTGGAGCCGGTGCGTGCCGAATCCATGCGCTGTCTCGGGCGCGACGGCGATTTCGGCTGGCGCGCACTGGAAGACGCCACCCGCGAAACCGTCACCGATTATGTCGGCGTGCGCCGCAGCGACAAAGGGCTGCGCCTTGCGCTGCAGACGCTGCATGCGCTGGCCAAACGGGAGCCGGAACTGAAGGCCGACGACCTGCACGGGCTGATGCGGGTCCACGAGGCGAAGAACATCCGCCTCAATGCCGAATTGATGGCCACCGCCTCGCTGGCGCGCACCGAAACCCGCACCGGATCGGCGCACTGGCGCCTGGACTACCCCGAGCCCGACGAGCAGCACTGGCGCAAGTTCGTGCTGCTCAGCCGCGGTGCCGACGGTCCGCAGGTGGACACGCTGTCAACCACCCATGCCATCGCCGATGCCTTCGCGCGCAACAAGTCCGCAGCCGCGGCCTGAGGAGCAAGACCATGAACGCCAGAACCGACGCCGTGCACAACCCGATTGTCATCAATCCCGAGACCTGCGTGAAATGCAACCTCTGCGACTGGATCTGTCCCGGCGACCTGATCTACAAGGAGGAGGACAACCGCGAGACCCTGCCGGTCATCAGGTATCCGGACGAATGCTGGTACTGCGGCCTGTGCCAGACGATCTGCCCGACGCAGGCGATCACCGTGGTTTTTCCCGAGCACATGGTCCACAACCGGACCGACGTCGTGACGCTGCTCGGCAAGGTCGCGCGCTGAAATGCCATCCCGGCGAGCCGGTGGCCGCCGGGTGACGGATCGAGGGCTTCATGAAGTGCTGTCGCTGTCGGGCGACAGAATCGGGGAATGCCTTGCCTGACATGCGGGTCTCCTGTTACACCTTGCCGCAGGGTCGTCGTGCCGCGACCGTCCGGTGCGTCGCCGGTGGGCCGAGTCCGGCGCCAACATACCGAACCCGGGAGGCTGCAGATTCATGTTCCGTATTCGCCGTCGTTCATTTCTGGCGCTGATGCTTGCCGTGCCGCTGCTGTGCGCGGCGGTTGCCGCCGCTGCGCAGGCCACCGGGAAGTCCTCGGTGATGATCACCCGCAGCGAGCATGCCTGGAGCGGCGGCGGTCGCTCATCGACTTTCGATGCGCACTGGCACAACGGCGAACTGAAAATGATCCGCGAGGAATTCGCGCCCGCCGCCGGCTTCATCGAAAAGAACGAGTTTTTTTTCAATGCCGGCACGCTGCTGCACTACAAGCACGACCGCTATCCGGAGCCGGGCAAGTCCGGCGAGACCGTCGCGCTGATGGTGTCCTTCGACAAGTCCGGCAATCCGCAGGTGTCAATGAAGCGTGTCGGCGGCAAGCCGGTGGGTGCGGCCAGCCCCGATGAAATCGGGCGGGCGCGCAAACACCTCGCCGAATTGCAGGCCATTGCGCTGAAGAAGCGCCCCTGACTTCCGGCGCAGATCAAAAAATATCAATAAAAACAAATACTTATATTTTATCGTCATTGTCGCGGCGACAGTCCCTGTGTATGCTCGCCGGCATGCGGAGTGGACAGGGCAGAGACGGTGTGGATGGCACACCGACGCTCACTGTCCCGCAGCGGAGTAACTGATGACGGTCATCCTGTTGAGCCTTCTCGCGGCAGTCGCTCTGGCCTGGCTGCTGGCCTACCACCGCCTGCCGGCGGTCCTCTGGTCCGCAGCCTATGCGCTGCTGCTCGGCCTGTGCACGGTGAAGTTTGGCGGGTCCGATGCGCTGCACGGCACCTTGTGGGGGCTGTGGCTGCTGCTGTCCCTGCTGGCGATTCCCTCGCCGCTGCGCCGTCGCCTGATCGGCGCACCGCTGCTCAGGCTGTTCCGCCGCATCCTGCCGGTGGTGTCACAGACCGAGCGCGAAGCGCTGGAAGCGGGCACCGTATGGTGGGACGGTGAACTCTTCAGCGGCCGCCCGGACTGGAAAAAACTGCTGTCGCATCCGGCGCCGCGACTGACCGCGGAAGAGCAGGCTTTCATCGACGGTCCGCTGCGCGAGCTCTGCGAGATGCTCAGCGACTGGGAGGTCACGCATGAAATGACCGACCTGCCGCCGCCGGTCTGGCAGTTCATCAAGGACCGCGGCTTCCTCGGCATGATCATCCCCAAGGAATACGGCGGATTGGGTTTTTCCGCGCTGGCGCACTCGCAGGTGGTGATGCAGCTGACCACGAGGAGCGGCACCGCGGCGGTGTCGGTGATGGTGCCCAACTCGCTGGGTCCGGCGGAGCTGCTGCTGCACTACGGCACGAAACAGCAGAAGGACCACTACCTGCCGCGCCTGGCGAAAGGGCTGGAAATGCCCTGTTTCGCACTGACCAGTCCTGAAGCCGGGTCGGACGCCGGCGGCATTCCCGATTTCGGCATTGTCTGCAGGGCCGAGTGGCAGGGCCGGCCCGACGTGCTGGGCATCCGCCTGACCTGGGAAAAGCGCTACATCACGCTGGGGCCGATCGCCACCCTGCTCGGGCTCGCCTTCCGGCTCTACGACCCCGGGCACCTGCTCGGCGAGAAGGACGACGTCGGCATCACGCTGGCGCTGGTGCCCACCGACACGCCGGGCGTGCACATCGGCCGCCGCCACCGGCCGATGACCGCGACCTTCATGAACGGCCCGAACTGGGGCAAGGACGTGTTCATCCCGATGGATTACGTGATCGGTGGTGCCGCCCAGGCCGGCGAGGGCTGGAAAATGCTGATGAACTGCCTCGCCGCCGGGCGCTCGATCTCGCTGCCGGCCAACGGCGTGGGCATCTCGAAACTCGCGACGCTGACCACCGGCGCCTACGGCCGCGTGCGCCAGCAGTTCAAGCTGTCGATCGGCCGCTTCGAGGGCGTCGAGGAGGCGATGGCGCGCATTGCCGGCAACCTCTACGTGATGGACGCCGCGCGGGTGATGACCGCCGGCGCGATCGACCTCGGCGAGAAACCCTCGGTGATCTCCGCGATCGTCAAGTATCACCTGACCGAGCGCGGCCGCCAGGTCATCACCGATGCGATGGACGTGCACGGCGGCAAGGGCATCTGCCTCGGACCCAGCAACTACCTCGCCAGTGCCTACATGCAGACGCCGATCGCGATCACTGTCGAGGGTGCCAACATCCTGACGCGCACGATGATCATTTTCGGCCAGGGCGCGATCCGCGGGCACCCCTGGGTCCTGAAGGAAATCGAGGCGACACGCGAGCAGGATCCCGGCAAGGCGCTGCGCGATTTCGACCGTGCCTTCTTCGGGCATGTCGCTTTCACGCTGTCGAATGTCGCGCGCGTGCTGTGGATGGGCATGACCGGCGCGCGGCTGACGCCGGTGCCGGGCGCGCCGGAGCTGCGCCGCTATTACCAGCAGTTGACGCGGCTCTCGAGTGCCTTCGCGCTGACTGCGGATGCGGCGATGTTCCTCTGCGGCGGCACGCTGAAGCGGCGCGAGCGTCTGTCAGGACGGCTGGGCGACGTGCTCTCGCAGCTCTATCTTGCCTCTGCCGTGCTCAAGCGCTACGAGGACGATGGCCGGCCGCGGGCCGACCTGCCGCTGGTGCGCTGGGGCCTGCTCGACTGCCTCTGCCGCATCGAGGAGTCGTTCTACTCGATATTCGAGAACCTGCCCTGGCCGGTTGCGGCCTGGGTGCTGCGCGGCCTGATCTTTCCGCTGCTGATGCCCTATGGCCGCGAATTCGCGCCGCCGCGCGATCCGCTGGGGCACGAGGTGGTCGGCCTGATGATGACCCCGGGCGCGACGCGCGAGCGGCTGACCCGCGGCGTGTTCGTGTCCGCCGACGAGCATGACCCGGTGCGCACGCTGGAGGACGCGCTCGCCGCCGCCATCGCCGCGGAGCCGGTGGAGGCGAAGCTGCGCCGCGCGCAGCAGGAAGGCCGCATCGCCCGGCGCTACGCCGACCAGGTGGCTGCCGAAGGCCTGAAGCACGGCGTGATCTCGCAGGACGAATTCGATTTGCTGCAACGTGCCGCGAAACTGCGCCGGCGCGCGATCATGGTCGATGACTTTCCGAGGGATTTCGGAAAGTCGGAGCTGCTCCAGACCACGCAGCCGGTGACTTTCGAGGCGCTGGCGCGGAAGCAGGCCTGAGGCGGCGATGGGTGTGCTCGGCGGCAGGACCGTCTTCATCACCGGCGCGAGCCGCGGCATCGGCCGTGCGATCGCGCTGCGCTGCGCGCGCGAGGGCGCGAATGTCGTGGTCACCGCGAAGACGGTGGCGCCGCATCAGAAGCTGCCGGGCACCATCCACGAGGTGGCGCGCGAGGTCGAGCAGGCCGGCGGCCGGGCGCTGGCGATCCCGCTCGACGTGCGCGACGAGGCCGCGATTGCCGCGGCGGTGGCGCAGGCGGCGGCGCATTTCGGCGGCATCGACATCCTGGTCAACAATGCCAGCGCGATCCAGCTCACGGGCACGCTGGACACGCCGGCGCGGCGCTTCGACCTGATGTTCGGGGTCAATGTGCGCGGCACCTTTCTCTGCTCGCAGGCCTGCCTGCCGCACCTGCTGAAGGCCGACAATCCGCACATCCTCAACCTCGCGCCGCCGCTGGCGATGGACCCGAAATGGTTCCGTGACCACCTCGCCTACACCATGGCCAAGTACGGCATGAGCCTGTGCACCCTGGGCATGGCCGAAGAATTCCGCAGCCGCGGCGTGGCCGTGAATTCGCTGTGGCCGCGCACCACCATCGCCACCGCGGCGATCGAGGTGAACTTTCCGCCGGAGATACTCAGGGCCAGCCGCAAACCGGATATCATGGCCGACGCGGCCTGTGCGATAGTCAGGCGTGACAGCCGCAGCGCGACCGGCCATTTCTACATCGACGAAGCCGTGCTGCGCGAGGAGGGCGTGACCGATTTCTCGGCTTACGCGGTGACGCCCGGGGTCGAACCGTTCACCGACCTGTTTCTCGACGGGTTCGGCAAGGACCAGGAGGAGAGCACATGATCAACATCAAGGCGCCCCATGTCATACCCATGTCCGAGGCGGTCACGCTCGACGGCCTGTTTCGCCTGCGCGTCAGGCGCACCCCGGATCTCGTGGCCTACAAGGCCTATAACGACCAGCATGGCGAGTGGCGCGATTACACCTGGGCGCAGATGGACCGCCAGATCGCGCGCTGGCAAGCGGCGCTGGAGCGCGACGGCCTGAAGCCCGGCGACCGCGTTGCGGTGATGCTGCGCAACTCGCCGGAATGGGTGATGTTCGACCAGGCGGCGCTGGGGCTCGGCCTGGTCACGGTGCCGCTCTACACCCAGGACCGTGCCGACAACATCGCCTACATCCTCAACAATGCCGGCTGCCGGGTGCTGCTGCTGGAGGGCCAGGAGCAGTGGCAGGAGCTGCAGGGCGTGCTCGGAGAACTGGGCCAGGTGCTGCGCTTCCTCGCGGTCAATGCGCTGCCGGCCGCGGGCAGCGATCCGCGCCTGAAATGGATCGGCGACTGGCTGCCGGAGGACGGCGGCGAGACGCGGCATCTCGCGCGCGACGGCGGCGCACTGGCGACCATCGTCTACACCTCGGGCACCACCGGCAGGCCCAAGGGCGTGATGCTGTCGCACAGCAACATCCTGTCGAACACCGAGGCCGCGCTGCAGGTGCTCGCGACCGGCCACGACGACATTTTCATGTCCTTCCTGCCCTTGTCGCACACCTTCGAGCGCACCTGCGGCTACTACCTGACGGTGATGGCCGGTTCGGCCACGGCCTATGCGCGCTCGATCCCCCAGCTCGCCGAGGACCTGCAGACCGTGCGGCCGACGATGCTGATCTCGGTGCCGCGCATCTACGAACGCATCTGGGGCAGTATCCGCGCCAAGCTCGACGAAGGCCCGGCGCTGCGCAAGAAGCTGTTCCTGCTGGCCGCCAGCGTCGGTTACGCGCGCTTCGAACATGCCCAGGGCCGCGGGCCGTGGAAGCCGTCCTTCCTGCTGTGGCCGCTGCTCAACAAGCTGGTGGCTTCCAAGGTGCTGGCGCGGCTCGGCGGACGGCTGCGTTACGCGCTGTCGGGCGGTGCAGCGCTGCCACCGGACATTTCCAGAATCTTCATCGGCCTCGGCCTGCCGATCCTGCAGGGCTACGGCCTGACCGAGACCAGCCCGATTGCCACCGCCAACCGGCCCGAGAACAACATCCCGGCCAGCGTCGGTCCGGCGATCCCCGGGGTCGAAGTCAAAATCGGCGACAAGGGCGCGGTGCTGATCCGCGGACCGAACGTGATGCTCGGCTACTGGAACAACGAGGAGGCGACCCGCGCGATGATCCAGGCCGACGGCTGGCTCAATTCCGGCGACATCGGCCATATCGGCGACCAGGGCCACCTGTTCATCACCGGCCGGCTGAAGGATGTCATCGTGCTGTCCAACGGCGAGAAAGTGCCGCCCGGCGACATGGAGGCGGCGATTGCGCGCGATCCGCTGTTCGAACAGGTGATGCTGCTCGGCGAAGGCAAGCCCTTCCTGTCGGTGATGGTGGTGCTCAACGCCGAGCACTGGCAGAAACTGGCCAAGGCGGCCAACATCAATCCCGATGCCTGGGAGTCTGCGGAGGCCGAGCGCGTGCTGCTCGAGCGCATCGCCACCCAGATCACCGAGTTTCCGGGCTATGCGGAGGTGCGGCGGGCCACGGCGACGCTGGAGCCCTGGACCATCGAGAGCGGACTGCTGACGCCGACCATGAAGTTGAAGCGGGCCAAGGTGATGGAAAAGTTCAATGCCGAGATTGACCGCATGTATGCGGGGCACTGAAGGCAGCGATGAACGATGAGCGATGAACGATGAGTGATGAGCGCGGGGACAAGACGACTTTGCCCGACCGGCAGCCGGCACTGCGGGTGATTCCGATGCCCTCGGATGCCAACCATACCGGGGATATTTTCGGCGGCTGGATCATGGCGCAGGTGGACCTTGCGGGCAGCGTGCCGGCAACGCGGCTGGCGCAGGGCAGGATCGCGACGGTGGCGGTGAATTCCTTCGTGTTCCGCCAGCCGGTGTTCGTCGGCGACGTGGTCAGCTTCTATGCCGAAGTGGTCAAGGTCGGGCGCACCTCGATCACCGTCGATGTGCAGGTCTATGCCCAGCGCCGGCCCGAACGCGAGGAATGCGTCAAGGTCACGGAAGCCATCCTGACCTATGTCGCCGTCGACAACCAGCGCCGTCCGCGTGTGGTGTCTTCGCCACAGGCGGATGGCTGAGCCCGGTGTTCGGGTTGAAATTGCACGCGTCCTGCGTAACATGGCGATGAGCAGGCAGCGCGAGGGACATCGCGCGCCCCCATAAACTGACAGGGATAACCCCGGGAGAGAGTAATGAAAAATATCAATAAAATCATATACTTATCAGTATCTGTGGCGCTCGCGGCGATGGCGGGGCCGGCGGCTGCCGGCGGCTTCGGCATCGGCACCCAGAGCGGCAGCGGCACCGGCAACGCTTTTGCCGGCGGTGCTGCGGCGGCTGACGATTCCAGCGTCGCCTGGTACAACCCCGCGGCGATGACGCTGCTCAACACCAACCGCCAGGCTACCGCGGCGATCCACCTGGTCAAACCCTCGTTCAAGTTCACCAACAACGGATCCACGGGCGCCTTTGCCGCGCCGGGTACCGGCAACGGTGGCGACGGCGGCGACTGGGCGGCGATTCCCAACGGCTTCTACACGATGACGGTCAATCCGCGGCTCAAGTTCGGGCTCGCGGTGAACGTACCCTTCGGGCTTGCCACCGAGTACGACCCGGGCTGGCGCGGCCGCTTCACCGGGGTGGAATCGGCGATCCAGGCGCTGAACATCAACCCTTCAGTGGGTTACAAGGTCAATGACAACTTCTCGATCGGCGGCGGCATCAGCGTGCAGCACATCAAGGCCACGCTGTCCGGCGTGAGTGCTGCCGGGCTGGTCACCAACAAGGGCGACGACATCGGCTTCGGCTACAACATCGGCCTGATCGCCCAGCTCTCGCCGACGACCCGCCTTGGCGCGACCTACCGCTCGGCAATCGATTACACCCTCGAAGGCACGGTGACGGTGTCCGGCCTCGGCGCGGCCAACGGCAACATCAAGGCCGACCTCAAGGTGCCGGATTCGGCTTCGGTGAGCCTGTTCAGCACGGTCAGCCCGAAATGGGAACTGATGGCCGACATCACCTGGACCGGCTGGAGCAGCATCAAGCGCCTGGACATCATCCGCACCTCGGCCTCGGCCGGCGGCGCCGTCGGCAGCACGGTGTCTTCGCTGCTGTTCAACTGGAAGGACACGATACGCTTCGGCGTCGGCGCCAACTACAAGTTGAACGAGCAGACCAAGCTGCGCTTCGGTGTCGCGCTAGACCCCACGCCCACCAACGACATCGACCGCACGCCGCGGCTGCCCGACCAGGATCGCACCTGGGTGGCGTTTGGCGTGCAGTACAAGCCCTCAAAGCAGGGCATCCTAGATGTGGGCTATGCCCATGAATTCATCAAGGATTCGGGCATCAGGACCACAGTCACCGGGGCCGGTACCCTGATCGGCAGCTTCAAGAACCGGGCCGACATCCTGTCAGTCCAGTACTCGCACGCATTCTGAGCGCGGCGGCCTTCGGTCAAGCCGGGTGGCCCGCGCCACCCGGTTTTCTTTTGCGGGGCCGGGCCGCGTAAAATGGCACGGACCTGATCCACACTGCTTTCATCCGAGGTTGCCATGTCCGCAAAATCCCCCCTGCTGGTGCGCAAGGTTGCCGTCCTCGGCGCCGGCGTCATGGGCGCACAGATCGCCGCGCACCTGATCAATGCCAGGGTGCCCGTCCTGCTGTTTGAACTGGCGGCGAAGGAGGGTGATCCCGACGGCAATGTGCTGAAGGCGATCGCCAACCTGAAGAAGCTCGAGCCCAGTCCGCTGGCGCTGAAAGACCACGCCGACCTCATCGAGGCCGCAAACTACGACCAGCACCTCGACCGGCTCGCCGATTGCGACATTGTCATCGAGGCGATTTCCGAGCGCATGGACTGGAAGGCCGATCTCTACCGCAAGGTCGCGCCGCATCTCGGCGAGCACACCATCTTCGCCAGCAACACCTCGGGCCTGTCGATCAACAGGCTGGCCGAGGTGTTCCCGGAGCAGCAGCGCCACCGCTTCTGCGGTGTGCATTTCTTCAATCCGCCGCGCTACATGCACCTGGTCGAGCTGATCGCCTGCAACGGTACCGACGCCGGCATCCTCGATGAGCTGGAGCGCTTCCTGGTGACGACGCTGGGCAAGGGGGTGGTGCGCGCGAAGGATACGCCCAACTTCATCGCCAACCGTGTCGGCGTGTTCTCGATGCTGGCCACGCTGCACCATGCCGAGCGCCTTGCGATCGGCTTTGACACGGTCGATGCGCTGACCGGGCCGCTGGTCGGCCGCCCGAAAAGCGCAACCTTCCGTACCGCCGACGTGGTCGGCCTCGATACCTTTGCACATGTCGTGCACACCATGCGCGACACGCTGCCCGATGACCCCTGGCACCGCTACTACGGCATCCCGGCATGGATGCAGCAGCTGATCGACGCCGGCGCGCTGGGCCAGAAAACGCGCAAGGGTGTCTACCAGAAGGTGGGGCGCGACATCCAGGTGCTCGACCTCAAGACCGGCGCTTACCGTGTGTCCGACGGCAAGGCCGACGAGGCGGTGGTTGAAATCCTGAAGAACAAGAACGCCGCGGAACGTTTCGCGCAGTTGCATGCATCGAGCCACCCGCAGGCGCAGTTCATCTGGTCGATTTTCCGCGACAGCTTCCATTACTGCGCGCTGCACCTGGAGAGCATTGCCCACAATGCGCGCGACCTCGACTTCGCGATCCGCTGGGGTTTCGGCTGGGACAGCGGGCCTTTCGAGATCTGGCAGTCCGCCGGCTGGCCGCAGATCGCGCGCTGGATCGCCGACGACATCGCCGCCGGCAAGACCATGGCCGCGGCGCCGCTGCCGGCCTGGGTCACCGACTCCTCGCGCAGCGGCGTGCATACCGCAGCCGGCTCCTGGTCACCGGTGACGCAGGATTACCAGCCGCGCTCCAAACTTCCGGTCTACCGGCGCCAGCCCTTTCCGGACAGGCTGCTCGGCGAGGCGCGAAGCTACGGCACGACGATATTCGAGACCGAGGGCGTGCGTTGCTGGCATACGGGTGACGACATTGCGATTGTCAGCTTCAAGAGCCGCATGCATGCCATCGGCGACGACGTGCTGCAGGGCGTGCAGCAGGCGATCGATGAGGCCGAGCGCAATTACGCCGGGCTGGTGATCTGGCAGACCGAGCCGCCGTTTTCGGTGGGCGCCAACCTGAAGAAAACCAGCGGCAGCGGCAGCAAGGCGCCGCCGGCACCTCCCTCCGCACTGGGCAAGCTGTTCAAGAACTTCAAACGCGAAGCCGAGTCGCTGGCGCTGAGAGCGGCGCGCCAGCTGGGTGTTGCCGACCAGCTGATGGCCGGCAAGCTCGCCGAGGTCGAGCACCTGGTCGAGCAGTTCCAGGCGACCACGCAGATGCTCAAGTACTCGATGGTGCCGACGGTAGCCGCGGTCGACGGGCTGGCGCTGGGCGGCGGCTGCGAATTCATCATGCACTGCGACCGCGCGGTGGCGACGCTGGAGAGCTATATCGGCCTGGTCGAAGTCGGCGTCGGCCTGCTGCCCGCCGGCGGCGGCTGCAAGGAATTCGCAATGCGCGCCGCGGCGGAGGCGAAAGGCGGCGACATCGCGCCGTTCCTGCAGAAATACTTCAAGGCGGTGGCGATGGCCGAAGTCGGGCGCAGCGCCGAGCACGCGCGCGAGCTCGGCTACCTGCGCGCGACAGACCGCGTGGTGATGAACCGCTTCGAATTGCTGGAAATCGCCAAGGCCGAGGCCCGGGCACTGGCCGCCGCCGGCTACCGCCCGCCGCTGCGCGCCAGGGCGATCCCGGTGCTCGGCCGCAGCGGCATCTCCACCATCCGCGCTTTCGTCGAGAACATGCACGCCGGCGGCCACATCTCCGACCATGACCGCCTGATCGCGACCCGGGTGGCGACGGTCATGTGCGGCGGCGACATCGAGGGCGGCAGCCTCGTTGACGAACAGTGGCTGCTCGATCTCGAGCGCCGGCATTTCATGGAACTGATCGCGACCGAGAAGAGCCAGGCGCGGATCGAACACATGCTGAAGACGGGCAAGCCGCTTAGGAACTAGTGATTGGTAATTGGTGACTGGTGATTGGTAAAGGCGGTCATTGGTGACGGGTTGTGGGCAGGCGGGAAACTGGCCTGCCAATTACCAATTACCAGTCACCCATTACCCGTAATCCGCAACAAGATCGCTCCGCAGGAGGCACGTAAATGACCCGACAAATCCAGGACGCCTACATCGTCGCCGCCACCCGCACTGCCGTGGGCAAGGCGCCGCGCGGCATGTACAAAAACACCCGGCCTGACGATCTGCTGGCGCATGCGCTGAGGTCCGCCGTGGCGCAGTGCCCGGGGCTGGATCCGCGGGAGATCGGTGACGTCATCGCCGGCTGCGCGATGCCGGAGGGCGAGCAGGGCATGAACGTCGCCCGGGTGGCGCTGCTGCTCGCGGGACTGCCCGACACCGTGCCGGGCATGACCCTGAACCGCTTCTGCTCGTCCGGTCTGCAGGCCGTGGCCGATGCCGCGGCGCGCATCCGCCTGGGCGAGGCGGAGGTCATGATCGCCGCCGGCACCGAGAGCATGAGCATGGTGCCCATGGGTGGCAACAAGCCGAGTTTCAGCCCGGCGATTTTCGAGAAGGACGCCAACGTCGCGATTGCCTACGGCATGGGCATCACCGCCGAGCGGGTTGCCGCGCAATGGAAAGTCAGCCGCGAGGACCAGGATCTGTTCGCCGCGGAGAGCCATCGCCGCGCAGTGTGGGCCGCGGACAGCGGCGAATTCCGTGATGAGATCTCCCCCTACGAAATCACGGAGAAACTGCCTGACCTCAACGCCCGCGCGGTTGCCGTCAAGACGCGCAAGGCCGGGCAGGACGAGGGGCCGCGCCGCGACACCTCGGTCGAGGCGCTGGCGAAGCTGAAGCCGGCCTTTGCCGCCAAGGGCAGCGTCACCGCCGGCAACAGCTCGCAGATGTCGGATGGCGCTGCGGCAGTGGTGCTGATGAGCGAGGCAGCAGTCAAGCGTTATGGGCTCAAACCGCTGGGCCGCTTTGCCGGCTATGCGGTGGCCGGCGTGGCGCCGGAGGTGATGGGCATCGGCCCGGTGCAGGCGATTCCGAAGGTGCTGGCGCAGGCGGGGCTCAAGCAGGAACAGATCGACTGGATCGAACTCAACGAGGCTTTCGCCGCGCAGTCGCTGGCGGTGATGCGCGAGCTGAAGCTCGATCCGGCCAGGGTCAACCCGCTGGGCGGTGCCATCGCGCTGGGTCATCCGCTGGGCGCCACCGGTGCCATCCGCACCGCGACGCTGCTGCACGGCCTGCGCCGCCACAAGAAACGTTACGGCATGGTCACCATGTGCATCGGCACCGGCATGGGGGCGGCAGGGGTGTTTGAGAGTCTTTAGAAATCGACCATTGAAATGGTCGCCTTGGGCGACAACGCTTTTCTCAAGTATCGTCATTCCGGCCAAGCGTAGCGCGCTCCCGGGAAGTCCCCTTGGGGGGGCGATCCGCAATCCATGTTGCGCGGCAATAAAATTCCTGGATTCCGGCGCTTCCCCCGAGGGACTTCCTTCGGGGCGTGCCGGAATGACGGGCATTGAGTCGCGGGTGTCCGGATGATCCCGGAGGGTGAGCGGCTTGGTCCTGGCGTGCGTCAGCGGATGACGTCGATCGGTCCCGGCCGCGCGATGCCGAAGCCCTGGGCGTAGTCGATGCCGATTTCGCGCAGTTTTTCCAGCGTGCGGTCGTCCTCGACGAACTCGGCGATGGTGCGCACGCCGAGCTTCTGGCAGACGCCGACGATCGCGCGCAGCTTGTTGAGGTCGCCCGGGGTCTTGAACATGTTCTGGATGATCACGCCGTCGATCTTGATGTAATCGAGTGCCAGCCCGCTGAGATGGGAGAAGGACAGCTTGACGCTGCCGAAGGCATCCGCGGTGAAGCGGCAACCCGCCGGCTTCAGCGCGGCGATGAAGCGCGCGACATTGTCGTGGTTGCTGATGGTTTCCAGCTCGCCGACCTCGAAGCAGAGCCGGTTGGCCGCGAACTTGGTGCGGTGCAGCTCGGCGCGCACGAAACGCGCGAATTCGGGATTGCTGAGTGCCGCGTCCGACAGATTCACGCAGAACAGGGGCATGGTCCAGGCGGGGTCTGCCTTCTGCTTTGCCGTTGCCCAGCTGATTACCTTGCGCACCACCCAGCGGTCGATGTCCTCGGTGAGGCCGAACTGCTCGGCAATCGGGATGAAACCCCCGGGGGGCAGCAGGTTGTCCTCCTCCTCGCGCAGGCGCAGCAGGATCTCGAAGCAGCCGTGCTCGAAGGGCAGGCTGCGCAGCGGCAGGATTTTCTGCGCGAACAGCAGGAATTCATCCTCGCTTTGCAGCGCCCGGACCAGCTTGGCATGCGGATCCTCGTTGCCGGTCAGCTGGTCGCTCAGCGAATGCAGATAGAACGTCTCGCCAAATTCATCGGTGATCGCGGCGCGGGGTGCCGAGCGGGTGGCCGATGGCGGTGGTAGCGTCGTTTCGGCGGCTGCCGGAGCGGGCACGGTCCTGCCGGCCTGCTCCGAGAGCATCAGGATGTAGAAGCCCTGCGCCTGCGGGCTGTCCGGCGGCCAGGGCACCTGTTTGACGAGGTAGCTGGACGAACTGCCGTCCGCGGCCGACCACGCCATGCTGTAGCTGACCATCGCGCCGGCCAGCGTCTCGTGGAAGCGCGGCAGCAGCACGGGGTACTCGCGCGGCGCGACATCGCGCAGCAGCTGGCCGTTGATGCGATCGGCCGGCCAGTCGGTGAGTTTCAGGAAGGCACGGTTGTGCTGGCGAATGCGCAGGTCGCGGTCGATGTAGAGCAGGGGCGTCGGCTGCAGGTCGTGGATCATCCGCGCGCGCTCGTCGGCGACCTTCAGGGCTTCCTCGGCAACCCGCGCGCGCTGCTTTTCGTGATCCAGCAGCTCCCGCGTGCGCTCCAGCTGGCGCGTGCGCCGAGCGACCACCCATTCCGACTTCGAGGCCTGACTTGCCAGCGACAGGATCGCCGCGAACAGGATGCCGCCGAGGAAGGTCAGCCACTGCAGGTCGAACAGCGTGAACTGGATCGTGATCACCAGAACCGCGCCGAGCACCAGCGTCAGCAGCACCGACAGCACCAGCTGCACCGGCCGCCGGTAGACGAAGGCCAGCAGTCCGTAAAGGATTCTCATGGCGGGCTGTCGGTTGCGGCAGGGGGTCCGCGCTACATGTTCGGATAATTCGGACCGCCGCCGCCTTCGGGCGTGACCCACACAATGTTCTGCGTCGGGTCCTTGATGTCGCAGGTCTTGCAGTGCACGCAGTTCTGGGCGTTGATCTGCAGCCGCGGATTACCGCCGTCGTCGTCGCGCACGATCTCATAGACCCCGGCCGGGCAGTAACGCTGCTCCGGTGCATCATACAGCGCGAGGTTGACGTTGACCGGCACCGAGGCATCCTTCAGCGTCAGGTGCGCCGGCTGGTCTTCATTGTGGTTGGTGTTGGAAATGAACACCGAGGACAGCCGGTCGAAGGTCAGCACGCCGTCGGGTTTGGGGTAGACAATCGGCTCACACTCGGTCTTGCGTTTGAGTGTCTCGTGGTCGGCGTGATCGTGATGCAGCGTCCACGGAGCCTTGCCGCGGAACAGCACCTGGTCGATGCCCACCATCAGTGTTCCGGTGTAGAGGCCCTTGCTCATCCAGGGCTTGAAGTTGCGCGCCTTGTGCAGTTCCTCATGCAGCCAGCTTGCCTTGAAGGCCTCGGGATAGACGGACAGTTCGGCCGGCGGGTTGTCGTTACCCAGGGCCGCAAAGGCCGCCTCGGCAGCGAGCATGCCGGACTTGATCGCGGCATGGCTGCCCTTGATGCGCGAGGTGTTGAGGAAGCCCGCGTCATCACCGACCAGGCAGCCGCCGGGGAAGGTGAGCTTCGGCAGCGACTGCAGGCCGCCGGCGGAAATCGCCCGAGCGCCGTAGGCGATGCGCTTGCCGCCTTCGAGGAACTTGCGGATTTCCGGATGGGTCTTGTAGCGCTGGAATTCCTCGTAGGGGCTGAGGTAGGGGTTGCTGTAGCCGAGGCCGACGACAAAGCCGACGGCGACCAGGTTGTCTTCGAGGTGATAGAAAAAGGAGCCGCCGTAGGTGTCGCTCGCCAGCGGCCAGCCGGCGGTGTGCATCACCAGGCCGGGCTGGTGCATCTCGGGCTTGATCTCCCACAATTCCTTGAGGCCGATGCCGTAAACCTGCGGATCGACGCCGTCGCGCAGCCTGAAGTGCGCCTGCAGCTGCTTGCCAAGGTGGCCACGGCAGCCCTCGGCGAAGAAAGTGTACCTGGCATGCAGTTCCATGCCGGGCTGGTGGGCTTCCGTGGGCTGTCCGTCCTTGCCGATGCCCATGTCGCCGGTGGCGACACCCTTGACGCGGCCGGTCTCGTCGAACAGCGCCTCGGCGGCGGCAAAGCCGGGGAAAATCTCCACGCCCAGCGCCTCCGCCTGCTGGCCCAGCCAGCGCGTGACGTTGGCGAGGCTGATCACGTAATTGCCGTGGTTCTGGAAACACTGCGGCAGCAGCGCCGAGGGCACCTTGAAGCTGCCGGTTTCGGTGAGGAACATGAAGCGATCCTCGCTGACCGGCGTGTTGAGCGGCGCGTCCTTCTCCTTCCAGTCCGGAATCAGTTCATTCAGCGCGATCGGGTCCATCACCGCGCCGGAGAGGATGTGCGCGCCGACCTCGGAGCCTTTTTCGAGCACGCAGACGCCGACCTCGCGGCCCTGTTCCGCCGCCAGCTGTTTCAGGCGGATTGCCGCGCCGAGTCCCGCAGGTCCCGCGCCGACGATGACGACGTCGTACTCCATGGCTTCGCGTTCGGCCATTTCTCGCTCCATGTGGATGATTTAACGGGGATTATAACCCCGCACCTGCGGTGAACCGGTCGCAGGGCCGGTCCTTGCCCCGATCGTCATTCCGGCGCGCCCCGAAGGAAGTCCCCTTGGGGGATACGCCGGAATCCAGGGCAGTCGTCGCACAATGGCCACGGTGGTCCCGGATTCCGGCCTTTGGCCGTCCTCCGGGCTACGCGGTATCGACGGCCCGGTGTTTATCGAATCATGCCGGCGGCGGCAACACCGCTGCGCACAGCGCCCTCGATGGTTGCCGGATAATCGCCGGCCACATAATCGCCGGCCAGATAAAACCCCGGGCAATCCGTGACTGTCGCCGGCCGCGCGAGGCCCGGCGTGCAGCTGAAGGTCGCGCGCTTCTCGGCGATCACGCGCTGCCACTGCAGTGGCGGCAGCGGGCCGAAATGTTTGGCGAGGTCGGCGACCACGCGCTGCGCCAGCGTCTCCTGCGCCTCGCCGACATGGTCCTCCGAGGCGCTGATCACCGCGCCGATCAAGCCGCGCTGGCCGCAAATCGCCTCGCGGTCGAACAGCCACTGCGCGGGACTGTCGGCGAGACCGATCATCGGCGAGGGCAGGCGCACCGGACCCTCAAACTGCAGCCATACCGAATGAATGGGCTCGTACTGCAGCGCATCGACCTGCGCCTTCGCTGTGGCGAGCGCGGGCATGCCGTCGAACAGGGCGGCCGCGCGATGCGGCGCGACGGCACAGATCACACGGTCAAAACGCCGCGCATGGCCCTGCACCCGCAGGCTGAACCCCCCGCCATCCTGCGTGACCTCATCCACCGTCGCACCGGCCTCGACCCGGCCGCCGCGCGCGCGCACGAAATCCGCGGCCGGTTTCGGAAACAGCGCGGTCAGGTCCATGCGTGCCAGCAGCAGGTCGCTTGCCGCGCGGCCTGCGCCGAGACTGTCGCGCAGCACATTGAGGAAGACCTGTGCCGAGGCGCGCTCGACCGGTGTGTTGAGCGCGGCAATACACAGCGGTTTCCATAAATATTCAATTAAAACAACAGGTTGCGTATGTCTGTCGAGGAGGGCGGCGACTGTGCAGTCCTGTCCGAGGCAATAACGCCGGGCTTTCATGTCATTCATGAAGCGCGCCGCCGCGCGTTTGTCGGCCAGCGCGAGCCCCTTGGCCGTCAGCAGCGCCCAGGCAACATGCAGCGGTGCCGGCAACATCGGCGCACGCAGATGAAAGCGTTGATGCACCTGCAGGTCCAGCGGCAACCGCAGGAAATGCCCACGCCGTGGTGCGACCTGCTCGATCAGGCGCAGGGTTTCCGAGTACGCGCCGATGAGGATGTGAAGGCCGTTGTCGAGTGCGCTGTCGTTGACCGTGACCCGCCGCGCGCGGCCACCGAGGGTGGGTGCCGCTTCAAACACCGTGACCGGGATGTCGCGCGCGGCGAGTTCCACAGCCGCGGCCATGCCGGCGTAGCCGGCGCCGAGGATGGCGGTGGTGGGGGGTGAGGCTGTGGCCACTTTGATTGGATTACGCGATCATGTTTTTAAGCTCCCTCTCCCCGTATTCTTACGGGGAGAGGGTTGGGGTGAGGGGCTGCAATGCGCTTCCCCTACCCTCACCCTAACCCTCTCCCGCCCCAAGGCGGGAGAGGGGATATCAAATGTGGATACTCAAGCCGCCCGCTTGCCGGCCGCAGCCGCTTTGCCTGCCCAAACTTTCGACGGCACGAACACATGCCCTTCGAAAATCCGCCTTGCGGTGCGCACCAGCGCAGCGCGGCGCAGCTCCTGCTGGCCGTTCGTGAAGTCGGCATCGAGGTCGATCAGGATCAGGCCCGAAGGATGCTCGATCTTCACCATCCCCTGCGGCGCCGGTTTCAGCGGCGCGATTTCCGCGGCCAGCGTGCCGGGGATGGCGCAGGATGCGCTGATGCACACCGTGCCGGTGACCGGATGCGACTTGTGGCAGGTCTCGGGCACGAAATAACGCGAGCTGATCGTGCCGCCCTGGCGCGGCGGGGCGAGCAGGGCGAGCTTGGGCACCACGTTTTTCGACACATCACCCATGCCCATCAGCACACCGGCCTTGCGGCGGATGGCCTCCATGCGCGCCATCAGCGCGCGGTCGGCATCGAGTTCGACCGCGGTCTCGTAACCGGTCTTGCCGAGGTCGGCCGCGCGCATCATCACCAGCGGCATGGCAATGTCGACGCAGCTCACTTCGATGCCGTCGATGACATCGCGCGGCCTGCCGGTGGGCAGCAGCTTGCCGGTGACCGCGCCGATGGCCTCGCTGAAATTGATGCCCACCGGTGCCGCGGTGCCGGGCACACCATCAATGGAAGCAGTGCCCTCGTATTCGACGCGACGGCCGGGCGTCTGCACGATGGCCTCGACCAGCGCGCCGGTGTTTACGCTGTGGATGCGCACCCGGGTTTCGCCGTCCTGCGCCGGCGCCAGCCCGGCGTCGATGGCGAAGGGGCCGACGGCGACCAGCATGTTGCCGCAGGTCGGCTTGGTGTCGACGAACTTCTCGCGGATCTGCACCTGGGCGAAGAAGTAGTCGATGTCGGCATCCGGGCGCTTGGATCGGCTGATCATCGCCACCTTGCTGGTCACCGAATGCGAACCGCCGATGCCGTCGACCTGGATTTCATGGGGCGAACCCATGATCGCGAGCAGCACCTCATCGCGGGTGGCGGGATCGGCAGGCAGGTCGTCCATCAGCAGGAACGGCCCGCGCGAGGTGCCGCCGCGCATGATGACGCAGGGGATTCTGGTTTGCATGTCGGACTCCTCGCCGCCGGGACGGCGGCGCTGGCGGAAGATGGCGTGATTATAGGACGGCATGCTGCATGTGGCGCCCTGCTTTCCATCCTGCGGAACACGCAGGGGGGCAGGAGGTTTCCTCAGTCTCTCACGATCACCTGTTCCAGCGGACGCCGCAGGCTGTAGGGCGCGAGCGGAGCACGGCCGAGGCGAAGCATCAGCAGGGCGTGCATGCCGTTCAGGTCCAGCCACGATTCCAGCTGTGGCCGCAATGCCGGCACTTCGACGGGCTGGTTGATGAAGGCGCTGCGCAGATCCAGTGCAGTGGCACGCAGCATCAGACGCTGGCAGGCACGGCCGGCATCGATCCACGCCGGCCGGTCATTGCGTGCGGTGACGATGACTGCGACGGCGGCGGAGCTGCGGATGTTGCGGATATCGGTCTGCGTCTGGCGCTTCGCGGTCAGTATCAGTCCCATGAGCCGCCGGGCGATCCATCGCGGCAGCGCAGGCTGGCCGCTGCTGCGCCCGGACAGGCCGTCACCGCTGCGCAGCGCTTCTGCGGGGTTGAAGCGTATCCAGTGCAGCAATTCCTTGCGGAATGCCGGGTCGGTGAGCTGCGATTCGTTGCCGCGGCTGACATAGTCCAGCACGCCTTCGATCCGGGTTTTTGCGGTCAACAGCAGCGTGTGCGCGCAACCCTCGTCGCCCGCCTGTTCCAGTGCGTCGAGTTCATCGCGGGTGAGTGGGCTGCCGTCATACGGTGTCCGGGTGCACTGGCGTTTGAATAGGGCGTGATAGAGTGCGCTTTTCCGTGTGCCCGCTGCCGATTCGAGGCCTATGTTTATCGCATCCGCGTCCGGATCAAAGGCCGCCTCCGCGGCCAGTCCTTGCGCCGCAGCGGCGTGTATCAGGTTTTCAGCGGCGCAGCCGAGGCTCTTGTAGAGGTGGGCGTCATCGGGATCCACCACCGGGCAGCGCCGGCTGAAATCGGGGGCGATCGTGATTTCCCGGGCGCGGATGCGGAAAATCCAGGGCTGGGTGTTGTGGCTGGAAGCGGCGAGCGCGGCGCAGCGCACGAGGTCCAGCCGATCCGGCGCGCCGCCGGGCGATATCCGGATGGGTTGCCGCAGTGCGCCTGCTGCGCGGTCGTAATCAGCGGCGGATGCCATTGCCCTGCAGCCTCCTCACGGTTGCGTGGTGTTGATTATGCTCGCGGGTTTGCCGGTTTTGGCTGCCGGCCGAAGACATTGATCAGGTTCGCCGCGAGGATCAGCGCGGCACCGGCGGCAAGGTACCAGTCCGCCGGTTCCTGGTAGGCCCACCAGCCGATCAGCGTGATCAGCGGCAGGCGCAGGAAGTCCAGTGTCACCACCACGGTGACATCGGCTGCGGCCAGTGCGCGCACCATGCAGTAATGCGCGGCGATTCCGGCGCAGCCGATCACCAGCAGCCAGGGCAGGTGGGCAGCCGTCATCGGCGCCCATTGCCACAGTGCCGGGATCAGCCCCAGCGGCAGCTGGAGCGCCGACATCCAGAACAGGATGCACAGCATCGAGTCGCGTCCGGTCAGTTTTTTGGTCATCGTGTGCGCGAGGCCGAAGGACACTGCGCCTGCCAGCATCACCAGCGCCGCCGGGTGGACGATTTCGGCGCCCGGCCGCAGGATCACCAGCACCCCGCCAAGCCCGCAGGCGATGGCGATCACGCGGGTGGCGGTGATGCGTTCGCCCAGCAGCAGCGCCGCGAATATCGCCGTCCACACCGGCACCGTGAATTCAATGGCGAACACGGTGGCCAGCGGAATCGCGGCAATGGCATAGAACCAGCCGAACTGGCCGCCAAACTGCGCCAGGTTGCGCAGCAGGTGCAGCCGGATGTTCGTTGTCGACAGCTGCGACCAGCCGCTTTTCTGGAGCAGCGCCGAAACGATCAGCAGGCCGAAAATGCCGCGGACGGCGAGGAGCTGGAAGGTGCCAAGGTCGGCGGAGAGTTCACGCGCGGCGATGGCCATGCCGGTGAACAGCACCAGCGCGCTGGCCATCCAGGCGACGGCATCGAAAAGCTTCGGTGTATGAGGGTGCAAGGCGCGCTGACCGGAGATCAGGGGTCGGGTGGCGGCTCGCCGGAGCGCCTGGAGTCCCTCAAGGCCTGCGAGAGTCGGCTTGTGCGCGGACGAACGACCGGGTCGTTCGTCATGGCGCAGATTTTCAGTGCCTTATTTCACCGGCTTCAGGCTGCCGCAGTCGCTGGAAATGAACTTGCCGCGGGCTTCCATCGACATGCGTTCGTTCTTGCCCTTCTGGGTCACGTTCATTTTCATGGTGTAAGCCTCGGCGCTGTGCACGACGATTTCGCCTTCGCCGGTGGAGGGCGGGTTGCTGCAGGTGAAACGGAATTTGGTGGTGTTGCCGCTGCGCTGCAGCTGTTCCTGCTTGCAGTCGCCCTGATGCGGGGCGGGTGCTTCATTGCGCACGGCCATGTCCTTGCTCACGCAGATGCGGGTGGACATGCCGCCGCCCTTGCCGGGGGCCATGCTGACGCCCTGCTGGGCCATCATTTTTTCCATCTGTTTGCGCTGTTCCGGAGGCATTGAGGCCATCGCCTTCTGCATCTGCTCCTGCGCCGCGGCCATCTTGGCACCCATCTCGCCGCTGCCGCCCATGGTGTTGCTGATTTCCCAGAGGCCGGGTTTCATGGTCTGCGCGGCGGCAGGGGCTGCAGTGAAGGCGGCGCAGGCCGCGGCGAGGACGAGAGAGTGTTTCAGACGGATGTTGTGCATGGCGGTTCCTTTTCCGGTTCGGACAATGTGACGGGCACATTCTAGCCCTGAACCGCGACGGAGCCCTACTGCACGATGCTGCTTATTCCATGTTGCGGATCAGGCGGAAGTCGGCTTCGCGTTCCACGTATTGCCACTCCGGCGAAGCGCGCAGCGCGGCGACCAGTTCGTCGAAGGCACTGCCATGCGCCGGGGCATATTCGAACCAGGTGATGAAGTCGAAGGGTTCGGAGCCGCCGAGGTCGCGGCAGTGGTGGAGCCGCCGCGCGATTGCGGGCAGGTATTTGAGGCCGATGGCGATGTGCCGGGACTGCTCTTCTAGGATCTGCCGGCGCTCATCCTGCGCCAGCGCCCACCAGGCGGCATTCTTGCGGATGGGGATCAGCGCGGCGCGGGTCGCCTGTGCGCGGCCGAGGCCTTCCTGGCGTGCGAGCAGTGCGGATTTTTCGTCGCGGGTGACATAACGCTCGTTGCTGGTGATGCCGCGCAGCGACCAGGATGCGTCGGGCGGTGTAAATCCCGTTTTGTCCGGCAGCACGGCGATATGCGTGGCGGCGGGCAGCGGATCACCGCAGACGAATTGCACATCGTCGATTTGCCACGGACCGGCGGCGCCGGCGACGAAATGGTAGAGGCGAGCGGCGGCTGCGGTCATCGGAGGTTCCCTGTTGTGGACATGGGCCTTGGTCGCTACGCCAAGGCAGAACTTACGGCTGTTGAAGCATCCAAGGCCGGCGCACCGCTGCGGTGTGTTTCGCTGTCGCGGCAGTTCGTTCCGGTGCTCGTTTCGTGGACTGTGCGCCGCGGTGCCTGGATTTCCGCGTTATCCTCCGGTCATGGGCGCGCGATTGGCCGCGCGCAACAACAACGACGCATCTCAAGGAGTGAGCCATGGCCCAGGCTGCCACCATTGCCGTACAACAGAACGTTCCGGAACTGAACTACCGTGTGGTGCCCGACATATTCCAGTTGCCGGAAGGCGTGAACTTCGGACCCTGTTCGGCGGTGGCGGTGCGCGCGAACGGCAACATTCTCGTGTTCAGCCGCAGCGAGCATGCGCTGATGGAGTTCAATCCCGGGGGCATGTACCTGCGGTCACTGGGGCGCGGCATTTTCGACAACCCGCACGGCCTCAAGCTGGATGCCCAGGGCAACATCTGGGTGACGGACACCGTCGCGCATATCGTGCTCAAGATGAATCCGGAGGGGCGCATCCAGATGGTGCTGGGCGTGAAGGGCCGCGCCACCGACTGGCACCAGGCCGGCCACCTGCGCTGCTTCAACGAGCCGAACGACATCGCCTTCGGCTCCAGGGGCGAGGTCTATGTGACCCAGGGTCACGGCAAGGGCGAATCGCGGGTGGTCAAGTTCGACAGCGACGGCAACTTTTTGACGACCTGGGGCGGCGAGGGCAAGGAGGCCGGGCTGTTCAACCAGCCGCATGCGGTGCTGGTTGATCCGAAAGGACAGGTCATCATCGCCGACCGTTCCAACCAGCGGCTGCAGGTCTTCGATGGCGACGGGAAATTCCTGCGCGAGAAGGCGCATCCGGGCACGCCCTGCGGGCTTGCGCTTTGCAGCGACGGGAAGCACATCATGATGGCGCATGGTCATGCCGGGCGCATCATGAAGCTCGATCTCGAACTGAATCTGCTGGCAGCCACCGGCGGCCAGGGCAAGGGGCCGAACCGGTATGGCGAGGCGCATTACCTCGCGCTCGATGCCGACGACAACATCTATGTCGCCGATTCGCTGAACTGGAATGTGCAGAAGCTGGTCAAGGCGCAGAATTAATATAAGTAATTGTTTTTATTGATATTTTTAAACCCTCATTCCGCATGGTGGCGGAATGAGGGTGAATGGTGCTGCGTTCAGCGACCGAAGAACTTCTTTACCGTGTCCTCGGCGACCTGCTGCAGGAAGGCGGCGTCTTCCTTGCTTATCCTGCCGTAATAATCGTAGGCATTGCCCACTGGCGACTTGCCGTAGACGCTGGCATACACCACGCAGGCGGCGAGGTAGGTGCCAATCAGTTCGGGGTGAGTTCCGTCAAAGTCCTTGTGCAGTTTAATGTCAGGGCGCCGGCGATAGGCTTCTTCGAACGCGAGTCCTACCGGGATGATCAGCGCTTTGACCGCATTGCCTGCCGCCAGATAGTGCGCCTCGGTGAGGCGGATGTTCTCGGGCTTGGCCTGCTTGTGCGGCGGTACGTAGACATGATTCATGTAGAGCGCCACCTGGCCGCCGCGCTTGCGGATGATTTCGCTGTATTCGCGGATCTTTTCCATCGACAGCGCGCGGCGTTCTTCAGAAAGCGGGGCCGCGCTGCCGTCCTGCAGTATCACCAGCTCAAAAGGTTCCTTGACGCCGATGCGGCCGGGTTCTGTCAGGTACTCGATGTTATGGTGCGCGAGGTTGGCGCCGCCGATGGTGGCGGACTTGTACTGCAAGGCCTTCGCCAGCGACGGATTGCCGGCGACTGCCAGCCGTCCCACGTGGTTGTGCAGGCTGTCGCCGTAATACAAATAGCTGTTGCCCACGAAGAGTATGCGCTTCGGCGTATCTACCTGCGGCGCTTTGATGGCGGGTGCTGCGGCGCCGGCTGCCGGAGGCAGCAGGAGCGCAGCGAGCAGCAGCAGCGATTTCGTGACGGCGCTTGCACGGGTTCGCATGGTGTTTCTCCCTTTCCGGTTGATTGCAGGTCCAGAGATGGATGGACTTGCGGCGCGGCTCAGCGCCCGAAGAATTTTTTCACCGTATCGTCGGCGACCTGCTGCAGGAAGGCGGCGTCCTCGGCGCTGACCTGGTTGTGGAAGTTGTAGGTATTGCCCGCCGGCGACTTGCCGTAGAGCGTGGCATAGACCGTGTAGGCGCCGAGGAAGGTGCCGAGCAGCGTGGGGTGGCTGCCGTCGTAGGGCTGGTGGAGCTGGATATCGGGGCGCCGGCGGTAGGCTTCCTCGAAGGCGAGGCCGACGGGGATCACCAGTGCGCCGATTTCGTTGCCGACCGACACGTAGAGGGCCTCGGTCTGGCGCATCATTTCGGGGTTCGCCGCCCATTTGCTCGGCTTGACGTGCGCGGGCGTCATGTAGAGCGCGGTCATGCCGCCGCGTTCGGTGATTTTCGCGTTGAACTCGATGGCCTTTTCGCGGAACGCGCTGCGGTTGCGCTCGCTCATGGCGTCGGTGCTGTTGCCCTGCAGGATCACCAGCTCGAAGGGTTCCTTGACCCCGAGGTTGCCGGGGGTGACCAGGTGATCGATGTTGTGGTGCGCCAGCGGCGCGGCGGCAATGGTCGCGGATTTGTATTCGAAAGGTTTGGCCCAGGCCGGGTCGGCGGCCAGCGCGACGCGCCGCGCGTGGAAGTGCAGGCTCGCGTTGTAGTAGAAGTAGCTGTTGCCGACGAACAGCACGCGCTTGGGCGTGTCGGGCTTCGGCGCCTTGATGGCCGGCGTTGCGGCCGATGCGGCGGTTGCGGCGGCCAGCGCCGCGGCCAGCAGCAGGGACTTCAGGGCGGTGCTCAGGCGGATCTGCATCGCGGTTCTCCTCGTGCGTGTGGAATGACTGTGGCCGGTGCGGGTGTCCGGGTCAGCGCCCCGCCTGGCGGATTTCGCGGGCAGCGCTGCGCGCGACCCCGGCCAGTTCACGCGCCATTTCGGCGCTGCGGCCGGTGTAGTGACTGGGATCCAGTGCCTGCTCGAGGGCCTGGCGGCTGACCGCTTCGCGTATCTCCTCGTGCCGCCAGAGTTCGTCGACGAGGCCTCCGGGCCGTGCCGCGGCGTGGGCGATCGCATGGTGCAGGAGGTCGTGGGCGCGGTTGCGGCCGACGGCCGGCGCCAGCACCATCATCGCGTTTTCGGCGGCAATGTATGAGGCCGAGTGGTCGAGGTTGCGGCGCATGCGGCCGGCATCGATGGCCATGCAGCCGAGCATTTCATCCATCGCGTCGATCAGCTCGTAGGCCATCGGGCAGACGGTTTCCATCTGGCCGTACATCATGTAGTTGTTGGCGGCATCGCCCTCGTGCGAGGGCTGCATCGCCTCGAGCGCGAGCGGCACCTGCGAGCGCAGCTGGGCGGCGAGCGCGATGACTTCCACTGCGACCTTGGAGTTGATCTTGTGCGGCATGGTGCTCGAGCCGATGACATCGCCATCGAGCTGTTCGCTGATTTCGGCGTATTCGTCGGCCATCAGCGAGTAGAGCGTGCGCGCGATCTTGGAGCAGGTCGCGCTGAACAGCGCCAGCAGCATGACGTATTCGGCGACCGGGTCGGTGGCGGCACGCGAGGGCACGGCCATCGGCTGCAGTCCCAGCCGCTGCGACAGCCGGCGGTTGATCTCGGGGCCGTGCGCGCCGAAGGCGTGCATCGCGCCGACTGCACCGCCCCACAGCGACATGAACACCCGCGGTTCGGCGGCGGCCAGGCGGTCGCGGTGGCGCAGCATCTCCTCGATCCAGCCGGCGACCTTGAAGCCGAAGGTGACGGGCAGGGCATGGCGGTAGTTGGTGCGGGCGACGGTCAGCGTTTCGGCGTGGGCTTCGGCCAGCCCGGCAAGCTTGTCCATCACTTCGCCGAAGCGTTCCATGAACGCGCTGTGGGCGCGCCGCATCAGCAGCGTGCGGCCGGTCTGCATCACGTTCTGGGTGGTGGCACCCCAGTGCACATAGCCGCCGGCCTCGGGCGAGCAGGCGGCGGCGAGGGCGCGGGCGAGCGCCAGCACCGGCGCCATCGTGCGGTCGATATCGGCGGCGAGCGCCTCTTCGCTGATCGCGTCGAAATTCGCCTTGCTGCGGATCTCGGCGGCGATCTCCGCGGGAAAAATGCCGAGCTCGGCCTGGACTTCTGCGAGCGTTGCCTCGATGTCCAGAAAGGACTGCCACAGGCTGCGGCGGCTGAACAGGGCGCTGACTGCGGCGACCCTCGCGGGCGAGGCGCTGGGCGACATGGTGCGCGGCATGGTGAAGATCCGGGTATGTCGGTTGGCGGGGATGGCGGAGCACGCCGTAGCCGGCGGCTCCGCGGGGACTGCAGGGTGTATGAGTCCGCTGTCCTGTCAGGAGCGTTATTTATTCAGGCCCGCGCGCTTGATGACATCCGCCCACTTCAGGTACTCCTTGCGGATGAACTCGGTGAACTGCTCCGGGGTGGTGCCAACCGGGTCGGAGCCGAGCGCCTGGTAGCGTTCGATCACCATGGGCGCTTTCGCTGCTTTCTGTACTTCATCGCTGAGGCGGGCAACGAGGTTTCTGGGCATCCCCGCCGGTCCGACAATCCCGCCCCAGGTGGTGACTTCGTAGCCGGGCACGCCGGATTCGGCGACGGTAGGCAGATCGGGGAAGGCCTTGATGCGCTTGGGACCGGTCACCGCGAGGCCGCGCAGGCGGTTGGAGCGCACATGCGGCGAAAGGCTGCTGGTCGGATCAAAAAGAATCTGCACGAAACCCGACATCGCGTCGGTGGCAGCCTGAGCGCCGCCTTTGTAAGGCACATGCAGGATGTCGGTCTTGCTCAGAAACTTGAAGTATTCGCCCGCGAGGTGGCCGACGGTGCCGGTGCCGGCCGAGCCATTCGCCAGCTGGCCGGGGCGCGCCTTGGCGAGGGCCACCAGCTCCTTGACGTTCTTTGCGGGGAGGGTGGGCGAGACCGCGAGCAGCAACGGCGAGCTGATGGCCTGCGAGATCGCCTGGATTTCCTTCTCGACGTCGTAGGGCAGGTTGGACGACATGCTGCGGTTGATCGCCAGCGGGCCGGCACCGGCATAGGCAATGGTGTAGCCGTCGGGCGCGGCCTTGGCGAGCGCCTGCATGCCGATGGCACCGCCTGCGCCGGCACGGTTATCGAAAATCATCTGTTGTCCCAGCTGGCTCGCCATCTGCATGCCGAAAATGCGTGCCGAGGAATCGGTCGCGCTGCCGGTCGCGAATGGCACGATCAGGCGGATCGGGCGTTCCGGATAATTGGCCTGCGCGAATACCGGCAGTGCTGTCGAAGCCAGCAGGCTCAGTGCGATGCAGGATGAGGCGGTCGTGGCTTTTTTCATGTGGCATTCTCCTCGTTTATGGGTGATGGGCGGCCGGCAGGCGCTGGACCCGCGCAGGATGTCATGAGCACTGTAGTCCCGGTGCAATTGCCAAAAATTAGAATTAGATGCCTTTAATTTGCGATTTTTCGAATCTATTTTAAAAATATGTTTATAATCAATAAATTAACATCAATCCGGTAATCTGATGAATGTCCGGGGACTGCGTCTGTTTCGCTTGGTGGTCACCACGGGTTCGCTGTCGGCGGCTGCGGAGAGCCTGAGCCTGAGCACCTCTGCGGCGAGCCGGCTGATCGCCCTGCTCGAGGCGGAACTGCGGCTGCAGCTTTTTCATCGCACACGGCGGCGGCTGACGCTGACGGCGCAGGGCGAGGTTTTTTATCGCGAGGCCGAGCATATCCTTGCCGGCTTCGACGAGATTCCCCGGATTGCCGGCGATATCCGCTCGGGCGCGCAAAGCCAGCTGCGGCTGGTCACCGGTCCGCGCATAGGCCAGGGGCTGCTGGCCCCGGCGCTGGGGCTGTTCCGCAAGGCGCATCCGGAGATCCGGGTCTCGGTCGACATGCAGTCGCGCTTCGGCATCGAGGGCATAGTCGGCACGCGGGTCTACGACCTCGGCATCATCTCGCTGCCGGTCGCGCATCCGCTGGTCGATATCGAAAACCGCGGCCTGTTCCGGGTGCGCGTGGAAGCGGTGCTGCCCGAGCGTCACCCGCTGGCGGCCAAGGCGAGCGTGACCGCGAAGGACCTCGCCGCAGAGCCGCTGCTCGGATTGTGGCCGGGGCAGCGCTGGCGCAAGCAGATCGATGATTTCTTCGGCTCCGGCGGCGTGCGCCCCCGTTACGCGGTGGAAACCCGCTCCTCGCTGATGGCCTGCCAGCTTGCGCGGGAGGGCGCCGGGGTGGCGCTGCTCGATCGTGTCTGTGCGCAGGCGATCGACCTGCGCGGACTGGCGATGCGTCCGCTCGAGCCCGAGCGCTGGATGCTGTTCGGCTATGTGCACCAGGCGAGGCAGCCGCTGGGGGCCAATGCGCTGGCCTTCCTCGATTGCGTGCGCGCGGTGCTCGAGCGCTTTCGCGAGCAGTCTGCGGAGAACGCCGCTTCGGTGGTGATGGTGTCTGCCGACACCGGCGCCTGACGGCTGACGCTTACAATGGCCCGACATGGACGCAGGCATTTCCGGTTTTGATTACATCGTGGTCGGCGCGGGCAGCGCCGGCTGCGTGCTGGCGAACCGGCTGTCCGCCGATCCCGCGGTGTCGGTGCTGCTGGTCGAGGCCGGCGGGCGCGACGACTGGCGCTGGATCGACATCCCCGTCGGCTATCTCTACTGCATCGGCAACCCGCGCACTGACTGGTGCTACACCACCGTGGCCGAGCCGGGACTCAACGGCCGCGCGATCAATTATCCCCGCGGCCGTGTGCTCGGCGGTTCCTCGTCGATCAATGCCATGCTGTACCTGCGCGGCCAGGCGCGCGATTACGACGAGTGGGCGCGGCTGACCGGCGATGCCGGATGGTCCTGGGCGCAGGTGCTGCCGGCGTTCATGGCGATCGAGGACCACTGGCGCGGGGCCGACGAGAAGCATGGCAGCGGCGGCGAACTGCGGGTGGAGACGCCGCGGGTGCGCTGGGACATCATCGAGGCCTTCCGCGAGGCAGCGATCGAGGCCGGCATCCCGGCGACCGGGGACTTCAACCGCGGCGACAACTTCGGCGTATCACGCTTCGAGGTGACGCAGAAGAACGGGCGACGCTGGAGCGCGGCGCGCGCCTTCCTCGATCCGGTGAAGGCGAGACCGAATCTGCGGATATTGACCGGCGCTCTGGTGCATCGCGTGGTTTTCGAGGGCCGGCGGGCGACGGGCATCGAGTTCTCGCGCGGCGGCGCCGTGGAGCGGCTGCGGGCACGGCGCGAGGTCATCCTGTCGGCCGGTGCCATCGGCAGTCCGCAGATCCTGCAGCTCTCGGGCATCGGGCCGGGCGCGCTGCTGCAACAGCTGGGCATTCCGGTGCTCAACGACCTGCCGGTGGGGGAGAATCTGCAGGACCACCTGCAGTTGCGGCTCGCCTTCCGCGTGCAGAACGCGCTGACGCTCAACACGATGCTCGATTCCTGGTGGGCGAAGGCGAAGATGGCGCTGGAGTATGCCCTGCATCGCAGCGGTCCGCTGACCATGCCGCCGTCGCAGCTGGGCGCTTTCGCGAAGTCCGATCCGTCGCAGGCAACCCCCAATCTCGAATACCACATCCAGCCGATTTCTCTGGACCGATTCGGCGAACCGCCGCATCGTTTCCCGGCCTTCACCGCAAGCGTGTGCAACCTGCGGCCGGGCTCGCGCGGCACGGTGCGCATCGTGTCCGCGGATCCCGCGGCGCATCCGGCGATCGCGCCCAACTATCTGTCGACCGACGAAGACCGCCGGGTGGCGGTGGATGCCATCCGGCTGACGCGGCGCATCGTCGGTGAAGCGAAGGCGCTGCAGCCCTACGCGCCCGAGGAATTCATGCCGGGGCTGCAGTATCAGACGGATAATGAGCTGCTGCGGGCCGCCGGCCAGATCGGCACCACGATATTTCATCCGGTCGGCACCTGCCGCATGGGCCGCGCAGACGATGCGGCGGCAGTGGTGGATGCCCGGCTTTGCGTGCGTGGCATCGAGGGGCTGCGCGTGATCGATGCCTCGGTGATGCCGACGATCACCTCGGGCAACACCAACGCGCCGGTGATGATGATCGCGGAGCGCGCGAGCCGGATGATTGTGGGTTGCTGATCCGATTTGTCCGTATTCCGGCATTGCCGGAGCCGCGGGTTTGTGGAAGCTGAAACGAGGAGGAGTGAGATGAACAAGGCAGTCAAGCTGGTGGTTTCCCTGGCGCTTGCCGCAGCCTGCGGCGTGGTCTCGGCGCAGTCCGCCTGGAAGCCGGAGCGCAATGTCGAGATCGTCGTCGGATCCAGTCCCGGCACCGGCACCGACCGCACGGCGCGCCTGATCCAGAAAATATGGCAGGACCAGAAGGCGCTGCCGGTCAGTGCCACGGTGGTGAACCGGCCCGGCGGCGGCGGCGCGGTGAGCTGGGCCTATCTCGGGCCCAAGGCCGGTGACGGCCACTTCCTGCTGGTGACTTCGTACAACCTGGTGACCAACCACATCACCGGCCGCAGCAACGTGACCTATTCCGACTTCACGCCGATCTCGCTGCTGATCAGCGAATACATCGGTTTTGCGGTGCGCCCCGAATCCCCGCACCAGTCGCTCGGTGACCTGGTCAAGGCCCTGCGCGAGAACCCGGATGCGGTGTCCTTCGGCATTTCGAGCAGCGCCGGCGGCGCCAACCACATCGCCGTGGGTTTGCTGGCGAAGGCCGCCGGTGTGGATGTGAAAAAACTGAAGGTCGTGGTGTTCAACGGCGGCGGTGAATCGCTGGCGGCGACGCTGGGCGGCCATGTCACGGTCTGGGTCAACTCGGCGGCGTCGATTGCCAAGCCCTATGCCGCGGGCACCGTGCGGCCGCTGGCGATTTCCTCGCCGCAGCGCCTGCCCGGTCCGCTGGCGAACCTGCCGACCACCAGGGAGGCCGGTTTCGCGACGGTGGCCGACAACTGGCGGCTGGTGATCGCGCCCAAGGGCCTGTCCGCCGGGCAGGTCGCCTACTGGGACCATGCGTTCCGCACGCTGGCCCAGAGCAAGGAATGGAATGACGACCTGGCGACGGCGCAGATGACCAACAGCTACCGCAACAGTGCCGACACGACGGCCTACATTGCCCGGGAGTATGGCGAGATCCGCGGCATCCTCGAGGAGCTGGGGCTGGCGAAGTCGGCGAAGTAAACCCCTGTGCGTCCATGGACGTTGATCACCCGTTATGCCCGCCGCAGCAGACGGTTGACGGGCTGGCGGGCGGAAACCCGGGACCAATAAACAGGAGTCTGGACATGACGTGTTTCAAAACCTCGGCTGCGGCGCTGGCACTGCTGGCATGCGGCTTCGGCGGCATTGCGCAGGCGCAGCAGAAATCCGGCGAGCAGACCTACAAGGATGTTTGCATGGTCTGCCATGCCGCGGGTGTCGCCAATGCGCCCAAGTTCGGTGATGCCAAGGCCTGGGCGCCGCTGATCAAGGAAGGCCAGGCCGTGCTGACGGCGCATGCCTGGGTGGGCGTGCGCGGCATGCCGGCCCGGGGCGGCAACCCGAACCTGTCGCAGGAGGATTTTGCAAAGGCCGTGGTGTACATGGCCAATGCGGCCGGCGGCAAGTGGAAGGAGCCCGATGCCAGGCTGATGGCGGCGATACAGGCCGAAGAGAAAAAACGGATAGCCGAACTGAAGGCAAAGAAGTAGCGCGGCAGGCTGCGGGGATTCGGTTTCCCGCCTCAATTGAAAAACCGGCGCCTGTGGCGCCGTTTTTTTTGTTGCGTTGAGTGGGGTGGTGTCCGCGTCAGCGCGCGTTGACCACCAGCACGTCGCATTTCGAATCCGCCAGCACATGGCGGGTGACGCTGCCCAGCAGGAATTCCTCCAGCGCCGAGCGGCCCTGCTTGCCGATCACGATCAGGTCGGGTTTGTACAAAGCCTCCTGGTCGAGGATCACGCGCGCGGGGTCGCCGCGAGTCACCGCCGGCAGCGAGGTGCGTCCTGCGAGGGCCGGCAGGCCGTCCACCAGTTGCCGGATGCCGGCCAGCGCCTGCCGGCGCGCTTCGGCGCGGTAGCGGTTGATTTCGTCGTCGGCGACGCCGGCAAGCCACAGCTTGCCTTCAAAAGGCAGGTCGAAGGCATGGCAGACCTGGATCTCGGCCTCCGGCGCCAGGGTGGCCGCTGCGGTCAGCACTGTCGCCGAAAAACGCGAGAAGTCGATGGGCGCGAGCACGCGCCGGTAACTGTCCCGGGGCGGCTGCTTGACGACCAGTGCCGGTCCGGTGGCGCGGGCGAGCAGGCGCTCGGCGGTGGTGCCGAGCATCAGGTCGCGCAGCGGATTGCTGCCGCGCGCGCCCACCACCAGCAGGTCGGCGCGCGGCATCGCGGCGAGGACTTCGGTGGTGATGGCGCCTTCCCGCACGGTGGCCTTGACCGCGAAGCCATCGGTGGCGAGCTCCGCACCCAGGTTCTCCAGGGCTTTCTGCGCGTTGCCGGCAATGCTGGTCGCGGCATCCGGAAAAAAACCCCGCAGCAGCGCGAGCGAGCTTCCGCTGACGACATGCAGCAGTTCGAGCCCGGCACCCTGTTCGCGGGCGAGCCGTGCGGCGCGGCGGCAGGCATTGATGCCATCGTCGGAAAAATCGGTGGCGGCGAGCAGCGAGCGGATCGGATTCATGCGGGTTCTCCCGTGTCCTTGGTTATCTCAGGCGATGCCGCGCGGGGTCCAGCCGGTGCGGCGGATCAACAGCTTTTCCAGTTCGGTTGCGACAAGAATCGTCGCGCCAGCCAGCAGGACCAGCAACCACTCGTCGGCACTCAGTGCGGTGGAGCCGAAAATTTTCTGCATCGGCGGAGCGTACACAAAAGAGAGCTGCAGAAGTGTGCACACGGAGATCGAGATCAGGACCTTGGGGTTGCCGAAGAGGCCTTCCCGCGACAGCGTGGTATGCAGGACATGGCGGCTGCTGAACAGGTAAAACATCTCTGCGACGACGACCGAGCTGACGGCCATCGTGCGTGCGGTCTCGATGCTGGTGCCGCGCGAAGTCTCCCACAGGAAGAGGCCCATCGCGCCGGCAAATATCAGGGCCGAAATCATTGCAACACGCCAGGCAAAGAACCATGACAACAGCTGCTCCTGCGGATCACGCGGAGGGCGCCGCATCACATTGCTCTCCGGCGGTTCAAATGCAAGCGAGATGCCGAGGGTGCTTGAAGTTGCGAGGTTGATCCACAGTACCTGGGCAGCTGTCAGCGGCAGCGGCAGGTTGAAGAGGATCGAGGCGATCACGAGCAGAGATTCGCCGCCGTTGGTCGGCAGTATGAACAGCACGAATTTGCGGATGTTGTCATAGATCGCGCGGCCTTCGCGCACCGCGTTGCCGATGGTCGCGAAGTTGTCGTCGGCGAGCACCATGTGCGCGGCTTCCTTGGCCGCCTCGGTGCCTTTCAGGCCCATCGCGACGCCGACATCGGCGCGCTTGAGCGCCGGCGCGTCGTTGACGCCGTCGCCGGTCATGGATACGACCTGGCCGTTGGCCTGCATCGCTTGCACCAGGCGCAGCTTGTGCTCGGGGCTCGCGCGCGCGTAGACATCGACATCCCCGACCACTTCGCGCAGCCGGGTATCGTCCATGACTTCGATTTCCGCGCCGGTCAGCGAGGGCTTGCCGCGACCGATGCCGAGCTGGGCGCCGATCGCGCGCGCAGTGTCGACATGGTCGCCGGTGATCATTTTCACGCGGATGCCGGCGGCATGGCATTCCGCAACCGCGGCCACTGCTTCCTCGCGCGGCGGGTCGATGATGCCGAGCAGGCCGAGCAGCCGTGCGCCGTTCTCCAGATCGGAGAAGCGGACCTCGCGCTGCCCGCCCGGCACCGGCTTGGCGGCGACGGCGAGCACGCGCAGGCCGCGTGCGGCGAGATCGGTGGCCTGGCGGCGCCAGTAGTCGGGGTCGAGCGGTGTTCCGTCCCGTCCCTGGAAATCGCAGCAGTCGAGTATGCGCTCCGGCGCGCCCTTGACGTAGATCATGCCGCGGCCGTCGTGGTCGTGGTGCAGCGTGGCCATCAGCCGGTGTTCCGATTCGAAGGGAATGACGTCGGTGCGCGGCAGTGATCCAGTCTCGGCGGCGAGATCGAGGCCGGCCTTCAGACCCAGCGTCAGCAGCGCGCCTTCGGTGGGATCGCCCTGCATCTGCCATTCGCCATCGCGGTGGCTGAGCGAGGCGTCGTTGCAGAGGGCGGCGGCGCGGCACAGCTCGATCAGCCCCGGATGCTCTCCAGGCTGGACAGTCGCACCCAGCACCTGGAAGGCGCCGGTGGGGGCATAGCCCGCGCCGCTTACTTCGAACACGTGGTTTGCCGTGACCGCCCGCTGCACCGCCATCTCGTTGCGGGTCAGCGTGCCGGTCTTGTCGGAGCAGATGACGGTGACCGAGCCCAGGGTCTCGACCGCCGGCAGGCGGCGGATGATGGCGTTGCGCGCAGCCATGCGGCGCACGCCCATGGCCAGCGTGATGGTCATGATCGCCGGCAATCCTTCGGGTATGGCTGCCGCGGAAAGCGCCACCGCCATCATGAACATTTCCGCAGGTGCTATTTCCCGCCACAGTACGCCGAGCGCAAAAGTCGATACAACCAGTACTGCAATGAGTATTGCGAGCCAGTGGCTGAAGCGCGCGATCTGCCGCAGCAGCGGCGTGGTCACGCTTTCGACCTGCTCGAGCAGCGTGCTGATGCGGCCGATCTCGGTGGATTTGCCGGTGGCGACGACGACGCCGGTGGCCTGGCCCGAGGCGATCAGCGTGCCGGAATAGAGCATGCAGCTGCGGTCGCCGAGCACGGCCCCGGCATCCACGGGATCGGGGTTCTTCTCTACCGCCTCGGATTCGCCGGTGAGCACGGCCTCGCTGGCACGCAGGCTGCGGGCGGCGACGATGCGCAGGTCCGCCGGCACCTTGTCGCCGGAGGCGAGGGCGACGATGTCGCCCGGTACCAGGTCCTGCGCCGGAATTTCGGCGCGTGCGGAATCGCGGACCACAAGGGTGCGCGGCGACAGCATGTTGCGGATGGCATCGAGCGCGTCCTCGGCCTTGCCTTCCTGGATGTAGCCGATGATCGCGTTGATGATCACCGCGCCGAGCAGCACGCCGGTATCGACCCAGTGCTGCAGCATGGCGGTGATGGCGGCGGCCACCAGCAGCACGTAGATCAGCACGTTGTGGAACTGCAGCAGGAAGCGCAGCCATGGCGGCCGCTTGCGTGCCGCAGGCAGCGCGTTGGGGCCGTGAAGCTGCAGGCGCCGCCGCACCTCGCCGGCCGACAGCCCGTGCCGGGGGTCGCTGCCCAGCCTTTCGAGCGCTGCCGCGCCGTCGATCCGGTGCCAGGCCGGGGTTTCGCCGCCGGCGTGCTGTGCCTGGTTATCCTTGCTCATTGGTTTTTCTGCAACACAGGCTTCGGTGTTTCATGCCGCATCGGCGGCGGGTTTTGCGGAAGCGTCGCCGGCGGCAACGCGTTCAAGCACGTGGCGGGTCATGCCCAGCGCGAGCTCGTGCTCGCCCATGAATACCCGGTCGGCCTTCTCCCTGCGCAGCAGCTCGGCTTCCTCGTCGCTGTGGGTGCGCACGATGATGTCGATGCCCGGGTTCAGCATGCGCGCGGTTTCCATCATCTTGCGCGCGCGCGCGGCGTCCGGCGTGGCGATGACCAGGATGGCGGCGCGGGCAACGTGCGCCTGGATCAGCACGGCGGGCTCCGCGGCATCACCGGATACCGCGGCGATGCCCTTGCGGCGCAGCTGCTCGACGGCCTCGCGGTGCTGCTCGGCGACGACCACCGGGATGCCCCGCTGATGCAGGCTGTCACAGATGCGCCGGCCGACGCGTCCGTAGCCGACGATCAGCACGTGGCCGGTGAGCAGCTTCTGGTCGGTGTTCATCGGCAGCTGGGCGAGCGGATCGTCGCGGCGCTCCATCGCGCGCGCGAGCCCGGACTTCGAGCGTATCCATTTCTGCAGCGGCTCGATGGCGCTGAACACCAGCGGATTGAGCGCAATCGAGATCACCGCCCCGGCGAGGATCAGGTTCTGGCCTTCAGGCGGCAGCAGCTTGAGCGCGACTCCGAGGCCGGCGAGGATGAACGAGAATTCGCCGATCTGGGCGAGGCTCGCGGACACCGTCAGCGCGGTGTTCAGCGGGTAGCGGAAGGCGATGACAATGGCGAATGCGGCGAGCGTCTTGCCGATGATGATGATCGCGACCACCACCAGGACGCGCAGCGGCTCTTCGATCAGCATCTTCGGGTCGAACAGCATGCCCACCGACACGAAGAACAGCACGGAAAACGCGTCGCGCAGCGGCAGCGACTCTTCGGCGGCGCGGTGGCTCAGGGAGGACTCGCGCAGCACCATGCCGGCGAAGAAGGCGCCGAGCGCGAAGGACACGCCGAACACTGCGGCCGAGCCGTAGGCGATGCCCATCGCCGCGGCAATCACGCACAGCGTGAACAGCTCGCGCGAGCCGGTGCGCGCGACCTGCCACAGTATCCAGGGAAACAGGCGCTTGCCGACAACCAGCATCAGCACGACGAACAGTGCGACCTGGCCGAGCGTGAGACCCAGTGTCGTCCACACGCCGCGGTCATCGGCGCCGGCTCCGGCAAGTCCCCCCGCATCACCGCCCAGCCAGCCGGCTATCGGGGGCAGCAGCACCAGCACCAGCACCATCGCCAGGTCCTCGACCACCAGCCAGCCGACGGCGATGCGGCCGTTCATCGAGTCGAGCACGCCGCGCGCCTCCAGGGCTTTCAGCAGCACCACGGTGCTCGCCACCGACAGCGCGAGTCCGAACACCAGGCCGGCGCCGAAGCTCCAGCCCCAGAGCTGGGAAATCCCGAGCCCCATCGCGGTGGCGACGCCGATCTGCACGACGGCCCCGGGCAGGGCGATCTTGCGCACCGCGAGCAGATCCTCGAGCGAGAAATGCAGGCCGACGCCGAACATCAGCAGGATCACGCCGATCTCGGCGAGCTGGGCCGACAGCTCGGCGTCGGCGATGAAGCCCGGCGTGTGCGGCCCGATCAGCACGCCGGCGAGCAGATAACCCACCAGCGTCGGCAGCTTCAGGCGCGCGGCGATGAGGCCGAGGATCAGCGCCAGCCCGAAACCGGCGGCGATGGTGGTGATCAGGCTGATGTTGTGCGGCACGACGCAGAACTCCCTGTTGGATTTTTTCTATTAGCACAAAGCGATGGCACCGGTGCGCGGGCTGCGCACAATATGGCAGGCACGCGACGGATAGAGTGCCGTGTGCCGTCACAGGTTCAACAATCCGCGTGGCTGCGCGGGCGTGCGGACGACGGCGGCGGTGGCGCGGTGGGCGGCGCCAGGGCGCGGGATGCCCCGGCTCCGGGTTATTTTTATAACTAATTGATTATATTTGTATTTCTAGAACGCATAGCGCCGCATGCCACCGTCGACCGGAATCACCGTGCCGGTGATGTAGCTGCCGCGCGCGGAGGCGAGGAATACCGCCATCGCGGCGATTTCCTCCGGTTCGCCATAGCGGCCCAGCGGAATCTCGTGCTGTTCCTCGTGGGCACGGAATTCCGGCGAGTACTTGCGGCGGATCTGTTCGCTCATGATGCGTCCCGGCGCCAGGCAGTTGACGGTGATGCCGTGCTTGCCGACTTCGCGCGACAGGCCCTTGGACCAGCCGTGCACGGCCGCCTTGGCCGGCGTCGCGGCGAGCAGCGAATCGGGTTCCGATTTGCCGGAGAGGTTGATCACGCGCCCCCATCGGTTCCTGATCATGTCGGGCAGCACGGCATGCGTGAGCTGGCGCACGCGCACGAAATTCAGGCGCATCACGCTTTCCCATTCCTCCTCGGGCGCGTCGATGGGAATCGCCGGCCGGCTGCCGCCGGCGCTGTTGACCAGGATGTCGATGCGGCCCAGTGCCGCGCGTGCCGCATCGGCGAGCTTCTGCGGCGCGCCGTCCTGCATGATGTCGATCTCGACGATGGCCGGCGCTGCCCCGCCGGCGGCGCTGATCTCCGTTGCCAGTTCCTCGAGCAGCTGGCGGCGGCGCGCGGCGATGCAGACCTTCACGCCCTCCGCGGCCAGCATTTTTGCGATACAGCGGCCAATACCCTGGCTGGTGCCGGTCACTAAGGCGGTTTTACCGGTGAGTTCGAGGTTCATTGGGTCATTACCTGTTTTGGTTGTGAATCAAGCGATGAGCTGTGAGCGCTGAGTGATGAGCGCCCCCGGGTTGTTTGCGCTCATCATTCATCACTCCGCGTTCATCACTGCCTTTTCGCCCAGGTCCGCCACGCAATCCACAGCTTGCGCAGCGGGGTAAGCGAAGTGCGGTGGGTCAATACGCGACAGCCGTCGTCGCGGATTTCCTCCAGCAGGGTGCGGTAGATTGCCGCCATGATGATGCCCGGCAACTGCGGCTTGCGGTCGGCGGCGGGCAGCCGTTTGAAGGCGTCGTCGTAAACCGCCAGCGCACGTTCGATCTGTCTTGCCATCAATCCCTGGAAGGATTCGCTCGCCTGTACCGCGGCGCCGCCGTGCACCAGCTGCGAGGCATCAAGCCCGGCTGCGGCCAGTTCGTCGAGCGGCAGATAGACACGGTTGCGCCGGGCGTCCTCGCCGACGTCGCGGATGATGTTGGTCAGCTGGAAGGCGAGGCCCAGCTGTTCGGCGTAGTCCAGGGTCCGCGGATCGCCGTAGCCGAAAATCCGCGCCGACATCTGGCCGACGATGCCGGCGACGCGATGGCAATAGAGCTTCAGCGTGTCGAAATCCGGATAGCGGTTATATTCCAGATCCATCGCCATGCCCTCGATCACGGTGGCGAGCTGGTCCTCGGCAATGCCGAAGGGGCCGACGGCTTCGGCCAGTGCCCGAGTCACCGGGTGCTGCGGGCTGCCGGCATAGAGGCGGCGTATCTCGTCACGCCACCAGGCAAGCTTGGTCCGCGCGACGCCGGGGTCCGTGCATTCGTCGACAACATCGTCGACCTCGCGGCAATAGGCGTAGAGCGCGATGATCGCACGGCGGCGCTCCGGCGGCAGGAACATGAAGCTGTAGTAGAAGCTCGAGCCGCTGGCGGCGGCCTTGTCCTGGCAGTACTGCTGGGCGTCCGTCATCGTGCTCAGCATGCGGCCGTGAGGGCGCATGCTGCAAGTGCCTCCGCTCGCCCCGGATCGGGGACAAGGGAACACTTGCCGCGAAGCAGAGGGGTCGGGGGTGAGGGGTGAGGGAATAAGCTGACTGACATCACGCACCGATCAAAACAACGAGCGCCCGAACATCAGCGCCCAGTCGGTTTTGGTGAGCACCGGCCGCCGGCGGAAGACGTCTCCGCCGACCGCCTCGATGCGCTCGAGTATGCGCGCACCGCCTTCGATGATCATGCGCATCTCGAGGCCGATGCGGCCTGTGAGGATGCGGCCCAGCGGCCGGCCGGAATCGAGCAGCGCGCGCGTGCGCCGGACCTGGAAGGCCATGAAGTCCTTCCAGCGGCCGCCGCAGTCGCCGGCGGCGATCTGCGCCTCGCGGATGCCGTAGTGCTGCATTTCATCCTGTGGAAAGTAGACCCGGTTCTTCTGCCAGTCGATGGCCACATCCTGCCAGAAGTTGATCAGCTGCAGGCTGCTGCAGATCGCGCTGGAGTATTCGAGGTTCTTTGGCGTGGCGGCACCGTAGAGCACCAGCAGCAGGCGGCCGACCGGGTCGGCGGAGCGGCGGCAGTAGTCGAGCACGTCGGCGTAACTGGCATAGCGCTTGACGGTGACGTCCTGGGCGAAGGCCGACAGCAGATCGTGGAAGGCGGCCAGCGGCAGATCATGTTCGCGGATCACTGCGGCCAGGTCGGCAAACCAGGGAATGAGCGGTTTTTCACCCCGTTCCATGCGGTGAAGTTCGCGGCTGAAACTGGCCAGCTGCGCCAGACGTTCGGCATCCGGGGCATCGCCCTCGTCGGCAAAATCGTCGGATTCCCGGGCAAACCGGTAAATGAGGGCGATGGGACGGCGCAGGCGCCGCGGTAGCAGGATCGAGGCGACTGGAAAGTTTTCGTAGTGATCGACGGCCACGGGATCCGGAAAAGAGATTGCCATCAAGGGCTTGGCGTGGATTTCCGGCGCCGGCGGCCGGTCCGGGCCATGTCGCCGGAGCCGCGAGTATATTACAATCAAGGGGTTGCAAGACGCGTCAGGACAGCAGGACCGGCGGCACGGGCACCGGCAGCAAGGGTGCATGTTGCAGCGCGAAAGTGGCGGAATTGGTAGACGCACCAGATTTAGGTTCTGGCGCCGCGAGGCGTGTGGGTTCGAGTCCCTCCTTTCGCACCAGACCGCACTGACACCACGGAAACTCAACAGGGAATGATTTGATGCAAGCGAATCTGGAAACGCTGGGCAGCCTGGAACGCAAGCTGAGCATTGCGGTGCCCATGGCGGAAATCAATGGCGAGGTGGAGAACCGCCTCAAGCGGCTGGCGCGCACGGTCAAGATGTCCGGCTTCCGGCCGGGCAAGGTGCCGCTGAAGGTGGTGGCCCAGCAATACGGCCCGCAGGTGCGCCAGGAAGTGCTGGGCGACACGCTGCAGAAAACCTTCGGCGATGCCGTAAACGAGCAGAAGCTGCGCGTCGCCGGCTATCCGAAATTCGACGCGGTGCCGCCTGCCGAGGGCGCCGAGGAGTTCCATTACAGCGCGACCTTCGAGGTCTACCCCGAAGTCGTGGTCGGCGACATGGCCAAGGCCACGGTGTCGCGCCCGGTACTGGAAGTGTCGGAAGCCGACGTCGACAAGACGCTTGAGATCATGCGCAAGCAGCGCGTGACCTACGAGAAGGTGGAGCGCGCGGCGGAAAAGGGCGACCGGGTGACGATGGACTATGTCGGCAGGATCGACGGCACGGAGTTCGCCGGCGGCAAGGCCGAGGGCCAGCCCGTGGTGCTGGGCGAAGGCCGTTTCCTGCCCGAGTTCGAGCAGAATCTGCCGGGGATGAAGGCCGGCGACAGCAAGAGTTTCGAACTGAAATTCCCGGACGACTATGCCGGCAAGGAGGTCGCCGGCAAGACCGCGGTGTTCGAAGTGAAGGTCAATGAGGTGGCGGCGCCGAAGCTGCCGGCGATCGACGCCGAGTTCGCGAAGACGCTGGGCGTCGAGGACGGCGATCTGGCGAAGATGCGCGCAGAGGTCCGCGGCAACCTGGAGCGCGAGGTCAGGGCGCGGCTGAAGGCGCGGGTCAAGGAACAGGTGATGGATGCGCTGCTTGCCGCGACCAACCTCGAGGTGCCGAAGTCGCTGATCGACATGGAGATCGACCGCCTGCGCGACATGGCGAAGCAGGACCTCGCCTCGCGCGGCATACCGGTGCGCGACGACATGCCCTTGCCGGCGGACCTGTTCGAGAAGCAGGCGCAGCGCCGGGTCAGCCTGGGTCTGATCCTCGGCGAGGTTGTGCGGGCGCAGAACCTGCAGGCCAAGCCGGAGCAGGTGCGTGCCGCGGTGGAGGAGCAGGCGCAGAGCTATGAACACCCGCAGGAAGTGGTGAAATGGTTCTACCAGTCGCAGGACCGCCTGCGCGACATCGAGGCGGTGGTGCTCGAGGAGAACGTCGTGACCTGGGCGCTGGCGACGGCCACGGTCGAGGACAAGGCGCTGTCGTTTGACGAACTGATGGGGAATGCCCAATGAAGCGCCATTTCGAGCCGCAGTCGATGATGGAGCCGCAGGGCCTCGGCATGATCCCGATGGTGATCGAGCAGAGCGGCCGCGGCGAGCGCGCCTATGACATCTACTCGCGGCTGCTGAAGGAGCGGGTGGTGTTCCTGGTCGGGCCGGTCAACGAGGTGACGGCGAACCTGATCGTCGCCCAGCTGCTGTTCCTGGAGTCCGAGAATCCCGACAAGGACATTTCTTTCTACATCAACTCGCCGGGCGGGTCGGTGACGGCCGGCATGGCGATCTACGACACGATGCAGTTCATCAAGCCGGATGTGTCCACACTGTGCGTGGGGCAGGCCGCGAGCATGGGCGCGCTGCTGCTGGCCGCGGGCGCCAAGGGCAAGCGTTTCGTGCTGCCCAACTCGCGCGTGATGATCCACCAGCCGATGGGCGGTTTCCAGGGGCAGGCCTCGGACATCGAGATCCATGCCAAGGAAATCCTCTACCTGAAGGCCCGACTGAATGCGATCCTCGCCAAGCACACCGGGCAGGACATCGCCACCATCGAAAAGGATACCGATCGCGACAACTTCCTTTCCGGTGAACAGGCGGTAAACTACGGTCTGGTGGACAAGGTGCTGGTCAGCCGGTCGGACGCGGCGTGACGGCAGCAGTAACGGCATCAGGGGTAGTGCAGCGGAATTTTCGCCGCGGCGGGCGGTCAGAATAGGACAATGGACAAAGGGTTGCGGGCATGACGGAAAAAGTAGGCGGTGAGAAGCTGCTGTACTGCTCGTTCTGCGGCAAGAGCCAGCATGAAGTTCGCAAGCTCATCGCGGGACCGTCGGTGTTCATCTGTGACGAGTGCATAGAGCTCTGCAACGACATCATCCGCGAGGAAACCCAGGGCGGGGACGCCGCCAAGGGCGCCAAGTCCGACCTGCCGGTGCCGCACGAGATCCGCGACATCCTCAACCAGTATGTAATCGGCCAGGACACCGCGAAGCGCATCCTGTCGGTGGCGGTCTACAACCACTACAAGCGGCTGCGCAACGTCAGCAAGAACGACGACGTCGAGCTGTCCAAGTCAAACATCCTGCTGGTCGGGCCGACCGGCTCGGGCAAGACTCTGCTCGCGCAGACGCTCGCGCGGCTGCTCAACGTGCCCTTCGTGATGGCTGACGCCACCACGCTCACCGAGGCCGGCTATGTCGGCGAGGACGTCGAGAACATCATCCAGAAGCTGCTGCAGAAGTGCGACTACGACGTCGAGAAGGCGCAGCGCGGCATCGTCTACATCGACGAGATCGACAAGATTTCGCGCAAGTCGGACAACCCCTCGATCACCCGTGACGTGTCGGGCGAGGGCGTGCAGCAGGCGCTGCTGAAGCTGATCGAGGGCACCATCGCCTCGGTGCCGCCGCAGGGCGGCCGCAAGCACCCGAACCAGGAGTTCGTGCAGGTGGACACGACGAACATCCTGTTCATCTGCGGCGGCGCCTTCGACGGCCTCGACAAGATCATCCGTGCCCGTTCCGAGAAGAGCGGCATCGGCTTCGGTGCCGACGTGCGCAGCAAGGACAACCGCAAGGACATCGCGATGGTCCTGCGCGACGTCCAGCCCGAAGACCTGATCAAGTACGGCCTGATCCCGGAATTCGTCGGCCGCCTGCCGGTGGTGGCAACGCTCGCCGAGCTCGACGAGGCGGCGCTGATCGAGATCCTGACCCAGCCGAAGAACGCGCTGATCAAGCAGTTCCAGAAAATGTTCAGCATGGAAGGCGTCGAGCTGGAGGTGCGCGAGGCGGCGCTGCGCGCGATCGCGCGCAAGGCCCTCGAGCGCAAGACCGGCGCGCGCGGCCTGCGCTCGATCCTCGAGCACACGCTGCTGAACACGATGTTCGACCTGCCGTCGCTGGAAAACGTCGTCAAGGTGGCCGTTGACGAAGGCACCATCACCAGCGACGCGCCGCCGCTGCTCATCTACTCGGACCCGCCCAAAGTTGCCGGATCAACCGTCTGAGCGCCGGGTGCGGGCGCAGGCCCGAGCAGCCCAGTTATCCGGCTTGGACGGAGCGGCGGCGGTGACGCTGGCGGATCTCGCCGTGTTTTCCCGCAGACGCTTGATTTGCCGGCGCCTGCCCCAAGCTGGTCTCATGTTCTCTCTCTCAGGTGAAGCCAATGAATGACCAAACTGTCAATGAAATCAGCAAGATGGAAATGCCCCTGCTCCCCTTGAGGGATGTGGTGGTGTTCCCGCACATGGTCATTCCCCTGTTCGTGGGGCGGCCGAAATCGATCAAGGCGCTGGAAACCGCGATGGAAGCGGGGAAAAGCATCGTGCTGGTGGCGCAGAAGTCGGCCGCCAAGGACGAACCCGCGCCCGAGGACCTTTACGATGTCGGCAGCATCGCCAACATCCTGCAGATGCTGAAGCTGCCGGACGGCACCGTGAAGGTGCTGGTCGAGGGCAGCCAGCGCGCGCGCATCCACAGCATCGAGGACGTGAAAACCCATTTTACTGTCCAGGTCACGCCGATCGCCAGCGATCCGGCGACCGACCACGAGACCGAGGCCATGCGGCGGACGATGATCCAGCAGTTCGACCAGTACGTGAAGCTGAACAAGAAGATCCCGCCCGAAATCCTGACTTCGCTGGCGGGCATCGACGAGGCCGGCCGCCTCGGCGACACCATTGCCGCGCACCTGCCGCTGAAGCTCGAGCAGAAGCAGGAAGTGCTGGAGATGATCGACGTCAAGCAGCGCTTGGACCATCTGCTGAAGGTGGTCGAGGGCGAACTCGACATCCTGCAGGTCGAAAAGCGCATCCGCGGCCGCGTCAAGCGCCAAATGGAGAAAAGCCAGCGCGAGTATTACCTGAACGAACAGGTGAAGGCGATCCAGAAGGAGCTCGGCGAGACGGAAGAGGGCGCGGACATCGACGAGATCGAGAAGAAGATCAAGGCGGCGCGCATGCCCAAGGATGCGCGCAAGAAGGCCGAGGCCGAGCTGAAGAAGCTCAAGCTGATGTCGCCGATGTCGGCCGAGGCGACCGTGGTGCGCAACTTCATCGACACGCTGGTCGGCCTGCCGTGGCGCAAGAAGAGCAAGATCAGCACCGACCTCAGGAATGCCGAGAAGGTGCTCGACGAGGACCACTACGGGCTGGAGAAGATCAAGGAGCGCATCGTCGAGTATCTCGCGGTGCAGCAGCGCGTCGACAAGCTGAAGGCGCCGATCCTGTGCCTGGTGGGCGCCCCCGGCGTCGGCAAGACCTCGCTCGGCCAGTCGATTGCGCGCGCGACCAACCGCAAGTTCGTGCGCATGTCGCTGGGCGGCGTGCGCGACGAGGCGGAGATCCGCGGCCATCGCCGCACCTACATCGGCTCGATGCCGGGCAAGATCCTGCAGAACATGACCAAGGTCGGCGTCAGGAACCCGCTGTTCCTGCTCGACGAGGTGGACAAGATGGGCATGGATTTCCGCGGTGACCCGGCCTCGGCGCTGCTCGAGGTGCTGGATCCCGAGCAGAACAGCACCTTTGTCGACCACTACGTCGAAGTCGAATATGACCTGTCGGACGTGATGTTCGTCGCCACGGCCAACACCCTGAACATCCCGCCGGCGCTGCTCGACCGCATGGAGATCATCCGCCTCTCGGGCTACACCGAGGACGAGAAGATCCACATCGCCGAGAACCACCTGCTGCCGAAGACCATGCAGAACCACGGCCTGAAAAAGGACGAGCTGACGGTCTCCGACAGCGCGCTGCGCGACATCGTGCGCTACTACACGCGGGAGGCCGGCGTGCGCAGCCTCGAACGCGAGGTGTCCAAGATCTGCCGCAAGGTGGTCAAGGAACTGGTCAGCGGGGGCAAGGAGCGCAAGATCACGGTGACGGCGCGCAACCTCGACAAGTATCTCGGGGTGCGGCGTTATTCCTTCGGCATCGCCGAGAAAAAGAACCAGGTGGGCCAGGTCAACGGTCTGGCGTGGACCGAGGTTGGCGGCGAACTGCTGTCGATCGAGGCGGCGACCATGGCCGGCAAGGGCAAGATGACCACCACCGGCAAGCTCGGCGAGGTCATGCAGGAGTCGGTGCAGGCGGCGATGTCGGTGGTGCGGGCGCGCTCGCAGCGCCTGGGCATCCACCCGGACTTCTACCAGAAGAACGACATCCACATCCACCTGCCGGAGGGCGCGACGCCGAAGGATGGCCCCAGCGCCGGCATCGGCATCTGCACCGCGATGGTGTCGGTGCTGACCGGAATCCCGGTGCGGGCGGACGTGGCGATGACCGGCGAGATCACGCTGCGCGGCGAGGTGCTGCCTATCGGCGGGCTGAAGGAGAAGCTGCTGGCCGCGCACCGTGGCGGCATCAAGACCGTGCTGATCCCCGAGGAGAACGTCAAGGACCTCAAGGAGATTCCGGACAACGTCAAGAACAAGCTCGACATCCAGCCGGTGAAGTGGATCGACCGGGTGCTCGAGCTGGCGCTGGAACGCAAGCCGGAACCGCTACCGGAGTCGGAGAGCGTTCCGGTGCCGCCGGCCGGGGACAACGCCGCGCCCGCCGCGATCAAGCATTAAGCGCAAATGCTGGAAATCGGGGCCGCATTGGGCTACAATGCGGCCCTTTGTTTCGCAGGGTATTGCGTCGCGGAAGCGGCGGGTGCGGATGACGGGTGCTTAGCTCAGCTGGTAGAGCGTCGCCCTTACAAGGCGAATGTCGGCGGTTCGATCCCGTCAGCACCCACCAGTAAAGCAGTAAGCTAGTTGAATTGTTCGATAGCTAGGAGTGGTAGTTCAGTTGGTTAGAATACCGGCCTGTCACGCCGGGGGTCGCGGGTTCGAGTCCCGTCCACTCCGCCAGCTAACGTAAAAAAGGCGAACCCGGTTCGCCTTTTTTCTTATGGGCGCCCGCAGGGGCGCTGCAGCGAGGAGAGCGCATGTTCGGACTGATCGAGAAGCATCGCAGAAAGGTCATGATCGGGGTTTTCGTGGTGATCATTCCCCCGTTTGCGTTCTTCGGAATCGATTCCTATTTCCAGGGCGCAAGCGGCGGCAGCAGCGTGGCCACCGTGGGCGACTACCGGATCTCGCAGGCCGAATTCACGCAGGCGCTGCAGGAGCGCCAGGACATGCTGCGCAACATGTCGGGAGGGCGGCTGGATCCGGCGCTGCTGGACAGCCAGGAACTGCGCATGTCGGTGCTCGAGAACCTGGTGCAGCAGCAGCTGCTGGTGCGGCGGGCGGTGCGCTCCGGCCTCGCGGTCAGCGACCGGCAGATCCAGGAGATCGTTGCCAATGTCGATGCCTTCAAGGTGGACGGAAAATTCTCCTATGATCGCTACGAGGAGCTGCTGCGGGCGCAGAGCATGACGCCGCTCATGTTCGAGCAGCGCGTGCGCCAGGACATCCTGGTCGACCATGTCACGCACCCGTACGCGGGCTCGACTTTCGTGTCGCGAGCGGAAGCCGCGCTGCTGCTGCGCATCTCCGAGCAGCGGCGCGAGGTCAGCCATTACATCCTCCCCGCCGACCGTTTCCTGCCCCAGGTCAAGCTGGAGCCCGATGCGGCGAAAAAATACTACGACGGCCACCAGGATGAATTCCGCATTCCCGAGCAGGTGCGCATCGAGTTCGTGACACTGAGCGCCGATGCTCTGGCCGGGCAGCTGCAGCCCGCTGCCGCCGATGTGCGCAAGGCCTACGACGAGAATGCCAAGCGCTTCGAGGTGCGGGAATCGCGCCAGGCGAGCCATATCCTGATCACTCCCGAGGGTGACGGCGCGGAGGCCAGAAAGAAGGCCAGGGCGAAAGCCGATGAACTGCATGCGCAACTGAAGAAGAATCCGGGCAGCTTTGCGGCACTGGCGAAGCAGCATTCCCAGGACCCGGGTTCGGCAGCCAACGGCGGCGACCTCGGCTTTTTCGAACGCGGTGCGATGGTCAAGGCCTTCGACGATGCGGTGTTCTCGATGAAGGCCGGCGAGATTTCGGCCCCGGTGGAAAGCGAGTTTGGCTGGCACATCATCCGCCTCGCGGCGGTACGCGGAGGCAAGGGCAAGAGTTTCGAGGAGGCGCGTCCCGAGATCGAGGCCGAACTCAAAAAGCAGATGGCGTCCCGCAGGTTCGCCGAGCTCGCGGAATCCTTCAGCAACACCCTGTTCGAGCAGTCCGACAGCCTGAAGCCGGCCGCCGAGCTGATCAAGGCGCAGCCTCAGACCAGCGGCTGGATCGCCCGCGCCGGTGCCGACAACGCGCTGCTGGGCAACCAGCGGCTGTTGCAGGCGGTATTCTCGGAAGACGTGCTGAAGAACGGCCGCAATACCGAAGCCATCGAGGTGGCACCGGGCGTGCTGGTTGGCGCCCGCGTGGCCGAGCACAAGCCGGCATCGGTGCAGCCTTTCGACCAGGTCAGCGGCGCACTGGTGAAGAAGCTGACGCTGCAGCAGGCAAGCCAGCTTGCAGCGCAGGAAGGCAGGTCGCGCCTCGAGGCGCTGCGCCAAGGCAAGGATGCCCAGGTGGCCTGGACCGCGCCGCAGCTGGTCGGCCGCAACGATCCGAAGGGGCTGCCCGGCGAAATACTGCGCCAGGCGTTCAAGGCCGATACCGGCAATCTGCCGGCCTATGCGGGCACTGAAATGCCGGGCGGCGGCTACGCGCTGGTGCGCGTGGGCAAGGTGCAGGAGGTCGCCGAAGGCGCGAAGGACAAGGAGAACGCGATCGCCCAGACCCTGCGCCAGGTGGCGGCCCAGGCCGAACTCGCGGCCTACATGGACAGCCTGAAGAAGAAAACGGAAACCAGGATCCGTCCCGAGGTCATCGAGCGCAAGTAAAGTCCCGCGCGGGCGGCTCAGCCGCCGCTCCAGCGCCGCTCCGGACTGCGCGTTATTCGCCGCGCATGCCGCCGACGACGGTGTTGAAGCCGCAGTCGACGTAGGTGATCTCCCCGGTCACACCGGCGGCAAGGTCGGACAGCAGGAAGGCCGCCGTATTGCCGACGTCCTCGATCGTGACATTGCGCCTCAGCGGCGCATTGTCCTCGACGAATTTCAGTATTTTTCCGAAGCCGCCGATGCCGGCCGCCGCCAGGGTCTTGATCGGTCCTGCCGAGATGCCGTTGACGCGGATACCGGCCGGGCCGAGGTCGCTGGCGAGGTAGCGCACGCAGGCCTCCAGGCTTGCCTTGGCAAGGCCCATCACGTTGTAGTTGGGCACCGTGCGGTCGGCGCCGAGGTAGGTCAGGGTCAGCATCGCGCCGGTGCGGCCGGCCATCAGGGGGGCAGCGCCCTTGGCGAGTGCCGCAAAGCTGTAGCTGCTGATGTCGTGCGCCATGGCGAAGGCCTCGCGGCTCAGGCCGTCGAGAAAATTGCCTTTCAGCGCTTCGCGCGGCGCGAAGGCGATGGAATGCAGCATGCCGTCGAGGCTGCCCCACTCCGATTGCAGGGATGCAAACAAGGCGGCGATCTGATCGTCTCGGGTCACGTCGCAGGGCAGCACCGGCGCCGACCCGAACTCCGCGGCAAGCTTGACCACGCGCTCGCGGATGTCCTCGCCCTGGTAGGTGAAGGCGAGCTGCGCGCCCTCGCGGCTGGCAGCCTTGGCCACGCCGTAGGCGATGGAGCGGTTGGAGAGCAGGCCGGTGATCAGGATCTTCTTGTCTTTCAGGAATGCCATGTCGCGTTTTTCCGGAGTGCGTTGTACGAGAACTGCGCGACGTGATCTGCACGCAGTGAATTGCGCACGATTATAACCAGAAGATGCTCCAGCCAATATCGGCTACACTTTCGATCAATGTCCCGCATCCGCCTCGGTTTGCTGCCAGTGGTGCTCGCGCTCGTAGCGGGATGCGGAGGGGCGCCCTGGAACGATCCTTACCCTGCCGCCGATGCCGCTTCCAACACGCTCTACAGCTCCTTCTCGGAGCGTCCCAAGCACCTCGACCCGGTGCAGTCCTATGCCGAGAACGAATTCGCGTTCATTGCCAACATCTACCAGCCGCCGCTGCAGTATCACTACCTGAAGCGGCCCTTCGAGCTGGTTCCCTTTGGCGCCGAGGCGGTGCCAGCGCCCGTTTACCTGGATGCCTCAGGCAAACCGCTGCCGCAGGGTGCGCCGGCGGAGCGCGTTGCCTACAGCGAATACACGATCCGGATCAGGCGTGGTGTGCTCTACCAGCCGCACCCGGCGCTCGCGGTCGACGACGGCGGCAGGCCGCGTTATCACGCGCTGACCGCGGCCGACCTCCGTGGCGTCGACACCCTCGCTGATTTTCCCCATGCGGGCACCCGGGAACTCGAGGCGGCCGATTATGTTCACCAGATCAAGCGCCTCGCGCATCCGCGGCTGCATTCGCCGATCCTGCAGCTGATGGGCGGATATGTCGTCGGCCTGCGGGATCTTGCCGAGCGTCTGGCGAAAGACAGCGCCGGCCTGCCTGCCGGGGCAATGATCGACCTTGACGGATATGAGCTCTCCGGTGTGCGCATCGTCGATCGCCATACCTACGTGGTCCGCGTGCGCGGCAAGTATCCGCAATTCGTCTACTGGCTCGCGATGCCCTTTTTCGCGCCGGTGCCGCCCGAGGCGGACCGCTTCTACGGGCAGCCGGGGATGGCGGAGAAGAACATCACCCTTGACTGGTACCCTGTCGGCACCGGGCCGTACATGCTGACTGTCAACAACCCCAACCGCCAGATGGTGCTCGAGCGCAATCCGCACTACCGCGGCGAGGTCTACCCGTCGGAAGGCGAGCCCGGGGACGCGGAGCGCGGGCTGCTGCGGGATGCCGGCAAGCCGCTGCCCTTCATCGACCGCGTCGTGTTCAGCCTGGAGAAGGAGCAGATCCCGTACTGGAACAAGTTCCTGCAGGGTTATTACGATGCCTCCGGCATCGGCTCGGACACCTTCGACCAGGCCGTGCAGTTCTCGGGGCAGGGGGACGTCACGCTGACCGAGGACATGGAGCGCCGCGGCATCCGGCTGCAGACCTCGCTCGCGACGACGGTGTTCTATCTGGGCTTCAACATGCTGGATCCCGTCGTCGGCGATGCCGGCGGCGAGCGTGCGCGCAAGCTGCGCCTGGCAGTGTCGATCGCAGTGGACCAGGAGGAGCTGATCTCGATATTCCGCAATGGCCGCGGACTGCCTTCGCATGGCCCGATTCCGCCCGGCATCTTCGGTTACCGCGAGCCCGATGCGGACGGCATCAACCCCCACGTCTACGAGTGGCGCGACGGTGCTGCGCGGCGCAAGGACATCGAGCAGGCGAAGAAACTCCTCGCCGAGGCCGGTTATCCCGGGGGGCGCGACGCCAAAACCGGTCAGCCGCTGCTGCTGCACCTGGACACGACGTCCAGCGGCGCCGACAGCCGGGCGCGGCTCGACTGGTATGTGCGCCAGTTCGCGAAGCTCGGCGTGCAACTGGTGATCCGTGCGACCGATTTCAACCGCCTGCAGGACAAGCTGCGGCGCGGCACGGCACAGCTCTATTTTCTCGGCTGGAACGCCGACTACCCCGATCCCGAGAATTTCCTGTTCCTGCTGCACGGCCCGCAGGCGCGCGCGAAGACCCAGGGTGAAAACGCCTCGAACTACCGCAATGCCGAATACGACCGCCTGTTCGAACGCATGAAGCACATGGCCAACGGGCCCGAGCGCCAGGCCATCATCGACCGCATGGTCGAGCTGCTGCGCCACGATGCGCCCTGGGTCTGGAGCTTCTTCCCCAAGGATTACACGCTGCATCACGGCTGGCTTCACAACCGCAAGCCCAACCAGATTGCCAACAACGGGCTCAAGTACCAACGACTGGACTCCGCTGAGCGTGCCGCGCGACGCCGGGAATGGAATCCCCCGGTGGTCTGGCCGCTGGCACTGATCGGCGCGCTGCTGCTGCTGACGGCGCTGCCGGCGGTTGTGGCTTACCGCCGGCGCGAGCGGCGCACGGCAGGGGCGGGCGGGGCATGACCGCCTACATCGTCCGCCGCCTGATTTACGGCCTGTTCGTGCTGGTCGGCGTCAATGTGCTGACCTTCGCGCTGTTTTTCTTCGTCAATTCGCCTGACGACATGGCGCGTGCGCAACTCGGTGCCAAGCGCGTCACCGCGGAGGCGGTGGACAAGTGGAAACGTGAGCGGGGATATGATAAGCCATTGTTTTTAAATGAAAAAATGTCGGGAATTGAGCGCGTCACCGAGACCGTTTTTTTCGACAAGTCGCTGCGCCTGTTCGCCTTCCAGTTCGGCGCCTCGGACCAGGGACGCAACATCGGCTACGACATCCGCGCCCGCATGTGGCCCAGCCTGGCGGTCCAGGTGCCGGCCTTCGTGATCGGGTTGGCGGTTTACATCTCCTTCGCGCTGCTGATGGCGTTTTTCCGCGCGACCTATGTTGATTTCTGGGGCGTCGTGCTGTGCGTGCTGATGATGTCGGTATCGACGCTGTTCTACATCATCGGCGGCCAGTACGTGTTCGGCAAATTGTGGAGCCTGGTGCCCATCTCCGGATATGACGGGGGCTTCGAGGCGGTCAAGTTCCTCGCGCTGCCGGTGCTGATCGGCGTGATTGCCGGCATCGGCGGCAGCGCGCGCTGGTACCGCACGATATTTCTCGAGGAGATGGGCAAGGATTACGTGCGCACCGCGCGTGCCAAAGGATTGTCCGAACCGCGGGTCCTGTTCCGCCATGTGCTGCAGAACGCGATGATCCCCATCCTCACCGGCGTGGTGGTGGTGATTCCGCTGCTGTTCATGGGGGCGCTGATCACCGAATCCTTCTTCGGCATTCCCGGTCTCGGCAGCTACACCATCGATGCGATCAGCCAGCAGGATTTCGCGATCGTGCGCGCCATGGTGTTCCTCGGCTCCGTGCTCTACATCATCGGCCTGATCCTGACCGACATCTCATACACCCTGGTGGATCCGCGGGTGCGCTTCTCGTGATGCCGGTCCGCATCGAGTTGCTGTGGAGCGACCTGCTGGTCTGGCTGCTGGTCGCCGGCCTCGTCGGACTTGCGCTGTACACCCGGAAGCGGCCGCATCTGAGCGCGCCCTGGATACGGGTCGGCGCAAGCGCCAGCGGCATGGCGGCAGCGACGGTGCTGTCGTTTTTCGTGCTGGTTGGCCTGCTTGATTCGGTGCACTACCGCAGTGCGCTGCCCTCGCCGGGCGGCAAGCCGGCATGGTCGACGGAACTGCGCAGCCTGCTCGACCGCGTACTGGATCCGCTGCGCGCGGGCCGCGAGAAAACCTACTCGGCGCCGCTGGCAACCCACCTGTTCGCGAAGGAGACCGTGGTGCTGCCCGACGGCCGCGAGGAGCGGGTGTTCCCGCGGCTGCGGCATGGCGGGGCGCACCTCGCCGACCCCGAGGCCGGGCGCTGGCCGGATGTGGCGACAAAGGCATTCCGCGGGCTCGCGCTGGCCCTGCTGCTGTGGTTTGCCGCCGCCATCGGCGTGGCCGCCATGACCGCCCGCAGTCTGGGCACGGGCATCGAGGCGGCCTGGCGCGGGATATGGGGCGGAAGGACACCGCTGCAGTGGCGCGCCGTGCTCTGCGCGCTGGCTGCGGTGCTGGTCATTGCGGGGCCGGTGGCCGCGCTGGCGCCGTATTACCACGTGCTGGGCACCGACAAGGTCGGCCAGGATGTGCTCTACCAGGCGCTGAAGAGCGTGCGCACGGGGCTCATCATCGGCACGCTGGCGACGCTGGTGACGCTGCCTTTCGCGCTGGTGCTCGGGGTGATGGCGGGCTATTTCCGCGGCTGGGTCGATGACCTGGTCCAGTACCTGTACACCACGCTGTCCTCGATCCCGGGCGTGCTGCTGATCGCTGCCGCCGTGCTGATGATGCAGGTCTATGTCGAGAACCATCCTGAGCTGTTCCCGAGCACCGAGATCCGCGCAGACGTGCGGCTGCTGGCGCTGTGCGTGATCCTCGGCATTACCAGCTGGACGGGGCTGTGCCGGCTGCTGCGCGGCGAAGTGCTGAAGCTGCGCGAGCTGGAATACGTCCAGGCGGCGCAGGCCTTCGGGGTGTCGAACTGGCGCATCATGATGCGCCACCTGACGCCGAACGTGATGCACATCGTGATGATCGCGCTGGTGATGGATTTCAGCGGCCTCGTGCTGGCCGAAGCCGTGCTGTCCTACATCGGCGTCGGCGTCGATCCGTCGATGATCAGCTTCGGCACGATGATCAACGGCGCGCGGCTGGAAATGGCGCGGGAGCCGATGGTGTGGTGGTCGCTGGCCGCGGCTTTCGTGTTCATGCTGGCGCTGGTGCTCGCGGCCAACCTGTTTGCCGACGCGGTGCGCGATGCCTTCGATCCGCGGCTCGCCATTGCCGGAGGGCGGGCATGACCGCGCCGCTGCTGCGTGTCGAGAACCTGAGCACCCTCGTCCGGGGCGGCGCCGCGCCGCTGCGTGCCGTGGACGGCCTGTCCTTCGAGATCGCGCCCGGTGAAACCTTCGCGCTGGTCGGCGAATCGGGCTGCGGCAAGTCGATGACCGCGCTCTCGATCATGCGCTTGCTGCCGGACGCCGGGGAGATCGCCGGCGGTCGCGTGGAACTGCAGGGCGAGAACCTGCTGGCCCTGCCCGAGTCGCGGATGCGGGACTTGCGCGGACACCGGATGGCGATGATTTTCCAGGAGCCCGGGCTGTCGCTGAACCCGGTGATGACCGTCGGCGAGCAGGTCGCGGAGTCGGTGCGCCGGCACACCGCCCTGCGCGGCGCCGCGGCCGATGCGCGGGTGCTGGAACTGCTCGAGGCGGTGCGCATGCCGGATGCGCGGCGCCGCGCGGCGGAGTATCCCTTCCAGCTCTCCGGGGGCATGAAGCAGCGGGTGATGATCGCCATTGCGCTTGCCTGCGATCCGGCGCTGCTGATCGCGGACGAGCCGACCACGGCGCTCGACGTCACGGTGCAGGCACAGGTGCTGGACCTGCTGCGCGAGCTGCAGCAGTCGCGCGGCATGGCGATGCTGCTGATCACCCACGACCTCGGCGTGGTGGCGCAGGTCGCGCAGCGCGTGGCGGTCATGTACGCCGGGCAGATCGTCGAGACCGCGCCGGTGCCGGCCTTCTTTGCCGGACCGGCACATCCTTATTCACGCAAGCTGTTCGCCTCGCTGCCCGAACGGGCCGGTCGCGGGCGCGCGCTGGCGGCCATTCCCGGATCGGTGCCGCGGCTCGACAGGGATTTTGCCGGCTGCCGCTTCGCCGAACGCTGTGACGCCGCGCTGCCGCAATGCGCCGGCACGCTGCCGCAGTGGCACGAGGCTGGGCGGGATCACGTGGTCCGCTGCCACTTGTACGGCAGCGATGAGCGCGGAGTGATGAGCGATGAGCGCAAGCCGGAACCCCCGACAAGTCCGGATTCATCGCTCATCGCCCATCATTCATCGCTGCTTGAGGTCTCCGGCCTCAAGGTCTGGTTCCCCGTGCGCAAGGGCCTGCTGCAACGCACGGTCGGCCAGGTGCGCGCCGTCGATGGCGTCAGTCTGAGCATCGCGCCGGGCCGGACCCTGGGCCTCGTCGGGGAGTCCGGTTGCGGCAAAACCACGGTCGGCAAGGGGCTGCTGCGGCTGATTGAGCCGACTGCCGGCCGGGTGATGGTCGATGGCGAGGATTTTCTTGCGTTGCGGCGCAGGGATCTGCGGCTGCGCCGGCGCGACGTGCAGATCATATTCCAGGATCCCTATGCGTCGCTGAATCCGCGCGTGCGCATCGGCGATGCGCTGGAGGAGGGACTGCTGGCGCTGGGGGTCGGCGTCGACGCTCGGTGGCGCCAGTCGCGGATAGACGAACTGCTCGCGGAAGTCGGGCTCCCGCCGGACGTGAAATCACGTTACCCGCACGAGTTTTCCGGCGGCCAGCGCCAGCGCATCGCCATTGCCCGGGCGCTGGCGGTGCAGCCGAAGCTGATCGTCTGCGACGAGCCGACCAGCGCGCTCGACGTGTCGGTGCAGGCGCAGATTCTCAACCTGCTGAAACGCCTGCAAGGGGAGCGCGGATTGTCCTATCTCTTCATCAGCCACAACATGGCGGTCATCGAGTACATGGCCGACGACATTGCGGTGATGTACCTGGGGCGCATCGTGGAGCGGGGAACGGTGGCAGAGGTGATGCATGGGCCGCGCCATCCCTATACCCGCGCGCTGCTGGCAGCGGTGCCGGTTGCCGACCCCCGGCACAACCCGCGCGGCACGATCCGCCTTGCCGGTGACCTGCCGTCGCCGCTGAACCCGCCCAGCGGGTGCCATTTCCATCCCCGCTGTCCCGCGGCTATGCCGCAGTGCCGCGAACAGTATCCGGGGAGGAATTCCTGGAGTCCGACCCAGGTGGCCTGGTGCCACCTGCGCGACTAAAGGGCTATCGCCGGGATTTCGAAGCGACTACCGGCGGTTTCGCCGCCTTGGCATTCGGTTTGATTGCCACCTTGGCGCGCTTGGCCGGTGCGCGCTTGATGGCGGCACGGGTCGCGTGCTTCGCCGGTTTGCCGCCCTTGGCATGCGTGGTCCTCGCTGCCTTGTATGCCCTCGGCAGCGTCACCGGGGTCGCCGGGAGATCGGGCAGGTTGGGGGCCATGCCTTCCCTGACCGGCACCAGCAACGGCTGCCCGGGTCGCAGCGGGGTCCTGCCGCTGATGCCATTCACTTCCTTGAGTTCGCTGACACTGATGCCGTATTTGGCGGCAACCTTCTCCGGCTTTTCTCCGGGTTTCAGCGTATGCGCCTGCCAGGACACCAGCGGCTTGTTGTGGTTCTGGAGATTGGCGTGGAAAGCCGCCACCTTGCTGCGCGGAAGCACGATGGTTTCCGCGGCGTAGGACTTGATCACGCGCTTGTTGTGTGCGGGATTGAGGAATCTGAACTCGTCCACGGGCATCTCGGCGAATCGCGCCGCCAGCTTGACGTCGATATGCTCCTTGAGCGTGACGATTTCGAAATAGGGCTCGTTCGGAACGCTGGCGAGCTGGACGCCGAAGCGCGCCGGGTCGGCGATGATGTTCTTGACGGCGATCAGCTTGGGCAGGTAGTTGCGCGTTTCCGCGGGCATGGTCAGGCTGGCGTAGTCGGCAGGCAGCCCCTTGGCCTGGTTGCGGGCAATCGCGCGGCTGACGGCGCCTTCGCCCCAGTTGTAGGATGCCAGCGCGAGTTCCCAGTCGCCGAACATGCCGTAGAGCTTCTCCAGGTAATCGAGCGCGGCGCTGGTGGCGGCGATCACGTCACGACGGCCGTCGTACCACCAGTTCTGGCGCAGCCCGTAGATCTTGCCGGTGGAGGGGATGAACTGCCAAAGGCCCGAGGCATGCGCCCTCGAATAGGCCTGGGGGTTGTAGGCCGACTCGATCATCGGCAGCAGCGCGATTTCGGCGGGCATTTTCCGCCGCTCGATTTCCTCGACGATGTGGAACAGGTAATGGCTGCCGCGGTCGACCATGCGCGCGAAATACTCGGGCTTGGCGGAATAACGGACTTCCCATTCGCGCACCAGGTCGCTGTCCATCGGGCGCATCGCAAATCCCGCCCGGATTCTTTCCCACATGTCACGTGGCGCGGGTTTTTCCACGATCACGGGCTGGGGCGGCGGAACCGGAGGCTCGGGGACGACGGCGCTGCGCTCCACGATGATTTCCGGTGCGGGCGCCTGGACCGGCGCAATGACGGAGGCTTCGCCGGGTTCTGTCGTGGGGATCTGGGCGCAACCGGCGGCGATCAGGGTTGCGGCAAGCAGAAACAGACGTGCGAACGCAGGAGTCATTGATGGATCGCCCGGGTGCTGGCTCCCGGCGCCGTAAATTTTGCCGGATGGTAGCCTTGGCGAATCCGCTTGTCAAACCGGATATTCATTAATAATCAATATTTTATTGTCATATCCGGAGATTGGGCCTGAGGTTTGAGACGAAAGTCTCAAAAGTTGTTCTTCCAGTCGCGGATTGTCGCAAGGACGCTGACCGGGTCACCCAGTTTCTTTCCCGCGCGCGCGCTGGCTGTGGCGATGATCCCCGGTTCGATCACACGCAGAAAGGGATTGGTCGCCTTTTCCTGGCCGATGGTCGAGGGTAGTGTCGGCTGGTCGCGATTGCGCAGGGCCTGCATGCGTGCCTCAAGCTCGGGCAGGCGGCCGTTGTCGGGCTCCGCGGCACGCGCGAAGCGGATGTTCGACAGGGTGTATTCGTGACCGCAGTAGACGAGCGTGTCATCCGGCAACCGCGACAGCCGCGTAAGCGAGTCATACATCTGGCGCGGTGTGCCCTCGAACAGCCGGCCGCAGCCGGCGGCGAACAGCGTGTCACCGCAGAACAGCATGCCGCCGCCGACGAAGGCGACATGCGAGCGCGTATGGCCGGGAATTTCCAGGGTTTCCATGCTGATGCTGAAATGCGGCAGCGTGAAGCGTTCGCCGTCGGCGAGACGCACGCTCACTTCCGGAATGCGCTCGTCGTGCGGGCCGTACACCGGCGCCGGGTGGCGGGCGAGCAGGGCTGCGTTCCCGCCGACGTGGTCGGCATGGTGATGGGTGTTGAGGATGGCGGCGAGCTGCAGTTTTTCCTGCGCCAGGTAATCGAGTACCGGCTGTGCATCGCCCGGATCGACCACCACGGCATGGGTGGCGTCACGGATGGTCCAGATGTAGTTGTCGGCAAATGCGCGCAGCGCCACGACTTGATGGGCGGGCATCTCAGGCTCCGGTTCTGATCAGCGGCCGATTATGATTTAAACTCGCGCCATGTCAATTGCAGGTGGCGGCCTTACCGTGGATGAATGGCTGGCGAGTCCGCCGGGGCGCTACCTGTCCGCGCAGGAACAGGCCTATTTCGACGCTGCCGTGGCCGATATCTTCGGCTACCACGCGCTGCAACTCGGCCTCGCGCAGCTCGACCTGCTGCGCATGAGCCGCATACCGATGCGCATCACCGTCGCACCCCGGGGCATGGTCGGACTGCGGGCCGATTTCCGTGACCTGCCGGTGGAATCGGATTCGGTCGACCTGATGGTGCTTCCGCACACGCTGGAGTTCTCGGAGCATCCCCACCAGGTCGTGCGCGAGGTTGCCCGCGTGTTGCGTCCCGAGGGACATGTGGTCATTTCCGGGTTCAATCCGCTCAGTTTGTGGGGGCTGCGCCGCGGCCTCGGTTCGCGTGCCGCTTTTCCCTGGACCGGTCATTTCATCCAGTTGCCGCGGGTCAAGGACTGGTTCGCGCTGGTGGGTCTCGAGATTGTCGCCGGTTCCATGGCCTGTTACGCGCCACCCTGCACTGATCAGAAGTGGCTGGACCGCTTCGGTTTCATGGAAAGGGCGGGAGACCGCTGGTGGCCGATCGGCGGCGGCGTGTTTTTCCTGCAGGCGATCAAGCGCGTGCGCGGCATACGACTGATCATGCCGAAATGGAGCGACCGGGTGGCGCCGCGGAAGAACCTGGCGGCGGTGCCGGAACGCGTGCGCGAAGAGGAAGGTGTGGCGGCGAAAGTGCGCACGCAATGAACGCTGGCGGGAACGCGCAGGTGGTCGACATTTATACCGACGGCGCCTGCAAGGGCAATCCGGGCGTGGGCGGCTGGGGGGCGCTGCTGATGAGCGGCGGCCATGCCCGGGAACTGTTCGGCGGAGAACCGCTGACCACCAACAATCGCATGGAGCTGACGGCGGTGATCCGCGCGCTGGAGGCCCTGAAACGGAGTTGCCGGGTGCGTCTGCATACCGACTCCAAGTACGTGCAGCAGGGCATCTCGGAATGGATCCATGCCTGGAAGAAGAGGGGATGGAAGACGGCGGACAAGAAGCCGGTCAAGAACGAGGATCTGTGGCGCCGGCTCGACGAGCTTGCGGCTCGGCACGACATCGAATGGCTGTGGGTCAAGGGACATGCGGGGCATGACGGCAACGAGCGCGCCGATGCGCTGGCCAACCGCGGCGTGGACAGCGTGAACGGCGGTGCCAAACCGGGGGCGGCATCCTGATGGACAAGAGGCAGATCGTGCTCGATACAGAGACCACCGGTCTCGAACCCAGACTCGGGCACCGGATCATCGAGGTGGCGGGCGTGGAACTCGTCAACCGCCGCCTGACCGGGCGTCATTTTCACCGTTACATCAATCCCGGCAGGGACAGCGACGAGGGCGCGTTGCAGGTGCACGGCCTCACCACCGAGTTTCTCGCTGACAAGCCGAAGTTTGCCGAGATTCTTGACGAATTCCTCGATTACGTGACCGGCGCCGAGCTGATCATCCACAACGCGCCTTTCGACATCGGCTTCCTCGACCATGAACTCTCGCTCGCCCGGCGCAAGGCCCTGAAGACCTATTGTCCGGAGGTGGTCGACACGCTGCGCATGGCCAAGGACCTGCACCCGGGCAAGCGCAACAGCCTGGACGCGCTGTGCGACCGCTACCAGATCGACAATTCGGCGCGCACGCTGCATGGCGCGCTGCTCGATGCCGAGCTGCTCGCCGACGTCTACCTGGCGATGACCCGCGGCCAGGACAGCCTGATGATCGAGGCTGATGCCGTGCATGCGGACGCGGCGGTGGCGGGATTCAGTCGCGAGGGACTCAGGCTTGCCGTGCTGCGCGCAACCGCGGAGGAAATTGCCGCGCACGAGGCGCAGCTCAAGGACATCGACAAGGCCAGCGGTGGGGCGGTGTGGAAGCGATCAATGCCGGGCGATGGTTGAGGAACGTAACCGGGGTGTGGCCGGCGTCCTGCCTTGGCCGGAAAATTAATTACAAGTACTTGATTTTAAATGATATTTTGATTTTTTAGCGTCAGGCCGTCAGCGCCAGCAACTGCCGGAACGACTCCTCGAACTGCTTCAGGCCTTCGGCCTGCAATTCCTCCCCGGCCGCCTCCATGTCGATGCCGAACGTTCGCAGCGCCGCGAACTGCTGTCTTGCGGCGTCGATGCCGGTTTCCAGCGTGGCCTCGGCCTTGCCATGGTCGCGGAAGGCCGCCAGCGTCGCATCTGGCACGGTGTTGACGGTCTGCGGGCCGATCAGCGATTCGATGTACAGCACATCGCTGTAGGCGGGGTTCTTGGTGCCGGTGCTGGCCCACAGCATCGCCTGCGGCCTTGCGCCGCGCTTGGCAAGGGCTCCGAACGCCGCATCGGAAAATGTCGCGCGGTAATCCTGGTAGGCGAGCTTCGCCAGCGACACCGCCGAGCGGCCGCGCAGCGGCAGCGCCGTGCCGCCGATGGCCTCGAGACGCTTGTCGATCAGCGTGTCGACACGGCTCAGGAAAAGGCTGGCGACCGATTTGACCTTGCGTGCATCGCCGCCGGATTCGATATGGCGGCCGATGCCGCGCACATAGGCCTGTGCCACATCATGCACGTGGCGCAGCGAAAACATCAGCGTGACATTGACTGAGCAGCCCTTCGCCACCAGCTCTTCGATGGCCTGCAGTCCTGCGGCCGTGGCCGGCACCTTGATCAGCAGGTTGTCGCGCGCGACCGCCGACTTCAGCCGCAGTCCCGCGGCCAAGGTGCCCGCGGCGTCATGGGCCAGCGCGGGCGACACTTCAAGGCTGACATAACCGTCCTCGCCTTTGCTGGACTTGTGCAGCGGCAACAGGATGTCGCAGGCCGCCTGGATGTCGGCGATGGCGAGCATTTCGTAACGCTGCTCCGCGGAGAGCGAGGTATCGGCCTTGAGCTTCTGCAGTTCTTCGCGGTAATGCGGGCTTTCGCTGATGGCCTTGAAGAAGATCGTCGGGTTCGAGGTGACGCCGGCAATGCGGTCCTCGGTGACCAGCTTTTTCAGGATGCCCTCCTGCAGCAGCGTGCGCGACAGGTTGTCGAGCCAGATGCGCTGGCCGAGGGCGTGGAGGCGGAGCAGGGGATTCATTGCGTGACCTGTGTTCTGTTGCGGCGCCGGCTGTTCCGCCGCCTTCAGGGTTTGGGGTATTGCCGGGCGAGCTGTGCCGCCACGGTGGTGATCAGTCGCCGCGAAATGCTGACGCTGGGCGGCAGCCGCGGCAGGGCTTCGGCATCGAACCAGGCTGCTTCCTCGATCTCGACGCCGTCGGGTTTGAGCGGCCCGCCGGCGTATTCGGCGGTGAAGGCGACCATCAGCGAATGCGGGAAGGGCCAGGGCTGGCTGCCGAAATAGCGCAGGTCGCCGACCTCGACGCCGACCTCCTCCCGGGTCTCGCGCACCACGGTGTCCTCCAGCATCTCGCCCGGTTCGACGAATCCGGCGATCGCCGAATAACGCCCCGCAGGCCACACGCTCTTTCGCGCGAGCAGCAGCTCGCGGCCGCGGGTGACCAGCACCATCACCGCCGGCGATACCGGCGGATAACTGGTGAATCGGCAGGACGGGCAGGCCCGCGCGCGTTCATCCGTACGCGCGCGCATCGGCGTGCCGCAGCGGCTGCAGAACTGGACATTGCGTTCCCAGTCGAGGATCTGCAGCGCGCGACCCGACAATGCGGCCAGCGTGCTGTCGACCATGCCGAACAGATCGCGCAGTCCCAGCGGCGCCCAGCCGGCGGGCAGCGCCTGCGCTTCCTCGATTTCGGCCGCGTAACAATGCCGTTCTCCCAGCAGGCCGAGGTAGTGGCTGCGCACCGTGGCCACACCATGTTCCTCCAGCGTGCAGCAGCAGGGCAGTTCGGCGGACTCCGTGTTGCAGACCAGGATGGAGCCGCGCTGGAAGGCGAACCACAGTGCGGGGCTGTCCCGGTCCGGAGGCGGTGTCACCAGGGGGATGTATTGGTCGGGCATGTCTGGATCGATTCTGCGGCCGGCCAGTATAGCGGCTTGCCGCAGGCACTGTGATGGACAGGATCCGGGAGAGAAGGGTGGTGGGCGGTACTGGGATCGAACCAGTGGCTTCCACCGTGTGAAGGTGGCACTCTACCGCTGAGTTAACCGCCCGAGCCGGCGCGGATTTTACCACCGGTCGCGCAGGGCTGCCAAACCGCCGGCGCTATAATCCGGCCAGCCCATGCAAACCAAGAACATCACCGTCATCGGTGCCGGCATTGTCGGCATTACCACCGCCAGCTACCTGCGCCGCGACGGCCACCAGGTCACCGTCGTCGACCAGCGCCCGCCCGGGGAGTACTGCTCCTTCGGCAACGCCGGCATCCTCAGTCCCGGTTCCTGCGTGCCGATCGCGATGCCCGGCATCCTGTCCCAGGTGCCCGGTTACCTGCTCGACCCGCTGGGGCCGCTGGCGCTGCGCTGGTCGTACCTGCCCAAGGCGCTGCCCTGGCTGCTGAAATTCGTCGCAGCGGCCGAGGTCAAGCGCGTAGAGAAAATCGCCGATGGCCTGCGCGCGCTGCTGTCGCAGACCTTCGATGCCTATGCGCCGCTGGTCAAGAACGCCGGGGTCGAGGACCTGATCCACAAAAGCGGTTACCTGGTGGTGTATTCCACACGCAAGGCTTACCAGTCCGATGCGCTGGGCTGGAAGCTGCGTCGCGACCGCGGCGTGATGATCGACGAACTGGATGCCGCGGAGGTCAAACGCCGCCTGCCCGGATTGAACGGGGATTACGAGGTCGGCCTGTTCCTCCATGACCACGGCTGGTGCGTGAATCCGGAGCGGCTGACCAAGTCGCTGGCGGCGCAGTTCGAACGCGACGGTGGCAAAATCCTGCAGCGTAAGGTGCTGGGCATCGATGTCGGGCCGGACGGGCCGCGCGCGCTGCGCACCGATGCCGGCGACCTGCCGGTGGAGCATCTGGTGATCTGCGCCGGCGCGCATTCGAATGAATTCTCGGCGCAGCTGGGCGATCCGCTGCCGCTGGAGGCGGAGCGGGGCTACCACATCACCTATTCCGATCCGCGTTTCGGATTGCCGATGCCGCTGATGGTGCCCGAACACAAGTGTTTCATCACGCCGATGGAGATGGGGCTGCGCATCGCCGGGCAGAGTGAATTCGCCGGCGTCGACGCTGCGCCGAATTACGCGCGTGCCGACGTGCTGGGCCGGCTGATGCAGAAGATGTTCCCCGGCATCAGCGAGGTTGATGCGACGAAATGGATGGGGCGGCGGCCGTCGATGCCGGACTCGACGCCGGTGATCGGTCCGGCCACCCGCTTCGGCAATGTGCATTACGCTTTCGGCCACGGCCATGTCGGCCTCGTCGGCAGCGCGCCGACCGCGCGCCTGGTGGCGGACATGATTGCCGGCCGCCCGCCGCGCATCGACCTCGCGCCCTACAGTCCCGGCCGTTTTTCCCGCTGAAGCGGCGCCGTCCGCGCTGCGGCGTGGCGTAAAATAGCGCCTTTTTCCGACGGCAATTCCATGGTCCGCACAAGATTCGCGCCCAGTCCCACCGGTTACCTGCATATCGGCGGCGCGCGCACTGCGCTGTTCTGCTGGGCCTACGCGAAGCAGAAGGGCGGCACCTTCATCCTGCGCGTGGAGGACACCGACCGCGAACGTTCGACCGATGCCTCGGTGCAGGCGATCCTCGACGGCATGAACTGGCTCGGACTCGATTACGAGGGGCCGTATTTCCAGATGCAGCGGCTGGAGCGTTATCGCGCGGCGGTTGATGCGCTGCTCGAGCAGGGGCACGCCTACCACTGCTACGCGACGCGCGAGGAAATCGATGCCCTGCGCGAGCAACAGCGCGCGCGCGGCGAGAAGCCGCGTTACGACGGCCGCTGGCGGCCGGAGAACGCGCAGCGCCTGGGCCTCAAGCCGCCGGCCGGCGCGCAACCGGTGATCCGCTTCCGCACGCCGGACAGCGGCGAGGTGACTTTCAATGACCTGGTCAAGGGACCGATAACGGTGGCCAACGCCGAACTCGATGACCTGGTGATCATGCGCGCCGACGGCATCCCGACCTACAACTTCGGCGTGGTGATCGACGACATCGACATGGACATCACCCATGTCGTGCGCGGCGACGACCATGTCAACAACACGCCGCGGCAGATCAACATCTACCGCGCGCTGGGGGCCAAGCTGCCGCTGTTCGCGCATCTGCCGATGATCCTCGGCGCCGACGGCGAGCGGCTGTCGAAGCGCCACGGCGCGGTCAGCGTGATGCAGTACCACGAGGACGGATACCTGCCCGAGGCGCTGAACAACTACCTGGCACGGCTCGGCTGGTCGCACGGCGACGATGAAAAATTCTCGATGGCCCAGCTGGTCGAGTGGTTCGACCTCGCCCATGTCAGCCGCTCGCCGGCGCGTTTTGACCCCGAGAAGCTCGCCTGGCTCAACCAGCAGTACCTGAAGGAGGCCGACGATGTGCGGCTGGCCGGCCTGATGCGGCCTTTTCTCGAGCGCGACGGTTGCGACGTCGCCAACGGGCCGGAACCGCAGCGGGTTGCCGCGCTGCTTAAGGAGCGGGTCAGCACCATCGAGGAACTGGCCGATGCCGCGGTCTATTTCTACCGCGCGCTGGAGCCGTCCGCGGAACTGCGCACCCAGCATTACGCGGCGGGTGCGCGACCGGCACTGGAGGACCTTCACCGGCGGCTGGGCACGGTGGCCTGGGACCGCGCCAGCATCAGCGCGGCGATGAAAGCGGTTGCGGCGGATCACGGGCTCAAGTTCCCGAAGCTGGCAATGCCGCTGCGGGTGATGGTCACCGGCGAGCCGCAGACGCCCTCGGTGGATGCCACGCTGGAGCTGATCGGGCGCGATCAGGTGCTCTCGCGCATGGTGCGGGAACTGGCGCTGTTTCCCGACTGATTTCCCGGTTTACAGTCCCGAAACGCATCGGTATAATTCGCCGCTCTCGTGGGGGTATAGCTCAGCTGGGAGAGCGCTTGCATGGCATGCAAGAGGTCAGCGGTTCGATCCCGCTTACCTCCACCAGCAGAACACCTCGCTGCACACCAGACGTAGTCCCTATCGTCTAGAGGCCTAGGACATCGCCCTTTCACGGCGGTAACCGGGGTTCGAATCCCCGTGGGGACGCCAGCAGTTGAAGAAGCCGCCGCAAGGCGGCTTTTTCTTTTTTCGAGGGCGCACGTGGGCGATGCGCTGCATTGCTACCCCGGAATGCATGCGCTAGAGTCGGTGGCCTGTTGCGCGGCATGCGCGTCATGTCAATCTGAAAGCGGGAGTGCATCATCATGAATCAGAAAGTCCGTCTGGTCGTACCCGAGGCGCCGTCGCCGCAGGCCGTGGCCGCCACCGAAACCCGTGCCGTGGCCAAGGGCGGCATCCGCCTCGGCGTGCTCGACAACAGCAAGGGCAATGCCGACCATCTGCTGAAGTTCATCGTTGAAGGGGTCAAGGCTCTGCTGCCGGTGGCCTCGGTGGTGTCGCTGCGCAAGGACAGCGTCAGCCTGCCGGCCCCCGCAGACATTCTCGACCGCCTCGCCGCCGAATCGGATTACGTCGTCACCGCGATGGCTGATTGAGGGTCGTGCACGTCGTGGAGTGTCCACGACATGGCGAACCTCCGGAAGCGCGGGCTGACGACCGCGGTGATCTGTTCCGATCCCTTCCTCAAGCTGGGGCAGGCCCAGGCACGCGTGTTCGGCGTGCCGGACCTGCCGCTGCTGGTGATCCAGCATCCCCTCGGCGGCCAGTCGATCGAAGGCGTCAAGGCTCGCGCTGATCAGGCGGTGCCGCAATTCGTGAAACTGCTGAAGGAGAAATCGCAATGAGCGCGCTCGCGCAACTGCTGCAGGCGCCGGGTGCCAGCATCGAGGCCGACAGCGATTTTGACGCCGTCAACGCGCTGGTCATGGAGAAGGGCTGGGGCGACGGCCTGCCGGTGGTGCCGCCGACGGAGGCGCGCGTCGCGGCAATGCTTGAATACTGCGACCGTCCCTGGGACCAGCCGGTGGCGAAGATCCCGCCGCGCTGGGGCGAGGCGACGCCGCTGCGGCTCGCCGCCAATGCGGTGATGGCCGGGTGCGAGCCGCGCCACTTCCCGCTCTACCTGCTCGCAATCGAGGCGATGTGCGAGGAGCCGCTGAACCTCTATGGCGTGCAGGCGACGACGCATCTTTGTGCGCCGCTGGTGATCGTCAATGGGCCGGTGGCGAAGGAACTGGACATCAATTCGGGACACAACGCCTTCGGCCCGGGGCACAGGGCCAATGCGACGATCGGCCGCGCGATCCGGCTGGCGCTGCTGAACATCGGCGGCGCGATTCCGGCCCTGGGCGACATGTCCACCTTCGGCTCACCCGCCAAGTACAGCTACCTGGTCGCCGAGAACGAAGCCGAGAGCCCGTGGCAGCCGCTGCACGTGGACCGCGGCCTGCCGCGGGAGGCGAGCGCGGTGACCGTGATCGGTGCCGAGTGCCCGCACAACGTCAACGACCATGAAAGCCTCGACGGCGAGGGCTTGTTGACCACCATTGCCGGCACGATGGGCATCGCGGGCTCCAACGACATCTATTACAAGGCGCAGCCGCTGGTGATCATGGGCCCAGAGCATGCGCGGACGATTGCCGCCGCGTATTCCAAGGACGAGGCCCGGCGTTTCCTGCAGCAGCATGCCACGCTGCCGGTGGCGAAGCTCTCGCGCGACAACATCGAGCGCCGGGTCAAGGTCACCTGGAAGGAGCGCCTGCCGGATCCGAAGCCGGACGATGTGCTCTACGCAGTGCAGCGGCCGGAAGACCTGCTGATCGCGGTGATCGGCGGTGCGGGCAAGCATTCGGCCTTCGTGCCGACTTTCGGCGCAACGCTGCCGGTGACCCGCGCGCTGAGGACGGCTGACGGTCGGCTCGCAAAATCGGTGGAGGATTTCCGGCGGCGTTGAAGCTGACGGCCTGCGCAGGGCGGCTTGCTGCGGAAAGCGCCACATGCGGCAGTTGGCAAAAAATAAAAATTTACCTTAAAATCAATAACTTATAATTAATCCTGCTGGCCCTTGATTCCCCCCCTCCCGGGGAAGCCGTGGCGCCGGCTTGACTTTCCCCGGTGTACGGCGTTTTCATGGGCGTCCCTGCGGCACTCTCCGCACCCCCCCGGGACTTTCCCATGTCGAACATGCAGCGCGTCAGGCGAGGTCTCCTGGTCACCCTGCTGATCGCAGTGACCTCGGCGCCCGTGCACGCAGCCGAGCCGCTGACCCTGTTCCTGCTGAAGATGCTGCGCGACCAGATTGCAAGCTCGGTCATCGAGTCTGCCGTGAACGCGGCAGCCGCGCCTCGCGCACCGGCAGTGGCGCCGGCGCTGGCCGGCGTGCACGGCGTCGATGAGGAGCAGCTGCGGGGACTCATCGACACCGGCTTTGTCCATCTTTCGTCGTCGCAGAGGCAGGAGGTCTACGCCAGCCTCGTCCGCATGCTCGCCGACCCGAAGAATGCACTGGCGCGTCCGCTGATCATCGAGCAACTCGCCCAGAGGGCCTCGGCGGTGCGCAGTGCCCATGAGCAGCTGGCGCTGCTCAGCAACTCGCAGAAGCGTGCGATCGTTGCCGACGCGCGGGCCGAGTATGAGCGGCTGCGGCCGGAGGAACGCGACCAGCTTGTGCAGCTGCTGCGTTCCGGCGTGGCGCCGATTCCGCGCGATCTCAATGACCAGATGCTGGCAGCCTTCACCGCGCCCGGGCTGCACGGGGCGCAGTGACGGCATGCGGTGCGGAATTCAGGCCGAGCCGCCGGCGGCCTTGAGGGACGGCTGTGTGCCGCGCTGCTGACGGCCGTCGGCCCGCGCGATATCCCCGGAGATTTCTCCGCCTTCCTCGATCTTGATCTTGCCGTAGCGGATTTTTCCCGACACGCGGCCGCCGGAGTGGATGATCAGCTGCTCGCGGGCCGTGAGCTCTCCGGAGAAACAGCCGTGAATCTCGGCAATGTCGATGCTGACAGTGCCGTTGAACACGCCATGTTCGGCGATCTGTACAACGCGGCTGTCCATGGAGGCTTCGACTGTGCCCTCCACGACCAGCGTGTCGCAGTCGGTGATTTCGACGCCCTTGAGCTTGATGTCAGGTCCCACGATCAGCTTGCTGCCGCTGTTTGATTTGCCGCGCTCGGCAACGGGGGGTGTTTCGGTGCGCACGGCTGTTGCGGTGACAGGGCTTCGACTTGCCGGATCCGCGGCATTCAGTGCAGGAGTGACATTGACATTGCCGCGCGGTGCGCTGTCCTCGCGTTTCTTGAAAAATGCATCTCGATTGAGCATGGAACCTCCCGGTGTTGATGCGGCCTTCGAGGCCGCGGGGTGTAAACATCATCGCCGTTGCGACCCCCGGTTCTTAGCAACATCGAGGCCAGATAAAAATATTATTTATAATCAATAGGTTATAAAAAATACTGGATAAATGCTCTGAAATGCCGCCGCGGTCGCGTCGCTCGAGAGAGACATGGCGCCGAGTTTTGCGCATAAGCACTTGTTTTTACGTGAAATCCCGGGTCGCCATGGAGCGACGCGCGTAGCCAATCCGGAAAAAGAAACGCGGCGGGCTGCGCCGCCGCGTTTCCCGGCGCCCTTGGCGGGCGCCGTAGCAGCCGGGTGGAGGAGGAGGGATCCCCCGGCTGGGTGCTGGATACGCCGTACTGGCGTATCAGTGTTTGATGCTGGGCTTCATGAACAGGAATTCACCGACCTGTTCGATCTTGCGCTTCACCCACAGGATCGAGTCGACGATGGCATCGGCATCCCGCATGGCGTTAATGGCCGCCTGACGCTCGGCCGAGCTCATCTGGACCGAATTGATCCGCTCGTAAATGACTGAGCCAAATTTGTTTTCCAGTATGCTGTTCATTGTCTATACCCTGACCTTTCCAGTAGTTCGCCGTCCCGGCGTTGAAACCTCACTGCCCTTTAAGTCAATGAGTTCGGACTGAAGTATAGACCGGGAAGGCAGGGTAATGTTGCATTGCAACACCTGATATATTGTGAAGGATCGATTAAGTTATGCTAAGCTGACGGTCATTATGTCGCAACGCCTGCCCCCCCTGAACGCGCTAAAGGCTTTTGAGGCTGCTGCACGCCACCTGAGCGTCAAAAAAGCCGCAGTCGAACTGAACGTCACCCCGGCCGCGGTCAGTCACCAGATCCGCACGCTGGAGGAATACCTCAACGTCCAGCTGTTCCATCGCTACAACCGTGCCCTGGAGTTGACGGATGCGGCCCGGGCTTGCCTGCCCAAGCTGCGCGAAGGCTTTGACTGCCTGGCACAGGCCGTCGACCGGCTGCGCACGCATACCAGAGGCGGCATGCTGACGGTCAGCGCTGCCCCTTCGTTTGCCGCGCGCTGGCTGATGCCGCGGCTGCATCGCTTCATCGCCGCGCACCATGAAATCGACGTCCGGGTATCGGCGCGGATGCGCCGGGTCAGCGTCGACGGCAAGGCCGATGTCGCCGAGCGCGCCACCATCGAGAACTGGCTGGACGATTCCGATGTGGCCATCCTCTACGGCCATGGCCACTATCCCGAACTTGACGTGCACAAGCTGCTGCCGTTGGCAGTTACGCCGATCTGCAGTCCGCAGGCGCTGACCGGCGAGCACGCGCTGCGCACGCCGGAGGATCTGAAGCATCACATGCTGCTGCATGACGATACCGGCGAGATGTATGACGGAGAATCGTTCTGGGATGTCTGGCTGAAGGCGGCGGGCGTCAAGGACGTGGATTCCAAGCGGGGCGCACACTTCAGCCACGCAGTGCTGGCCTTCGAGGCGGCGATGGATGCGGTGGGCGTGGTGGCCTCGATGCCGGCACTGGCCGCCGAGGATCTTGCGGCTGGCCGGCTGGTGATGCCATTCGAGCTGAAGGTGCCGCTGCAGTCCGCTTACTACCTGGTCTGCGAGCCCCATGCGAAAACCAGGCCCGCGGTTGCCGCATTCCGCGATTGGCTGATCGCGGAAGCGGCCAAGGATGCCGCGATCAGCGCACCGGCGGGCGCTGCCACCACGGCTTAGGCCGGTTTTACCGACGATCCACGGTCGAGCTGGCGGTCGTCGATCGGCAGGTTGAGCAGGGCGGCGACGATGCCCATGCCGATGGTCAAGACCCACATCACGGTGTACGACCCGGTGGCATCGAACACATAACCGCCGATCCACACGCCGGCGAAACTGCCGACCTGGTGGAAGAAGAAGGCGATGCCGGTCAGTGTCGACAGGTATTTGACGCCGAAGACATGCGCGATCAGGCCGCCGGTCAGCGGCACCGTGCCCAGCCACAGGAACCCGATTGCAGCCGAAAACAGGTAGACCGTCAGCGGTGTCACCGGCATCAGTATGAAGAGGGTGATGACGACCGATCGCGTGAAATAGAGCAGCGACAGCAGGTACTTCTTGGTGTGGCGCCCGCCGAGCCATCCCCAGGCGTAGCTGCCGATCATGTTGAAGAAGCCGATCAGCGCAAGCCCCGCCATGCCGGTCTCCGGCGTCATTTTCTGGTCGACGAGGTAGGCCGGGAAATGCACGGCGATGAACAGCAGCTGGAAGCCGCAGACCGTGTAGGCGGTGCACAGCAGCAGGAAGCCGCGGTGGGCGAAGGCTTCGCGCAGCGCTTCGCTCGCGGATTGCTTGAACAGGCTCGCCGCCTGGGCACCCTTGTTTTCGACCAGTGCCGAGGACAGCGGGATGATCACCAGCACCGTCAGCGCGAGTATGACCAGCGCCTGGTGCCAGCCCACCTGGTTGATCAGCCACTGGCCGTAGGGGAGCATCGCGAACTGGCCGAAGGAGCCGGCCGCGCCGGCGATGCCCAGCGCGACGCTGCGTTTCTCCGGAGGAAATGCGCGGCCGATCACGCCGAACACGATGGAGAATCCGCTGCAGCCCAGCGAGGCGCCGATCAGCAGGCCGGCGCTCAGCGTGAGCTCCAGCCCCGTGCTCGACACCGACATCAGGTACAGGCCCAGCGCATAGAGCAGCGCGCCGCCGACGAGCACGCGTGCGGTGCCGAACTTGTCCGCGATCAGCCCGGTGATCGGCTGCGATATGCCGTAGAGGAGGTTCTGGATCGCAATCGCGAAAGCGAAAGTTTCGCGGCCGATGCCGAGATCGGCGGTCATCGGCTGCAGGTAGAGGCCGAAGTTGTGGCGGACGCCGAGGGCGACGGTCAGGATCATGCCGCCGCAGAACAGCACCATTGCGGGCGTGCGCCAGTTGGATTTGTGCATCGCGATCCGGCCTGGAAAAGCCCGGATTCTATCGGAAAGCCGTGCTGCACATCCGGAGGACGCGCATTTTCCGGTAGAATTCCCCTTGCGAATCAGGGTGTAGCGCAGCCCGGTAGCGCGCCTGCCTTGGGCGCAGGAGGTCGTGGGTTCGAATCCCACCTCCCTGACCAGCAAATCCACCTTACTTTTTTTCCTTGGGACCGGTCACATGCTGTTTGCACTGCTTGCCGGAGCGATCCTCGGTTTCATGCCCATGCCCGCCCCTGCAGCGTTTCTGCTGCTGCTGGTCCTGCTGTCGCTGAAGGGCATGATCGACGTGCGTTACGAGAAAATGCCGCTGTTCAATTCGCCGTCGCCTTTCCTGCTGTACTGCCACAACCTGGCCGAGCGCGGCGAAGATACCGGCTATGCATGGATCAGCTATGTGCTGCAGCTGATCGTTTTCGGCATGATTTTCGGCGGCGCGCTGCTGGCTTTCGCGCGGTTTCTGCGAGCCTGATCCAGCCGCTCAGGGTTTCAGCGCGAAGGGATTGAAGTCGGTGTCGCGGTCGTAGTGATCGACCTGTTCCGCACGCTTCAGGAAATTGACGATCTTGTAGGTTACCGGCGTCAGCACCACTTCCACGCCGACCTTGGCCGCGAACTGTGCGGCCATCACCAGCGGCAGCTTGTCGTCGGGAATGATGTCCGCGCCGTAGAAGGCGAGCGGGTAGAACAGCGCGGAGTCCACTGCCTCGCCGGCGATCGTCGAACCGATCGTGCGTGTCCACAGCCAGCGGCCGCGGGTTGCGAGCTTCATTTTCGCGAGCACGTAGGAGTTGACGAACTCGCCGCAAAAGTAGGCGACCATCGAGGCGGCGACAATGCGCGGCGTATTGCCGAAGGCGACTTCGTAGGCGGCCTGGTGGGTCCAGAACGGTGCCGGCGGCAGGGCGACCACCACGGTGGCCATGAAGGAGGCGAAGCCCAGCCCCGCGAACCCCGCCCAGATCACGCGCCGGGCGCGGGCGTAGCCATAAACCTCGGTCAGGATGTCGCCGAAGACATAGGAGATCGGGAAGAACAGCACGCCGGCGCCGAAGGTGACAACGCCCAGCAGCGGCAGGTCGAGCTGGGCAATCTTTGCCGGGCCGATCAGGTTGGCGCAGATCAGCACCGTGACGAAGGCCGCCATCACGAATTCGTAATAGCGGTAGTTGCGCTGGGTGGTCATGGGTAAGGGCGAAAAGCGTCGGCTACAGAGGTCACAGGGAACACGGAGAAAACCCGGAAGGATTTTGTTTTCCACCTTCCTCTGTGACCTCCGTGGCCATGATTCTGACTTTCGTTTTTTACGTCAGCGGCGCCGCGCAGTGTTTCCGGAATCCCGGCCTGGCCGATACCGTCTTGAACCAGCGTTCGTAGTGCGGCAGCGGCGGCCTTTCGATCGGCACGTTGAACCAGCGGTGCGCGAGCACGGCGTGCGGGATATCGGCCATCGTGAAGGCGGGGCCGGCGAAGTATTCATGTTCCGCAAGATGCGCATCGGCCATTGCCAGGTAGCCGGCGAGTTTCTGCCGGTTGTCCTCGACCTCCGCCAGGTTGCGCTTCTCCGGGGGTGTGCGCACGAGGTTCCAGAACACCGGCTTCATGTGGTTCCACAGCGTGGTGCTGTACCACTCCATCCAGCGGTCGGCGTCGGCTGCGCTCCGGGGATCCGCGGGGCACAGGCTGCCAGCGCCGTGTTTGCGCGCGAGGTAGCGCACGATGGCATGGGATTCCCACAGCAGGAAGCCGTCGTCGCTGATCAGCGGCACCAGGCCGTTGGGGTTCATTGCCCTGTATTCCGGCGTGTTGTTGACGCCGTACTGCATGCCGGCATCGATGCGCTCGAAAGGCAGACCGAGCTCCGCGCAGGCCCACAGCACTTTCTGCACGTTGATGGAATTGGTGCGGCCCCAGATTTTCAGCATGCTTTCCCCTTTGTCTTGAGCTGGTTCCAGTCGGTGGACGCTAGTCTAGCAGGAGCCCTGCATGGCGACGGGCGCGGGCTATAATGGAATGCTTTCGGCCAATGGTTTACAGAGGAGAATCCCGATGGGCAGCATGATTGAACTCACCGCAGCTGACGGTCACAGATTCGGTGCCTACAAGGCGGAGCCGGCGGGCAAGCCGCGCGGCGGCCTGGTGGTGATCATGGAAATCTTCGGCGTCAACAGCCACATCCGCTCGGTGGCTGACGGTTATGCCGCCGACGGCTATCAGGTCATCGCGCCGGCGATGTTCGACCGCGTGCAGCGCGGTTACGAATGCGGTTACACGCAGCCCGAGATCGAGGCCAGCCGCGGGCTGATGCAGAAGGCGAGCCTCGATGACGCGATCAAGGATGTCCGTGCCGCGGTCGGCGCGCTCAAGGGCGCGGGCAACATCGGCATAGTCGGCTATTGCTGGGGCGGTACCGTGGCCTGGAAGGCGGCGGCCGAGGTCGATGGCCTCGCCTGCGCGTCACCGCATTACGGCGGCGGCATTCCCAACCTCACCGGCCTGCAGCCGAAATGTCCCGTGATGTTCCACTGGGGGGACAAGGACCAGGGCATCCCGCTCGAGGCAGTGGAGAAGGTCAAGGCCGCGCATCCGCAATGGGAGCACCATATTTACCCTGCGGGTCACGGGTTCAACTGCGACCAGCGCGGGTCCTACGATGCAGCCAGCGCGAAACTCGCGCGCGAGCGCACGCTGGCCTTCCTGCGCAAGCACGTGGGCTGAACGGGCCGGGCGCGGCAGAAAAACCGGCGCAAAGCGCCGGTTTTTTATTGGTCCCTTGCCGTATCAGGTGCCGGTTTCGTCCGGAATCAGCGCCAGCAGGTCGGTGACGCCGACATCCTGGCCGGCTTGGAACAGCAGCGTGCCGGCCTGGCCGCGATGGTGGGTCTGGTGGTTGAAGAAGTGCGTCAGCAGCGCGCCAAAACGTTTTCGCGCCGGCACGCCTTTCATGTTGGAGTAATGCAGGACATGCGCCAGGTCGGCGTCGCTTAGTTCAGTTGTCCACCGGATGATGGCTGCATCAAGCTGTTCGCGATGGATGCGCAGCGCAGACAGGTCGGCAAACAGGATCTGGTCCAGTGCCGACGGCATGGCTGCGGCGCGCAAGGGTTCAAGCGCCGGATGCTTTGCGGGATGACTGGCAAAGCGCTTCAGCCAGATGGTGTCGGCGACGACAAGGTGATTCAAGGTGCCCATGATCGACCCGAAAAAGGCCGCGCGGTCCCTTGCCAGTTCCTGCGCCGGCAATTTTGCGGCCGCATCATAGACTTTCGCATTCATCCAGCGGTTGTACGACGCCAGCCGGCGGATGTGCGAGAGCATGCTCACCGCGGAGCCGCTAGCTAGCGGCGCCGCCGCTCGCCCGTTTGTTGAATGCCGTGAAAAACTGTTCCGCCGTTTTTTTTGCGACACCGTCGATCAGGCGCGCGCCGACCTGCGCCAGTTTGCCGCCGATGTTGGCCTTCACGCTGTAGGTGAGGCGCGTGCTTCCGGCCTCGGGGGCGAGCTGTACCCGGGCCTCGCCCTTGGCGAAACCGGCCACGCCGCCCTGTCCCTCGAATTGCAGCGTGTAGGAATCCGGGGCCTGCACGTCGAGCAGGGTCATCCTGCCCTTGAACTTGGCGCTGACCGGGCCGACCTTGGCCGTCATGGTCAACAGGTATTCGCTGTCGGACTGTTTTTCGATCGAGTCGCAGCCGGGGATGCAATCCTTCAGCACCGTGGTGTCGTTGAGCGCGTTCCAGGTGGCCTGCTGCGGCAGGGCGATCAGTTGTTCGCCGGTCATTTCCATGCGTGGGTTCTCCGTGTTTCAAGGCCCCGATGTTAACGCATGCGGCGCGCTACAATAGGCGGATCCACAGGCACCAGTGATTGAACGGGGGAGTTTTCATGGACAGTGTCGATCTGCAGGTTGTCAGGACTGCCCGCGACTGGGTCGCCGGCGGCCATCGCGTGGTGCTGGCCACGGTGATACGCACCTGGGGTTCCGCGCCGCGTCCTATCGGCGCGCTGTCGGCGATCCGCGGCGACGGCATGGTCGTGGGTTCGGTCTCCGGCGGCTGCGTCGAGGACGACATGATCCTGCGCGTGAAGGAGGGGCGGCTTGCCGAGAACTCGCCGGTGACGACGAAGTACGGCGTGTCGGCCGAGGAGGCGCAGCGCTTCGGGCTGCCCTGCGGCGGCACGCTGGAACTGGTGCTGGAGCCGCTGACTGCGAAAAGCGGACTCGACGAACTGCTGGCTCGCATCGAGCGCCACGAGCTGGTGCTGCGCCGGCTCGACATGAAGACGGGTAAGGCCTCGATCGAGCCGGCGAAATGGCAGGACCAGCTCGCCTTCGACGGCGCCACGCTGCAGACCGTGTACGGACCGCGCTGGCGGCTGCTGATCATCGGCGCCGGCCAGCTGTCGACCTACCTCGCGCAGATGGCGCAGGCGCTCGATTACCAGGTCACCATCTGCGACCCCCGCGAGGAATACACGACGACCTTCGACGTGCCCGGGGTGGAACTGAAGCGCGGCATGCCCGATGACGTGGTCACGGAGATGAATCTCGACGGTCACAGTGCGGTGGTGACGCTGACCCATGATCCCAAGCTCGACGACATGGCGCTGCTGGAGGCGCTGAAGTCGCCGGCCTTCTACATCGGCGCCATCGGATCAAGGAAGAACAACGACGCGCGGCGCCAGCGGCTTGCGGAATTCGACCTGTCGCAGGCGGAGATTTCGCGCCTGCATGGCCCGGTGGGTCTGAAGATCGGCAGCAAGACACCGCCGGAAATCGCGGTGGCGATCCTCGCCGAGATGACTGCGATCCGTAACGGCGTGGATATCGCCACCTTCGCACAGCCGCCGAAGGCGACGACGGCCGGCTGCGCCGTCGATTAAAAAATCAATAAAAACAAATGCTTATAAACTCCCTTGCGGAGAGATGCGGGATTGAATGATAATGATTCCTATTAACGAGGAATTGTTCTCCTGCCATGTACATCTGTGTCTGCAACGGCATCAACGAGCGCGACATCCGCAGCGCAGTGGATGCCGGTGCGCGCACACTGGGCGACCTGCAGCGTGAACTGGGCGTCGCTTCGGGTTGCGGGCAATGCGCCGGTGAAGCGCAATGCCTGCTGCGCGAATCGGGCCGCGATTGTGCGTTCGGCGCGCAGTTGCATCCAGCCTGAAACATCCGCGCTGCAGCCTTCGCAAATCCGCAACTGGGACCCGGTTGCATCCCGGCGGCCAGTCTTGGTCGCGTCGCATCCCTGTGCTAGCCTCGTTCATCATCACTCATGCCGGAGGCCGCGATGAAAGGCGATAAAAAAGTCATCACCCATCTCAACAGGATCCTGACCAACGAGCTGACGGCGATCAACCAGTATTTCCTGCATGCGCGCATGTTCAGGAACTGGGGGCTGAAGAAACTCGGCGACCACGAGTACCATGAATCGATCGACGAGATGAAACACGCCGACAGGCTGATCGAACGCATCCTGTTCCTCGAGGGCCTGCCCAATCTGCAGCAGCTGAACAAGCTGATGATCGGCGAGAACGTCAAGGAATGCCTGGAGTGCGACCTCAAGGCGGAGATGCACGGCCACCCGATGCTGAAGGAGGCCATCGCCTGCTGCGAGGAAACCGGTGATTACGTCTCGCGCGAACTGTTCGAGGACATCCTCGAGTCCGAGGAAGAACACATCGACTGGATCGAAACCCAGCTCGACCTGATCGGCAAGATCGGCATCCAGAACTACATGCAGTCGCAGATGGGCGAGGGCGGCGGGTCCTGATAATTACCTTTGTATCCAAGCGAGAACAGGAAAGCCAGACGGCCTTCCTGTTCTTTCGTGCGGATGGCCTGCAGCGCCGTCGGTCGCGTTCAGAAGCGATAGGCTGTACGCAGCAGCACGGTGCGCCGGCTGCCATAGAAGCAGTCACCACGACTGAGGCAGGTACTGACATGCTCCTTGTCCGTTAGGTTGGACGCGCTGAGCGTGATGCGCCATGGCCCCTTTTCGTAACCCAGCATTGCGTCGATGAGCGTCACTGAGGGTGTGCGCACCGTATCGAGGCCGTCCCAGCTTGCGCCAATGTAACGCAGGCCGAGGCCGGCCATGAAGCCTCTGGTTTCGCCGATCGAGAAACGCTGGCGTCCCCACACCGAAGCGCTGTGCTCGGGCACCGTAGCGATGCGTTTACCCTGCTGCGCACTGTTGTCGCGGGTGACTTTGGCGTCGGTCCAGGTATAGGCGGCAACCATGTCGAGGTTGCGGGTCAGCGCGGTCTGGGCTTCCAGTTCGAATCCCTTGCTGCGTGCCTCGCCGACCTGGATGCTGTTGCCCGGGTTGGCAGGGTCGGCGGTACGCCGGTTGGTTTCCTTGATGTCGAACAGGGCTACGGTATAGCTGTTGTTGCTGCCGGGAGGCTGGTATTTGATGCCGATTTCCTTCTGCTCGCTGGTCTGCGGCTGGTAGGCTACGCCGAACAGGTTGACGCCACCGACCGGCACGAACGATTCCGAGTGACTGGCGTAGGGCATCCAGCCGCCAGCAGCGAGGTAGCCGCCGCCCAAGCGCATCGTCACCGCGTCGGTATCGAGGCGGGAGGCAGGTGTGTTGGCGGTATCTGACTTGGCCCAGTCCTGGCGCAAGCCCACCACGCCCAGCCAGCGCTGGTCATACTTGAACTGGTGCTGCAGGTAGATACCGGTCTGCCGCTGTTCAGTGTCGGCAATCGCAGCTATTGCGACCGGTGTGAAGTTGCCGTAAACCGGCGCATAGACGTCAATCGCCGGCGCGTTGCCGCGTCCCGAGGCCCCGCCAAGAGTGGAGTTCTGGTAGTCAATGCCGAACAGGGTTGTATTGTCGAAGCCGCCGGCATTCCATTTGGCCTGTACCTGGGTGTCCGCGGTCAGTGTTTCCGCCTGGTTGATCTGGTGGATGATCGTGCGGTTCAGAGTGCGGTTGTCCGGATTCAGGCGCGGTACCGGAAAACGGCTGTAGAGAGACCGGTAACTCACCTCGCTGTCGCTGTAGCGCAGGTTCTGGCGCAGGGTCAGTGTTTCGTTCAGTTGATGGGACAACTCGTAGCCGATAACCTTCTGGTCCGCGAGATACTCGTCATATCCCGGTTCGCTGATGAAGGTGTTGGTGGGAATGCGTCCGAGCGGCGGTGCATAGAGCGTGCCGACCCAAGGGAAAAATCCGACCGAAGACCCTGACAGGTCTTCCTGCAGGTTGGCGTACAGCGTGAACGAGGTGCCAACGTTGGGTTTCCAGGTCAGCGCCGGCGCGATCACCTGGCGGTCGTCAGGCACGAAATCGACCTGGCTGCCGCTGTCGCGTCCGAGCGCGATCAGGCGGTATAGCAGGGTGCCGTCGGCATTCAGAGAACCGGTCGCATCGAATGCGATCTGTTTGCGGTTATGGTTGCCAATCTCGCCGACGATTTCACGCTGTGCCTCGGCCTGCGGGCGTTTCGAAACCAGGTTGACCAGCCCGCCAAAGCCGCCTTGGCCATAGAGCACGGATGCAGGGCCGCGAACCACCTCGACGCGTTCAAGGGTGTAAGGATCTGGCCGGATGTTGTTGTAAAAACCGAACAGCATGCGCAGCCCGTCCTGGTACTGGACGAAGCTGGTGCCGCGGACCAGCGCCCAGTCCCCGCGATTGTCGTAGCCGTAGGCATCGGAGCGCACGCCGGCACTGTAGCGCAGCGCATCCTGCACCGTCTGCACGCCCTGGTCTTCCATGCGTTCGCGGGTGATGACGGAGATCGACTGCGGTGTCTCGTGCAGTGGCGTGTCGGTCTTGGTGCCACTCGCGCTGCGCCTGGCTCGATAGCCCTGAACAGGTCCCGTGGCAGTTTCCTCCACGGTGTTGCCCTTTACCCTGACTTCAGGCAGATGCTGTTCAGCCTGCTGTGCAAGTGACGGCGCTGCCATGGCCAGCGCCACGGCGATCGCTGCGGGTTTCAACATCAGTTTGTGCATCGTGCTTCTCCCTGTTTCTTGATGGATGGATAGGCATGGCTGGCTGTGCACGATGTGCTGGCTGGCGAGGGTTCCGGATTACGGATGTTTCCTAGCTTGTTGCAACTGCAGTGCCACTGTTGTCACGACCGGAGATGGCCTCACGAACGCGCCGTGCCCGGCGCTTGCGGGCCCAGATGACCACGCCCGTGACCGACAGCATGGCGACGATGATTCCCATCAGCGAAATGAGGATGCGTCCGGGAATTCCGGCGATGCGCCCCGAGTGCAGCGGGAACTGGAGCTGTACGAACACATCGGCCGCCGTCCCGTCCCACGGTACACGGTCGCCCAGCGTGCGCCCGTCGGCGCCGTCGATGTAGATGCCCTTGACGCCCATGCCGCCGCTGCCGTGGTCGTTGCCGGGCTCATGGAAGCGCGCGATGTAGATCCCGTAGCGCTGGGAATAGGAGATTGCGCCGATCGGCTCCTGCCAGTTGCGGCGGGCAGCTTCCGATTCGGCGATGCCGATGGCTCTCTCGAAAGGCAGTTGCGGCGCAATCGGCCGGTGCAAGGGGCTCGGTGCCCGGGTCGTGAAGGGCGTCGGCGTCAGCGTGGAGAAGGTCGCGAGCAGCGGCTGGAACAGTTCCCGGCTCAGGTTCAGCGATACCGCGGTCAGCGCCAGCACGAACAGCAGCAGCCAGGTCCACAGGGCGCCGGCGCGGTGGAGGTCGAAATTCAGACGATAGCCGCCGGCGCGCCAGCGTACGGCAAAGGATTTTGCCCATGCCCGGGGATTGGGGAAGGAAATCAGCAGCGCAAGGAAACAGTCGAGCAGCCAGACAACGCCGATGACGCCCATGAACCAGATGCCCCAGCGGTCGATACCCCCCATCTCGGGAATGTGCAGGCTGTAGTGCAGCTTGTAGAGGAAGGACATCAGGTGCTCGCGGTCAAGGGCGACCTTGCCCCATTCCCGCCGGCCCAATGTCTCTCCAGTGACCGAATCGACAAACACCTGGTTGTAACCGGGGTCAAACAGGCGCCCGGTTGCCGGATTGACGCGCGGTTGCACGCCGAATATCAGTGCATGGCCTTCCTCATGCTGCAGGGGCACGAAGGTCACGCGTACTCGAGGATCGGTTGCCTCGATGCTGCGTGCGAGGTCGAGGGGCGACTTGACGGCTCCGCGGCTGGTCGTCTCGAACAGATGGCTGTTCAGCCACTCGTCGATTTCGTGGTCCCAGGAGATGATCGCGCCGGTCAGGCCGGCCACGAACAGGAACATTGCAGTGGCCAGACCGCACCAACGGTGAACCACGACCCAGATTGCACGCATGTCTTGCTTCCCTTTTTTTGTGTACCCGGGGCTGGCTGGCGCTGCGCGCGTGCTGGCGGGGTGTTGCGAGTGTATGGATTCAGTTCGGGTTTCTGGGGCTGCCGTTGTTGTGATGCGACCAGAAGAATGTCGCGAGTACGACGAGCAGCACGGACAACTGTGCCAGCATCGATTCGGCGGTGGCGTAGACGCCGAGCGCGGACAGGTTGAAGTCGCCCCATGGAATTGCCGCGACCACTCCAGCTTCCTGCAACGCTTTGATGCCATGCCCGGTAAATACAACGGCGAGACCCGCCATCAGGACCGAGCAGGCCGCGAAGAAGCGCCCGATCGGCAGGCGCAAGCCGTAACGCAAGATTGCCCAGGCCAGAACGGCGAGCACGGCGATGCCGCAAAGAAAACCGACGATTACCGAGCTGTGGCCGCCGGTCCCGGTCTGATGCCATAACGCCTGGTAAAACAGCACGGTCTCGAAGGCTTCGCGGTAGACCGCGAGGAAAGAGACGCCGGCCAGCGCCCACAGGGTACCGCCGTGAAGCGCGGCAGAGAGATGACGGTCGATGAATGCCTGCCAGGCATGGGCGTAACTCTTGCCATGCAGCCAGAAACCGACGTAGAGCAGGATGGCTGCGGCGAGCAGGGCAGTAACTGCTTCAGTCAGTTCCCGGGTTGCACCGCTGATCTCAATCAGCGCCGATGCGGCGAGCCAGGTTGCACCGCCCAGCGCCAGCGCGCCGATCCAGCCGGCATGGATCCACGGCAAGGCCTCTCGCCTTCCGGACTTGAGCAGAAAGGCGATGATCGCGGCGACCACCAGCAGCGCTTCCAGGCCTTCGCGTACCAGGATGAAAAAGGCGGAGATCGCCGCGGTGGTGGGCGACAGGCCGCTGTAGCCGAGTTTGCCGGCGCTGGCGGCGAGCAGGCCGTCGATGCGCTCCGCCTGCTGCACCACCGCTGCTTCCGGCGCGCCGCGGCGCAACAGGTCGCGGTAAGCGATCATCTGCGTTTCAACTTCCTGTCGCAGATTGCGATCCAGGGTGTCGAGGCTGGCTTCGACCAGTTCGAAACCCTCGAGATACGACGTCAGTGCGAGCTGCTGTGCGTCATCGCGTTTGCCGGCACGGTACGCGGCCAGACTTTCGCCGAGCAGGCGACGCGAGTACGCGATCGGCTCTTCCTTGATTGTTGCCAATGCCTGCGGGTTGGCCTTGAGCCAGGCGAATGCCGCGGCGACATCCGCACCGTGTTTGACATGGACGTCGTTGTCGGTCAGCGTCGCCACGGCGCGCAGCGTGCCGATTTCCTTTTCGCCCGTTCCGTCCTGCCACAGCGCGCCGCCCTTGGCTACGCGTTCAGGAACCTGGCCCATGGTTGCGACATACAGCGCCAGTGCCCAACGCTCGTCCTCGCCGAGATGGCCGAAGGGCGTCATTCCGGTGCCGGCCACGCCCAACGTGATGGTGCTGTAAAGGCCATAGACGCTGCGTTGCGCCATGCGCCCGGCATCATGGAAGTTCGAGGGTGCCGGCTCCAGTCCCTTGCCGGCAATGCCGTTGCCGCGGCCCTGCGTGCCGTGGCAGGCCGCGCAATGCGCGGCGTAGAGCGAGGCACCGCGTTTTAGATCCGGCGCAGTCCGCGGCGCGGCTGTCAACCCGTAGGCTTCGATCATTTTCCAACGCAGCGCGGAGGCCAGCGCCGTGATTTCAGGGCCTGGCGCCTTGGCGATGATGCGCGTTTTCAGCTGTTCCGCCTGTGTCAGCAGGGTGGTCTGTTCCGGCACCGCCGGCAGCTTCACCAGCAACACTGCGGACTGCATCGCGAATTCCAGCTGTTCCTTGTATTCGGTCTCGTCCAGCACCTTGCCGTCCTGAACGAATTCCGGGTAATCGACACTGACGTAATCAAGCATGTGCACGATGGTCTGCGCGGTGTTGTTTGCCTGCGCTTGTGGTGAAAAGGCGGGCAGAGTGGTCAGCACGACCAGCACCAGAGACGGAAAGCTCATCGCGTTTCTCCCGGCTCGGTGACGAAGCCGATCTTTGACAGCCCGATGCGCCCGGCAGCGGCCATCACGCGGGCGACGTTCTGGTACTCGGTCGTCCGGTCGGCTCGGATGTGGACCTCCGGCTGTGGTTCAAGGGCCGCGGCGGCCGTCATGCGTTCGGCGAGAACGGTCATGTCCACCTTTTCGCCATTCCAGTAAATGTCCCCCCCGGCGCGGATGCCGAGCTGGATGTTGTCCGGCTTGCTGTGGTTGGGCTGGCTGGAGGCGCGCGGCAAGTCGATTTTCACCGCGTGGGTCAGCAGCGGTGCGGTGATGATGAAAATCACCAGCAGCACCAGCATCACGTCGATCAGCGGCACCATGTTGATTTCCGCCATCGGCGCGCTGTCACCGCTCTTGTTGAATCCACCGAAAGCCATGGCCTCAGACCCCGGCCCGGGCGACCGCGGCGGGGCGCGCCGGCGCCACCGCGGCGACGTCGTTGACGTGCGAGCCGGTGGTCAGGAAGGCGTAGAGATCGTGTGCGAAGGAATCGAGCTGCGCCAGCACGAGGCGGTTGCTGCGCACCGCGAAGTTATAGGCGAGCACCGCGGGGATTGCCACCGCGAGGCCGAGCGCGGTCATGATCAGTGCCTCGCCGACGGGGCCTGCGACCTTGTCCAGCGTGCCCTGACCGCTCATGCCGATGTTGACCAGCGCGTGGTAGACGCCCCACACGGTGCCGAACAGCCCGATGAAGGGCGCGGTGCTGCCGATCGAGGCGAGCACGGTGAGCCCGGATTCGAAACGCGCGGTTTCCTCGTCGATGACGCGGCGCATCGCGCGGGTGATGAATTCGGCGCCGGAGCCCGCTTCGTCAAGCCTGTTGGCGCCATGGCGCTGGTGGTGGCGCGCGGCGACGATGGCATGCCAGGCCAGGTGCGAGAAGGGCTCGTCGGGCTGTTCGTTCTCGAGCCGGGTGGCGACGGCCTGCAGCGAGGTGACGTTCCAGAAGCGGTCGAGGAAGCGCCGGGTCCGCCGGCGGGTGGTCAGCGCGGTAATGGCCTTGGTGACGATCAGATACCAGGTCACAACGCTCATCAGCAGCATGATGACCAGCAGGGTTTTGCCGACGGCGTCGGTCTGGGCGAGGAAATGGGCGAGGCCCAGCGTTTGTTGTGTGTCCAAGGGATCAACTCCTGAGGCTGAATGAAATGGGGACCAGGACCCAGGCGCTGATCGCCTGATCGCCGCGGCGTGCGGGTACGAATTTCCAGCGGCGCACGGTGTCCAGTGCCACCGCGTCCAGGCGCTCGTGGCCGCTGGAACTGCGCAGCTCGACCTGCGCCGGCAGGCCGCGTTCGTCGACCCGCACCCGCAGCAGGACACGGCCTTCCTCGCCGAGCCGGCGCGACAGCGCGGGGTAACGCGGCGCGGGATTATTGAGGTAATCGGCGTTGAATTGCGGCGGGACCACCGGCGCCGGCGGCAGCGCGGCGACCACCGGCTCGGGCGGCGCAGGGGGCGATGGCGGCGGCGGTGCCGGGATCGCCGCCGGAGGCGCCGGTTGCGGCGCCTCGGTGGTCAGCAGGGGGTGCGGTTTCGCGGCGGGGCGCTGCACCGGCTTGCGGACCACGGGTTTCGGCTTCGGCAGTTCCTTCGGGGGCTCGACCGGTTGCGGCTGCACCAGGCTGACCATGATCGGCGCCAGTTCCGCCAGGGTCTGCCTTGCCGGGGCGTAAACCAGCAGGCCCACCAGCACGGCAGCATGCAGACCGAGGGCGATGGCGACGCCAGGCAGGCGGGAGGTCCGGCCGTAGCCGGCGGTGGCGGATTCTGGAATGAGGTGTTGCGCAAACATGCTGTGGGAGGGGTCGTAATGCGTTAATGATAATAATTATCATTTATATTTGCAACCCAACATGCCGGACTGATCCGGCGATGTCTCTGAACCCGGTTTGCCGATATATTCGGCAATTCACTCGATTCGATCCGGAACATTTCCATGAAGCTTGCATTCATCGGTCTCGGTGTCATGGGAGGCCCCATGGCGGGACATCTCGCCAAGGCCGGCCACAGCGTCACCGTCTACAACCGGTCCCCGGCACGCGCGCAGACATGGCTGCAAGACCATGCCGGCACGGTTGCGGATTCGCCGGCGGCCGCGGCGGAAGGCGCCGACATCGTGTTCAGCTGCGTGGGCAACGATGACGACGTCCGTGAAATCACGACCGGTCCGCGTGGTGCATTCGCGGCGATGCGCACCGGCGCGATTTTTGCCGACCATACGACGACATCCGCAGCGCTGGCGCTGGAACTGCATGCCGCCGCAGCGGCGCGCGGATTACATTTCCTCGATGCGCCGGTGTCCGGCGGCCAGTCCGGAGCGGAGCAGGGCATACTCACGGTGATGGTGGGCGGCGATGCAGAGCCGTACGCGCGCGCCGAACCGGTGATCAGGCATTACGCGCGTGCCGTGACCCGGATGGGGGCTTCCGGTGCCGGTCAGAAGACCAAGATGGTCAACCAGATCTGCGTCGCCGGCGTGGTGCAGGGCCTCGCCGAAGGGCTGGCCTTCGCGCTGCAGGCCGGGCTTGATGCCAAGCGCGTGGTCGACGTCATTTCCAAGGGAGCCGCAAGCTCATGGCAGATGGAGAATCGCGGCAAGACCATGGTTGACGGCCGCTTCGACTTCGGCTTCGCGGTGGACCTGATGCGCAAGGACCTGCGCATCGCGATGGAGGAGGCGCGCGGCAACGGCGCGCAGCTGCCGACGACCGCGTTGATCGACCAGTTCTACGCGCGGGTGCAGCGCGAGGGCGGAGGGCGGCTGGATACGTCGAGCCTGATCAAGTTGCTGCTCGAGCGGTGACCGGTAACCGGCAAAGGGTGAACAGTGAGCGGTGAACTGAAAAAAAGCGAAGGGCATGGTGCGAAGCCCGTGGTGCCGACGCCCTCGGCGACGGTGACCGTCGTACGCGATGCAAAGGGCGGCATCGAGGTGCTGATGATGCGCCGCAATCTGAAGTCGGGATTCGTGCCGGGCATGCATGTGTTTCCTGGCGGCGGTGTTGATGAAAGCGATTTTTCCTTTAAAAACAATAACTTGTGTAAATGTTTTGACGATACTGCGGCGAGCGGCATGCTGGGCCTCGCCTGCGACGGACTGGCGTACTGGGCTGCCGCGATCCGTGAGGCCTTCGAGGAGTCGGGCTTGCTGCTCGCGCGCGATGACAGCGGCGCGACGCTGTCCCTGAGTGATGCCGCCATCGCGCGGCGTTTCACCGAACATCGCCGCCGCCTCAATGCCGGGCAGCTGGCGTTTCCTGAGCTGTTGCGGGCCGAGGACCTGCAGCTCGCGGCCGACCAGCTGACGTACTTCGCGCACTGGATCACGCCGGTGGGATTGCCGCGGCGTTACGACACGCGCTTTTTCATGGCCGAAGCGCCGGAAGGGCAGGAGCCCTTGCAGGACGAACAGGAAACCATCGCTGCGGCCTGGGTCAGTCCCGGCGAGGCGCTGAGCCGCCACCGCCGCGGCGAGTTCGCGATGCGCACGCCGACCGTGCGCACGCTGGAGGATTTCTCCGGTTACGACAGTGTCGCCAGCCTGCGCCGCGGTCTCGCCGGGCGCCGCGAAGTGCCGGCACAGTTGCCGCGCATCGGCCCCGACGGCCGGCGCATCCTGCCGGGCGAACCCGGCTACGAGGAATTGGGAGCCGCGGAACAATGAGCACGCCTGCAACCATAGTCCCCGGCGAAATCGTCACCGTCGCGCCCGGCGTGAGGCGCATCACCGCGCCCAATCCCGGTGTGATGACCGGGCCAGGCACCAACAGCTACCTGATCGGGGACAGCGAACTGGCGCTGATCGATCCGGGACCGGAACTCGACGCGCACCGTGACGCACTGCTCGCCGCTGCCGGCGGGCGCCTGCGCTGGATACTGTGCACGCATACCCATCGCGACCATTCCCCGCTGGCACGGGCGCTGCAGCAGGCGACGGGCGCCCGGGTGCTGGGCCATGGCCGCACGCCGTCCGACGGCCGCCAGGATGAAACATTCAAACCGGACCGCGTGCTGCGCGACGGCGAGATCGTCGATTGCGCAGGCGCGCGGCTGCGTGTCGTGCACACCCCCGGCCATGCCTCCAACCATCTCTGCTACCTGCTGGAAGGCAGCGGCCTGCTGTTCACCGGCGATCACGTGATGCAGGGTTCGACGGTGGTGATCTCGCCACCGGACGGCGACATGCAGGTGTACCTCGATTCGCTGGAGCGCCTGCTCGAGCTTCCGGTCAGTGCTTTCGCGCCCGGACATGGTCATGTCATCACCACGCCCACTGAAGAAGTGCGCCGGCTGATCGCGCACCGCCTCAGGCGCGAGGAGAAAATCCACGCGGCGCTTGCCAGGCAGGGGCCGGCGACGCTGGAGGCGCTGGTGCGCCATGCCTATGACGATGTCCCTGAGCGCATCCATCCGGTGGCGATGCGCTCGCTGCACGCGCACCTGCTGCGGCTTGAGCGTAACGGAAGGGCGGCCGCCGCCGCCGGAACATGGCAGGCCCGCTGAACTCGGCGCCGGCGCGCGGACTGCGCCGCTTTGCCGACGTCAATCTCGCAATCGGCCTGTTCAGCGCGCTGCTGATCGCTGGCCTGTGGCTGTACATCGTCACCAAGCACCAGAACGAATACCGCGAAACGGTGAGCGCCGCTTTCCGGCAGAGCTCCAACCTGGCGATCGCCTACGAGGAGCACATCGCGCGCACGATCAAGGGCCTCGACAGTGCGCTGCAATTTGTTCGCCATGAGTACCGCCGCCTCGGCCGCGACATGGACATGGCGCGCTATATCGCGGAGGGCGTCATTGATGCCCAGCTGTTCACCATCCTCAGCGTGGTCGACGGGAACGGCGACATCGTGCTCAGCAGCAGGCCGTTCGAGCCGACGAATTACGCCGACCGCGAATTCTTCAAGGCGCACCGGGACGGCAGCGCGGACATGCTCCACATCAACCGCCCGGTGCTCGGCCGCGTGTCCGGCACCTGGCAGGTGCCGATGTCGCGGCGTCTGGACAAGCCGGACGGTTCCTTCGGCGGGGTTGTCGTGCTGTCGGTGGACCCCGGCTATTTCGCGCGCTTCTACCAGAAGTCGGACATTGGTGCGCTGGGACTGGTGACCCTGGTCGGGCTTGACGGCATCGTGCGGGCGCGGCGCGTCGGCAATGACCTCAGTTTCGATGTCGACATGACCGGGAGCAGCCTGCTCAACCAGCGGGCGCTGCAGGCGCACGGCCAGTTCCTCAGCCTCGGCGGTTTCGACGACATCCAGCGCTACGTCAGTTACCGCACGCTCAGCGAGTATCCACTGATCGTGGCTGTCGGCGCGGCACAGCCTGAAGTGCTGCGCGAATACCGGCGCAACAGCCGCCGCGATTACGCGATGGCCCTGCTGGTCAGCCTGGTGATCGCGGGATTTGCGGCGCTGCTGATGGTCACGCTGGCCCGGCAGAAGCGCGCGCGGGAGGCGCTGGCCCTCAGCGAGGCGCGCTACCGCGGTGCCTTCGAGCAGGCGGCGATCGGCATGGCCCACACTTCGCTCGACCGCCGTTTCATCCAGGTCAACCAGCGCTTCTGCGACATGCTGGGTTACACGCGCGAGGAGCTGCTGGGCAGGCCGGCTGCCGGATTCACCCACGCGGAAGACAGCCGGCGCGCGACCGAGGAGCGGCAGCAGCTGCTCTCCGGACTTGCCGACAGCCTGTCGGCGGAAATGCGCTATGTGCGCAAGGACGGAAGCCTGTTGTGGGTGAACCGCACGATTTCGCTGGTGCGGGATGGCGAAGGGCATCCGCTCTATTTTCTGCGGATCGTCGAGGACATCACCGAGCGCAGGAAGCTCGAGGCGGAACTGCGCGAGCTGGCCGCCACGGACATGCTGACCGGCATCCCCAACCGCCGTGCTTTCATTGCCAGGCTGGAGGAGGAGCATGCGCGGATCCGCCGCTTCCCGCAGCAGCAAGCCGCGGTATTGATGCTCGACCTCGACAATTTCAAGAAGATCAACGATACCCATGGCCATCCTGCCGGCGACAGCGTGCTGCGCCATGTTGCGGAGCTGATCAGCACCCGCATCCGGGCGGTGGATGCCTGCGGGCGCCTGGGCGGAGAGGAGTTTTCGATACTGCTCACCGGTGCCGCGCTGCCGGCGGCGGCCGAGTTTGCGGACCGCCTGCGCCGTGCGATAGCCGGGTCACCGACACTGCATGAAGGCCTGAGCCTCGCGGTGACAGTCAGCGTCGGCATCGCGGCCCTGCGCGCGGAGGACGAGGGCGCGGATGCCGCGCTGCTGCGCGCGGACCGCGCGCTCTACCGGGCAAAGGAATCGGGGCGCGACCGGATCGAGGTCGATGACGTCACGCAGCAGCCGCGCCCGGCGGCGGGTTCCGCCTAGCGGTGGAATTCACCTGCGCGTTCCGGCTGCCAGGTGATCGCACTGACCCGCACCGTGGTGGCATGGCCGTCCGGCAACGACCAGTCCAGCGCATCGCCGACGGAGAGCCCGAGCAGGGCGCTGCCGACCGGGGCCAGCACCGAAATGCGGCCCTCGCCGCCGGCGTCCTTGGGATAGGCCAGCGTCAGCTCGAATTCCCGGCCGGAGTCGGCGACCGAGAAGCGCACTGTCGAGTTCATCGTGACGACGTCGGGCGGCATCTGCTCGGGCTCGAGCACGGTGGCGCGGCCGAGCTCCTCGAGCAGCGCGGCCTTGCCCGGGAAGGCCTGGTCAGGCGTTGTTTCGATCAGGGCTTCGAGCCGCTCCAGGTCGAGCGAGGAGACGGTGATGGATGGTTTCTTCTGTTCGGACATGGCAATTCTCGATTCTTCAGGACACTTAAAAAAATCTGGCGGCCGCGGCCGCCAGAAAAAAACCGCGGCCCTTGCGGACCGCGGTGCTTGTGCGTCCTTATACCCGGATTGGCACTGAAAGCCAAGGTCGGGCTGTTCTCCGGCTTTCGCCTGGCGTGCGGGGCGGCAGGATGATCAGGTGCAAGTATTTGTTTTATTTTGTTTTTGGAGAGTTTGCGAATTTCAGGGGTGTTCCGGCCGCAAAAGCGGCTGCGTGCGCGAAGGCTTCGCCGAAGTAGGCCTCGTAGGTGCCCTGTTCCAGCCAGGCGCTGTGGTTGGTGCACAGCGCGTTGTCGAGTTTCAGCAGCGGATGGTCGCCGTGCTGCACCGGCTCGTTTTCGTAGACATCGGTGGCGGCCCTGCCGGGACGGCCAGCCTTGAGCGCCGCGACCAGCGCGCCCGCTTCGATCAGTTCGGCGCGCGCGGTGTTGACCAGGAGGGAAGTCGGTTTCATCCGCGCGAGATGCGACGCCTGCACCAGTCCGCGCGTGTCCTTGGACAGCCGGGCCATGATCACCAGCACATCGGCCTGGGCGAACAGCTCGTCCTGGCTGGTCGCGACGTCATAGCCCGCCGCTTTCGCGGCATTGAGCGAGTTCTCGCGGCCCCAGACCAGGACGCGCATGCCGAAGCTGGCGCCGGTGCGCGCGATCAGCTGGCCGATGGTGCCCAGCCCGAGTATCGCCAGCGTCCTGCCGTGCAGCCCGACGTTGAAGCGCGAGCGCCAGATGCCCTGGCGCATGCCGTCGCATTCGCGCGCGACATCTCGCCAGCTCGCCATGATCAGCGCCCAGGTATGCTCTGCGACCGTGTACGGCGAGGGGTGGCCTCCGGACAGGATGGCTATGCCATGGTCGTTGCAGGCCTCGACGTCGATGTGGTGAAAGCTGCGGCCGGTCTGGCTGAAGAGTTTCAGCCGGGGCAGCTGCTCGATGATGCCGCGCGTGAACCGGGTGCGTTCGCGGATCGGCACGATGATGTCGGCCTCGCGCAGGTTTGCGATGAGCTTCGCTTCCGCCGGCGCGACATCGTTGAAAATTCGCACCTCATGCCCCTCGAGCGTTTTCAGGCAGTCGAGCGTGCGGACCAGATTGTGGTAGTCGTCAGGGATGGCGATGATCATGGGCGGCGAGTCTACCGCGGCTTTGCCGCTCAGGCCAGAAGTCGTCGGTCACCGCGCGGATATGTCACAATCGCGCCTCCCGTAAAACCGTTGCAGATGCACGGAAAGGATTCACATCATGGAACTCGGATTGAAGGGCAGGGTCGCCATCGTCACCGGCGGCACCGAAGGCATCGGCAAGGCCACTGTCCAGCGCCTGGTTGCCGAGGGCGCGAAGGTTGCGTTCTGCGCGCGCCGGGCCGAGCTGGTCAAGGCGTTCGCCGACGAGCTGAAAAAGCAGGGCGGCGACGTGCTGGGCCTGGTGGCCGATGCCGCGAAGGAGGGTGAACTGGAGCAGTTCGTCGAGGATGCGGCGAAGCATTTCGGGCGCGTCGACATCCTGGTCAACAATGCCGGCGGCACCGGCCAGGATCCCTTTGACAAGGTCCTCGATCCCGCCTGGAAGCACGACCTCGAGATCAAGGTGATGGCCCATGTGCGCACCGCGCGCGCCGCGATTCCGCACATGAAAAAGGCCGGGGGCGGCCGCATCATCAACCTCAACATGGTTGGCGCCAAGCAGCCGGGCGCCGCGATGTTCCCGACCACGGTCAGCCGCGCGGCCGGCCTCGCGCTGGCCAAGGGCCTGTCAAAGGAACTTGCGCCGCACAACATCCTGGTCAATGTCGTTGCGGTGGGCAAGATCAAGTCCATGCAGCAGGCGCGCCGTGCCGCGAGAACCGGCAAGACCGTCGAGCAGCACTATGCCGACACCGGCAAGACCGTGCCGATGGGGCGTGTCGGCGAGTCGGAAGAAGTGGCCAACGTGATTGCCTTCCTCGCCTCGGATGCCGCGAGCTATGTCACCGGCTGCTGCATCAACGTCGACGGCGGCTTGTCCGGCGTGTTGTGATGTCCGGGGGGGTCTGTCGCGATCACCCGGACCTTTTCTTGCCGTCATGCCGGTATCCCCTTCCCCCGCTTGCGGGGGAAGGCAGGATGGGGGCAAGTAATTTTTCCCCCCGGATTCCGGAGCGCTGCGCGTCCGGAATGACGATCCATTGGGCCCTTCGCAGTTGAATTCCCTCGCCGCCACCCGCGATTCCCTCGCGGCCTGGCTTTACTTCGCCGTCGTCGTGCTGGTGATTGCAGCCGTCTGGCTGCCCGGCTATCCCGCGTGGATCACCGGCATCATCGCCTGGGCCGCCTGCCTGCTGCTGCTGCCGAAGCTGCCGCGCCACCAGCTGAAAATGGTGCTGGCGCTGGCCGGCCTCGGCGCGCTGGGCATCGCCTGGAGCATGGCGAACGGCGGCAGCGGCCTGATCGAGATCGCGCTGACCCAGAACGTGCCGCTCGCCGGCATGCTGATCGCGGTGTCCTTCCTGCAACTGATCGCCGTCGGCCGCGAAAAGGCGAACGAGCCGCTGGAGCAGGGGCGCAGCGCGCTGTTCAAGACCATGCTCGGCGTGCATCTCTTCGGCGCGGTGATCAATTTCTCCGCGGTGGCGATTTTTGCCGACCGCCTCAGTGCGAAAACAAAACTGACGATGGAACAGGCGATGGGGCTGTCCCAGGCCTTCATCGTCGGCGCGGCCTGGTCGCCGTTCTACGGCGCGATGGCAGCGGCGCTGACGGCGGCGCCCGGCGCCAGCCTGACCCAGCTGATCGTCTGGGGCCTGCCGGTCGCCGCGGCCGGCATGATCGTCACCGGCCTGACGCTGAGCTCGGCGAAATACAACCGCGCCCGCGACTTCACCGGCTATCCGCTGCACCTCGAAGCGCTGTGGGTGCCGGCTGTGCTGGCGGTGAGCGTTCTGGCGATCCACGAGTGGAAACCGCAGTGGTCAGTACTGGCGGTGATCGCCGCGATGTCCTTCCTGGTCACCGTGCTCACGCTGCTGGTGCTGAGCGGTCGCCGCACCGGCGGCATCCTGCTGCGCCACGGCCGCGCGCGGCTGCCGGCGATGAACGGCGAGCTGACACTGTTCCTCGCCGCCGGCATCCTCTCCGCCGGCATGAACGGCGCCATCGACGTGCTCGACCTCGGCCTGCCGTTCTCGAAGTTCGGCGCGCTGGAAGCGAGCCTGGTGCTGATCGTCATGAACGTCGCCGCCTGGCTCGGCCTGCATCCGATCATCCTGGTGTCGGTGCTCGGCCCCTGGGTGATGCCATTGCAGCCCGACCAGACGCTGCTGGCGATGGTGTTCCTGATGAGCTGGGGTGTCGGCCTCACCGCCTGCCCGATGTCGAACACGATGCTGGCGATGGCGGGGCGCTACGGACTGCCTTTCGGCGAACTGCTGAAGCTGAACCGGGTGTTCAGCATGAAGGTGACGGCGGTGTGCATCGCCATCATTCATGTTTATGTGGCGGTGACGGGCGGCGGGTGATGTTTCAGGCCACTGCCAGCAGCGCGCGCGGGTCCTTGTCGGCGATCATCAGCAGGGTTTTTGCGGCACCGGAAGGCGCCCTGCGGCCTTGCTCCCATTCCTGCAGGGTGCGCACGGAGACACCGAGCAGTTCGGCGAAGCGCGACTGAGACAGTCCGGTTTTCTCGCGGATGCTGGATACCGAGGGCAGGGTGCGCACGCGCCCGTGCTCGCCGCGCTTGATCTCGCGGATGCCTTCGAGGATTTCCAGTCCGATATTGCGTTTAGCTTTCGGCATCGATTTCTTCCTTGATTTGTCTGAGGACGTGTCCCGGTATCGAGTCTGTCTGGTTCTTGGCGTACAGGGTGAGCAGCCAAACCTGTCCCCGGCGCAGCTTCAGGTAATAAATGATGCGCACACCGCCACGTTTACCGCGCCCAGGCGCACCCCAGCGCATTTTCCGGACACCGCCTGAACCCACCACCAGGTCACCGGCTTCCGGATTGGCCGCCAGGCGTCGCTCCAGTTCCGCCAGATCGTCATCCGAATAGCGCTCGCTGAACAATCGAGAGAACAGCTTGGTCTGGATGAACGTGAGCATGCCGGATTATACGTCATTGACGTATTCCGTCAATGACGGACTATGGGGCGGGCAATCATGGGGCTACAGTCGCGTCGGGATCCCGTATCCACCGCAACTTACCGGCTACGTTTGCTGACGCTACTGATTCACCTATGGTCCAATTGAGTTGGCGAGTGATTGTTTGATGATGGTGGCAACAGAATCTTTTGTGATACCCAACTTTTTGCAATAAGGTGATTCAAGCCAGACTCTCAGTTCTTTTGCGCCTTTGCTGGCGTTGCAGGCCGAGCAACAACTTGCGATGTTCTCCAGAGTAACAAGTCGCGCATCGTTAATAATGTGTTCCCAAGTCGGCTTATTTTTTCGGGATTGGTGAGTCGATGAAAATTCGACGCCGCAATAAACGCAGCGCTGGTCCCTGGCGATGATCTGTTGCTCCATCCACTCAGGGAGGTTCCAGCGGTTCATTTATATTAAATATTTGTTTTTATTGATATTTTTAATCAAAGCCGACTGAGGATTTCCGCCCCCTTGGCCAGCGTCGCCTCCGACTTGGCAAAGCAGAAGCGCAGCACGCGGTGTGCCGGCGGCTGGCGGTAGAACACGGACACCGGGATGGAGGCGATGCCTTTTTCCTTCGTCAGCCGCACCGCGAGATCGGTGTCCTTCTCGTCGCTGATCGCGTCGTAGGCGAGGTTCTGGAAAAAGGTGCCGCGCGAGGGCAGGGGTTTGAAGCGCGAGCCTTTGAGACCTGCGAGGAAGAAATCCCGCTTCTTCTGATAGAACGCCGACAGTTCAAGATAGGCGTCCTTGTTCTTCATGTAATCGGCGAAGGCGTACTGCAGCGGGCCGTTGGCGACAAAGGCGTTGAACTGGTGGACCTTGCGGAATTCGGTCATCAGTTCCTTTGGCGCGGCGACGTAGCCGGTTTTCCAGCCGGTGACGCTGTAGGTCTTGCCGAAGGAGGAGACGACGAAGCTGCGTTCGGCCAGTCCCGGAAACCTTGCAACGCTCTGGTGCTGGTGGCCGTCGAAGACGATGTGTTCGTAGACTTCGTCACTGATGACGGCAATGTCGGTACCGCGCAGCGTGCCTTCGAGCAGGCGCAGGTCTTCGGCCGAGAGCACGGTGGCGGTCGGGTTGTTCGGTGTGTTGATGATCAGCAGCTTCGTCTTCGGCGTGATCGCCGCCTGCACCGCGGCCCAGTCGATGCTGTAGTCGGGGTAGCGCAGCTGCACGTAGACCGGCACGCCGCCGTGGACTTCGACCGCGGGGGCGTAGCTGTCGTAGGCGGGCTCGAACAGGATGACTTCGTCGCCGGGGCGGATCAGCGCGGCGCAGGCGGTGTAGATGGCATAAGTCGCGCCGGGGACGACCGTGATCTCGTGCTCGACGTCGTAGCGCGTGCCGTAGAGGGTTTCGATTTTTTCGGCGATGGCCTCGCGCAGCGCCGGGATGCCGGCCATCGGCGGATACTGGTTGCGGCCCTCAGTGATGTGCTTCGTCAGCAGCGCCTTCAGCTCCGGCGCGCAGTCGAAGTCGGGGAAACCCTGCGACAGGTTGATCGCGTTGTACTCGGCGGCGAGCCGCGACATCACGGTGAAGATGGTGGTGCCGACGCGCGGCAGCTTGGAATCGAGGTGTCCGGTGTAGGTGGGCATGGCGGCGCCTGCAGGTTCAGCAGGCGGCGATTTTAGCGCAGTCCCCCTTGGCGACCACAGGACCCTCTCCGGCCAGCGCGATGAAATCGTCGCTGTAGTTCTGCAGCCGCCGCAGCAGGTGACTGCGCTGCGCGGGTGTCAGCATGCTGTCCACTGCGGCATAGAAGGCGGCGCGCTTTTTCCAGGACTCGTCGAAGGCGCGGGCCAATGCCGGGGGGCGCCCCTGTTCCCAGTTCACCAGCCAGTCACGCTGCTTCGCCGTGAAGGCTGCGCGGTCGCCGTTCCGCTGTTCCAGCAGGGCAAGAAATTCCTTCTGTCGGCGCAGCCGGTCCTCGTGACGCAGGCGGTCGATCAGCGGCAGTTCGCGCATCAGCTCGGTGATGCGCTGCTCCTGCTCGGCGGACAGCGTGCCGACCCAGTCGCCCAGTTGCTTCAGCGTGCGCCGGTTCTGCGCCTGGCGGCGGCTCTCCATGGACTCGTTGCTGCGGTGCTCGCGCAGGAACTTGCGGTTGTCCTGCTCGAATTCGCGCTTCAGGTGCTCGATCTGCGCCGGGCTGAGATCGGCCAGCAGTTCCGCGGCGTCCGGTGCGGCGCGCGCGGCCATCACGCCGTAGCGCGCCTTGATGCCGTTGATCAGCCACAGGATGTCTTCCGCCTGCAGGCCGCGCTCCGCGCGGGCGCGGGTTTCGGTCAGGAAACGCGAGTATTCCGGCAGCTGTTCGCGGCGGTGCCAGGCATGCAGGCGCACAAAACGCGCGTTGAAGCTGTCGCGCTGAGCGGCGTCGAGGTCGAAATAGCTCTGGGCGCGCCAGCCGGCAAGGGTGTCGAGCTGGCCGTAGCCGAGGCGCACCATGCTGCAGCCGGCGAGCAGCGGCAGCAGCAATGCGCAGAGCAGCAGGCGGCGGCCGGTATGCATCTCAGAGCGCAGCAAAATGGGCGGCCATTTTCTTGCGCATTGCCGCGTCCGGCAGCCGGCCGCGGCAGGCCGCCATGTTGTCCTCGATGTGGCGCACCGTGCTTGTGCCGGGGATCGCCGCGGTCACTGCCGGATGGCCGATGATCCATTTCAGGAAGAACTGCGCCCAACTCGAGCAGTCGATGTCGGCACACCAGGGCGGCAGCGGCTTGCCGCGCACGCGGCTGAACATCCCCGCCTGCGAGAAGGGGCGGTTGATCAGCGCCGCGGTGCCGGAATCGGCGCAGGCCGGCAGCAGCCGCGCGTCCGCCTCGGGCTCTTCCAGGGAATAGTTGAACTGCACGAAATCGAAATCGCCGGTCCGGACCAGGCGCTCCAGTTCGCCGTGGGAGCTCGCAGTGTAATGGGTGATGCCGAGGTAGCGGATGCGTCCCGCCTTTTTCCATTCGCGCAGCACCGGCAGATGGGTCTTCAGGTCGAGCAGGTTGTGCACCTGCATCAGGTCGATGGTCTTGCCGGCCTGCATCAGCTTGGCCGAGGTTTCCATCTGGCGGATGCCCGCTTCGCGGCCGCTGGTCCAGACCTTGGTGGCGAGGAAGAGGGAGGCGCGGTTTTTCTGCGAGGCGGACAGCGCGCCGACGGCGGCCTCTGCATTGCCGTACATCGGCGAGGAGTCGATGACCTTGCCGCCGAGCTCGACAAATCGTTTCATCACGGCCGGCAGTTCGGTTTCGGCGAGCCGTGCCGGCGGCACGTCGAAGACCTGCCAGGTGCCGAGTCCGACCGCGGGCAGGCGTTCGCCGCTGCGCGGGATCGCACGCGTGACCAGGTCGGCGGGGGCGGCGATGACCTCAGGCATGGCAGCGAGCAGCGCGGCGGCGCCGGCGGTTTTCAGCAGCACGCGCCGCTGAGGATTGTCCGGATTCAGGTGTTTCATGGCGTGGCCTCATTGTCATCCCGGTATGTTTCAGTCCGCTTTTGCGCCGGTTTCGCGCAGCGTGTAACCCTGTTCCCGCATGCAGGCCCGCAACAGCTCCTGTTCCGCGAGAAAGCGTTCGCTGTCCCGCCGCGGCGGCTGCACCGCGATCGCGCGCCCCTGGGCATCGACAGTCACCTGCGGCGGTGGCAAGCCCTCGAAGCGCGGGGTTTCGGCCCGTGCCTTCGCGGCGCAGGCGGCAAGGTCGCGGTCCCGTGTTTCGGCGGCGGCCCCGTCCTTGTGCCATTCCAGCGTCGCGCAGCCCGGGAGCAGCAGGGCCGCGGCAATGGCCAGGATGCGGGGGCGTTTCATATTGCTGTTAGAGTAGCACCCCGCCGCCCGGGTTCAGCGGAGGTCCGCATCGCGGCGGCGCATCGCGGCATTTTTTGTCAAAGACAACTCCCGAAATCAGCAGAGGAACAGGGCAGATCATGAGGATACTGGTTTACGGCGCCGGCGCGATCGGCGGATTCCTGGGCGCGCGGCTGACCCATGCCGGCGAGGACGTGACGCTGGTGGCGCGCGGCGCGCAGTACGAGGCGCTGGCCAACCGCGGCGTGATCCTGGAGGGGCCGCGCAGCGGCTTGCCCGATCCGGTGAAGGTGCGCGTGTGCAAACCGGGTGAGGAAAAAGGGCCGTACGACGTCGTGTTCGTGACGCTGAAGTCCCAGCAGATCGCGGCGGCCGCGCAGCACCTGCGCGGGCTGGTGGCGAAGGACGGCGTGTTCGTGTTTCCCCAGAACGGCATTCCCTGGTGGTATTTCCAGGGCGTTGACTCGAAATTCAAGGGCGCGCAGATCAAGGCCGTGGATCCGGACGGCACACTGACCCGCACTTTTCCCCAGCAGATGATCATCGGCGGCACGTCGATCAAGCCCGCCGACCTCGTCGAGCCGGGCCGTATCCGCCTCTCCGACGCGGAAACCGACGCGCTGGTCATTGGCGAGATCGACAACCGGGTGACGCCGCGGGTGCGGGCTATCGCCGACATGGCGACCCGCGCCGGCTGGACCGGCCGGGTGTCGGATGACGTGCGCAAGGTGAAATGGAACAAGCTGTTGTCCAACGCGGTGTGGAATCCGCTGAGTGCGATCACCCAGTCCACCGCGCGCGAGGCGGCGGAGTTTTCCGGCACACGGCCGCTGGCCGTGGCGCTGATCCGCGAGGTCATCGCCGTCGCCGCGGCAGTGGGCACGACGCTCGATGCCGATGCCGAGGCACTGGTCGACGGCGCCGCCAAGCGCGTGTCGCTGCCGACCTCGACGCTGCAGGACGTGCGCGCCGGTCGCCCGCTGGAGATGGACGCCATCGTCAATGCGGTGCTGGAGCTGGGGCAGATGACCGGGGTTGCCACGCCGTCGCTGGGCGTGGTTGCCGCCTGCGTCAATCTGCTCAATCAGCGGATCAGCGGGGATCGCGTGGCGGTAAGGCCGGTCAAATTGCAGTGATGAGTGAGGCGACGGGGTAACGTGCCGCTTGCGCTCCGCGCTCATCACTCATTTTCATCGCCGCCCTTACAGTTTCGTAGCCTGGATACGCCCCGAAGGAAGTCCCCCTCGGGGGAAAGCGAAGCGAAATCCGGGGAAGAAGGGCAGTGCCCGGTTTGTTGTCCTCCCGGATTACGGCCTGCGGCCTGCATCCGGACTACAGGATTGTGGTGTTGGGCGACGGGTAATGAACGGAGTGCCGACGCGCAGCGGTGCCGGCGCTCATCCTTCATCGCTGCCTTTACTGCAGCGGGTCGATGGAAGTCGTCATTCCGGACGCGCGTAGCGCAAGCCGGAATCCAGTGGTTTGTCGGGATTGGTTGACTGGATTCCGGCGTGCGCCGGAATGACGGTTTCGAATTGAGTGATGAGTGACGTGACGGGTCACTGCAGCGCTTGCGCTCCGCGCTCATTACTCATCATTCATCGATGCTCCTACAGCAGCGGATCGATGAACGCTGCCATGCGTTTTCGCATTGCGGCATCCGGCAGCGGGCCGCGGCCGGCATCGAGATTGTCGAGCATGTATTCGACCTTGTCGGTGCCGGGGATCACCGCGTTCACGGCGGGATGGCCGATCAGGTATTTCAGGAAGAACTGGCCCCAGCTTGCGGCGCCGAAATCCCTGGCCCATTCGGGAAGCGGCCTGCCCTTGACCGCGCGGAACAGCCGGCCGCGGCCGTAGGGCAGGTTGCACATCACCGCGGTGCCGGTGTCGGCGGCGGCGGCGAGCAGGCGGTCCTCGGCGCTGCGTTCGGCCATCGAATAGTTGACCTGGATGAAGTCGATTTTCTCCTGCTGCATGATCTCGATCAGCCGCGCATTGGCGTCCTCCTGGCGCTGCGAGTGGGTGACGCCGATGTAGCGGAAATGTCCCTGCTGCTTCCACTCGCGCACGATCGCGAGCTGCGAGGCGACCATGCCGCGGTCGAGGAAGCCGACGTTGTGCATCTGCATCAGGTCGATTTTCGGAGACTGCAGCTGCTGCTGCGAGGTTTTCATCTGAGCGATGAAGCCGGCATTGTCGTTGGCGCGCACCTTGGTCGCGAGGAAAACCCGGTCGCGCAGTTTCGCCGCGGCGAGCAGGTCGCCGACCACCGGCTCCGCCGTGCCGTAGGAGGGTGCGGTATCGATCATCCGGGCGCCGCCATCAAGCAGGGTGCGGATGATCTGGGTGCGCTCGGCGCGTTTTTCGGTGTCGTTGCCGATATCGAAAATGATCGCGGTGCCGAGCCCGATCACCGGCAGCAGCTCGCCGCTTTTCGGAATCTTGCGGCTGAGCAGCGGCTTGCTGCCTTGCGCCCCTGCGAGTCCGGGCAGCGCGGCGATGGCGGCCAGGCCTGCGCCCCATCCAAGAATCTCACGACGTGAATATAAGTTATTGATTTTATTCATAAATTTATTTCTCCGCAGGGGTGTTTGCCGTAGGGCTCCGGGTGCGCCGTTCGTGTTCGCGGCCGAGCAGCAGCGCCAGCACGAGCCAGCCGGCGGCCACCGGTACTGTGGCCAGCGAAATCGCCGAGGGTTCCAGTCCCAGCCCGCGCAGCGCATGGTAGAGCCAGCCGCTGACGGCATCGCCGCCGCGGAACACGACGTTGTCGATGACGTACTTGGCCTTGTACTTTTCCTCGCGTGCGAGCACCGTGAACAGCACTTCGCGCGCGGGATTGGATATGGCGAAATTCGCCGCGCGCTGCAGTGCCTGGAAGGCGATCACCACCCACAGTACCGGTGTCAGCGCCAGCGCGAGGAAGCCGGCGGCAAAGACCAGCGGCAGGAAGGCCGCCGCCGGTCCGGCACCAAAGCGGCGGATCAGCCGGCCGGTGGCGAGGAACTGCACGAGGATGGTCAGCAGGCTCACTGCGAGGTCGATGCGCGCGAATATCGCGGTGCGGCGGTTGGGGTCGCCGCTGAGGGTGGCGACGATGCCCAACTGCTGGAAATAGAGGAAGGTGCCGGCCAGTGACAGCAGCGCCACCCACAACGCGATGCCGGCGAGGTACGGCGAGCGCAGCACCATGCCGAGGCCGGCGATCCAGCCGCCCCCGATCTCCGGCTCGGGGCGCGCTGCCGTTGCCGTGGTGTTCCCGGCCTTGAGCGCTGTTGCCGCCGTTTCAAGCCGCATCGCGCAGAGCACTGCGGCTTCCAGCAGCACCAGCGCGATCAGCAGCAGGTTGGCGCGGCCCAGCGATTCGGCCAGCGTGACGGCGAGCAGCGGGCCGAGCAGCGCGCCGGCCGATCCGCCGGCGGCGATGAAGCCGAACAGGCGCTTGCCCTGATCCGAACGGTAGAGGTCGGCCATGAAGGACCAGAACACCGACACCGCAAACAGGTTGAACACGCTGATCCAGACGAAGAACACGCGCGCGGTGTCGGCGAGCGCCACCTTGAAGGTGAGCATCAGCCAGAAGGCGAGGATGTTGAGCGCGAAGAAGTGGTAGACCAGCGGAATGAAGCGGTGCCGCGGCAGGCGTGCGACAAGGGCGCCGAACAGCGGCACCGCCGCCAGCATCACGAAAAAGGTCGCGGTGAACAGCCAGGGCAGGTTCCGGATGCCGCCGGCAAGTCCCATTTCGTCGCGCACCGGACGCAGCACATAGTAGGCCGCGAGCAGGAAAAAGAAGTAGGCGAAGGACCACAGCAGCGCGCGCGCCTCTCCGGGCTTCACGGCGGCGATGCGGGCGAGCCAGGCTGGTGCCGGCTGCAGGGAGGTGTTCATCGGCGCGGGGGGTCCGGCAAAAGGAGTGTGCCGAGTATAGAGGCTGTCTGCCGCGGCCGGGAGGCGATTTGCGGCTGTCCGCGCAGGGGACGTGGGTTACAATATGTGGAAAATAACGTCCGCCAAATTGACATGCAGCGGGCATTGTCCGAACCCATTCAGTGCAACGAGGAGCTTCCGAATGCGTCTGGTGACTTTTTCCGATGCCAAGGGCGCGCGCGTCGGCGTGCATGACCCGGAGACCAACACGATAGTCGACCTGTCGGCATCGACCCGGCTGCCGAAGGACATGACCTCCTTCGTCGCGCTGGGCAAGAACGGGCTGTCGCGCGCGCGCAAGGCGGTCAGGAGCGGCGAGGGCCGCCTGCCGCTGCCGGCGGTGAAGCTGCTGGCGCCGTTTCCGCGCCCGGCGAAAAACATCCTCTGCGTCGGCAAGAACTACCACGAGCACGCCAAGGAATTCCACAACAGCGGTTTCGACGCCAGCGCCGGCGCGAACGCCATTCCCGACGTGCCGATCATGTTCACCAAGTGGCCGAATTCGGTGATCGGTCCCGGCGACGCGATTCCCAGCGCCAACGACTACACCAACTCGGTCGATTACGAGGGCGAGCTGACCGTGGTGATGGGCGAGGGCGGGCGCAACATCTCCGAGAAGGATGCCTACAAGCACGTCTACGGCTACACCATCATCAACGACGTGACCGCGCGTACGCTGCAGAACCGCCACAAGCAGTGGTTCCTCGGCAAGAGCCCGGACGGCTTCTGCCCGATGGGGCCGTGCATCGTCACCAGCGACGAAATCAAGGACGTCACCCAGCTGCGGCTGATCACCAAGGTCAACGGCGAGCTGCGCCAGGACGCCTATGTCAGCCAGCTGATTTTCGACATCCCGCGGCTGATCGCGGACCTGTCGCGCGTGATGACTCTGGAGCCGGGCGACCTGATCGCCACCGGCACCTGTGCCGGCGTCGGCATCGGCTTCAACCCGCCGAAATACCTCAAACCCGGCGACCGCGTCGCCATCACCATCGAGCCGATCGGCACGCTGGAAAACCCGGTCGCCTGACATGCGATTCGTCCGTTACGAACGCAACGGCGCGCTGCGCCTGGGCGCGCTTGACGGCGACGGCGTGGTCGACCTGCTGGATGCGGCGCCGCTCGGCACCGCGCCGGCGCTGCTCGCCGCCTTCGCCGACATGACGCGGCTGGTGGCCAGCGGCGCCGCAGGGTTGCGGGTGGCGGCGCAGGCCGCGAAGCAGGCGCCGGCCGCCGCGCGCACGCCGCTCGCGAAAACCCGGCTGCAGGCGCCGCTCGCGCCCTCGCTGATCCTGTGCAGCGGCGAGAATTACTGGGACCACCGCGAGGAGAAGCCGGAGGTCACGCGCAAGGATCCGGAGTTCTTCCTGAAAACGGGACTCGGCGTCATCGGCCCCGGTGACGACATCCTGCTCGATCCGGCGGTGACGAAGAAGCTCGATTACGAAACCGAGCTGCTGATCGTCATCGGCAAGCCCGGTCGCCACATCCCGGCGGCGCGGGCGCATCAACACATCTGGGGCTACACCGTGATGAACGACGTCACTGCGCGCGACCGCCAGGTCATGCTGCGGCCCGACGGCTCCTCGGTCTACAACCTCGGACCGGGCAAGAATTTCGACACCTGCGCGCCGATCGGCCCCGCGCTGGTCAGCGCCGACGAGGTGCCCGATCCGCAAAGCCTGCGGCTGCGCACCACGGTCAACGGCGAGCTGCGCCAGAGCAACAGCACCGCGAAAATGATCTGGACCTGCGCGCAGCTGGTGGAGTTTTTCTCGACCTTCGTCACGCTGCAGCCGGGCGTGGTGATCTCGACCGGCACGCCGGGCGGCACCGCCTGGGGTTCGGATGCGGAACTCGGCGGCAAGAAGCCGATGCGCAAGGACGTAGTCACCGCCGGCGGTTACCTGCGGCCCGGCGACGAGGTGGTGTGCGAGATCGAGGGTATCGGCCGCCTGGTCAATCGGGTGGTTGCCGGCTGAGGCGGATTTGAAAAAGGCGAATTAACAGGATGTACAGGATTAAAACCGTGTAAGGGGGCGTGCCGGGTTTTTTATCTTGTACATCCTGTCCATCCTGTAAATTGCTTTTTGTGGCTCATTAAAAAACCGGAGGAGACATCATGAAAACCCGTTATCTGTTGCCCGTGGTGCTGCTGGCCTGCGGTGTTGCGCAGGCGCAGGACGTGTTTCCCAGCCGCACGATCACCATGATCGTGCCCTTCCCGCCGGGTGGCGTGGCCGACGTTACCGGCCGTCCGACGGCGGCCGCGCTGGAGAAGGTGCTCAAGCAGCCGGTGGCGGTGACCAACCGTCCGGGCGCCGGCGGCGCAGTGGGCAATGCGGCAGTGGCCAATGCCAAGCCCGACGGTTACACGGTGCTGATGGCGCTGTCGAGCATCACGGTGATTCCGGAGGCCGACAAGCTGTTTAACCGCAAGCCGGCCTACACGCTGGAACAGTTCGCTCCGGTGGCGCTGGTTTCCGCCGATCCGGTGATCCTGGTGGTGCATCCCTCGCTGCCGGTGAAGACGGTGAAGGAAGTCATCGCGCTTGCGCGCAAGCAGCCGGGCGAACTGTCCTATTCGTCCTCCGGCGTCTACGGCGCTCTGCACATGCCGATGGAAATGTTCCTGCACGCGGCAAAACTGAAAATGCGCCACGTGCCGACTACCGGTGGCGGACCGGCGATCACCCAGCTGCTGGGCGGCCACGTGACCATGACCGCCGGCGGTCCGGCGGCGATCACTTCGCATGTCAAGGCCGGCAAGCTGCGGCCGATCGTGACTTGGGGCGCCGAGCGCCATCCCAACTACAAGGAGGTGCCGACCTTCAAGGAGCAGGGCATGGACATCGTCTATTACATCTGGGCCGGCATGTTCGTGCCGGTGGCGACACCGGAGCCGGCGGTCAAGGTGCTGCGCGATGCCATGCGCCAGGCGGTGGCTGATCCCGATTTCAAGAGCCAGATGGCGAAAGTGAATTCGCCGGTCAGCTATCTCGACGCGCCGGACTTCGCGAAGTACGTCGATGCCGATGCCAAGCGCCTTGCCGCGGTGGTCAAGGTGGTGGGCAAGGTGGGCAACTAGGCCGGCATGACTGATACACCCGAATCACCGGCGCCGGATGCACGCGGCGACCGCGGCGGCGGCCTGAAGAGCGATCGCCTATCCGGCCTGGTGCTGCTGGCGCTGGCCGGCTGGATCGTCTGGCTCAACCGGGAGTTTCCGGTCGGCACGCTGGCCGATCCCGGGCCCGGCTACGTGCCGCTGCTGCTCGCGGTCGGGCTGGGTGCAATCGGGCTGCTGGTGGCACTGTTCGGCGGTGACTCCCAGCCGCTGCGCGACATCCGCTGGACCGAGGCGCGCCGCGCGGTGGTGATCCTCGTCGCCTGCGGTGCACTGACCTTCGCGCTGGAGCGCATCGGCTACCGCCTGTCGGTGTTCGCCTTCCTGGTGTTCTTCCTCGGCGTGGTCGAGCGCAAGAAGCCCCTGCCCATGCTGCTGGTTGCCGCCGGCTTCAGCATGGCTTCGTTCTACGTGGTCGCCGACCTGCTCGGCGTGCCGCTGCCGCGCGGTCCCTGGGGATTCTAGAGGCGAGGCGGATGCTCGAAACCTTCAACAGCCTGATGATGGGCTTCGCCGTGGCCTTCGATCCGAAGGTATTCATGTACGCGGTCGGCGGCTGCATCATCGGCACCCTGGTCGGCATGATGCCGGGGCTGGGGCCGCTCGCCGGCATCAGCCTGCTGCTGCCGGCGACCTTCGGCCTCAACCCGATCATTGCCATCGTGCTGCTCGCCGGCGTTTACTACGGCGCGATGTACGGCGGTTCAACGACCTCGATCCTGATGCGCATCCCCGGCGAGGCCGCCTCGGTGATGACCTGCGTCGACGGCTATGCGATGACCCAGAACGGCAGGGCGGGGCCGGCGCTGGCGATTGCCGCGATCGGCTCCTTCTTTGCCGGCACCGTCGGCGTGATCGGCCTGATGCTGATGGCGCCGACACTGGCATCCTTCGCGCTGCGCTTCGGGCCGCCGGAATACACGGCGCTGCTGCTGATGGGACTGTTCGTGCTGGCCTACATGAGCGGCGGCTCGATGCTGAAGACGCTGGCGATGGCTTTTTTCGGCCTGCTGCTGGGCATGATCGGCATCGATGTCATGAGCGGCTACACCCGCTTCAGCTTCGGCATGGTCGAACTCGGCGACGGCGTCGGCATCGTGCCGGTGGCGGTGGGCCTGTTCGGCATTTCGGAAATCCTGATGACTGCGGGCCAGGCCGAGCCGCCCAAGGTGCAGAGGCCGAAGCTGAGGGAACTCATCCCCTCGCGCGAGGAGTTCCGCCTGTCGCTGGGTCCCATCGTGCGCGGCAGCCTGCTCGGCTTCGCGATCGGTATCATCCCGGGTTCGGCGCACGTGATCTCGTCCTTCGTGTCCTATGGCGTGGAGCGCCGGCTGTCGAAACATCCGGAGCGTTTCGGCAAGGGCGCGATCGAGGGCGTTGCGGGACCCGAATCGGCCAACAACTCCGCGGCCACCGGCGCCTTCGTGCCGATGCTCGCGCTGGGCATTCCGACCGGGCCGGTGACCGCGGTGATGATCGCCGCGATCATGGTTCACGGCATCCTGCCTGGACCGATGCTGATCCAGCAGCAGCCGGACCTGTTCTGGGGATTTGTCGCCAGCATGTATGTCGGCAACCTGGTGCTGCTGATCCTCAACCTGCCGATGGTCGGCCTGTTCGTCAACCTGCTGCGGATCCCGTACGCCTACCTCTATCCCTGCGTGCTGGCCTTCTGCATTCTCGGCTGCTATTCGGTCAGCAACAGCGTCACCGACGTGTGGATCATGCTGGCGATGGGCGCGATCGGTTACGGACTGCGCAAATTCGGTTTCGACCTCGCGCCGGTGGCGCTGGGCCTGGTGCTGGGGCCGATGCTGGAACTCTCGCTGCGCCAGTCGCTGGCGTTGAGCGGGGGCACCTACGGCATCTTCCTCGAGCGGCCGATTGCGCTGACCATGTTCGTGCTGGCACTGGTGCTGCTTGCTTTTGCGCTGAAGCCGGTGATATTCAAGGGCAAGGACTGGCGTGCCGGTGTCGGCCTCGATGATCCGCCGCCCGGTTGAGAAAATATATAAGTATTTGATTATAAATGACTTTTTGTAGACCATCGAAATGGCTGCGCGAGTTGCTGCTGTGCGGCCTGTTGCTCGCCGGCAGCGCCGGGGCGAATGCCGCGGACACGCCGGCGCTGACCGGAGGTCCCTATGTGCCCACGCCGCAGCGCGTCGTCGATGCGATGCTGGCCGTGGCCAACGTGTCGGACCGCGACTATGTGATCGACCTCGGATCCGGCGACGGCCGCATTGTCATCACTGCCGCGCAGAAATTCGGCGCGCGGGGCAAGGGCTACGACATCGATGGCGAACTGGTCGAGCGCAGCACCGCGTCGGCGGCGAAGCTGAAACTGGGCGACCGCGTGCGTTTCGAAAAACGCGACGTGCTGCAGGCCGACCTGAGGGATGCGACGGTGATCACGCTGTACCTGCTGCCGGCGATGATGCTCGAACTGCGCGCGAAACTCCTGCGCGAGCTGAAACCGGGCACGCGCATCGTGTCCCATGATTTCGATTTCGGCGACTGGCAGCCGGAACGCACGCTCCACCTTGATCTCGACGAGAAATACGACATTACCGGCTCCTGGTCGTCGACGGTGTACCTGTGGACGGTGCCGGACAGGGCGAAAAAGTGAGCGCGGTGCCGGCGGCAGGCCGGCCTCCCTCTTTCACCTTCCTGATGGTCACGCTGCTCGCCGGCCAGACCATAGGCACCATGGGCACGACGATCATCCCCTCGGTCGCGCCCAAGGTTGCGGAAACCTACGGCATCCCGTCGGCGCTGGTCGGCTACCAGATCAGCCTGATCGCGGTGGCGATGATCCTGGCGCTGGCCTTCGGCAGCAAATTCAACCGCCGCTGGGGTTCCACCCGCATGCAGCAGATCGGTCTCACGCTGGTGGCGAGCGGCGGGCTGGTCGCGATCCTGCCCCACGTGGCGTTCTTTTTCCTGTCGTCGATCGCGCTGGGCCTGGGCTACGGCATGCTGACGCCCTCGGCCTCCAACCTGCTGCTGCGCTTCACGCCGGCGAAGCGGCGCAACCTGATTTTCTCGATCAAGCAGACCGGCGTGCCGCTGGGCGGCATCGGTGCGGCGCTGATCGGCCCTGCGGTGGCCGTGCATTTCGGCTGGCAGTGGGCCATCGCCTGCAATTCGCTGATTCTTTACACACTGGTTTACGTGCTGGGCCGCGGCCGCCCGTACTGGGACACCGACCGCGACCCGCAGGCACCGATCGGCGGCAATCCCTTCAGCGGCGTCATCGACATCTGGCGGCATCGCGCGCTGCGCCTGCTGTCGCTGTCCGGCGGTTGTTTCGTCATCGTCCAGTTCGGCATCACGACCTTCACCGTGATCCTGTTCAACGAGGAACTGGGATGGGGGCTCATTGCGGCCGGACTGGTGCTGACCGCGGCGCAGGTGGGCGGGGTGGCGGGGCGCATATTCTGGGGCTGGCTCGCCGACCGGCTGGGCAATGCGTTTTCCTCGATGCTGATCCTCGGCGGTGTGATGATCGTGTCGGCGGCGCTGTGCATCGCGCTGACGCCGGGATGGCCGATGTTCGCGGCCTGCCTGCTGTTTTTCGTGATGGGCTCGACGGCCAGCGGCTGGAACGGCGCTTTCCTCGGCGAGGTGGCGCGCCTCGCGCCGCCGGAGCAGATCAGCCCGCTGACCGGCGGCTCGCTGGTCTATGTCAACACCGGCAAGGCGATCGGCCCGATCGCCTGTGCCAACGTGTTCCTGCTGACCGGCGACTACACGCTGACTTTTGCCCTGCTCGCGGTGCCCGCCGCAGTCGGCACCGCCTGTGTCTGGGCGGCGCATCGCCGGCTGGCGCGGGGGTAGGTTCCGTTTCACCCAGGGACTTGCATCGGTCCGTTTTTTGAAACCTTTTTGAGACGGATTACCGGCCGGTTTTTGGTATTGTTCTTCGGTCCCCGGGGCATGGCACCGCGACGGTGCGGCATCGGGGCATGGTGCACGCTATGCAGGCATTTTTCGCCCGATTCGGCCCGCGGCGGCAGGCATGGCACTTGCTCTGCAGGACAAGGGAGGATTTGATTGTCCTGTTCCTGAGAGAGAAAGGTGATTCATGAAAACGTTTGCATTGAAATTGCGCTGTGCGGGAGCCGCAGTGGCCGCGTTGCTGGCCTGCCAGGGCATCGCCGTGGCGCAAAACTATCCGGTGAAGCCGCTACGGATGGTCGTGCCCTTCGCGCCGGGCGGTCCCAACGACATTCTCGGCCGCATGGTCGGCCAGAAGCTGACCGAAACCTGGGGGCAGCCGGTGGTGGTCGAGAACCGCGGCGGCGCCGGCGGCACGGTGGGCCTCGACGCCGCCTCGCGCATGCCGGGAGACGGCTACACGGTGGCGATGGGCGGTTCCAGCAATCTTGCGCTGGCGCCCAGCCTCTATGCCAAGCTGGCTTACGATCCGCAGAAGGATTTCACGCCGATCATCAACGTGGCCGTGGTGCCGTATGCGCTGGCGGTCAATCCGACAGTGCCCGCGAAAAACATCAAGGAGCTGATCACCGTGGCCGGCCGCAAGGCGGGCTATCTCAGCTACGGCTCCTCGGGCGTGGGCAGCATGTCGAGCCTCGCCGCAGAAATGCTGAAGTCGATGTCGAAGACCGATATCGTGCACGTGCCGTACAAGGGCACCGCGCCGGCACTGACTGACGTGGTCAGCGGCCACATCGACATGATGCTGGCCGACCTTGCGGTGATCAAGCCGCATGCCGACAACGGACGCCTGCGGGTGATCGGTGTCACCGGGCTCAAGCGCTCGGTTGCTGCACCCGCCGTGCCGACCCTTGCCGAGTCCGGCCTTCCGGGTTACGAGCTCTCACCCTGGTTCGGCGTGGTGGCGCCGGCCGGCGTGCCGCGCGACATCGTGTCACGCCTGAACGGCGCGATCGGCGCCAGCCTCAAGGCGCAGGATGTGGTGCAGCGCCTGGCCAGCCTCGGTTACGAGCCGCTCGGCGGCACGGCGGAGCAGTTTGCCGCGACCATCAAGGCGGATACGGCGAAGTTCGCGAATATCGTCAGGACCGCGGGCATCAAGCCGCAGCCCTGATGCGCCATGCGCTGCGCCGTCAGTGTGCTGACGGCGCCAGCGCGGCAACACCGCGTCCCGCGATGCGGCCGGTGACGAAGCACTCGGCAATGTTGCCCCCCGACAGGTAGAGGTGGCCGAAGGAACTGCCCAGTTCGCCGGCGGCATAGAGCCTCGGGATCGGCCGGCCGTGCACGTCGATGATCCGCGACTGCGCGTCGTGGACCGGGCCGCCCTGGGTATTCGAGATGACCGCCCATACCGGCGCGCCGTAGTAGGGACCTTTTTCAATCGGCAGCATGCTGTTGGCGGGGCGCGCATGGTCCTCGTCGCGTCCGGCGGCGCACTGCGCGTTCCAGCGCGCGACGGATGTGGTTACGGCAGCAGGATCCAGGCCGAGCAGGCCGGCAAGCTCCTCCAGCGTGTGGGCGCGCTTGAGGATGCCGTTTTCCACTTCCTTCAGGTTGTCGTCGCTCCAGTCGTAGCGCAGGCCCTCGTCATTCGAGGTGGCCTTGCCCAGCGGATAGAGTCTGCGTCCGTTGTCATCGCAGATGATGTAGGCCGGGTTGCGCGGCGCGCGCTGGGTCACCGGGTCGAAATGCCCCAGCGGGCGCACCGCGGTGTCCTGGGTGTAGGGCTGGTATTCGGACATGAAGCGCTTGCCGGTGGCATCGAGCAGTATCCACGCCATCTTCAGTTTCACCGCGTCCTCGTCGCCGGGAAACCAGTCGGGGAAGCGCTTGACGCGCATGCCGTAGGGATAGGCCGGGTCGCTGTGTCGGAAGCCGTAGGCCCCGTGCACATGCCACATGTGCCACAAGGCGGCGCCGAGGTCCTGCGCCATGCGGATGCCGTCGCCGGTGTTGCTGCGGGCGGCGGCGTTGAACACCGGGTAGGCCTCAAGGAACTGCGCCTTCATCTCGGCATTGCCTTCGAAGCCGCCGGTGGCGAGCACGACGCCGCGGCGCGCGCGGATGCGGCGGGTTTCGCCGTTCTGCACGACGGTGATGCCGATCACCTCGCGCGATGCGGGATCGGTGATCAGCCGCTGCGCGGCGACGCCGAGGCGAACTTCGACGCCGGCCTTCAGCACATTGTCATGGACCACTTTGAACAGCTTGGGGCCGTTGGGGGCGCCATTGGCCCAGGGATAGGCCTCGCGCGCCTTGAAGCCGGGAATGTCGACAACCGAGGTGTGGTAGAAGGTGTTGGTGCCGGGCAGCGGATAGTTGCCGCGGATCTGACGGCGGTAAGGGTCGCCGGCCTTTTCGCGCTCCGCGTTCTCCTCGACCGAGGTCAGCACGCGGGCATCGCAGATTTGCGCGAGCTCGCGCACATAGGCCTCGAGACCGCACATGCCCTCGGCGAGCGCGCGCACGACAGCGTCCGGCGTGCGGCCGCCGTTGGTGGCCTTGAGGTAGGCATAGGCCTCATCGGGGTCGTGCGCGCTGCGCACTGCGCCATAGGAACAGATCGACAGGCCGCCGGGGACCGTGGATTTCTCGATCAGCAGGGTTTTGGCGCCCGCCTGTGCAGCGTTGAGTGCGGCAATGCCGCCGCCATGGCCGAAGCCGGCGACGACGACGTCGAATGTTTCCGAGAAGTTCATGTTGTTTTCCAGTGTGGCGTGATCAATGTTCATGCAAAGGCGGGCAGGGCGTTGCCGTGGGGCTGGAACAGCACGAAGCCGCCGACGGCCGCCGGCCATTCCAGCAGCAGACGTCCGTGCGCGCCGCGCACGCTGCAATGCGCTTCATCCAGGTGGCGCCGGGTCGCATCGAGGTCGTCGCTGCTCAGCACGTAACCCGCGATCCACGGCAGCGACGGCGGGCTCATGCCCAGCGTGCGCTGCAGCGCTTCCGGGGTGACGAACAGCAGCGCGCCGCGCTGGCTGTCGATGCGCCACAGCGATCCGCCGGGTTGCGCCAGCAGGCCGGTGAATCGCGCGTAGCGCTGCGCCGCTTCCTGCGGATCCTCGACACAGACGATTACCGCCGCGAGTCCGCGCGCGCCGTTGGCATGTGTGGTCCAGCGCGGCTGCCACAGCAGTTCCGGCGTGTGCTGCTGGCAGTACTGGATGCGGCCCTCGGCCATCGTGCCCGGCGGCACCCGCACCACGGTGAAGCGCGCGGTGCCGCTGCCGTCGACAGTGCCGATTTCACGCTGCAGTGCCACTGAGGGCAGCGGTGCAAAGCCGTTTCTTTGCAGCCGCGCATGGTCGGCGCCGGCATCGGCGCTGCCGAAGGCGATCAGGTGCACGCCGGTGTAGCGCTGGATCGCGGTGCGCAATTGCTGCGCTATCGGCGTGTCGCCGGTCGGGGTCAGGAATTCGAGGTAGCCCTCGCGCAGCATCACGCAGCGGTTGCCGGCGCCGGCCGGCACCAGCGGGCCGCCGGGCTCGAGGCGGTGCGACTGCGCGGAAAATGGCGTCAGCGTGAAGCCGGCCTGCTCCAGCGCCGCGCTGGCGGCGTCGATGTGCGGCACGAAGTGCGCGATGTGGTCGATGTTGAGCCGGCCCGGGGAGGGCGGCTGTGCGGCGGGAACCTGGCTGGTGACGGGCATATCAGTTGTCCGGGCTGAATGAGGCCGGCCATGAAATCTTGTCGTCATTCCGGCCCGGCATAGCCGGAGCCGGAATCCAGGCGGTGGCGGGAACACCACTGGATTCCGGCTTCCGCCGGAATGACCTGCGAGGTGAGGTTCTGGCCTTGGGCATCAGTAGCCCAGCTTCGGGTCGATGCGCCGCTTCAGTTTTTTGCCGGCGAGGAACAGCGCGAGGTTCTCGAACCAGAGGTCGAGCGAGATGTCGATGTAATGCTCGCCGTCGTCGCAGGACACATGCGGCGTGATGATGAGGTTGGGCGCGGTCCAGAGCGTGGCATCGGCGGGCAGCGGCTCCGGCTCGACGACATCGAGCATCGCACCGGCAAGGCGGCCGCCGCGCAGGCGTTTTTCCAGCGCTGCCTGGTCGATGACCGGGCCGCGGGCGATGTTGATGATCGAGGCCGAGGGTTTCAGCAGGTCCATGCGCGCGGCGCTCATCAGGCCGCGGGTTTCCGCGGTCAGCGGCACGGCGAGCACGACGAAGTCGGCCTGCGGCAGCACTTTGTCAAGCTGGCGGTAGGTCACGACGCGGTCGGCATGGCGGTTGTTCTGCGCGCTGCGGCGCACGCCGATGACCTTGAGGCCGATTTTCTTCGCCGCGCGGGCGGCCGCTTCGCCGAGGTCACCGAGACCGACGACCACCACGGTCTTGCCGCTGATGCTGGGCGAGAATAGCGCTTCCCAGCGACGGGCGTGCTGGTTGGCCATGATCGCAGCCATCCGCGAGTTGAGCAGGTGGTAGGCCATGGTCATGTACTGTTCGGCCTTGTGGCCGTGCGCGCCGCTGTTGTTGGTGAATACCGTGCCGCGCGGCAGCCAGTCCAGCGGCAGCACGCCGTCAATGCCGGCCGAAGTGGAGTGGATCCATTTCAGCCGGGGTGCGCGTTCCGCGAGGCGGCTGCGATCCGCCGGCAACCCGATAACAAGGTCGGCATCGGCCAGCGCCGCTTCGAGGATGTCGCCATCCCAGCCGAAACTGATCTTGCCGATGTGCCGGGCCAGCGCCCGGTGACGCCGGCAGGCGGCGTCCCAGTGCAGGGGCAGCGTGTGGAAAATGCTGTTTTTCCTGCGCGTGTTCTCGATGTGCAGGTTCAGTTTCCGTGTCGCCATGCCGATTACCGGATCTGCCCCGGGCGCTGCCACGGCCCGGTCATGGGCGCCCGGCCGGGCGCAATCCCGCCTCCGGGGCTTGCGGTGAGGGCATCCATCTCAGGCACCTTTTACCGGCGGCTTGGCGGCAAAGGCGGAATCGCGCAGGCACATGCGGCCGCGCGGGTCCTGCCACAGCTTGCCGTCCTCGTGCAGCTTGCCCAGCGCGCGCGCCACGGTCTGGAAATCGTAGTCGGCGAACTGCTCGGCGAGCTCCGAGTAGTATTTCGGCGTTTTTTCGATGACCGCGACGATCTTCGACGACAGTTCGGCCACTGCCTTGTCGCCGGAGGCCACCGCGGGTGCAGGGTCGGCCTTGCCGCTGTAGTAGTCGGTGATCTTCGCGCGGTCGGTGTAGGCGTAGGAGATGCGCTCGAAACGCTCCTTCGGGATGCCCTCGGAAATCGTCGCATCGATGCCGACCTTGGCGCCGGTGGGCACCACCCCGTGCGGCATCACCGGCAGGCTGGGGTCCAGCGGCTTGGCACGGCTGCCGGGAATGATCATCACGTCCTTGTCGCCCTGCACGCGGGTGGCGATGGCCCACTCGACGTCCATCGCGTTGAACACGTCGATATCGTCGTCGACGACCACGACGTGCTTCAGGTCCATCACCGACAGCGCGGCGAGCAGCGCGTTCTTGCCCTCGCCGGCCTGCTTCTTGATGGAGATGACCGCATGCCACATGCCGCAGCCGCCCAGCGTGACGTTGATGTCCTTGACCTGCACGCCGGCGGTCTTCAGCGCGCGGCGGATCTGGGTGTAGCGCGTCGGCGCCATCAGCCAGGTGTTTTCCCAGGGCATGTGCAGTGCGTAGTAGATCGCGTCCTTGCGCATGGTGACGGCATTGATGCGCACCACCGGGTTCCAGTGCAGGCCGCCCATCAGCCGGGTGAATTCGCCGAAGCGGCCTTCGGGCTGGGTCCAGCCGGTCGGCAGGATTTCGCCTTCAAGCACGATTTCGGAATCGGCGATGCAGGGCAGGTCGATGGTTTCACACTGCGCGAGTTCGATCGCCGCGCCGCGGATGCCGCCAGCGATGCCCATCTCGTCGGTGCCGAGCGGCGCGCGGAAGCCGGAGCCGAGGTTCTCGAAGGGATGGTTGCCGATGGAGATCGAGATCGGCAGCGGTTTGCCGGCCTCGAAGGCGCGCTGCGCAAAGAGCCGCATGTTGTTCGGCGTCACGATGTCGATGCCGGTCAGGTTCCGTTCCTTGACCATGAAGCGGTAGATGCCGGAATTGAGACCGAACTCCGGATCCTTGGCGATGGTGATGCCGGCGGTGATCATCGGGCCGCCGTCATAGATCGAGAACATGGGAATCGGCAGGCTGAACAGGTCGACATCCTTGCCGGTCTTGACCACCTGTTTCAGCGGTGCGTTCTCGACGTAACGCGGCGGAATCGGGTTTTCGATGCCCTGCTGCAGCCGGAATTCGATCTCGGGATAGGTTTCGCAGCCCATCGACATGATCGCGCGTTTCTGCGAGCGGATGATGCCGGAGACCACCGGCATGTCGTAGCCGATGACCTTGTGGAAGAGCAGCGCCTTGTCGGACTGGTCGACCAGGGTCGCGATGTGGCGGCTGTCGACCGGCTGTTTGATGTCGACGAGTTCCTTCTCGGCGCGCAGCCGGTCGAGGAAACCGCGGAAATTTTCGTCGGCGTAGGGCAGGGGCTTCATTGTTTCTTTTTGTCCTTCAGTTCGGCCGGGCCGGTGACGCCGGCCCAGCGGTTGATGGTGTCGTGTTCGACCTCGAACAGGTCGAGCACGCGGCCTACCGTGTGGTTGACCAGGTCGTCGATGGTCTTGCCGCCGCTGTAGAAGGCCGGCACCGGCGGGAAAATCACGCCACCCATCAGCGTCACCGCCTCCATGTTGCGGATATGGGCGAGGTTCAGCGGCGTCTCGCGGGTGATCAGCACCAGGCGGCGGCGCTCCTTGAGGATGACGTCGGCGGCGCGGGTGATCAGGTTGTCGGCAAAGGCGTGCGCGATGCCGGCCAGCGTCTTCATCGAGCAGGGTGCGACGACCATGCCGGCGGTGATGAAGGAGCCGCTGGCGATGGTGGCGCCGATGTCGCGCACGTTGTGGGTGACATCGGCCAGCCTGTGCAGTGCCTTGCGGTCCATGCCGTATTCCTGGAAGGCATTGAGAACACCGGCTTCCGACACCACGAGGTGGGTTTCCCAGCCGCCGATCGCACGCAACCGTTCGAGGATGCGGATGCCGTAAACGGAACCCGAAGCCCCGGTCATCGCGACGATCAGCCGGCGCGGTGCCGCCTTGCTTGCTGCATTCATCGTCCGGCCTCTTTTTCCCGGCGGAACAGCTCGTTTTCAGAAGGATGCAGGATGTCCATTTCAGGGACGGTCATCATGACCGCCCGCTCCGGCATCGCAGTGAGCGCCGGGTCGGTCCTGATCCGCTTCGCACCTCCGGCGCAGCCGGTATCCTACACTGCCCCGCAAGCTTGGCATCCCCGGCGGGGTGAGGATGCGGCTTTCGAGGGCCTCGGGCATTTGCGGGGGCGGTGACTGGTATTGGTAAATGGTGATTAAGTGATTAGGTAATTAGGTGATTGTCGTGCCCGGCCCGGGCTTTTACTTTAATCGCTTAATCCCCTAATCCACCCGTCCCCCAATCACTTCATTTTGGAGGCGCGGTGAAATAGGTGCCACGTCCGCTGGCGACCAGCGCGCCGTCCTTGTCGTAAACATAGGCTTCGGCAGTCGAGTACTGGCTGCCGCTGCGCACGACGCGGCCCTTGGCGGTGAGGTCGCCGGGCATCGCGGCCTTGTGGTAGTCGACGCGGATGTCGATGGTCGGCACCGGGCGGCCGAGCTGGGCGGCGATGGCGTAGTCGGCGACAACATCAACAATAGCGGCGAGGATGCCGCCGTGGGTGTATTTCCGCTCGGGATTGACCACCCATTCCTCGCGCCAGGTGGCCTTCACCTCGATGCCGGAGTCATCGGCCTTGATGAAGGTGAAATTGAGCCACTGGTTGAACGGGCCGCGGGTGATCAGCTTCTGCAGTTGCTCAAGGCTGGGCGGGGTCGGTTTGCTGTCGGTCATGGTGTTGCTCCGGATAAGTCGTGATTGAAGTTCAGGGTTGGGAAAGGCACAACAGTGTAATTGTCATGCCGCGGATGAGTTTTTCTCGGCATCCTGCGCTGCGATTTCGCGCAATCGGCCGCGGTCGACCTTGTTGGTGCCGGCCAGTGGCAGTTGATCGAGGAAAAATACCCGCCGCGGATGCTGATAGGCGGGGCCGTTGGCGAGGGCGTGCTGCTTCAGTTCCTCCTCGCCGGCGGTTTTCCCGGCGCGCAGCACGACGAAGGCATAGGGCACCTGCCCTTTCAGGTCGTGAGCCAAAGGCAGCACGCAGGCCTGGTGGACTGCAGGATGCTTCTCCAGCATGCGCTCGACTTCGATCGGGAAAATGTTCTCGCCGCCGCAGACGAACATGTCGTCGGTGCGGCCGACAAAGAAATAGAAACCCTCGGAGTCGCGCCGGCAGACGTCGCCGCTGTGATACCAGCCGCCGGCGAGCCGCTTGGCGGTTTCCTCGGGCAGGTTGTGGTAGCCGATCAGAATGCCGGGATTGCGCAGCAGCAGTTCACCTTCGTCGGGATTGGGTCCGCCGACGAGTTTTGCCTCGGTGCCGCGATAGGGCACGCCGATCGAACCCGGCGGGCGCGGCTTGCCTTCGGGATGCGGGCCCAGCGGCACCGGACCACCCTCGGTGACGCCGTAGACCACCAGCGGCTCGGCGTTGGGGAAATGTTTGCGGATGTCGGCCAGCAGCTGGGGCGAGGAGGGCGCCGAGCCCATCATCACCGTGCGCACCGAAGTCGTATCGGTCTTCGCCATCAGGTCGCCGCGGGCGAGCAGCATCGAGATCATCGTCGGCACGCCGGAAACCACGGTGCAGCGGTAACGGGCCAGCGCCGCAAGATAACCTTCGACGCTGAACTGCGGCATCAGCACCAGCTTCGCACCGCCGGTGAGGCCCTGCTTGATCGCGTTCAGTGCGTTCTTGTGGTACAGCGGCGCAGCGACGAGGATGGTGTCCTTGTCGGTGGTGCCGCGGGTGTGCGCAAGGATGCGCCGGCTCCAGTTCTGGCCGTAATGGGTAAGCAGCACGCCCTTGGGCTTGCCGGTGGAGCCCGAGGTGTAGGGCTGTATCGCCACGCTGTCCGGAGCCGGCTCGAAGGGCGTGTGCGGACCCGGATCGAGGAAGCGAGTCCAGGCACCGCCGTCGTCGTAGGCCACCGACCTTGCGCCCTCCGGCAGCAGGTGGGTGTAGGCGGATTCGCAGAACACCAGCTTTGCGCCGGCATCGGCGACGATGTAGCGCACGGTGTCGGCTGCGAGCTTGATGTTGATCGGCACCGGCACCATGCCGGCACGCATTGCCCCGAGCAGCGTGATGACGAATTCGGCGCGGTTCAGCGACAGGATGCCGATGCGGTCGCCGGGTTTCAGTCCGCTGCGTTCGAGGCCGCGTGCCAGCGCGTTGCAGGCGGCGTCGAGTTCGCGGAAGGCGTACTCCCGCGGCGCCGCGGGATCGCGCAGGTCAACCAGCGCCGTGCGCTCGAGTCCGGCATGCTCGGCGAACGGCGCGCCGAGGTTGCCGGGATAACCGCGGGGTTCAGGGCAGGGGATGGTCATGCGTGTTGATGGAAATCAAAGTCAAAGGCCAGCCACAGAGGACGCAGAGAACTGGAACTGCAAGATCAATTTACAGGATGTGCAGGATGAACAAGATAAAACCGGAGCATCCGCCGTGAGACAAGACGCAAGAGTTCACGGGTTTTATCCTGAACATCCTGTCTATCCTGTTGAAACGCTTTTTTCTCCGTGTTTTCTGTGGCTGAAGGTTTTCAGGGCGTGATCACGACCTTGCCGAACACCTCGCGGTCCTCGATCAGCTTGAGGCCCTTGGCCGCGTCCTGCAGCGGCATCACCTCGTCGACCACCGGCTTCATCTTGCCCTGCTGGATCAGATCCATCAGTGCCTTCAGGTTTTCGTCGTAGAAGCTGTTGGAGCCGATGATCTGCAGCTCGAAGCTCCAGACATAGCGCAGGTCTTCCTTGGGGTCGTAGCCGGCGGTGGCGCCGCAGACCAGGATCTTGCCGCCGCGCTTGACGCACTTCAGCGTCGGTGCCCAGGTGTCGCCGCCGGTGAAGTTGATGACGACGTCGACGCCGCCCTCGTAGCTGCGGCGCTGCGGCTTGCCGAACTTCTCGATCGCCCACTTCGAGAAATCGGTGGTCTTGTAGTTGATGACATGATCGGCTCCGAGGTCCTTCAGGCGCTGGATCTTGTCCTCGCTCGAGGCGCAGGCGATGACCTCGGCGCCGAGCATCTTGGCGAGCAGCACGCAGCCGGTGCCGACGCCGCCGCTGGCGCCCAGCACCAGGACCTTGTCGCCCTTCTTGATCGTGTTGTGGGTGATGATCATGCGGTGCGCGGTGCCATAGGCGACCGGCAGCGAGGCGGCCTGCTCGAAGCTGACGTTGTCGGGCATCTTGATCAGCTGGTCGGCGGCGACCAGGCATTTCTCGGCCAGCCCGCCGTGCATCATCTCGCCCATCAGGCCCTTTTTCTTGTTCAGCGGGTTGACCAGCACGCGGTCGCCGGGTTTCCAGCCGCTGACGCCGGGGCCGACTTCGAGGATCTCGCCGGCAAGGTCGAGGCCGATGATCATCGGGAAGGGCACCTTGATGCCGGGCATGCCGCGCACCGTGAACACGTCGTGGTAATTGAACGAGGTCGCCCTGACCCGGATCACCACGTGGCCTTCGCAGACCACCGGATCGGGAAAATCGGCCACGTATTCCAGTTTGTCGAGGGTGCCGTGTTCCCGAAGTACGACTGCTTTCATTGCTTTTCTCCGTTGGGTGATGATTGGTGATGCGACGGCTGATCCGCCGCCGTGATTATGAACCCTGAGCCCGATTCTTGTCCCGTCATCCCAGCACCCGGTTGACGCCGGTGGCCACGCGCGCGGCGGCGATGCCGTAGACATGGATGGATACCGCGACGTCGCCGTCCGGGTTGGCGATGCGGTGCACGCCGGCGTCGCCTTCGTCGAAGCTCAGGGTGCCGGCCTTCCGGCGCACCGTCCGCAGCGGCGCCGGCCTGCCGTTGTCCGCGTTGTAGAAGGTCTCGCTGATTTCGCCCCGGTACACCGCCACCCCGCACCAGGTGTGGTGGCCGTGGATGGGGCTTTGCTGGCCGTTGCCCCAGACCAGCGACACCACCGTGTAGCGGTCGAGCGGATCGGCATAGAGCAGATGGCGCGCGTATTGCGCAGGGTCGACACGCAGCTGTTCCGGCTTCAGCCAGTCGGTGGAGGCGACGGCTTCCCCGAGGGCCGCGGTGACGGCTGCGGGGAAGGCATCGCGCGGCACGGCGAGAGCGGCATCGAGGCGGCGGACGAGGTTCTGCAGTGCTTCAGGCATGGCTCAGTGGTTCTCCGCGACGATGGCCAGGTTCATCACCGCATCGCTGTTGAGGATCGCCTTCAGCACCATGTCGCGCGCGGCCTCGATCTGTTCCTGGCAGATCTTCTCCGCGGTCGCCCCGTCGCCGCGCACCAGTGCGCGCACCAGCGTGCGATGCTCGTGCTGCATTTCCTGCGTGCGGTTGCGCAAGCCGAGGCCGAGATGCAGCAGGCGGGTCATTTCGTCCAGCAGCTGGGCGATGGCATGGGCGAGCCTGGCGTTGCCCGAGGCCTGCGCGATCGCGACGTGGAAATCCTTGTTGGCCTCGAGGAAGCGCGCGGTGCTTTTCGGCTCCCCCGACTGGTAGCCGGCGCGGCAGATTTCGTCGAGCAGGCGCAGCCGCTTGGCGTCGACCTTGCCGGCGGCGAGCCGGGCCGCGCGCGGCTCGAGCAGCAGGCGCAGTTCGAACACATCCTGGATGTCCTTGAGCGTGACCGGCGTCACCATGTAACCGCGGCGCGGCATCGCGCGCACCAGGCCGTCGTGGGCGAGGCGGGACAGCGCCATGCGCACCGGCGCCTTGCCGAGCTTGTATTGCTCGCACAGCTGCGCTTCGGACACTTCGGTGCCCGGCGCAATCAGGCAGCAGATGATGTCGTGCTTGACGCGTTCGTAGGCGCGCTCGCTGAGCAGGGGGATGGTTTTTGCGGCAGTCATTTGATGAAATCTTAGAAATGAAAATCTGACATGTCAACAGCTGATATCTGATATTTATGATGCCCCGTCATGGTGCGCAGACCGCATCGTGAGAGTGCGGCTTGCACCAATGCGGCGCAGTCCACACAATGCGGTGTGTTTTTCCGGCAACCATTTTCCAGCAGGATTTTCCGGTGACCGGCGGCGTTCCGATTCCCGGTCCGTGGACGGTCGTCGCCGTCGCCACGTTCGCGCAGATGATGATCGCGATGTCGAACATCCTGCTGCCGACCATCGCGCCCAAACTGGCGGAGGCGCTGGACGTCAGTCCCATCCTGATCGGCTACCAGGTCAGCCTGACCTTCGGCGTGGCGACGGCGGCGACGATGTTCGGCGGCAAAGCCGTGCTGCGTTTCGGAGCGGCACGCGCCACCCAGATTTCGGTGCTGTGCTGTGGCGCGGGACTCGCCCTGTTTGCGCTGCCGCATGTCGCGGCGATCGCGCTCGGCTCGGCTGCGGTGGGCATGGGCATGGGGCTGCTCAATCCCGCGGCAGCCCACATGCTGGTCAGCTACACGCCGCCGCAGCGGCGCAACATCATGTTCTCGATCAAGCAGACCGGCGTGCCGGTCGGCGGCGTGATCACCGCGCTGACCGCGCCGGTGATCGCGGTGAATTTCGGCTACCGCTGGTCGCTGCTGATGGTAGGGGTGATGATTTTCGTCATTGTGCTGGTGCTGCAGCGTTACCGGGAGCTATGGGATGCCGACCGCGGCAGCGCGCCGCGGGGCGGATCGGCGGCCTTCGGCGGCGTGCCGCTGGTGTGGCGCCAGGCAAAGCTGCGCTGGATTTCCCTGGTGGCGATGATCTTCTCGGCGATCCAGCGCATCGTGCTGAGCTTCACCGTCATCTACCTGGTCGCCGAGGGCCACTACGGACTGGTGGAAGCCGGGGTCATGCTGTCGGTGGTGCAGATCGGCGGGTCGGCCTCGCGCATCTGCTGGGGCTGGCTCGCCGACCGCCTCGGCAGCAGCCTGCAGGTGCTGATGATCATCTGCGGCATCACGGCTGCCTCGACGCTGCTGCTGGCGCTGTTCGATCCGCAGTGGCACAAGGGCCTGGTCTACCTGCTGTTTTTCGTGATCGGCGCGACGGCGGTGGGCTGGAACGGCGTTTTCCATGCCGAGGCCGCGCGGCTCAGTCCGCCGGGCATGGCCAGCGTGGTTGCGGCGGGCACGACGTTTTTCGTGTTTGCCGGAGTGCTCGTGGGACCGGCGGCCTTTGCCGCAGCCTATGGCGGTATCGGAAGTTACGGCAATACCTTCCTGCTGGTGACGGGCTCGGCCGTCGCCGCTTTCGGCCTGCTGCTGCTGGCACGGCGTTCCTCGGGACCGACGCGATGAACCCCGTTCCCTCCATCGTGGTGGTGGTGCTGGCGACCACCGCGGCGCAGATTGCCTCGGCGATGGGTATCGCGATTTTCCCGGTGCTGGCGCCGCAACTCGCGCGCATGCTCGACGTCGATGCCTCGGCGGTGGGTTACCTGATGAGCATCCTCTTCGGCGCGGCGATGCTGGCTTCGGGTGCGGTCGGCACCGTGGTGCTGCGCTGGGGTGCCTGCCGCGCGATGCAGTGGTCGCTGTGGGTCTGTGCGGCAGGCATGGTCGCCGGTCTTGGCGGCAAGCTGTGGCTGATGCCGGTGGCGGCGATATGCAGCGGCGTCAGCACTGCGCTGGCGGCGGCGGGAGCCGCGCACCTGCTCTACCGCTTCGGTCCGCCGCAGCGGCGCAACCTGATTTTTTCGATCAAGCAGACCGGTGTGCCGCTCGGCTGGGCGACGATCGCACTGCTTGCGCCGGTGCTGACCGTGGCGTTCAGCTGGAGGGTATCCATGCTCGTGGTGCTTGCGTATTCAGTCGCCGGCGCCTTGCTGCTGGAGCGCTGGCGCATCCACTGGGACGATGACCGCGACCCCGGCGCCGCCGCGCGCACCAACCTGCTGACCGGCATCGGCGTGCTGTGGCGCTACCGAACGCTGCGCTACCTGGCGATGGCGGGCTTCTTCTTTTCCTTTGTCCAGCTTTGCCTCGGCACATTCACGGTGAACCTGCTGGTGCAGGAGGCAGGCTATGGGCTGGTGGCGGCCGGTGCGATGCTGTCGCTGGTGCAGGTGTCGGGGATGGCGGGGCGCCTTGCCTTTGGCTGGATCGCCGACCGCAGCGGGATGGCGCTTGCAGTGCTGTCGCTGACCAGCCTTGCCGCGGCACTGGGCTGCGTGGCGAGCCTGTGGATCGCGGACAGGCCGCCGGTGGCGGCGCTGGCGGTGTTCTATGCCCTGTTCGGCGTGGCGGCCTATGGCTGGAACGGCGTGATGCATGCGCAGATTGCAAGGCTGAGCCCGCCGGGCATGGTCAGCGTGGCGACGGGCGGGATCATGGTGTGGATATTCGGCGGCATCCTCGCCGGCCCGGCGCTGTTCGCGGCGGCCTACCGCGGCATCGGCAGCTACACCGACACTTTCGGATGGCTTGCGTTGGCCGCCCTGGCCAGCGCCGCGCTGGCGGCCGCGGCTGCGCGCGCGGAGTGCAAGCCGTGACCCCCGCATCCCCGCCACCCTTTGCCACCGTGGCCGCGGTCGTCGCTGCGACCACCGCGGCCCAGGTGGCCGGCGCCATGGGCGCCGCGGTGTTCCCGGTGATTGCGCCGGAGCTGGCGCGCGCGCTGGATGTCGAGGCCTCGCTGATCGGCTACCAGATGAGCGTGATCTACGGCGCGGCAATGCTGGGCTCGATGCTGTTCACCTGGATGGTGGGGCGTTACGGCGGTTGCCGCACCACCCAGATCGGCATGGCCTGCTGCGCCGCCGGCATGGCGGCTGCCCTGCACGGCAGCATATTTGCGCTGCTGTGCGCGTCGGTGCTGATCGGTGCCGCGATGAGCATCAACCTCCCGGCGGCTGCGCATCTTCTGTTCCGCTACAGCCCGCCGCAGCACCGCAATTTCATTTTTTCGCTGAAACAGACCGGCGTGCCGCTGGCCTGGGCGCTGATGGCACTGATCGCGCCGGCGGTGACGCTCGCCTTCGGCTGGCGCTGGGCGCTCGCGCTGGTGCTGGCATCGGCACTGGCGACGCTGCTGGCGATGCAACCGGCGCGCCGTCGCTGGGACGATGACCGCCGCCCTGATTTGCCGGTGCAGGCGAGGGTCTTCGATGGCGTGCTGCTTGTGTGGCGCATGCCGGCGCTGCGCTGGCTGGGTGTGGCGGCGTTCTGCCTTGCCTTCATCCAGCTCTGCGTCAGCACTTTCACCGTGGTGATGCTCGTGGACGAGGGCGGTTACACGCTGGTCGAAGCCGGATTGATGCTGTCAGTGGCCCAGATCTTCGGCGTGCTCGGGCGCATTGCCTGGGGCTGGCTCGCGGATCGCAGCGGCGATTGCCTGGCGGCGCTGCAATACCTGACGCTGGGCTCGATTGCCTGCTGCGGCGCGGTGTATTTCCTGGAGCCGGGATGGCCGGTGACGGTCACCGGCCTGCTGTTCGCGGTGCTCGGCGCCACCGCGATCGGCTGGAACGGGCTCTACACCGCCGAAGTGGCGCGGCGCAGTCCGCCGGGGCAGGTCAGCCTCGCCACCGGCGGCGCGATGGTGTGGAATTTCGCCGGCATCCTGACCGGGCCCACGGCTTTCACGCTGGTCTACAAGCTGAATGGCAGCTATGCGGCGACCTTCGGCATGGTCACCGTGATCGCTGTGTTGACGCTGATGGCTCTGCATGCCGGGCGGCGCGCATTGCGCGGGGAGGGCCCTTCGGGTGGATGAGCTGTCGCTGTGGCAGATGCTGTTCTGCGTGGTGGTGGTGACACTGGCTTTCGCAGTGCGCGGCGGCACCGGCTTCGGCGGCGGTGCGGTGGCGGTGCCGCTGCTCGCGCTGGTGTTCCCGGTGCAGGTGACCGTGCCGGTGGTGACAGTGCTCAACATGCTGTCCTCGATAGGTCACGGCGTGGTCGACTGGCGCCACATCGTCTGGCGCGAGATCTGGCGCATCCTCCCCGGCAGCCTGCTCGGCGTGTTCTTCGGCATTTACCTGCTGACCCTGATCGACCCGCAGCCTCTGGCGCGTGCGCTCGGCGTGTTCGTGGTGCTGTATGCGCTGTACGTGATGGTGTTTGCCGGGCGCACACCGGCGATACCGCCGCGCTGGATGCTGCCGGTGGCGGGGGTGACCAGCTTCGCCGCGGGCATCGTCGGCTCTCTGTTCGGAGGGGCGGCGGGTCCGATCTATGTGATCTATCTCAATTCGGCGCGCCTCGCCAAGGATGCATTCCGGGTGACCATCACCACGGTGATGCTGTTCCAGGGGCTGACACGCATCGCCGGCTACGCCTCGCTCGGCCTCTATGACCGCCACGTGATGCTGCTGCTGGCGGCGGCGCTGCCGATGGTGGTCATCGGCTCCTGGCTGGGTGCGCGGCTGGTACGGCGTTTCGACCAGCAGCTGTTTCAGCGTGCCCTCGGCGCAGTGCTGCTGCTCAGCGGTGCCGCGCTGGTGCTGAAGTAGGGCGATGCCGGGTCTCGACGGTTTCCAGCTGGCGTGGATCGCCGCTTCGGTTTTTTTCGCCTTCGTCGTGCGCGGCATGTCCGGCTTCGGTGCCGGCATGATTGCCGTGCCGCTGCTGGCCTTCGTGATTCCGCTGCAGCTGGCGGTGCCGCTGTGCAGCCTGCTGGTGTTCGTGCTGTTCGTGATCCTCGTCATCCGCGACCGCCGGGAAATCGTCTGGGAAGAGCTGCGCCTGCTGCTGCCGCCGACCATTGCCGGCGCGCTGGCGGGGCTCTGGCTGTTCGCGGTGCTCGACAACCGGGTGCTGGTGCTGCTGCTGGGCGTTTTCCTGATCCTGTATTCCGCGTACATGCTGGCGGTCAGCGCGCTGGGCCTGCCGCAGCTGCGCTGTTCGCAGCGCTGGGCCTTGCCGGTGGGCTTTACCGGCGCCTTTTTCGATACGCTGTTCGGCGGGGGCGGCGGCACCCTGGTGGTGATTTACATCAATGCCCGGGGCGTCAGTCGTGCGGGATTTCGCGCAACCGTGGCGGCGCTGTGGTTTGCGGAGATGGTGGCCCGCATCGGCGGCTACGCCTGGTCGGGCTACTACGACAGGGGCACACTGCTGCTGTTTGTGCTGTTGCTGCCCCTGATGTGGATCGCGACGGTGGTCGGGGAGCGGCTGGGCAACCGCGTCAGCAGCGACAGCTTTTCACGGATACTGGCGCTGATGCTGCTGGCCAGCGGCGTGAGCCTGCTGCTGAAATGAAAAACCGCGCCTGCGCTGTATTCAGCGCAGGAAAATGACCACGGGGAAAACGGCGACGGCGAGGGCGAGTACCAACCATTCGAGATTGTTGCGTTTGAGCCAGCCGGTGAAATGCAGGATCAGCACGATGATTGCGATCACGTAAAAGGCATAAAACGCCATTTCAAACACCCCCCTGAAATTTGCCTGCGAGGATAACCGAATTCAAAGTCGGTCGCCATTGGCGGCGTTCGCCGTGGCAGGATTCTCCGGCGGGCTGCCGTAGTGCGTTCTCAGCATGCGAACGTCTGCAGCGCGCTTGTCGCTTGTGGGCACTGACCGGGCGCAGGGGGAGGGCGTGTCGTACCAGCGGGACTGGATTGTCGCTGGCCGGCGATGTTGCCGAAGTCTGCAAGGCGGGTCATCGCAAGTAATTGATTTTTATTTATATTATTTAATTCTTGTAACCCGCCATGTTTTCCATTCAAAGCAGGACAGTGGCTTGTCGTGATGTGTTGAGGCAATTTCCAAACAGCGGTTGCCAATTCCCTGATTCACAGCGCAAAATCCCCATTCCTATCCAAGGCCGGATTCCGGCCCCGCGGAGGTTCCGGTGGCACGCATCGCGGTATTCAATCAGAAGGGCGGGGTCGGCAAGACAACGACAACGCTCAACCTGGCCGGCCTGCTGGCACGACGGGGCACGGATCCCCTGGTGATCGACCTTGATCCCCAGGGACACCTTACCGAGGTCTGCGGCGTTTCGGTGCCGCGCGCGGATGCCAGCCTCTACGGACTGTATGCGCATGGCGTGCCGCTCGCGGCGTTGAGCATGAGCACGCGCAATGGCTGGCGTCTGGTGCCTTCGCACATCGAACTGTCCAAGGTCGACACCCAGTTCGGCAAGGGCCCCGCGGTGCTGACGCGCCTGGCCGTCGCGCTCGAGAAGGAGCCGGCAGGGCGTCCCGTGCTGATGGATGCCTGTCCCATGCTGGGTGTGCTGTCTCTCGCCAGCGTGTTTGCGGCCGATGGCGTGATTATCCCGATTTCCACGGATTACCTGGCAATGAAGGGTGCGCTGCAGATGGAGCGCACGCTGAAGGCGCTGGAACAGGTGCTGAAGCGGCGCGTGCCCCGGCGCTACCTGATCACCCGCTACGATTCGCGGCGCCGCATGTCGCTCGACATCGAGCGACAACTGAGGGCGCGTTACGGCGACGAGGTCTGTGCGACGCGCATCGCGGAGAACGTCAGCCTCGCCGAGAGCCCGGCTTCCAACCAGGATGTCTTCGAGCATGCGCCGGCAAGCCGCGGCGCGCGCGACTATGGCCGGCTGCTCGAGGAGTTGCTCGCGACCGGCTTCATCCGGCTGGAGCGGCCTGCCGCAGCGCCGGCCGTGAGGACGGCGCCGCCGGGCGCGCGCACTGCGCTCGCGGCAGGCCAGGAATTTCTGCTCCGTCGTGGTGCGGCGACGGGGCTGCGCCTGGTGCACACGCGCCGTGCCGGCTCCTGAATCAGGCGGAAGGATGCCGCGCTAACGCGTATCGTCCTGGCGGCTGATCAGCGAAATTACCCCTTCGAGATCCATGCTTTCCCCGCGCGTGTCCGCGGCCAGTACGCTGCATTCGAGAATTTCGCAATGATGGTAGATCTGGCGGATGCGCTGTTCGGCTTCCGCCTGGTCGCGGGCCTGCACCACCAGGTTCTCGACCACCATGCCGCCGCGGGTCTTGATGCGGAAGCCGAACTTGCTCATTGCGGTCATCGCGGCCTCGCTCGCGGCGTTCAGGATTCGTCGGGCCGCAGCTCGGCGATGTAGCGCTTGAAGTTCTTCACGTAATGCTCGGAGATCCGGTTGATGCCCTTGATCTGTTCGGGCGTCAGCTGCCTCACGACCTTGCCGGGCATGCCCAGCACCATCGAGCCGTCCGGAATCTCCTTGCCCTCGCCGACGAAGGCGCCGGCGCCGATCAGGCAGTTTTTGCCGATCTTCGCGCCGTTGAGGATCACTGCCTTGATGCCGACCAGGCTGCCTTCGCCGACGGTGCAGCCGTGCAGCATCGCCATGTGGCCGACGCTGACATTCTTCTCCAGCGTCAGCGGGAAGCCGGGATCGGCATGCAGCACCGAGCCGTCCTGCACCTGCGAGTTCTCGCCGATGGTGATGGTGTCGCTGTCGCCGCGCAGCACGCAGTTCCACCAGATGCTGGCATTGTTCTCCAATACCACGCTGCCGATGACCGTGGCATTGGGGGCAATCCAGTAGTCGCCCCTGCAGACAACCTTGCGTTCGCCGAGGGAGTATTTCATCCGTGTGTCTCTGCGTTCAGAAACCGACGGCCTGGCCGTCGGTGCGGCGCTCGGATGCGGCGAAATAGCCGTCTTCCATCCTGTAGATCAGCTGGGCGCGTCCGAAGTCGGTGGACCAGCGGTCGGCCTGCGGCATGTCATGGCCGCGGGCACGCAGCTCGTTGACCGTGTCGGCGGCAACGCCGTGCTCGATTCCGACCTTGAGGCCGGTGTCGATGCGCCAGCGCGGTGCGTCGGCGGCAGCCTGCGGATTCTGTCCGTAGTCGACCATGCGCGATACCACCTGCATGTGGCCCTGCGCCTGCATCGAGCCGCCCATCACGCCGAAGCTCATCAGCGGCTTGCCGTTCTTCGTCAGGAATCCGGGGATGATGGTGTGGAAGGGCCGCTTGCGCGGGGCGACAATGTTGGCGTGGCCGGGCTTCAGGCTGAAGCCGAAGCCGCGGTTCTGCAGGCTGATGCCCGTGCCGGGCACGACGACACCGGAGCCGAAGCCGGCGAAGTTGGACTGGATGTACGACACCATCATCCCGGACTCGTCGGCGGCTGTCAGATAGACCGTACCGCCCTTCGCCGGATTGCCGTGTGCCGGCTCCTGCGCCTTCTTCATGTCGATCAGCTTCGCGCGTTCCTTGAGGTAGGCCCTGTCGAGCATCTCCGAGGGCTTCACGCGCATCGTTGCCGGATCGGACACGTATTCGTTGATGTCGGCGAAGGCGAGCTTCATCGCCTCGATCTGCAGGTGCATGCTGTCGGGCGAGTCCACCGGCAGCTTGGCGACGTCAAAATTCTCGAGGATGCCGAGCGCGATCAGCGCGGCGATGCCCTGGCCGTTGGGCGGGATCTCGTGCAGCGTGTAGCCGCGATAGTCGATGCCGATCGGGTCGACCCAGTCATTCTTGTGGGCGGCGAGGTCCTCCAGCGTCATCGCGCCGCCGTGCTGTTTGGCCCAGGCAACGATTTTCTCGGCGAGATCGCCCTTGTAGAAGGCTTCACCCTTCGTTTCAGCGATGCGCGCCAGCGTCTTGGCCTGCGCCGGGAAGGAGAATTTCTCGCCGGGCAGCGGCGCGCGGCCGCGCGGCATGAAGGCCTCGGCGAAGCCGGGCTGGTTCTTCAGTTCCGGCGCCTGGTTCGCCCACAGCCGGGCGATGGTCGGCGTCACCATGTAACCGTCGGTGGCGTACTGGATCGCCGGTTCGAACAGGTCGGCGAAGGGCAGCTTGCCGAATTTCGCGGACAGATCCGCCCAGGCCGAGACGCAGCCCGGGACCGTCACGGCATCCCAGCCGCGCTGGGGCATCGCCTGCGCGCCCTTGAAGCGCTCCGGCGTCCACGCCGCAGGCGAGCGGCCCGAGGCATTCAGTCCGTGCAGCTTCTTGCCGTCCCACAGGATGCAGAAGGCGTCGCTGCCGATGCCGTTGCTGGTCGGTTCGAGCACGGTCAGCGAGATCGCGGTGGCGAGTATGGCGTCCACCGCGTTGCCGCCCTGCAGCAGCATGCGCAGGCCGGCCTGCGCGGCCAGCGGTTGCGAGGTGGCGACGGCATTGCGTGCCAGGACAGGCATGCGCTGCGAGGTGTAGGGGAACTGGAAGTCGAGTGGGGTCATGGGCTGTCTCTGGATGAAAATCAATGCTGCGCTTATGTCGGGGACAAAAAAATACGGGGCACGCGGCCCCGTATTTTAACGCAGCAGAACCGTGCTCAGTTGGGCTGTATGCCGGCTGCGCGGGCGACCTTGATCCATTTCTGGATTTCATTGCGGTTGAACTTGTCATGCGCCTCCGGCGAGCTGCCGTTGGGCTCCGCGCCCTGGTCGAGCAGGGTCTTGCTGACCTTGGGATCTTTCAGGGCCTGGACCAGTGCCGAGTTGACGCGGTCGACAATCGGCTTGGGCAGGTTGGCTGGCCCGAACATCGAGAAGCCGCTCGACACGACGAAGCCCTTCAGGCCCTGCTCGATCATTGTCGGCACGCTGGGAGCCGCCGGCGAGCGCTTCTCGCCGGTCTGGGCGATCATGCGCAGTCGGCCCTGGGCGACGTAGGGCACGGCGGCCGGCATGCTCGGAAACTGCATCTGCACATGACCGCCGACGAGGTCGATCATCGAAGGGCCGCTGCCCTTGTAGTGCACGGCGGTGATCTTGACGCCGGTGGTCGAGATCAGCAGTTCTGCCGCGAGATGGCCGACGGTGCCCTGTCCGGCAGTCGAGTAGAAGATGTCCGTCGGGCGTGCCTTCGCCAGCGCGATGAACTCCTTCAGGTTTTTCGGCGGCAGCGAGGGGTGGATCACGAAGGCCGTGGGAACGTCGGCGACGATGCCCAGCGGCGTGAAGTCCTTCACCGAGTCGTACGGCAGCTTGCGGATCATCGCCGGGTTGATGGTGTGGCCGGCGGAAGCCATCAGCAGCGTGTAGCCGTCGGGGGCCGCGCGCGCAACCATCTCGGTGCCGATCGTGCCGCCGGCGCCGCCGCGGTTGTCGATGATGATCTGCTGGCCGATGATTTCCGCCATCTTGGGCGCAAAAATCCGCCCGATGATGTCGGTATTGCCGCCGGCGGCAAAGGGAATGACCATGCGGATGGTCTTTGCAGGGTAGTTCTGCGCGGATGCCGGGGCGGTGGCGGCCAGCAGGCCTGCCGCAGCGGCAAGCCAGATTTTTTTCAGTGTCATCGGGTTCTCCTCGTGATTGTGCGGCATACGCGGCGCGTCGCCGACAGTTGGTTTGACCGCGGAGTTTACCAAGCCTGAGGGCGCCGTGCATCGCCCCCGGTCCGGGGTCCATGTCGTGGCTTCGCCGCAGTCGTCTCCGGTGCTGCGGGGTAGAATCGCCGGATACCGCGTGTGCTTCGCGGCGGCAACGGAGACTGGACGATGACGATGAAACGCATGACCATCATGGGGACCCGCCATGTCGTTGCGGCAGGCCACTACCTCGCCGCGCATGCGGCTTTTGAAATCCTCGAGGGCGGCGGCAATGCCGTCGATGCCGGCGTTGCCGCCGGGCTCGCGATCGGCGTACTGCAGACCGAGAAGGTCAATATCGGCGGTGTCGCGCCACAGATCATTTACACCGCGAAAGACCGCAGGGTGCATTCGATCGACGGACTCGGCGTGTGGCCGGCCGCAGTGACACCGGACTATTTCCTGAAGAAATACGGCGGCAAGATCCCGCCCGGCGTCGAGCGCTGCGTGGTGCCGGCGGCGCCGGATGCCTGGATTACCGCATTGTCGAAATTCGGCACCATGAGTTTCGGCGAAGTGGCCTCGGCGGCGATCCGTTTCGCCAGCGAAGGCTTCCCGATGTACCCGCTGATGGCGGACTTCATCGGTGCCAACACCGAGTACTACGGCCGCTGGCCGTCGAGCAAGAAAGTGTTCATGCCCGGCGGCAAGCCGCCGGTGCCGGGCAAGGTCTTCGTGCAGGCCGACCTCGGCCGCACGCTGAAGTACATGGCCGACGAGGAGCGCCGCGCAGCAAGGCGCAAGGGGCGCAAGGCAGGCCTGCAGGCTGCGCGCGATGCCTTCTACAAGGGCGACATCGCGAAAGCGGTGACGAAATGGATCGCCGGGCAGGGCGGGCTGATGCGCTACGAGGACTTCGCCAATTTCAAGGTCAATTTCGAGCCCACCGTGAAGTCGAAGTTCGGCAACATAGAGCTGCATGCCTGCGGACCCTGGTCGCAGGGACCGGCGCTGCCGATGGCCCTGAACATCCTGAAGGGCTATGACCTGAGGGCGATGGGGCACAACACGCCGCAGTACATCCATGTGGTGACCGAGGCACTGAAACTGGCCTTTGCCGACCGCCACCAGTATTTCGGCGATCCCAAGTTCGTCAGGATCCCGCTGAACGGCCTGCTGTCCGAGAAATACTCGGCGTGGCGGCGCACGCTGATCCGCGATGACGAGGCCTGGCCGGGAATGCCGCCTGCGGGGGATCCGAAATCCCTGTCAACGGTGGCGAACATCTGCGTGCCGGAACCGCAGCCCGACGAGGCGCCGGGACCCGGCGATACCTCCTATCTTTGTGTGATCGACCGCCACGGCAATGCCTTTTCGGCGACGCCGTCAGACGGATCCGACAAGACGCCGTTGATCCCGGGCGTCGGCATTCTCTGCTCCGGGCGCGGCACCCAGTCCTGGGCCGATCCGTCGCACCCCTCGTCGGTGGCACCCGGCAAGCGGCCGCGGCTGACGCCCAACCCGGCGCTGGCGCTGAAAAACGGCAAGGCCTACATGCCCTTCGGCACGCCCGGCGGCGACGTGCAGATCCAGGCGATGATCCAAGTCTTCCTCAACATCAACGTCTTCGGCATGTCGGTGCAGGACGCGGTGGAGGCGCCGCGCTTCGCCAACTACAGCTACCCGGGCTCCTTCGAGCCGCATCCCTACTTCCCGGGCCGCCTTTACCTGGAGTCGCGCATCGACAAGGCCACCGGCGATGCGCTGGCGGCGATGGGGCACAAGGTCTACTGGTGGGACGACATGACCTGGCTCGCCGGGTCGGTGTGCACCATCGTCAATGACCATGCCCAGGGCGTGTTGCACGGCGGCGCGGATCCGCGTCGTCCGGCCTACGTGCTGGGCTGGTGACCGACCGCTTGCGGGGCGTTGGCACGATTGCTGCTAATGCCCTGCCGGCAGCAGTACCCCTATAACGATACGAGGAACCGACATGAACTCATGCATCCGACAGGTCGCCACGGCGCTGGCCGCCGCGACCGCACTCTCCGCAGCCTACCCGGTTATTGCCGCCTATCCCGAGCGCCCGGTGCGCCTGGTGGTGGGTTTTCCGCCCGGGGGCGCCGCCGACATCCTCGGCCGCATCGCCGCCCAGCAGCTGTCCGACCGCATCGGCCAGCAGGTGGTGGTCGACAACCGCGGCGGTGCCGGCGGGCTCATTGCCACGGAAATCGCGGTCAAGGCCAATCCCGACGGTTACACGCTGCTGTTTTCCTCCATTCCGCATGTGATCAATCCGCATCTCTACAGGAAAGTGTCGTACGACGCGATCCGCGATTTCACGCCGGTGGTGCAGTTCGTCGCGGTGCCGCTGATGATGGCAGCGGGTCCTTCGCTGCCCGCGAAGAACGTGAAGGAGCTGATCGATTACGCGAAGGCCAATCCCGGCAAGATCAACTACGGCTCGGCCGGCAGCGGCTCTTCCAGCCACCTGGCGGTGGAGCTGTTCAAGAGCATGGCGGGCATCCGCATGGAGCATATCCCGTACAAGGGCACGGGCCCGCTGATTACCGACATGCTCGGCGGGCAGATCGGTGTCACCATTGCCAGCGCAGTGCCGCTGACTCCGCAGGTTCGCTCGGGCAGGCTGCGCGGGCTAGCGGTCACGGGGCCGAAACGCTCGGCGGCTTTCCCGGAACTGCCGGCAATCGCCGAAACGGTGAAGGGCTACGAGGTGGTCAACTGGTTCGGCATCTTTGCGCCGGCCGGCACGCCGATGGCCATCGTGAAGCGGCTCAATGCCGAACTGAACGCCGGGCTGAAGGATCAGCAACTGGTGAAGACGCTCAATGCGCGTGGTGCCGATGCGGTGGGCGGCAGTGCCGAAGAGTTCGCGCGCGTGGTCAAGGCCGATTTCGCGAAATGGGCCAGGGTGGTCAAGGAGTCGGGCGCGAAAGTCGAGTGATCGATTGGCGGTGAAGCCGCGGGTCAACCGCGGCTGCATCGGTCAGGCAGGATTTGCAATGAGCCGGCCGTCATCCCGGATGCTGCAAGGGCATCGGGAATGGCGGCCGGGCTTTCTTTTATCGGCAGGATGAAAATATGTTTAAAATCAATAATTTATTGACTATTCTCGCGCCGGCTGCTGCGTTCCTGACGGTGACCGGAGCAGTGCAGGCACAGGGCGCGGCGAACTACCCCAACCGCACGATCCGTTACATCGTCGGTTACACGCCCGGCGGCACGTCCGACATGCTCGCGCGTGCGGTGGGCCAGAAACTGGCCGCGGCCTGGGGGCAGCAGGTCATCATCGACAACCGCCCCGGCGCCGGCACCAACATCGGCACCGAGCTCGGCGCGAAGGCGCCGCCCGACGGCTACACGCTGTTCATGCCGACGGTGGCCAACGCGATCAACCCGACGCTCTATCCCAAGCTCGGCTACGACATGCTGAAGGACTTCGCCTACGTCACCAATTTCGCCAAGGTGCCGGGCATCGTCGTCGTGCATCCCTCGCTGCCGGCGAAGAACGCGAAGGAACTGATTGCCATTGCCAGGGCGAACCCGGACGCACTGCGTCACGGCTCCACCGGCATCGGCAGCCCGCACCACCTTGCCGGCGAGATTTTCAAGTCCATGTCCGGCGTGAAAATGGTGCACGTGCCGTACAAAGGCGCGACGCCGGCGATCGCCGACATCATCGCCGGCCACATCGAGGTCTATTTCGGCGCGATGGTGTCGACGCTGCCGCATGCGCGCAGCGGCCGGCTGCGCGCGCTGGGCGTGACCAGTCTCAAGCGCGTCGCCGCGGCGAAAGACATTGCCACCCTCGACGAGCAGGGCCTGAAAGGCTACGAGACCGGGTCCTGGTTCGGCATGGCAGTGCCGACCGGCACGCCGCGGGACATCATCGCCAGGCTGCATGGCGAGTCGACCAAGGCGCTGCAGGCGCCTGATCTGCGCGATCGCATGGTGGCGGAGGGTGCCGAATTCGTCGGCGACACGCCCGAACAGTTCACGGCCTTCATCAGGTCCGAGATCGAGAAATGGGGCAAGGCTGTCAGGGCCTCGGGGGCCAGGGTCGATTGAGCCATACCGTAACACTGCCTGATCCGCGCGGCGGCGCGGGCATTCCAGGCCAGGCGCTGCAGGCTGCGGCTGCGAACGGCGATGATGCCGTGCTCTTGGCTGCGTTGCGCGAGGCCCTCCCCGCCGGCGACGATGCCGCCATCCGCGCGGCCCTTGGCGCACAACCGCCGGCGGCCGCGCAGCGCGTTGCCCGGGTGCTGGCCGCCGCGCTCGACGCGCGGGGAGAGGGCATCGGCCTGCGATTTTTCGCGATCCCGCTGGTGATTGTTGCCGGTGCGCGCGGCCCCAGCACGGTGCCCGGCGTGCTGCCCGAGGTGCATGTGCTGCGCGGGCTGCTCGAGCAGCACGGCGCGGTCGGCGTGACCCGCAACTTCGGGCTCGGCAATGCGCTGGTCAGCGCGGAGGCGCTGGACGCGCTGTCTCCTTCAGCCTTGTGGCATGCTGCAGCCGACCCGTCGCAGCGCGCGCCGCTCGATGCGCTGCAGCCGGAACCGATCAATGTTGCAGGTAGCCGCGAGCAGGTTCATCTGCGCTTCATCACCGGTGCCGGTATCAACCCTGAACACTTGCCTTCGTTCCTGGAGTCGGCGTCGAACATCGGCACCTGGGGCATGGCGATGACTCGTGAGCTGGCGCGCCAGCTCGCCCAGCCCGGCCTCGAAATCCTGCCGATGCCGCGCCCGCCGCAGCCGCTGCTGACGGCGGCCCACGCCGGCCGCCGCGCCCAGCTCGAGGCAGCGCTGAGCCTGTTCCTCGGCAATACCCTGCGCAAATTCCGCATGGCCGTCGGCGACCCCGAAGCCGTGCTCTCGGCGCACCGCCTCGACAGCGGTGGCGGCGAACTGCGGCTGAGCCTGAGCACGCCGCTGGATGATTCGCTGTTCGAAGGCTTTGTCTGGCCATTGCAGCCGCAGGATGAAGTGGCGGAGGTGTCACAGTTGTTGCTGAGCACGCTGGCCGAATGCCGTGTGTCGAACGTGAACGTGTTACCTCAGGTCTTGCCGGAACGGCTGCAGGGCGGGGCGGTGTTTGTGGCGGGACGGATGCTGGATGGTCTAACAAAGGTTTCAGCGAAACATTAATGGGAAATATTTGCGCAGTGCTTGTTGACAAGTAATGTGCACATCATTAACCTCAGCATTGCATTTTGAGTGGGTCGACGCCCACGCCAACCTGCCTGTCCGGGCAAGGTGGCATCGCTAAACAAGCGAATGCGGTCGGTTTAACCGGCAACGAAGCGGGCGCGTCGACCCTCCTCGCGAATGCGTGGAGGGTTTTTTGTTTTGCGGTTCGCTCACGTAACGGGCGAGGTGGATTTGTTCCGGCTTGCGGCACCTGGCTATTTGCCAAAGCTCGCTAAACAGGAGGTTTGACATGTTGTTTTGTGATGGACTTTTTACTTCCGAATCCGTTTCAGATGGGCACCCAGACAAGTTTTGCGACCAGATTTCTGATGCGGTGCTCGATGCATGCCTTGAGATAGACCCGGGTGCCCGGGTTGCCGTGGAAACAGCGGCCAAAGGACATCGTGTTTGGGTTTTTGGCGAAATCACTGCTCTTGCTGTTCCTGAGGTGTCCGAACTGGTCCGTGATGTTGCGCGAGGTATCGGGCATGGAGAAGGTCGCTGGGGGCTCGATCCAAACCACCTTGTGGTCAATGTTGATCTCGAACTGCAATCCAAACAGATTGCAGTCAAGGTGGATACTGGAGGCGCTGGCGACCAAGGGCTGATGTTCGGCTACGCCTGCGACGAAACGCCGGAGTTTCTTCCGGCGCCGATCGCTTGGGCGAATGCTTTGATGCGTCGGCACAAGACTTTGCGATTGGGCGATGCGGGCGGATGGCTTGGGCCTGATGCCAAAAGCCAGGTGACGGTCGAGTATGCGGAAGGACGCCCTTTGCGTATCCAGACCGTGGTGCTTTCGGTGCAACATCCTGCTGGCTATGATGAAGCCAGATTGCGCGAATTTTGCGTCGAGCAAATCATCCGTCCGGTTTTGCCGCAGGCGTTGACCGATAACGCAGTATTGCTGATCAACCCCGGTGGGTCTTTTGTGGATGGCGGTCCTATTGCCGATGCTGGGCTGACTGGGCGCAAGATCATTGTGGATACCTATGGCGGTTACGCACGCCATGGCGGCGGAGCTTTTTCTGGCAAAGATCCTACAAAGGTTGACCGATCGGCAGCATATGCGGCTCGCCATCTTGCCCGCGAGATTGTGTGTCGTGGCGCGGCGCGTCACTGCGAGGTGCGTCTGGCCTATGCCATTGGCGTTGCCGATCCAGTCGCCATCAGCGTCGAAACCTTCGGCACCGGCGGAGTTTTGCCTTCCGATCTGGTCGAAATCGTAAGTAATACCAGCTTGTTCACGCCAGCCGCGATCAGTTCCCGGCTCTGTTTGCGCCAGCCGATTTACCGAAAAACGGCAGCCTTCGGTCATTTTGGGCGTTTGGAGTTTCCTTGGGAGCAAGACTGGAGTGCGCAAGGAGGGCATCAATCATGAGCGTCCCCGTTAAGTTTATTACCGTTGTCCTGAAAAAGGAGTTTCTGGAAGATTATTTTCCAGGCGGGCTGGGAGCTTTTTTACGGACGTATCCTGAGATTCCATACGACGAGCATTTGGTTGCCGTGCCTTTCATGTCCAGTCAGTATGTGCATGAAATGGTAAATATGTTTACCTACATCGGGGCAGACATCGATAACGGATTGGCTATTTGCTGTATGTCAACTGGCCCTTGGGCGACTTGTCCGGATATCGAGTTTGTGATGGATGAGGCTAAGCCAACGTTTGAGCAATGGAGTGCACGGCACAGTTAGCTTTCGCCACTTTTTTGTATTTGAGATTCAAGGGGGATTTAATGAGTTGGCCAATTTTAAACAAAAGTACAAAGAGCTATTCTTATAGTTCTGGCAATTATAGTTGCGATAACGCAGTTAATTATTTTTGATGAAGATGGTTTTCGTGGATCGGGGTGGATTCTTTCTGTTGTTGTTATTGCTATTTCTCTTATATTGGCTTTTAGCCATTTAGGTGGTTCAAGTGGCGTTGATAATGCTAAGGCGCAATTGTTCTTTTCGAGAGTCCTTGAAAAATTAGATAGAAAGTTTTTGGGAAAATTGGAAAATGACTTGTTAACTGCTGCAGTCATTAAAGACGGACATTACGCCGACGCCGTACCATTCGCATATGCTTTAACGTTGCTTCGGATTTCAACAAAAAATCCAGAGTTTTTAATATCCGATGAGAAGAGGAAGCTCTTTGAGTTTGCTTTATCGAAAATGATTCATTCAAAACTTTCGGCTAATAGAGCGGTAAAGAACGCGATGCCTATCCTCCCGGGATTGAGTGTTAATGTGGGGTTAAGTGCGAAGGATATCGTTGGTAAATGTGGCCTTAGTTTAAACGCCTCTGCTGAATTGGTGAGTAATGCGGGTGTGCTAATTGATTTAGAAAGTGCCGAGGAAAACCTCGTTACGTGGCTGTCTCGACAAAAGAAAATACCTGTCACTGAGGCAAGATCCTGTCTATTTTCGTGATTGCAATTTTTGCGAATTCGCATAAATTCATTATTGAGAACAAGTTGCGAAGCGTAGGGCGATCTCCATGTGTTTTTAAGCGTTAGCTTGGTGGCATTCTCTGGATCCCTGTGCATTTTAAAAATTCGTTTTTGCAAACTGAAATCTCGAAGCTGCTACAGTTTGCGCCATGAAACCCTATGCCGCGCTCGATCCCGAACTGATCCTCGATGCCATCGAATCCTGCTGCGGCCTGCGCTGCGACGGCCGGCTGCAGGCGCTGAACAGTTACGAGAACCGCGTCTACCAGGTGTGGCTGGACGGCGGGCAGTCCGTCGTCGCCAAGTTCTACCGCCCGCAGCGCTGGACGACGGATGCGATCCAGGAGGAGCAGGATTTCGCGCTGGAACTCGCTGCGCGCGAGGTCCCGGTGGTGGCGCCGCTGGCCTTCAAGGGCCGCACGCTGCACGAGCATGGCGGCTTCCAGTTCGCGCTGACGCCGCGCCGCGGCGGGCGCACGCCCGAGCTCGACGATCCGGAGACGCTGCAGTGGATGGGGCGATTCATCGCGCGCATCCATGCGGTGGGTGAGGTCAAGCCCTTCGCGCACCGCCCGACGCTCGACATCGAATCCTTCGCCTATGAGCCGGTGCAGTTCGTCCTCGACAGCGAGTTCGTGCCGGACGATCTCTACGACACCTATGCCAGCGTCGCCGAGGACGTGGTCGAGCGCATTGAACGGCGCTGGGAGGCCGCAGGCCCGCAGCGCCGGATCCGGCTGCACGGCGACTGCCATGCCGGCAACGTGCTGTGGACCGATGACGGGCCGCATTTCGTCGACCTCGACGATGCGCGCATGGGGCCGGCGGTGCAGGACCTGTGGATGTGCCTGTCGGGCGAACGCAAGTCGCAGCAGGCGCAGCTGCTGCACCTGCTGGACGGCTACTGCGAGTTCCGCGAGTTCGATCCGGCCGAGCTGATGCTGGTCGAGGCGCTGCGCACGCTGCGCATCGTGCATTACGCCGGCTGGCTGGCGCGGCGCTGGGACGATCCGGCCTTTCCGGCGAACTTTCCCTTTTTCAACACCCAGCGCTACTGGCAGGACCATATCCTCGCGCTGCGCGAGCAGGCCGCGGCGCTGGACGAGCCGCCGCTGCGATGGCTGCACTGAACGCCCTGCTGCGCATCCTTTTCGTCGGCCTCGCGGCCTGGGTGCTGGTCGTCGCCTGGGTCTGGCTGACCCAGGACCGGCTGGTTTATTTCCCGCAGGTGGGGCGCGACAATCCGGCGACACCGGCCGCAGCAGGCCTGCGTTTCGAAGATCTGCGCATCCGCACCGAGGACGGCGAGACGCTGGCGGCCTGGTGGGTGCCGGCCACGAAGGGAGAGATGCAGGGCGCGGTGCTGCTGCTCCATGGCAACGCCGGCAGCATCGCCGACCGCATCATTTACCTGCCGCATTTCGCCGCGATGGGTTACGGCGTGCTGCTCATCGATTACCGCGGCTACGGCCGCAGCAGCGGCACGCCGTCCGAGGCCGGCACCCATGCCGATGCGCGCGCAGCGTGGCGCTGGCTCGAGGAGCGCGGCTTTGCCGCCGGTGACATCGTGCTGATGGGGGAGTCGCTGGGGGGCGCGGTGGCGGCGCAACTCGCGGCAGTCACCCGGCCGCGGGCGCTGCTGCTGATATCGAGCTTCACGTCGGTCAACGACCTCGGCGCCGAGCTTTATCCCTGGCTGCCGGTCAGCTGGATCAGCCGTTTCCGTTATGACACCCTGCAGGGTGTGAGGGACTACCGCGGGCCGGTGCTGGTCGTGCACAGCCGCGATGACGAGATCGTGCCGTTCCGCCATGCGCAGCGCCTGCAGGCGGCCGCCGGCTTGCGCGGCCAGCTGCTGGAGTTGCGCGGCGGGCACAATGACGCTTTCCTGTTCGGTACTCCGCAACAGGTGACCGCTGTTGCAGGGTTTCTCCGCAGCGCTGCCGAAGGTAATATGTAACTATTTGATTATATTGATATTTACATGAAAAACGAACTCAAGATCGGCATTGCGCTGGGCGCGGGCTCGGCACGCGGCTGGGCGCATATCGGCGTGTTGCGCGCGCTGGCCAAGGCCGGCATCCGGCCGCAGATCGTCTGCGGCTCCTCGATCGGCGCGCTGGTCGGCGCAGTCCATGCGGCGGGCCAGCTCGACGCGCTGGAAGACTGGGTGCTGGGCCTGACCTGGCGCAAAGTGCTCGGTTTTTTCGACATCAGCTTCAATGGCGGTTTCCTGAAGGGCGCAAAGCTGATCACCTATCTCGAGGATCACCTGCTCGACCGCTCGATCGAGGAACTGGAACTGCCGTTTGCCGCGGTCGCCACCGATCTGCGCAGCGGCCGCGAGATCTGGCTGCGCGAGGGGCGGGCGGCCGATGCCGTGCGCGCGTCGATCGCGCTGCCGGGACTGTTCACGCCGGTGGAGCGCGACGGCAGGCTGCTGGTCGATGGCGCGCTGGTGAATCCAGTGCCGGTGTCGCTGTGCCGGGCGATGGGAGCCGATGTGGTGATCGGGGTCGATCTCGGCAGCGGGCGCATGGCGCGGCGCGAGGGTGCGGGCCGCCGCGACAAGTCGCTGAACATGATCGAGGTGGTCGCCGAGAGCATCAACATCATGCAGGCGCGCATCACCCGCAGCCGGCTTGCCGGAGAGCCTGCAGACGTGCTCATCACGCCGCTGCTGGAGGACATCGGCACCATGGAATACCACCGTGCCGAGCAAGCCATTGCCGAGGGCCGGGCCGCGGCGGAAGTCGCGCTGCCGCAGATCAGGCGGCTGCTGTAGCGAAAACCGGAATACGCTTCAGTCGAGCCCCAGCGCGTCGCGGGTGTTGCGCACCAGGGATTTCGGCGAAATCGGCTTGTTCAGATAGCCCGAGGCACCGTAGGCCAGTGCGGCAACGATGTCGTCGCGCTCGGCGCGCGCCGTCACCACGATGATGGGCGTGTCCCTGAATTCCGCGTGCTCGCGGATCTTGCCCAGGACATCGAGACCCACGGCATCGCGCAGATCGACATCCATGATGATCAGGTCCGGCGGCGGCGTCTTGCCCAGCGCTGCGGCGATCTCGCTGCGGGTGCCGGCGCCGCGCACGTCGAAGCCGTTCTGCATCAGGGCGCGGGCGGCGGCGAGCGCTTCGGCCTCGTGGCTGTCGATGACCAGCACGATGTGCCTGTCGCCGCCGCGCGGCGGCACCGGCTTGCCGGGACGGTTGAGGATGCTGATCTGGTAACCGGCCTTCAGCCGTCGGGCGCCGGAGATCGTGGTCTCGGCATGCCGCAGCTGCTCCAGCGTCGGTTCCTTCGGCCGCTCGCTGAGAAAGTTTTCCAGCTCGCGCACGGCAGCGGGCTCCGGCAGGGGCGACTTCTCCGGCAGCAGTTCGAGGTAGCCGTCCTTGACCAGCAGCGCCAGTGCGCCGCCGATGTCGCCGGCACGCGGGAATCGCGCCCGCAGATCCGCGACTGTCGCGCGCTGGCCGACGGCCGCGAGCAGGCCCTTGGTGCCGGGCTTCAGCGCCCCCGGTTTGGCGGCTATCTCGGCCTTTCCCTTGGCGGTGGTGGCGTAGGCAACGTTGTCAGTCATCTTGGTTTCACTATTGCGCAGGCGCCTGACATGGTCGGCGATGGCCGGCGAACATGTCAAACCCGCGCAATTCTCCTGATGGATGCAGGCCGATTGACCGGTGCGGGGAGGCGGTGTTCCCGCAGACCGGCGGCAAAACGCGCAAGTGTACTGCAAAGACCGCGGCAAAAGGCGGAGTCCGGCGTACACTTGCGGCCATGGATGCATGGCGCGAAGGCTTTGTCGAGGAATTTCCGCTGTTGTGGCCGCTGCGCGATGCGGCGGCTGCCGCGCGTGGCGCCGACTGGCCGTCGCGCGCCGTGATGCAGAGGGCGCTGGATGCCGCAGGGTTGAGAACAGCCTCGGGCCTGCCCCTGCGGCTGATCGCCCCCTTGCAGGATGACTGGTCCTACGAGCAGCGCCTGTTCTGCCGCGGCGAACTCGAGTTTCGGGAGCGTTGCTGGCATGACCTGTTCAATGTGCTGGTATGGCTCAGTTTCCCGCGCGCGAAGGCGGCGCTCAATGCGCGGCACCACGCGGCGCCCGTGGTGCCGCACGGGCGCGGGCCCGTCCGGGATGCGCTGACGCTGTTCGACGAGAGCGGACTGATTGTGATCGCCCGGGATGCACGGCTGCTGGAGCTGATCCGGGGTTTTGCGTGGAAGGAGCTGTTCTGGACGCAGCGTGCGCGGGTCGTCGAAGGCCTGCTGTGCCTGCCCTTCGGCCATGCGCTGTGCGAGAAGGCGCTGGCGCCGTACAAGGGGATGACCGGCCACAGCCTGCTGTTCAGTGTCGATGGGGATTTTTTCGGTCTGCCCCGGGACGCACAGCTGCGGGAAGCCGATGCCCGGGTGGCCGCGCATCTTGCCGATCCGGGTGCCATGCGCGACACGCGGGAACTTGCGCCGCTGCCGCTGCTGGGCATTCCGGGATGGTGCGCGGACAACGCTCGGCAGGATTATTACGACGACAGTCGGCATTTCCGGCCGGGGCGCAGGACGCCGGAGCGGCAGCAGGCGCGGCGGTCGTCCCCGCTGAAGGGAACGGCATGATCGGGCTGCTGCAACGGGTCAGCGCGGCCGAGGTCGTGGTCGCGGGGCGCGCGGTCGGCGCCATCGGCCGCGGCCTGCTGGTGCTGCTGGGCGTCGAAGCCGGCGATACCGCGGCCGAAGCGGACCGGCTGCTCGAGCGGCTGCTCAATTACCGGGTGTTCGCCGACGGCGAGGGCAGGATGAATCTGTCCCTGCGCGATGTCGGTGGCGGCCTGTTGCTGGTACCCCAGTTCACGCTGGCGGCCGACACGCGCAAGGGCTTGCGGCCGGGTTTCTCGACTGCGGCGCCGCCGGAGGAGGGGCGGCGGCTGTTCGAGCATGTCCTCGCAGCGGCGCGGCGGCTGCATGCACCGGTGGCTCAGGGCGAGTTCGGAGCGGACATGAAGGTCACGCTGACCAACGACGGCCCGGTGACCTTCTGGCTGCAGGTGCGCGCGCCGGCGCAGGTTCCCGGGTAGAATCCGCCGGCATCGATTGCCTTCAGTGTATTTAAAATTAACCAAGAAAAACAAACAGTTAACTTTATTCCCTGGAGTCCGCCCGGCACTTGAACTTGCGCCCCGCGGCCTCATCTAAGGGCCGTTGGCCATTCACATACTTCTGGAGCCAGTGAACCTATGAAACGAGTCTTTCTGCTGATCGCCACCAACTTCGCGATACTCGCGGTGCTCAGTTTGACCATGCAGTTGCTGGGGATCGATGCCGCTCTGGAAAATGAAACCGGGCTCAATCTCCAGGGGCTGCTTGTTTTCGCGGCCATCTTCGGTTTCGGCGGCGCCTTCATTTCGCTGTTCATCTCGAAATGGATGGCCAAGAAGACGATGGGTGTGCACGTGATCGAGGTGCCCTCGAACATGACCGAACGCTGGCTGGTCGATACCGTCAAGCGCCAGGCCGAGCGCGCCGGCATCGGCATGCCGGAAGTCGGCATCTACGACGCGCCGGACGTCAACGCCTTTGCCACCGGCTGGAACCGCAATGACGCGCTGGTCGCGGTCAGCACCGGACTGCTCAACAACATGACGCAGGAAGAGGCCGAGGCGGTGCTCGGCCACGAGGTGAGCCATGTCGCCAACGGCGACATGGTGACGCTGACGCTGATCCAGGGCGTGGTCAACACCTTCGTCATCTTCCTTTCGCGCGTGATCGGCTTCTTTGTCGACCGCGTGCTGTTGAAGAACGAGCGCGGGCAGGGCCCCGGTTTCTTCATCGCGACCCTGGTCGCACAGCTGGTGCTGGGCATCCTGGCGAGCATGATCGTCGCCTGGTTCAGCCGTCAGCGCGAGTTCCGCGCCGATGCCGGCGGTGCCGCGCTGGCGGGCCGCCAGAAGATGATCGCTGCCCTGGAGCGCCTGAAGGGGAACCACGAGCAGACGGCTTTGCCGGCGCAGATGGCGGCCTTCGGCATTTCGGGCGGCGGCGGCATGGCGCGCCTCTTCCTGTCGCATCCCCCGCTGGACGAGCGCATCGCCGCGCTGCGCAACGCGCGCTGATTGTCACGGCACAAAAAAACCGCGCCTTCGGGCGCGGTTTTTTTTTCGGTCTGCGGCCGGCGTCTCAGGACTACGGTTCAGGGCCGCAGCAGGGGATCACGCACCGCGCCGGTGATGCTGAGGTTGCCGCGGGCAACAACAAGTCCCCGGGATCCGAGCTCTGCATTGATACGGCCGGCCAGCCCGCCGTCGGCGCTGATGTTGAGCGCACCACTGGCATTCAGCGGGCCAGAGGTGAGTTGCAGCTGCTTGTAGGCATAGCGGCCGTTGTTGGCGCTGAGCGCGCCACTGAGCGTGTCGAAGCGGGTCTTGCCGCCGCGGGTGCCGCTGGCAGTCGGTGACTGGATGGCGCGGACCAGGTCGACGTTATTCAGTTCGCCGGCGCTGACGGTGAAGGAAAGTTCTGCGGCGCCGGCATCGAACAGGGTTTTCAGATCCTTGCCCTGCAGCGCATAGCTGCCGTTGGCATTGACCGAGCCGGTGGCCGAGAAGTCGCGGGTGAACGCCGCCAGCAGTTCCTGCGCCCGTCCATTCTCGAGGCTGAATTCGCCTTCGACGGCGATGCCTGATTCCCAGGACGCCTTCAGCGCGCCCTTGACACGGCCGCCGCCAACCCGGCCTTCAATGCCGCTGACAGTGGCCTGCCGGCCGCTGATCTGCACCGCCGCCGAAAGGTCGCTGAAGCGCAGCGCCGGCCCCAGCGGCAGCTGCCATTCACGGGCATCGATGTTGAGTGCGATGCCCTTGTCCTTCGGTGTCAGCTCGACCGTGAGCTTGCCGTCCTGCATGCGCATCTTCTGCATCGCGCCGTTGCGCCCGAAGGTCAGGGTCGAGTCGAACTGGGGCACGTCGAGGGGCAGGCCGCTGACCTTGACGCCGGTCATCCGCAGCTGGCGCACCTGCAGTTCCGCGCCGTCCACGCCCCTGGCGAGCGCCGGCAGCAACTGGACGCCGGCGGCATCCAGGCTGACCGCGTTGGCGGTGACGGTGTCGAACTCGCGGGCGCCCAGCAGCAGGCTCCACGGCATCATCGGGATGTTCACCGTGTCGGCCCTGATCTGCTGCGTGGCCCCGACGCTGACGCGCTCCAGCCGCAGCACCTGTTCCGGATACACCGTGTAGCGCATGTTGGCGATGCGCACCGGCTGACCCAGTCGCTGGGACACGAGATCCTGCACGGCGGGTATCTGGCCTGTCAGCGGCATCAGCTGCAGGGCGGCGAGGCCGACCGCGAGGACGAGGACCAGGCCGACGGCGGCGATCAGGCCGATGCGGCGCGGTTTGCGGTCGGCGCGGAAGGAGGAGGCGGCGTTGCGCGCCTCGGACTCCATGCGCAGCTTGCGGTCGGCGGCTGCGGCCTTTGCGCGCTCCTCGGCCTCGGCGCGATAGCGCGCATCCGCCTCGGCCTCGGCGCGAGCCCGCGCGCGCAGTTCTTCCTCGACCCGTGATTTGACGGTTTTCTCGGCGTTTTCGCGCAGCTCCTGCTCGCGCACGACACGCGCGACGGCCTCGGTCTTGGCGCGCTCCTCGGCCTCGGCCCGCGCCTTGCGCTCGGCTTCCATCTGCGCCTTGGCCTTGGCCACTGCGGCTTCGGCGAGTTTTGCACGCTGTTCGGCCTCTTCGCGTGCGCGCCTGATCTCGACGCTTTCACCGGCCGCCGCCTGGCGGGCGAGGCGTTCGGCGTCCTCGCGCGCCTTCTGCGCGATTTCCAGCTGGCGGTCGGCTTCCTCGCGGGCCTTGCGTTCGGCAACGGTACGCGCGGCGATCTCGGCCTGGGCCTTTTTCTCGGCCTCCTCGCGCTTGCGGCGTTCCTCCTCGATGACCGCCTCGACTTCGGCGCGCGCCTTCTGCTCGGCTTCCGCCTGCGCCTTGCGCACGGCTTCCTCGCGCAACTCGCGCTCGGCGGCAACCTTGGCCTCTGCCTCTTCGCGGGCGCGGCGTTCCTCCGCGACCCGGGATTCCATTTCCTCGCGAGCGCGGCGTTCCTCTTCGGCGCGGGCTTCGGCTTCGGCCGCCGCCTTGCGCGACTGCTCCTGCAACTGGCGCAGTTCCGCCTTGGCCTTTGCCTCGGCTTCCGTCCGCGCCTTCTGCGCGGCTTCCTCTGCCTGCCGCCGCTGTTCCTCTTCACGCTGGCGCGCCTCGGCCTCGGCCTTCGCGCGTGCTTCGGCTGCGGCACGGGCTTCGGCTTCGGCGCGCGCCTTGGCTTTCGCTTCTTCGAGCGCCTTCATCGCGGCCTGTGCCTTGGCCAGTGCCTCGGGATCCGACCCCTGGGTGGCGCGCGCTTCAGCGGCGGCCTTGGCGCGTGCAGCCTCCTCGGCCATTTGCCGTGCCTGCGCCACGGCGGTTTCCGCGGCGCGTGCACGCGCCTCGGCCTCCTCCAGCGCCTTGCGTTCGGCTTCCAGGCGCGACTTGATCTCCGCTTCCATGCGCTGGCGTGCTTCGGCTTCGCGCTTCGCCGAGTCCTGGGCGCGGGCGAGGGCCTCCGCCATCGCCTTCATCTGTGCTTCCAGTGCCTCGCGCGCCCGGGTCTCGGCGGCAGCGTGGGCATTGGCCTCGGCCTCGGCTTTTTCCTGCGCCTCGGCCTCGGCCTTGGCTTTCGCTTCGGCGGTGGCCTTGGCCATCGCTTCGGCCTTGGCGCGTGCTTCGGCTTCGGCGCGCGCCTTGGCTTCTGCGGCCGCTTTTGCAGAGGCTTCCTGGGCCAGCTTGAGTCGGGCCTCGGCGGCGGCCTTGGCCGTGGCATCCGCTGCCGCCTTGCTTTCGGCCTCCGCTTTGGCGCGTGCCTCGGCGGCGGCTCTGGCTGCCGCATCCGCCTTGGCTTTGGCTTCGGTTTCAGCCTTGGCGCGGGCTTCGGCGGCGGCGCGGGCCTGCGCTTCCGCCTGCTGCCTCGCCTTGGCTTCCATGGCTGCTTTCGCGGCCGCCTGGGCGCGGGCCTTGGCTTCGGCTTCCTTCTGCTTGCGCTGTTCGGCTTCGGCGTTGATCTTGGCGACGGCTTCGGGCGAGGTGAAATCGAGGTCCATTTCACCGTCGTCGGCCGGCGCTGGCGCCGCCGTTGCGGCCGGGCGCGCCGCGCCGGGCACTGCGGTTGCCGCCGGTTTTGCGGCGGGAGGGGCAGCAGGCGAGGAGAAAACCTTGACGTATCCGGCTTTGACCAGGTCCTCGAGGATGGCTTCGACTTCCTTGACCTCGAGCTTGCTCTTGGCGATCAGTTCGGCAACCGTGGATTTGCCGTCCACCGAAAGAAAAATGTTGCCGGAGTTGCGGTCAAGCTTGGCGGTCTTGTTCTTGAAATCGAGAACGCCCTTGGAGGTTTTTGCGTAGACGGTTTGCGGGTGCATGGCTTAACACCGTGATTTATTGGACAGTTTTGTCGAAAGCCGGCTGCTGGCAGCGGCTCCACGCATCCCGCGGGCCATCATTCCGGTGGCGGCCGCAGCGGATGTTCCCGGCATTGCAAGTGCCGTGACATTATAGTTACTATCGCCCGACACAACAAAAACGATCCTCATGCGGCCTGATCCACTTTCCGTCGCGGCAGATACGCGCCACGCCTCACGCGATGTCACCAACCAGGTCGACACCACCGACCCGCTTCCGGTGTCCTTCGAGGTCGCCCAGATCTACGAGCGGCTCTACCGTCGCGAGTTTCCGTCGGGCGTGCTGCGCGTGTTTGCCGATGTCGGGCGCCTCTATCGCGGCGAATTTCCCGGCTACCACGCCTGCGAGACCGGATACCACGACGTCCAGCACATCCTTGAGGTGACGCTGGCGATGGCGCGGCTGATGGATGGCTGCGCGCGTTCGACCAGCCCGCTGGTGATGAGCGAGCGCCTGTTCCAGCTGGGCACCGTGAGTGCGCTGTTCCACGACATCGGCTACCTGCGCCGGCGCGATGACACCGAGAAGCGGCATGGCGCCGAATACACGCGGACCCATGTCGGCCGCGGCGCGGAGTTCATGGCCTGGTACCTGCCGGAGGTGGGGCTTGCCGACCTGGCCGATCCGGCCGCGCGGATCGTGCATTTCACCGGATATGAGGTCCCGGTGAACAGCATCCGCATCGACCCGCAGTACCGGATGGTCGGCAACCTGCTGGGCAGTGCCGACATCCTTGCGCAGATGGCGGACCGCTGCTACCTCGAGAAATGCCACGACCGGCTTTATCCTGAGTTCGTGCTCGGCGGCATCGCGCGGCAGATCGACGAGAAGGGCGAGGAGAAAGTGGTGTTCGAGTCGCCCGCCGACCTGATATTCAAGACGCCGGGATTTTTCAACGGCGCCTGCAAGCGGCTGGAGCAGGACCTCGCCGGCGTCTATCGCTTCGTCGACCGGCACTTCGACGGCCACAATCTCTATTACGCCTTCGCCCGCCGCAATATCGATTACGCCCGGACCATTGCCGAGGCGAGGGACATCTCGCTGCTGCGCCGCAAGATGCCCGACGGCGGCTACGCCGAAGCGGCCTGAGGCCAGCCTGTCCGCAGATCCGGCATGCCCGGATCAGGACACTTTCAGCAGGATCTTTCCGGTGTGCTGGCTGGATTCCATCAGCGCATGGGCCTTGGCCGCGTCGGCCAGCGGCAGCGTGCTGTGCGTGACCACGCGGATCTTGCCGGCGGCAATCAGCGGCCATACCCGGGCTTCCAGTTCCCTCGCGATGCGCGCCTTGAAGGCATCGGGGCGCGTGCGCAGTGTCGATCCGGTGTAGACCAGGCGCTTGAGCATCACCGGCATCAGGTTGATTTCCACTTTCGAGCCGGCGCCGAAGGCGAGCTGGATGATGCGCGCGTCATGGCTGGCGGCCTTGAAGTTTTTCTCGATGTTGGGGCCGCCCACGATGTCGAGGATCACGTTGGCGCCGCCCTCGGCGCGCACGACTTCGACAAAGTCCTCGCTGCGGTAGTCGATCACGCGGTCGGCTCCGAGATCCTTGCAGATCCGGCAGCGCGCTTCCGGGCTGTCGGTGGCGATGACCTTGGCGCCGAAGGCCTTGCCCAGCTGGATGCAGGTCGTGCCGATGCCGCCGGCGCCGCCATGCACGAGGAAGGTTTCTCCGGCCTTCAGCCCCGCGCCGATGAAGACATTGCTCCAGACCGTGAAATAGGTTTCGGGCAGCCCGGCGGCATCGACGAGGTCCAGGCCCTGGGGGGCGGCAAGACAGTGCTCTGCATCCACCGCCACGTATTCGGCATAACCGCCGCCGTTGGTCAGCGCCACCACGCGGTCGCCTTCCTTCCAGCGTTTCGCTGCGGCACCGACGGCGACCACGGTGCCCGATACTTCGAGACCCGGCAGGTCGGAGGCGCCGGCGGGCGCCGGGTAGAGCCCCTTGCGCTGCATGATGTCAGGGCCGTTGATGCCGGCAGCGGTGACCTTGATCAGCACCTCCTGCGCTTTCGGCACCGGCAGTGGACGGGTGACGGGCTTCAGGACTTCGGGGCCGCCGGGCGCGGAGATTTCGACGGCTTGCATGGTTGCGGGCAGTGAATTGCTCATGATGGTTCTCGGTTCCTCTTCTTCATGTTCCGGATTCCCGGTACCTGCGGATGCGCTCCTTGAGTCCCGGGGTGCTCACGGAACGGGACAACTCGGCCATGTCTTCGGCGCGGCTGTCAGTGACCGTGCGGCGGTGCAGCGCCGCAGCGGCTGCCGGCGTCAGTGTATCGGCCGCGGTTTTTGCGTCTGCGATCAATGCCGGCCACTCCTCGCGCGCGGCGATGCGGGTCAGGAAGCCGTCGGCGAGCGCGGTGTCGGCGTCGAAGCTGCGCGAATGCGACAGGATGTCGCGTGCGCGGTCGGCGCCGATGCGCTGGACCAGCCTTCGGGTGCCGAGCACGACGCCGAAGCGCAGACCCGGCATGCGGAAGGTCGTGCCAGGCTCGGCGACGCGCAGGCCGCAACTGGCGACGAGGTCGGCGCCGGCGCCGAACACGCGGCCGTGGGCGAGCGCCAGCGTCTGGTGGGGGGCGTGGTAGAGCGCCTGCAGCAGCGTTTCGATGCGGATGAAGCGCAGTGCGAGATCGCCTTCGCTCTGTGCCTGCAGGTCGCTGAAGTCGAAGCCGGCGCAGAAATGCGGGCCAACGCCGTCGAGGATCAGCAGCCGGGTGCCGTCGGTGGCGGCGTATTCGACGGCATCGAGCAGGGCCTCCACCAGCGAGGCGGACAGCGCATTGGCCTTCTGCGGACGGTTCAGCGTCAGCCGGGTGACATGGCCGTCGTGGCTGCGCAGCAGTTCGTCGCTCATTGCGCGTTAAAACCCCGACACCGGGAACACGGGGGGAAAACTGAGTGCACAGGGGAATTCATCTTGAGTGGCCGCATTTTCTCGGATTCGGTTTTCTCTGTGCCCTCTGTGTTCCTTGTGGCCGCTTTTGATCTTTCAGCCCTTGATGCCCGCACGCACTTCCGCCGAGCGATCCCAGAAATTCGGCAGCGCCGGGCTCGAATAGCCGGAGACGAAGGGTTTGTCGGCGCCGGTCGCCGGATCGAAGACGTGGCGTTTCACCGCGCCGATGTTGGCACCGTAGACGTGGATGCTGATCGACGGCTGGTCGGCGAGCGCGTTCGATACTTCGTGGATGTCGCCCACCGTCGGCGACACGCGGTCGACCTGGCCCGGCAGCAGCCTTTCGGTTTCGCCGGCCGCCATCGGCTGGCCGGGTGTCGTGTGCGAGAAGCGCCGCGCGTTCTCGGCGCCGCGCATCATGCCGACCAGGCCCCACACGGTGTGGTCGTGCACCGGCGTTTTCTGGCCGGGGCCCCACACGAAGCTGACCACCGAGAAACGCTCCAGCGGGTCGCAGTGGAGCAGGTACTGCTGGTAGAACTGCGGATGCGGCTGCGCGCATTCGTCGGGCAGCCAGTCGTCGTGCTTGATCAGCTCGCCGAGCAGGCGGCCGCCTTCCTCGTGCATGGTCTTTTCGTCATTTCCGCTGCGTTCGACGAGGCGGGTCATCGCGGCGATGAATTGGCGGAAGCGTTCGGTGTTTTTCATGTTCTGTCCTTGAGTTCTGCGAGCACTTCGGCGGTATGGGCGCCGAGCGCCGGCGGCCCACGGCGCACGCCGAGGCGCTGTCCGGAGACGCGCTGCGGCGAAACGACCGTCCTGCTGGCGACGCCGTTGGGCAGCGCCAGATCCTCGACCCATTGCATGTGTTTGACCTGCGGGTCGGCCAGCACCTGCGAATAATTGTACAGCGGCGCGCAGGGCACGCCGCGCGCGTTCATCCGCGCCAGCAGGTCAGCGGCGTCGTATTTGACGAACTCGGCCTCGAGCAGCTCGCGCAGCGCGTCCTGGTGCTGGGCGCGCAGCGTCGGCGAGGCGAAGCGCGCATCCTGCGTCAGGTCGTGTCTCGCGATCGCGTCGCAGGCGGCCTGCCACAGCTTGTTGGTGCCGGCGGCCAGCGCGAAATAGCCGTCGCGGCAGCAGAAGGCGGCGTAGGGCGCGTTCATCGGGTGCGCGGAGCCCAGCCGCACCGGGTCGCGGCCGGTGCCGAACAGTTCGCTGGTCTGCAGGTTGGCAATGCCGAGCATGCTGCCCAGCATCGACACATCGATGTAATCGCCCTGTCCGGTGGCGCGCGCCTTGTGCAGGGCCGCGGCGGTGCTGAACGCGGCGTAGAGGCCGGCGGAAAAGTCCGCGATCGGGATGCCGCATTTCGCGGGGCGCCCGTCGCGCTCGCCGGTAACGCTCATGACGCCGCTCATCGCCTGCACCGTCATGTCGAAGCCGCCCTCGGCGGCGCGCGGGCCGGTCTGGCCGAAGGCGGAGACCGAGCAGTAGACCAGCGCGGGATGTTCCTTTGCCAGCGTCGGGTAGTCGAGGCCGAATTTCGCCATCACGCCGGGGCGGAAATTCTCGAGCAGGATGTCGGCCGACAGTGCGAGGCGGCGCGCGTCGGCGCGGCCGGACTCGCTCTTGAGGTCGAGCACGACCGAACGCTTGTTGCGGTTGACCGAGGCGAAATACTGGCTGTATCCATCGAGGATCGGTGGCCACTGCCGCATCAGGTCGCCCTCGGGCGCTTCGACCTTGATCACATCCGCGCCCATGTCGGCGAGCAGGCAGCCGGCAAAGGGGCCGGCCAGCACCTGGCAGAACTCGACGACGCGTATGCCTTGTAGCGGAAGCATCAGGAATTGCGCTGGATTGGAGGTTTCGCCGCGCAGGAAAAATGCGCGCGGAAGAGGTCTTATGCTAACACGCGGACCGCGGTACTCAGCCGTCGATCGCCGCGGAAAAACGGCCGCCCGCGTCGAGCGCGGCCAGCGCATCCAGTTCGCGCGCGCTGGCCGGCGTTGCCGGCTTCGCTGCCGTCGCGTCGAAGCTGAAGCCGGTGCGCGCAGCGATGTCGGCCACCGTGACTGCCGGATTGAAGCGGGCAAGGTGGAAGCGGGCCCCTGCGCGCGGTTCGCGCTCGAAGACCGCCAGCGGCGTCACCAGCGCCGTCATGTGGCCCGATGCAGTGATGAAGTCGAGCTTGTCGACCAGCGCCCGCGGCGTGTGGTCATTGCGCCAGGTGACGACACGCTTCGCGGTGGGCAGCATCACCGCGGCGCCGCCGCCGCCGGGCAGCCTGACTTTCGGATTCTCCCAGGAGCCGATTGCCGAAACATTGGTGCGGCCCTCGGCGTCGATCTGCGCGCAGCCGAGGAAGACCAGGTCGAGTCCGCCGCGCGCGCAGAGATCGTAGAAATCCTGGTTGGCGAAAATTGCCGGCGAGCCGTGGACGATCGCCGGGTCGCTGCTCGACAGCGGCACCTTCACGGGCTGCGGTTCGACGCCGCCGGCGACGTTGATCCAGGTGAAGTCAAAATCACAGGCGCGCTTGGCGAGCAGGCAGGCGAGCATCGGCAGCGTCGAGTTGACGCCGCTGAAGCTGATCTCGCCGGCGCGGATCTGGCGCGCAAGGTGAATGACGATGAAGGAGAAGGGCGTCCAGTCCATGGCGGGTTGTTGCGGCAGTGTTTTCGCCGGCCTTTGAGGGTTTTTTATAAGTATTTGATTTTATTTATATTTTTATAATGCACGCAAGACGGCACGCCAGGCCGTGAGCTTGCGCCGATAGTCGAGAGCGGCATGCGCCGGGCTCGTCGACGGCAGGCGCTGCAGGCGCAGTGCACCGGCTTCCAGCGCCGGCTGCACATGGATGCGGAAGCAGCGCTCGGCGGTGGCGCCATTGAAAAACACGTGTGTGATGCGCGGGTGGCGTGCGAAAAAGGCCGGCAGGTCGTTGGTGATGATGGAGTCGGGGTCGATGTCGGCATCGAGGCTGCCCTCCCGCACGCAGGCGGCCAGCACATCCCACAGCGCGATGCCCGCAGCCTGCAGCTGCCGGACGCGCGCGGGATAGGCGAGTTCGGGCGCTGCGCCGACCAGATCGCCCATGATGCGCCAGAAGGCGTTGCGCGGATGGGCATAGTACTGGCCGGCACGCAGCGATTCGACACCGGGCATGCTGCCGAGTACCAGCACGCGTGCGGCAGCATCGGCGAGCGGCGCGAAGCTGCGCACGGCGGCGGGGCGCTCAGCGCGGTGCCGCGATTTCCGGTGCATCGGCAAGATGGCTTTCCAGCACGCCGGGGCGGTCTTCCATGTAGCGTTCGACCGCCGGATAGTCGATGTCGTAGTACGGGTGCATCGAACCCGGCCAGGCGCCCTGCGGCACAATGGCCGCAGCCTCGACCATGAAACCCGGCACCAGCGTCAGCTCGGGTTGTTCGCGCAGGCGGTCGGTGGCCACACGTTTTTCGGCGGTGACCAGCACGCGTTTGGCCGCGCGGGTCAGCGGGTGGTCCCAGAACGGCGAGCCGTAGACGCGGGCGTTGCCCTCGTCGTCGATTTCGGCGGCATGGATTACCGCGATGTCCGGATGCACGGCGGGAATCACATAAACTTCGCTGCCCGAGCCGTAGGGATCGACAATGGTTTTCCAGCCATTGATGCGTGCCAGCTCGCTGCCATGCACGCCGGCTACCGGCTGGAAGGGGATTCCGTAGGAGGCTGCACGCAGCCCCGCGACCAGGGTCATTCAGGCGTGTTCCTCGAGCTGCGCGGTCTTGCGTTCGATCGCCCTGCGGTACCAGCGGGCAAGACCGAAGTTGCCTTCCATTGCGACGATGCCGGCACGCACCCTGGCGACCGCGCCGGCACGGCACAGCAGGTCGAGGTCATAGCCGGGGGAAGGCTTGATGATCTCGAGGTTCCTGCGCCCCTGCCTGGCCAGCTCGCGCACCAGTGCGAAAGGCCCGCGATGCAGGAACACGCCGCCGAGGCCGAGTGCCGCCCCATCGGGAATGAGTCCGGCCAGTGCGGACAGGCTGACGATTTTCGGGGACGCGGTGCCCATGCGAAGCTCCATGACGGTGGATGCCGCGAGTGTACACTGCGACCAGCATTCGGACTGCACTGCGGCGGCGGTTTTCGCGGTGCGATAATCGCGATCCATCCAACGAACGGAGCATCGCATGGCGCAGATCAGGGCCGCCGAGTACTGGGCAAACAAGGACACAGGCAGGGGCGGGGTCAGGCTGTACGTCTACCGCAAGTTCGCGGAGAACCTGCCGAAGGGCGCGCCGGTTCTGTTCCTGGTGCACGGCTCCTCGGCTTCCGGCCGTTCGAGTTTCGACCTCAGCGTGCCGGGGCGCAGCGACTATTCGCTGATGGATCACTTTGCCGGGCTGGGCTATGACGTCTGGACCATGGACCATGAGGGCTACGGGCGTTCCGACCGCACCGACAGCAATTCGGACATCGCTTCAGGCGCGCAGGATCTTGCGGCGGCGATGGCGATCGTCGAGCGCGAGACCGGGCAGCGCGCGGTATTCATGTACGGCGGCTCGTCGGGAGCGCTGCGGGCGTCGCTCTACGCCCAGCAGAACCCGGGCCGTGTCCGGCGGCTGATGGTCTCGGCCCTGGTCTACACCGGAGAGGGGTCGCCGACCCTGGCGAAACGGCGGGAGAAGGTCGAGGAGTACCGTGCCAGCCCGCGGCGCAAGGTCGACCGCGCCTTCATCCACAGCATGTTCACCCGGGACAAGCCCGGCACCTCGGAAATGATCGCCGCTGATGCGCTGGCCGATGCCGAACTGCCGCTGGGCGACTCGGTGCCCACCGGCACCTATCTCGACATGTGCGCCAACCTGCCGGTGATCGATCCGCTGAAGATCAGCTGTCCGGTGTGCATCATTCGCGGCGAATACGACGGCATCGCCGCCGAGCCCGATCTGCTCGATTTTTTCGGCAAGCTGCCGAGCAAGGACAAGCAGTTCGTGTTCGTGTCCGGGCTTGCGCATGCCGCGACGCTGGGCATCAACCGCCACAAGTTCTGGCACGCGATGGAATGCTTCATGAGGGTTCCGGAAAACCGCGCGCTGGCGGCCTGACTGAATCGCCTGACAGAAGGATCAAAAGCAGTTAACCGCCGATAAACGCCGATGAACGCAGAGTAAACCGGTTCTCGGAAAGTTTCGAAGGCAGGCAGCGACACTGATTTGGGAAAATTGCACTGATCCCGCGAAAAGTTTTCTGGTCATTTTGATTTTATCGGCGTTAATCTGCGTTCATCGGCGGTTAACGTTTTCCGGTTTTCATCTGCGCTCAAGAAACGCAATTAATTGGAGGAGTCATTCATGGTATCCGGGGTATTCGACGACGCATTGATCAAGCACCTGTGGAGCACGGATGAGCTGCGCGCCATCTTCAACGACCACAACCGCGTGCAGAAGTGGCTGGATTTCGAGGCTGCTTTCGCGATCGAGCAGGGCGAACTGGGCATCATCCCGAAGGCGGCGGCGGCAGACATCGCGGCCAACGCCAGGATCTCGAAAATCGACATCGACGCCGTGGCGGCCGAAATCCGCCGCATCAAGCATCCGCTGGTGCCCGCGGTGAAGGCGGTGCAGAAGCTGTGCCGGGGGGACCACGGGGAGTACATCCATTTCGGCCCGACCACGCAGGACGTGCTCGATACCGCGGTGATGCTGCAGATCAAGGAGGCGCACGCGATCTACCTGCGCGACATGAAGGCGATCGGCAGGGCGCTGGTGAAGCTGTGCGAGGCGCACCGCGACACGCCGATGGTCGGGCGCTCGCACGGCGTGCAGGCGCTGCCGATCACCTTTGGCCACAAGGCGGCGATCTGGCTGTCGGAGATGGGGCGTCACTACGAACGCATGCGCCAGCTCGAACCGCGGGTTTTCGTCGGCGGCATGGTCGGCGCCGTGGGCACCCAGGCCTCCTTCGGGCCGAAGGCAAAAGAACTGGAGATCCGGGTCATGAAGCGGCTCGGGCTCGGGGTTGCCGACATCAACTGGCAGCCGGCGCGCGACCGTTTCGCCGAATACGTCAACGCGCTCGGGCTGATCAGCTCGACGCTGGCGAAAATCGCCAACGAGATCATCATTCTCGAGCATACCGAGATCGGCGAGCTCTACGAGCCGTTCAGCGCCGGCAAGGTCGGCTCCTCGACGATGCCGCACAAGCGCAATCCCTCGAGCTGCGAGGCGGTGGTCGGCGCCAGCCGCGCGCTGCGCTACAACGTGCCCTACATGCTGGAGTCGATGCTGATCGAGCACGAGCGCGACGGCTCGGCCTGGCGCGGCGAATGGAAGGCGATCCCGGAGTCCTGCCTGATCATGGGGGGCATGCTGGCGATCATGAAATACGTGCTCGAGGGCCTGCATGTCGATGCGAAGCAGATGCGCGACAACCTCGACCGCCTCGGCGGCTTCCTGCTGTCGGAGCGCGTGATGTTCGTGCTCTCGGACAAGGTCGGCAAGCAGACGGCGCATGACCTGGTCTACGAGATTTCGATGCACGGCATCGAGAACAACGTGTCCTTCGAGGCCGCGCTGATGCAGAACGCGCAGGTCAAGGCCGCGTTGTCGGTCGCCGAACTGAAGGCCGCGCTGGATCCGACGACCTATGTCGGCCGTGCGCCGGAAATCGTCGACGAGGTGGTGGCTGCGCAGCGTGCCAGCGGCTGGCTGGATTGAGCGGCAATACGATTAATTGAAAGGTGCGAGGGATGAAGATCGCGGTTCTTGATGATTACCAGGATGTCGTGCGCACGCTCGACTGCTATTCGAAGCTGCAGGGCCACGAGGTCACGGTGTGGAACGACCACACCAAGGACGTGGATGTGCTGGCGCAGCGGCTGAAGGACACCGAGGCGCTGGTGCTGATCCGCGAGCGCACGCCGATCCGCGCGCCGCTGATCGAGCGCCTGCCGAAGCTCAGGCTGATCAGCCATCACAGCGTATACCCGCACATCGATGTCGAGGCCTGCACGCGGCGGGGCATCCTGCTCTGCAGCAACCTGCATCCCGGGCAGCCCTCTTACGCGACGGCCGAACTGACCTGGGGGCTGATCATTGCGGCGATGCGCCGGATACCGCAGGAGGTGGCGGCACTGAAGGCGGGGCGCTGGCAGTCGACGGTGGGGCTGGGCCTGCGCGGCAAGACGCTGGGGGTCTACGGCTACGGCCGCATCGGCGCGGTGATTGCCGGCTACGGCAAGGCTTTCGGCATGAAGGTGCTGGTGTGGGCGCGCGAGGCCTCGCTGGCCCGCGCGCGCGCGGACGGCTATGCCGCGGCGCGCAGCAAGGAGGCTTTTTTCGAGGAGAGCGATGTGATCTCGCTGCACCTGCGCCTGATTGCCGAAACCCGCGGCATCGTGTCTGCCGCCGACCTCGCGCGGATGAAGCCCACGGCGCTGATCGTCAATACCAGCCGCGCCGGACTGATCGAGCCGGGCGCCCTGGAAAAGGCGCTGCAACTGGGCCGGCCGGGCATGGCCGCCGTCGATGTGTTCGAGGAGGAGCCCGTGCTCGGCGCGAACCATCCGCTGCTGAAGCTCGACAACGCGCTGTGCACGCCGCATATCGGCTATGTCGAGCGCGCGGGCTACGAGCGGATTTTCGGCAGCATTTTCGACCAGATCGTTGCCTTTGCCGGCGGCAAGCCGGTTAACATGATCAACCCGGAGGCGCTCAAGCGCGACTGAGGACCAAGCCGCGGCACTGCGGCGTTCACAACGAGGAGGAGGAAGCCATGAAACACAGACTGTTCGCGGCGCTTGCCGCCACGGGACTCATGCAGTTCAATGTGCCGGATGTTGCCGCGCAGGGCGCGTCAGCGTATCCCGAACGCCCGGTGCGCTGGATAGTGCCTTTCGCGCCCGGCGCCTCCAACGACATCACGGCGAGGCTGTTTGCGCAGAAACTGTCGGAATCCACAGGGCAACAGTTCGTGGTCGACAACCGCCCCGGTGCGGGCGGTTCGGTTGGCGCCAAGATCGCGGTTGAAGCGACTCCCGACGGACATACCCTGCTGCACGCCAATCCCGGCCCCAGCGTAAACAACGTGCTGCTGCGGCGCTCGCCGCCGTACCGCCAGGCCGACCTCGCGCCGGTCATGTTCATAGGCTACTCGCCGCTGATCATTGTTGCAGCGCCGTCCTTCGCACCGAACAACGTGCCGGAGTTGCTGGCCTATGCCAAGGCCAACCCAGGCAAGCTGACCTGGGCTTCTTCGGGACTGGGCAGCAGCCTGCATATTGCCCAGGCATTGTTTGCAGCATCCACCGGCGCTGAATTCGTGCATGTGCCCTACAAGGGTACTGCGCCGGCATTTGCCGACGTGATCGCGGGCCGTGTCAACGTGGTCTACACCACGGTGGTCAGCGGGGACGCGCATATCAGGGCCGGGCGGCTGAAAATCCTCGGTGTCGCGGCGCCCAAGCGGCAGGGCGTGATACCGAATGTTCCGACCCTGCAGGAGCAGGGCGTGAACAATGCGGAGGCCACCGTCTGGTTCGGGGTGCAGGTGCCCGCCAAAACACCCAAACCCATCATTGCAAAACTCAATGCCGAACTGAACAAGGCCCTCAACCTGCCGGATGTGAAAAGCACGCTCGACAAGCTGGGGCTGGTGTACGCAGGCGGGAGCGTCGATGATTTTGCTGAATTCATCCGCAGGGAAAGTGATCGCCTGAGAATGCTGATCGAGACCCGGCGCCTTGAGATGATGGATTGAAATCCAGCATGAAGTGGTGCGCGCCACGGTCCGTGAGCCGCACCAAGCTGGAGCAGGCCTTCGTTGCGCGCTCTGCGATGTTGCATTTCCTGCCCGGCGGCGCATTTCAGGTCACGCTAGAGGGCGCAAAAAGACCGGATTTCTGAAAGCCTCGTGCAAGACTTTCAATTTAGAATCCGCGCCGGCCGCACGAGGAATCCTGTGTTGTGCAATGGCGATGCGTGAAGCGCAAAAAGCGCATTGTGCGTTGCACAATAAGACCGGCAAAAGAGGGGTAAAAAAGCTTTGTTTGGCAGAATGCTTCGTGTAAAGTCCGGTTCCGTAATCTATAAACCTGATCACACAGGGGTCAAAAAGAAGCACGGGCGTTATTTGCCGCGGCAGGTCTGCAACTCAAACAAGGTGTGCGGCACACCGGACCGGGAGTGAGGTTCGTCCCGGTATCTGTTTCTGAAATCAGGAGGGTGTTCAGTTGAAAATCACGAGTCAGGAAGATTTCTGGGGCGGTGTCATGTTCATCGCCTTCGGAGCCTTGGCGATCTTCATCGCCCAGGATTACCCGTTCGGCACGGCTGCGCGCATGGGCCCCGGATATTTCCCCACATGGATCGGCATCATTCTGGTCATTCTGGGATTGATGATTGCCGCGACCGGCTTCAAGGACAAGGGCCAGGGCATCGGCAGGTGGCCGTGGAAGGCGATGGTGCTGCTGAGCATCGCGTTCATATTCTTCGGCTGGGCGATCGATCACGTCGGCTTTGTGCTGGCCGTGTTCATCATGGTCACCCTGGCTTCCGCCGCCGGCAGGGAATACCGCTGGAAGGAAGCGATTATCGTGGCCATTGCACTGATCATCGGCAGCTGGGCCCTGTTCATCAAGGGCCTGGAACTGCCCTTCCCGCTGTTCTGGTGGAGATAACAACATGGACGCATTAGCCTCACTCCTGCCCAACCTCGCGTTGGGCTTCCAGACAGCGGTATCGCTGCAGAACCTGATGTACTGCTTCATCGGCGTGTTCGTCGGCACGCTGGTCGGCGTGCTGCCGGGCGTAGGCCCGCTGGCGGCGATCGCGATGCTGCTGCCGGCGACCTTCAACCTGCCGCCGGTCGGCGCGCTGATCATGCTGGCCGGTATTTATTACGGCACGCAGTACGGCGGTTCGACGACCTCGATCCTGGTGAACCTGCCCGGTGAGTCCGCCTCGGTGGTGACCTGCCTTGACGGCTACCAGATGGCGAAGAACGGTCGCGCCGGCCCCGCGCTGGCGATTGCCGCGGTCGGCTCCTTCTTTGCCGGCACGGTCTGCACGCTGCTGATCGCTCTGGCCGGCCCGCCGCTGGCGGAAGTGGCGCTGAAGTTCGGCGCGCCGGAATATTTCTCGCTGATGTCCATGGGCCTGATCGCCTCGGCAGTGCTGGCCAGCGGCTCGATGCTGAAAGCCATCGCGATGATTTTCCTGGGCCTGCTGTTCGGCATCGTCGGCACCGACGTCAACTCGGGCATGTCGCGTTTCACCTTCGGCATGTCGGGTCTGGCTGACGGCCTCAGCTTCGTCGTGGTGGCAATGGGACTGTTCGGCTTCGGTGAAATCCTGAACAACCTTGAAAAAGGCCAGGATGCCAGCGGACGCGAACTGCTGACCAAGAAGATCGATCACCTGTATCCGACGCTGCGCGACCTGAAGGTTTCGGTCGGCCCGATCGTTCGCGGCACCGCGATCGGCGCTTTCTTCGGCACGCTGCCGGGTGCGGGTCCGACGATCAGCGCCTTCTCCAGCTATGCGCTGGAGAAGAAAATGGCGAAGCACCCGGAAGAGTTCGGCAAGGGCGCCATCCAGGGCGTCGCCGGTCCGGAGTCGGCCAACAACGCCGCCGCACAGTGCGCGTTCATCCCGACGCTGACCCTGGGCATCCCGGGCAGCGGCACGATGGCGCTGATGCTGGGCGCGCTGACCATCCAGGGCATTGCGCCGGGACCGCAGGTGATGACCCAGCGTCCGGAGCTGTTCTGGGGCCTGATTGCGAGCATGTGGATCGGCAACGCGATGCTGGTGGTGCTGAACCTGCCGCTGATCGGCCTCTGGGTCAAGCTGCTGACGGTGCCGTACCGCATCCTGTTCCCGGCGATCCTGACCTTCATGGCGATCGGCGTCTACAGCGTCAACAACCTCGACCTCGACATCTACATGACGGTGTTCTTCGGCCTGATGGGTTACGTCTTCATGAAGCTGAAGTGCGAGCCGGCGCCGCTGATCCTGGCCTTCGTGCTCGGACCGCTGATGGAAGAGAACCTGCGCCGGGCGCTGCTGATCTCGCGCGGCGATCCGACCGTGTTCTTCACGCGGCCGATCAGCGCGGTGTTCCTCGGCCTGACGATCCTGCTGCTGGTGATCATGGTATTGCCGGCGGTGCGCAAGAGACGCGACGAGGCCTATCAGGAGTAATCGAAGGGGGAGAACAACACGCCGGAAAACCGGCGACGAGAGGGAATCAAAACTGACACGCGGCCTGTGCCGCGTGTTTTTTTTGGGGGGGTGCCCTGATGCCTGCGGTCGAGGAGGTGGATTGCGCGCCGGCCCCGTGGATGTGGTCCCGTGGTCGGCAGATCCGGCTCCTGCATCGGCCACCGGATCACGCCGGCGACTCAGCTCTGCTGCCGGTCCTTATGGGTCAGCCAGCCGCTGGTGAGCAGGATCGCGGCGCTGGTCCAGAACACCGGTGCGATGCCGAGCAGGGCGCCCACCGAGCCTGCAGCCAGCGGCACCGCAATATGGGTGATGTTGTTGATGGTCAGCCGCAGGCCGGTCACTTCGCCCGAGCGACCGGCCGGCGAGCGGTTGTAGGTGAGGTTGAGCGTGAGCGGCTGGCTCACGCCCAGCGTCAGGCCGATGCCGAAGGACAGTGCCAGCAGCAGGGGCACATACTCGATGAAGGTGAAGGGCAGGAACAGCGCCGCCGCAACGCACATCGCGGTGGCGAGCACGGTCTCCACGCTGTAGCGCCGGGTCAGCAGCGGCAGTGCGACGCGGACAATGAAACTGGCGGCGGCGAAGGCGCCGAGGATGGTGCCGATGGTCGAGGCCGACAGGCCGATCGAATGGCCGTAGATCGGCACGTAGAACACGTAGAGATCCCAGCCGGTGGTGACCAGGCCGCTGACAATGATCATCCGCCGCAGCGAGGGCACCCGCAGCAGGTCGAAGGCGCTGCTGGAAGGGGCTTCCTTGCGCGCGCCGGTCGCGCCCAGCGCCGGGGACAGCGCGAGCGTCAGGATCGGCCCCAGCGTCAGCACTGCAAAGGCAATGTAGGCCGGGCCGAAGCCGTAGCGGTCGATCATCAGCCCCGCAATGATGGGGCCGATCATGTGGCCGCTGGAATAACCCAGGCTCAGCGTGGAGAAATTGCGCGTGCGTTCGGCGGCGCTGCCCAGCGTGCCGGCCAGGTTCTGCACGGCGACGTTGAAGAACACGAAGCCGATGCCGATCAGCGGCGCTGACAGGAACAGCGCGGGCAGCGTCGGGGAAACGGCGGGAATCACCAGGCCGGCGGCGAAAGCGAGGGTGCCGCCCAGCATGGGCAGCCGCGAGCCGTAGCGGTCCGAGATGCGGCCGACCACCAGCGCGAAGCCGAGCTGGAAAATCGAATAGGAGGCGATCAGCACGCCGATCAGCATCGGACCGGCACCGAGACTCAGCGCGAGCAGCGAGGCCACAACGCGGCTGCCCATGTGGCCGCCCTGCATCGCGAGAGTGAGCAGGGTGACGACGGTGATCGGTTTCAAGGCCGCGCTTTCAGGAGGAGGTCAAAATGGACGGGGCGCCGCCGCCGGTCCCGGCAGGGGCGCCCCGCGGCATCGGGGAGGTGTCAGGATGCGTAGCCGGGGGATTCCCTGTCGAGCTTGCGCATCAGCGCCGCCCACATCAGCTTGCCTCCGGCACCGCGGCCGCTTTCGCCGTAGATGAAACGGCCCTGGTCGATGGTGTGCTTGACGACTTCGTCGGGCAGGCGGTTCAGTTCCGCGCCGCCGGTCATTGCCGTGATCTGCATCTTGCAGGCGCGTTCGAGGCGGTACATGCGCGCGAACATTTCGCCGACGCTGCGGCCCACAGTCAGCGTGCCGTGGTTGCGCAGGATCAGCATGCTGCCGTCGCCGAGGTCGCGCACCAGGCGCTCGCGTTCGTCATGGTTCTCGGCCACGCCTTCGAAATCGTGATAGCGGACCTGCGACAGCGCGGTCAGCGACATCTGGGTCAGCGGCAGCAGGCCCTGCTTCTGCGAAGCCACGGCGACGCCGTACTGGGTGTGGCAATGCATCACCGCTTCGGCATCCGGACAGTTCATGTGCACGGCGCTGTGAATAGTGAAGCCGGCGGAATTGACCTCGTACGGGGATTCCGAAAGCTTGCGGCCCTCGATGTCGCATTTGATCAGGTCCGAGGCGGTGACTTCCTCGAACAGCAGGCCGTAGGGATTGATCAGGAACTGGTCGTGGCGGCCCGGTACACGGCAGGAGATGTGGGTGCCCAGCATGTCGGTCCAGCCCATCATCGCCGTGAGGCGGTAAGCGGCGGCAAGTTCGACGCGCGCCTGCCACTCGGCGGCACTCACGCCGCGGGCCGGGCGGGAGCTGCGCTTGCGGGTGCTTGCGGGTTTGCGCTTTGCGGGAGCGACACGTTTTTTCATATGGTGGATTCCTCTGCGTTGATCAAGGCGTGGCGGGATTCTGCGCCGCCAGCTATGGGGTATTGCCGCTAGAATACCGCAATCCGGCATCAAAGTTGACCCCGCAGCGTGCCAGAACATGATGGGATCCATATCATGAACATGGTGACTGCTGCCCGGACAACCGCTGCAACCGTTACCGATTCCGAACACGAGGAGACAACCATGAAGCAGCTCAAGATTCCCGCGGTATTCATGCGCGGCGGCACCAGCAATGCCGTGGTGTTCAGGCAGCAGGACCTGCCGCAGGACCGCGCCCTGTGGGACGAGATTTTCCTGGCCGCGATCGGCAGTCCGGATCCGAACGGCCGCCAGCTCGACGGCATGGGCGGCGGCGTGTCCTCGCTGTCCAAGGTGTGCGTGGTCGGTCCCTCGACCCGGCCCGATGCCGATATCGACTACACCTTTGCCCAGGTGCAGGTGAAGGAGGCGAAGGTGGATTACGGCGCAAACTGCGGCAACATGTCCTCGGCGATGGGACCTTTCGCGGTGGACGAGGGGATGGTCCGCGTGTCCGGACAGGAAGCCCTGGTGCGCATCCACAACACCAATACCCGGAAGATCATCCACGCACTGTTCAGCATGGATGACGGACTGGCTGCTGTAGACGGCGACCTCGCGATTCCCGGCGTGTCCGGCACCGGCTCGCCGGTGAAGCTGGAATTCCGCGATCCCGGCGGCGCCACCACCGGCAAGCTGCTGCCCACCGGCAACGCCGTCGACGTGCTCGACGTGCCGGGCCTCGGCAAGATCCGCGCTTCGCTGGTCGATGCCGCCAACGCGACGGTGTGGATCAACGCGAAGGACATCGGCCTCGGCGGCACCGAGCTGCCTGAACAGCTCGATGCCGACGCGGCGGTGATGCAGAAACTGTCGGCGATCCGCATTGCGGGTTCGGTGGCGATGGGCATCGCGGCCAATGCCGAAGAAGCGGCGAAGAAGAAGTCGATTCCGTTCATCGGTTTCGTGTCGCCGGTGCAGGATGCAAAGCTGCTGTCGGGCGAGGCGATCTCGGCGAAGGACATCGACCTCACCGGGCGCGTCATCTCCAACGGCCAGACCCATCGCGCGCTGCCGCTGACGGTGTCGCTGTGCATGGCAGTGGCTGCGCGCATCGAGGGCAGCGTGGTCAACGAGGTGCTGCGCAAGGGGGGTGATGCGGAGGCGCCGATCCGCATCGGCATGCCCTCGGGCATTCTCACCGTGGCGGCCACCGTCAAACGCAGCGACGGCGGCTGGCAGGCCGAGCAGGGCGCTTTTTATCGGACGCAGCGCCGGATGTTCGAAGGCCAGGTGCTGGTGCGGGCTTCCCGGGTGCCGGGGTTAATCGAGGCCGGCGCCTGCAAGGTTTTATAAAAATTTAATAAAATCAAATAGTTGCAATCATCACGGGGTGAAGCTGCAGTTTTCGCAGCTCAGCCCGGCCGTGCCGCGGTCAGCCCGCCGTCCACGACGAGATGGGTGGCCGTGATGTAGCGTGCTTCATCGGAGGCGAGGAACAGCACGGCATGCGCAGTATCCCAGGCCTCGCCCATGCGGCCGATCGGCACCGCGGCATGGCGTTTCGCCACGAGGTCCTTTGCCGCATCCGGCCCGAGCTGCTTCATCAGACGTTCCTCGACCAGCGGCGTATGCATCGTGCCGACGACCACCAGGTTGCAGCGGATGCCCTTTTTGACGTAGGCGATCGCCGTGGAGCGGGTGAAGCCGAGCAGTCCCGACTTGGCCGTGCTGTAGGCGACGTGCACGCGGCCGTCGACCTGGTGGGCGAAACCGGCGACCGAGGAGATGTTGACGATCGCGCCGGCGCCCTGTTTTTCCATGACCGGCAGCACATGCTTGCAGCCGAGGAAGGCGGTCTTCAGGTTATGGTCGAGCTGGCGGTCCCAGACTTCGACGTCCATGCTCACCGGATCGCCGGGCGCCGAGCCGCCGACGTTGTTGACCAGGATGTCGATGCGGCCGAAGCGCGCGACACAGGCGTCTGCCGCGGCCTTGACCGCGGCCGAGTCGGTCATGTCGCAGGGGTGGGCGACGAAGCTGCCGCCTTCGGCTTCGATGATTTTCTGCGTTTCCGCCAGCGCCGCGGGGTTGAGGTCGGTGCCGAACACTTTTGCCCCCTGGCGCGCGAACAGTACTGCGGTGGCCTTGCCGTTGCCCCAGCCGGCGCCGATGCTGCCGGCGCCGCCGATGAAGGCGATTTTTCCTGTGAGATCCAGCATGCGGGTTTTCCGGTTGAGGTCGGGCCCCGATTATCGCCGGCAGGCGTGCGCGGCGAAACCCGGAAGCGCACGTTATGGAATCAGCTGGCGCAGGATTTCCTGCAGCAACTGTTCCCAGCCTAGTGTGCCGTCGATGAGGGCGGACAGCAGCCCGGCGGCTGTGATGGTCATCATGCTGCCGGCGAGCCCGTCGTTCCGCGGCCTGCCGTTCATGGTTGCAATTGCAATTCAGTGGCAGTTGCGCGCTGCGGCAGCGGCGGTCACGGTCGTTGTGTCCGTGCCCTGCGGCAGGTTTTCCAGCGCGCGGCTGAGCGTGTCGCGCAGGTCGTGGAGCACCGCCGGTTTCAGCCGCAGCGAAAACGCACCCAGATGCAGGTGCAGGACCTCGCAGTCGCTGCAATATTCGACTTCGGCGACCAGCCCGCGTGCGATCAGACGGCGGTTGTAGGTGGGGGACATGGCGGCGTCCTTCAGTGCGGTCGCATGCAGGCGAGTTCCCGCCATTGCGGCAGCAGCGAATCGGCCAGATCCTGCAGCGCAGGCGCCACCCTGTCACCGCAGTGCTGCGATAGCCGCGCGAGCCTTGCGGCGAGGGCGCCAGCCAGCACGGGGCAGGGGTGACGCAGGTAGTGGGACATCAGCGCGAGGGCGGTCGCCGTGTCCTCGGGGCGGTTGCCGGGATTGCGGGGCATTGCGGGAGACATCAGGGGCACTCCTGTGAAGTTGGGGCTGGCGTTCGGGCAGGAGGACCCGGGGCTGGCGGTGGAAGGGAAAACAGCGAGGGCGACGCACCCCGTTCATTTGGTCAGGATCAGTCCGCCCTTGCTGGTGGCGCGCAGCGTGTAAAACGACCCCTTGTGCTCGATGCGCAGCAGGCCTTGTTCGCCGAGCAGGCTGGCGCTGCTGATCTCGGGTGTTGCAGATGTGGTGCCTGTCGGGGCGGATGCTGCGGTAGTGGTGGCGGTGACGGAGGGAGCCGGGGTTCGAGTCGCAGTCTGTTGCATCGGGAATCACCTCATAAATGAGAATGATTCTCAATATATATCAGTCATCCGGGCCGGTCAACTGCCGCTTGCCAGCCTCGATAAAGCTCGCAGTCGTTCAGCGCGATTCACGCCCGCCGGCCTGATGCGCTGCGTTGCCATGGTGATTTGCCTTTCAGTCGTGGGTGGATATGCGGTGTTTCAGATCCGCACCGGTTCGGCGCCGATCGCCGGGCGCAGCATCGCGCTGAGCGGCAGCGTCAGGAAAATGGCGAAGCCCATCAGGGCGATGGCGCCGGAAACCCCGAAATGGTCTCCGGCGAGTCCGTAGCCGAGGGGGGCGGCAATGCCGCAGACCGAGCCCAGCGTGTAGATCAGGCCGAAAGCCCGCGGCAGCCGCTCCTGTTCGACGAGGTCACCGGTGGTTGCGTAGAGCACGGAGGATGTGCCCTGCAGCACGATGCCCAGCAGCGGCAGCAGCAGGAAGCCGGTAATGCCGGGCAGGGCGACCACGCCGAGGATGCCGGCGCCGGTGGCGATTTCGGTGATGACGATGCTGCGGATGATGCCGAGGCGCTCGGCGAGCAGCCCGCAGGCGAACTTGCCGGCCATGCCGCCGACGAGAATCAGCGGCACCGACAGCGCCGCCCAGCCGGTGGGCAGGCCCTTGTCGATCATCAGGAAGCCGACCAGCGTCAGGAAGCCGACCCGCGTGCTGCTGTCGACGATTTCGATCAGGCACAGCGCCGTGAAGCCGCGGCGGTTGCGGATGCCCCAGCCGCCGCGCCATGCTGTCGAGTTCTCCGCGGGAGCGGCCGCCGGTGCGGCGCGTGGGGCGATCCAGAAAAAAGTCGTGCCGGCGATCAGCATGCCGGCGATGCCGTAGGCGGCGACCGGGCTCTGCCACGACCAATCCGCCATCAGCAGCAGGCTCAGCAATCCGCCGAAGGCGAACTTGCCGACGTCGCCGAAGAGGTTGTAGGTGCCCAGCGCCGCGCGGCGGCCGGCTTCCGGATAGGCGTTGGAAATGATGGTCGAACACAGCGGGTGCTGCACTGCCGAGCCGACGCCGGCGAAGAACAGCGCGACGAGGATCATCCAGAAGCCCGAGGCGAGGCCGAGGGCGGTGAAGGCCGCGCCGGCGATGAAGGTGCCGGCCGCCAGCAGGTTGCGCTCGCCGAAACGTTCTGCAAGCAGTCCTGCGGGAATCTGGAACGCGGCCATTGCCGTACGGTGGGCGGCGCGGATCATGCCCACCTGCGCCAGCGACAGGCCGAAGGTCTGCGCCAGCAGCGGCAGCAGCACGTAGGTCAGGTCGGACAGACCGTCGTGCAGTGCATGCGCCGCGCAGCAGGCGCGGAGGGCGCGGCGCGGGGCTTCCCTGCTCAAGACGCCGGCCTTCCGTGCTTTAAGTTTTTTCTTGAAATGCGCCTTGTCGATGCCGCGCGCTTCGTGGTGGACATGGGCATCGATTTTCAGGGCCTTGCACAGCGCCGTGATCAGGTGGTCTTTGTTGAGCTGGGTATAGCCCTGCAGCGCCTCGTGCTCGATGCCCTTGGCGATTTCGCGCAGTTCAGCCACCGTGGAATGCTTCAGCTGGTCGTAAGTCCAGGTTTTCGTCTCTTCAGTCATGGTCGTCTCCTCCTTGCCGGTTGACCGGAAAATTCTAGCGCGAAAGCGCCGGCCGGCTCATTCCGGTTTCAGATTGGCCTTTTTCGCCACTTCGCGCCAGCGGGCGATTTCTGCGGCGAGAGTCTTGGCAAAGGCCGCCGGCGTGCTGGTTTCGGGCTGCAGGCCCTGGGCGAGCAGGGCTTCGCGCACCTGCGGCTGGGCGATTGCCGCGGTGAACTCGCGGTGCAGGCGGTCGACGATCGGACGCGGCGTTTTTGCCGGCGCGAATACCGCCAGCCACAGCGTGACGTCAAAGCCGGCGAGGCCGGCCTCCTGTGCCGTCGGCACCTCGGGCAGCGCCGGCGCCCGCTTGCTCGAAGTCACCGCCAGCGCCCGCAGTTTGCCCGAGCGCACGTGCGGCAGCACCGGCGCCATGGTGCCGAACTGCAGCTCGATGCGGCCGGCGATGGTGTCGACCACCGACTGCGCCGAACTCTTGTAGGCGATCGGCGTGAGCTTCGCGCCGGTCAGGTTCGACAGCAGTTCGCCGCCGAGGCGGGCCATGCTGGCGTTGCCGACGGTGGTGTAGCGGATTTCGCCGGGTTTCGAGCGCGCCAGCGCGATCAGTTCCTGCAGGCTTTTCGCGGCCACCGCCGGGTGCACGGCGAGAATGTAGGGCAGGTGGCCGATCGTGGTGATCGGGATGAAGTCGCGCTGCGGGTCGTAGCTGAGATGCGGGTTCAGCGCCGGCGCCAGTGCGTGGGTGCTGGTAGTGCCGCCGGTGAGCGTGTAGCCGTCGGGCGTGGCACGGGCGCCGACCTCGACGCCGATGGCGCCGCTGGCGCCGGCGCGGTTGTCGATGACGATCGACTGGCCCAGGGTCTCGGCGACCCGCGGTGTGATCACCCGTGCAGCGGCATCGACCGAACTGCCCGCGGGAAAGGGCGCGACCAGGCGGATCGGCCGTGCCGGCCAGGTTTCTGCGGCATGGGTTGCACCGGCGATCAGGGCAAGGGCGATGGCCAGGATTGCGGCGGTCTTGTGCATCACATTTTCTCCTCGAGTCCGGTGATCAGGTCCGCAATGTCGTCGAGCGCGTTGAAGCGCGGCTGTGCGGCGATGTGGGGCGTGATCAGTACGTTGCCGAAACCGAGCAGTTCGTCGTCGTCGCGGCCCGGCGCCTCGTACAGTGGGTCGAGCGCAAAGCCGCCGAGGCGGCCTGAACGCAGGGCGCCGATCAGCGCGTTGCGCTCGACAATCTCGGCGCGCGAAATATTGATCAGCCGCGCACCGGGCTTCATCTGCGCCAGCCGCCGGGCATCGAAAAGCCCGCGCGTGCTGTCGTTGCCGGGCAGGCAGATCGCCGTCCAGTCCGCACTTTCGAGCAGCGTGTCGAAGTCGGCGTAATGCGCCTGGTGAAGGGCTTCGATGTCCGCCGGCAGCTGCGTGCGCTGGTGATAGAGGATGTTCATGCCGAAGGCTGCCGCGCGCAGCGCCAGTTCGCGGCCGATTTCGCCGAGGCCGACAATGCCGAGCGTCGTGCCGTGGAGCAGGCGGATGCCGGGGATGCGCGCCCAGTTGGAATTTGCCGTGTGCCGGCGGTCGTAAGTGCGCGGGGAAAACCCCGCGGCCTGCAGTGCGGGGACGCTGATGCGGTTGCCGGTGTCGTGGATGCGGCGCGACAGGGCGAGCATCAGCGCGAAGGCGTGCTCGGCGCAGGCGATGTTGGCGCGGCGGCGGATGGTCAGCAGCGGGATGCCGCGGGCGGCGCAGGCGTCGGCATCGACATTGCCGGCGATGGAGCCGTACTTCTGCACCGCGCGCAGCCGCGGTGCAGCGGCGAGTTCGTCTTTGCCGACGCGCAGCGATTCGACCACCGCGAAATCGGCGCCGGCGATCGCGGCACGCAGTTCATCCGCGTCCTCGACCAGCGTGACGCGAGCCGGGTGGAGCCGCGGCAGGCGGCCGCGCAGCTGCCGCAGCCAGTCGTCGAAATCAGGCAGGTCGTGGGCGAAGAAGTCGGCGAAGGCGGCGATGCGTGCGGGATCGGTGTCCGGGTCAAGCACGACGCCGAGCAGGCGCAGGAAGGGGTCGTTCTCGACGACCAGCGACGGGCGTGCGCGGTTATTCATTTGTTCTCCGCGGTTTCGGGGTCGATGCGCAGCGCGCGCGCGACCCGGGTGTGCATGTTGTAGGCGCCGGCGAGCACGCTGATCTCGACGATGGCCTGATCGTCGAAATGGCGTTTCAGTTCCGCATGCAGTGCGTCCGGCACTTCGATCTGCCGGGTCATTGCGTCAGTCCAGGCGAGCGCCGCGCGCTGCGCCGGCGTGAACAGCAGGCCCGGTTCGGGGCCGGCGAGCGCTGCCACCTGTTCCGGCGTGACGCCGGCTTTCAGCGCATGGCCGCTGCCGTGGATGCGCGCCTGGTATTCGGCGCCGTTGAGCAGCGACACGCGCAGGATGATCATTTCGCGCAGCGCGGCGTCGAGCGTGGTGCCGTGGCGCACGGCGCTGTTGAAATCGAGCCAGGCGGAGGCAATGCGCGGGCTGTTCATCAGCACGCGGTAGAGGTTGATCAGCCGGCCGCGTTCAGTCTTGACGCGGGCGATGAAGGAGGCGAGGTCGCTGCGCTCCTCGCCGAGCAGGGGTACGCGGGCCATGGTTGCGTTTTCAGTGGGCGGCCTTGTCGAGGCCGGCGGCCTTGACGACCTTGGCCCATTTCGCGATTTCGCTGCGCAGGAAGGCGGCGAATTCCTCCGGCGTGTTGCCGGAGGGATCGGCGCCCATCGCCGTCAGGCGCTCGCGCACAGCCGAGGTTTTCAGGCCGCGGGCGATTTCGGCCTGCAGGCGGTTGACGATTTCCGGTGGCGTTTTGGCCGGGGCCAGCATGCCGAACCAGACTGTGACCGCATAGCCCGGCAGCCCGGATTCGGCCACCGTGGGCAGTTCCGGGATCGCGGGCGAGCGCGTCGGCCCGGTGACCGCAAGGCCACGCAGGCGGCCCGACTTCACATGCGGCGCGCTGACCAGCATGTCGGTGAAACCGATCATGACCTCGCCGCTGAGCAGCGCGGTGACGCTGGGCGCGGCGCCCTTGTACGGCACATGGGTCATCTGGATGTTGGCGAGGTGGGCGAAGTATTCGCCGGCGAGGTGCTGGGCGCCGCCGAGCCCGCCCGAGGCATAGACCAGCGCGCCGGGCTGCCTGCGCGCCAGTGCGAGGAATTCACGCACGTTTTTCACCGGCAGCGAGGGGTGCACGACCATCACGTTGTTGACGCCGGCGATCAGGCTCACCGGCACGAAATCGCGCTGAGCGTCGTAGCCGGTGCGGTTGCCCAGGCTCGGTGCGACGCTGAAGGAAATGCCCACCATGTTGAAGTTGTAGCCGTCGGCCGGCAGCTTGGCGGCGGCCGCGGTGCCGAGGTGCCCGCTGTTGCCGGGGCGGTGGTCGAGCAGCACCTGCTGACCCCAGGTTTCGGTGAGGTGCTGGCCGACCGCGCGGGTGAGGATGTCGGTGGGGCCGCCGGGTGCATAGGGAATGATCACGCGCAGCGGCCGGTTCGGCCAGTTCTGTGCAAGTGCCGTACCTGTGAAAGTCAGGCCGCCAAGCAGGGCGGCCGCGAGCAGGCGGAAACGCATGGTTTTCTCCTCAGGTTCACTGTTCTTGTCTGCCTTATTCTACCGTTCCGTATCCGCCGCCGCCCGGTGTCTCGATGACGAACACGTCGTCCGGCTGCATCGTGGTGCCGGCGCAGGCGCCGAGTTCCTCGATGCGGCCGTCGGCGCGCTCGACGGCATTGCGGCCGGTCGCGCCCGGCAGGCCGCCGGCCATGCCGTAGGGCTGCACGCGACGGTGGCCGGAGAGGATCGCCGCGGACATGGTCTCGAGGAAACGGATTTTTCTCACCGCACCGTCGCCGCCGCGCCAGCATCCGCCGCCACCGCTGCCGCGGCGGATCGCGAATTCCTCGAGCCGCACCGGGTAGCGCCATTCCAGCACCTCGGGGTCGGTCAGGCGGGAATTGGTCATGTGGGTCTGCACGCAGGAGGTGCCGTTGAAGCCGTCGCCGGCGCCGGAGCCGCCGGCGATCGTTTCATAGTACTGGTGACGTCCGTTGCCGAAGGTGAAATTGTTCATCGTGCCCTGCGAGGCACCCATCACGCCGAGCGCGCCGTAGAGGGCATCGGTGACGCACTGCGAGGTTTCGACGTTGCCGGCGACCACCGCCGCCGGATGGCGCGGGTTGAGCAGCGAGCCTTCGGGCACGATCACCGTCAGCGGCTTCAGGCAGCCGGCGTTGAGTGGGATGTCGTCGTCGACCAGCGTGCGGAATACATAGAGCACGGCGGCCATGGTTACTGCGAAGGGGGCGTTGAAGTTGTCGGCACCCTGGTGCGAGGTACCGCTGAAGTCGATGATGGCGCTGCGCGTTGCCGTATCGACCCGGATGGCGACGCGGATCACGGCGCCATGGTCCATTTCGTAGCTGAATTCACCGTCGTGCAGCCGGTCGATGACGCGGCGCACGGCTTCCTCCGCGTTGTCCTGCACATGCCGCATGTAGGCAGCGACAACGTCGAGGCCGTACTGCGCGACCATTTTGCCGAGTTCGAGTGCGCCCTTGCGGTTGGTGGCGATCATCGCCTGCAGATCGGCGATGTTCTGATCGATGTTGCGCGCCGGATGTTTCGCCGAGGCGAACAGCGCGCGGGTTTCCGCTTCGCGCAGACGCCCGTCGCGGGCGAGCAGGAAGCTGGAGATCAGTACACCTTCGTCGTCGATGTGGCGGCTGTCGGGCGGCATCGAACCCGGCGTGATGCCGCCGACGTCGGCGTGGTGGCCACGCGAGCCGGTATAGAACAGCACTTCGCGGCCGGCGGCATCGAATACCGGCGTGATCACCGTGATGTCGGGGAGGTGGGTGCCGCCGGCGTAGGGGTCGTTGAGCATCCAGGCGTCGCCCGGCAGCAGGTTGCCGCGCGAGGCGGCGATCACCGTCTTCACGCTTTCACCCATCGAGCCGAGGTGTACCGGCATATGCGGTGCGTTGGCGATCAGCCGGCCGTCGCGGTCAAACAGCGCGCAGGAAAAATCGAGGCGCTCCTTGATATTGACCGAGCAGGCGGTGTTGGCGAGCGTTGCGCCCATCTGCTCGGCGATCGACATGTAGAGGTTGTTGAACACCTCGAGCAGCACCGGATCGGCACGGGTCCCGGCCTGTGCGGCGGCGCGCGCCTCTCGGCGCACGAGCAGCAGATCGTTGTGGTCCGAAACTTCGGCGCGCCAGCCCGGTTCGACGACCGTGGTGGCGTTGGCGTCGACCAGCAGCGCCGGACCTTCGACGCGGTGGCCGGGGCCGAGCGCCTCGCGCCGGTACACCGGCGCAGCATGCCAGGCGCCCTCGCCGTAGAACCGGACTCGGGCGGCAGCGGACGGTGGCTGGACGGGGGGGGCGGCGGGGAACGGGGCGCCACTGTCTTCGCCGCGGCCGATGGCCTCGACCGACAGCGCTTCGATCACCAGTCCGCGCTCCGGCATCAGGAAGCTGTAGCGCTCAAGGTATTGTGCCTCGAAGGCCCGGCGCATGGCGCCGGCGTCGTTCCAGGCCACGGTCAGCGCGCTGTCGGTGCCGGCGTACTTGAGGCGGGCGCGCGGATGCAGCGTCACTGCGGAGGCCGCCACGTCCTGGGCCAGCACTTCATCGCGCGCCGCGGCGGCGAGCGCATCGACCCGCGTCTGCAGTTGCTGCACGCTGGTCTCATCGAGCGGTGCTTCGACGGTCTGTTCGCGCATTGCCGTGATGTCGGCGAGTCCCATGCCGTAGGCCGACAGCACGCCGGCCAGCGGGTGGATCAGGATGCGCGGCATGCCCAGCGCATCGGCGACGCGGCAGGCGTGCTGGCCGGCGGCGCCGCCGAAGCAGGCCAGCGTGTAACGGGTGACGTCATGCCCGCGCTGTACCGAGATTTTCTTGATCGCGTTGGCCATGTTTTCGATGGCGATTCGCAGGAATCCTTCGGCGACGGCTTCGATGGAATGCAAGTTATTGTTTTTATTGAATATTTTTACGTGCAGCGCGCGCAGCCGCTGCTGTGCTGCAGGCAGGTCGAGCGGTTGCCGGCCGTCGCCGCCAAAAACCCGTGGGAAAAAATCCGGCTGGATGCGGCCGAGCACGGCATTGCAGTCGGTGATGGTCGCCGGTCCGCCCTTGCCGTAACAGGCAGGACCGGGGTCGGCGCCGGCGGAATCGGGGCCGACGCGCATGCGCGCGCCGTCGAAATGCAGGATCGACCCGCCGCCGGCGGCGACGGTATGGATCGACAGCATCGGCGCCCGGATGCGCACACCGGCGACCTGGGCGTCGAAGCTGCGTTCGAGTGCCGACAGGTCGCGGCCGGCGAAATGCGCGACATCGGTGGAGGTGCCGCCCATGTCGAAACCGATGATGCGCTCGCAGCCGGCGGCAAGCGCAGTGCGCGCTGCGCCGACGATGCCGCCGGCAGGTCCGGAGAGGATGCTGTCACGGCCGCGGAAGCGTGCGGCGTCGGTCAGCCCGCCGTTCGACTGCATGAACAGCAGGCGCACGCCAGGCAGTTCGCTGCGCAGTTGTTCGACATAGCGGCGCAGCACCGGCGTCAGGTAGGCGTCCGCGACCGTGGTGTCGCCGCGTGCCACCAGTTTCATCAGCGGACTGACTTCGTGCGACACGGACACCTGGGAGAAGCCCGCCTCGCGGGCGAGGGCGGCGGCGAACTGTTCGTGTGCCGGGTGGCGGTAGCCGTGCATGAAGACGATGGCGACGGCACTGTAGCCGCCGGCCCGTGCCGCGGCGAAATCACGGCGCAGCGCCGCCGCATCTGGCGCGCGGAGAATTTCGCCGTGTGCGCCGATGCGCTCGTCGACCTCCCAGGTTGCGCCATAGAGCAGGTCCGGCAGCACGATGCGGCGGTCAAAAATCCGCGGCCGGTTCTGCCAGGCGATGCGCAGCGCGTCGCGGAAGCCGCGGGTGATGAACAGTGCCGTCGGCTCGCCCTTGCGTTCGAGCAGGGCATTGGTGGCCACCGTCGTGCCCATGCGCACCGCCGCGATCGTCTCGGCGGGAATGGCGGCATCGCGGGCGATGCCGAGCAGGTCTCGGATGCCGGCAAGCGCCGCATCGCGGTAGCGGGCCGGATCTTCCGACAGCAGTTTGTGGGTGACGATGCGGCCGTCCGGACGGCGGGCGACGATGTCGGTGAATGTGCCGCCGCGGTCGATCCAGAACTGCCAGCGTCCGGGTTTGTGTGATGATGCGGTCATGCGTGCGCGGTCGTCTGCATGCGCTGCATGTTAGCGCATCGGCCGGTTGACGCTCATGGTGTGGCAGGTTTAAATCACGCCTGCCGAGCGCCGGCGCTGGACAGGCACACGCCGGACTGTGGCTGATGCGCGGAACACATAATGGCAAGGGCGGCAGTCCATGGCTGAAACGGTCGTCAACAAGATCGGCAAGTACGAGGTTGTCAGGAAACTCGGCGACGGCGCCACCAGCAGCGTGTTCCTGGCGCGCGACGCCTTCAACGACCGCGAGGTCGCGATCAAGCTGGTATCGCAGGCCGCGCTGAAGGATGAGAGACGCGGCCAGTTGATGCACCGCCTGTTCCTGACCGAGGCTTCGCTCGCCGGCAAGCTGAGCCATCCGCACATTGTCGAGATCTACGATGCGGTGGCCGACGAGGACAACGCCTACATCGTCATGGAATACGTGCCGGGCGGCACGCTGCAGCGGTTCACGCGGTCCGACAACCTGCTGGCACTGGGCGATGTCATCGAGGTGATCTACAAGTGTGCCCGGGCGCTCGACTTTGCCTCGCAGCTCGGCGTGATCCACCGCGACATCAAGCCGGCCAACATCATGGTCAAGGACAACACCGACATCAAGGTCACCGACTTCGGTTCGGCCGCGCTGCTGATGACTGAGCGTACCGTGGTCGACGGCATTGGCACGCCGGCCTACATGTCGCCGGAGCAGCACATGAACAAGCCGGTCAACCTGCAGACCGACATCTACGCGCTGGGCGTGGTGATGTTCCAGATGCTCACCGGGCGCCTGCCGTTCACCGCCGACAACATTGCCGGCCTCGCGCACCAGATCCTCAATGGCGACCCGCCGCTGCCTTCGGAGTTCAGGCCCGAGGTGCCGACCGAGCTCGACCTCGTGGTGCGCCGCGCGATGGCGCGCGAGCAGTCGGTGCGCTACATGACCTGGGAACAGTTTGCCAATGACCTTGCCGCAATCGCCTCGGGCGCGCCGCTGCCCAAGCATGGCGTTCTCGATACTGAGAAGTTCAACATCCTGCGCACGCTGTCGTTCTTCAGGTCCTTCGGTGACGTCGAGCTGTGGGAAGTGCTGCGCTTTTCGGAATGGGTGGACTACGCGAAGGACCAGGTCATCATCAGCGAGGGCGAGCCCGGTGACTTCTTCGGCATCATCGTATCCGGGGAGGCAAGGGTGCTGCGCAAGCGCCGGCTGCTGTTGAGCCTGCTCAAGGCGGGGGAGTGCGTGGGGGAAATGGCCTATCTCGGGGAGCCCGGCAGCCTGCGCTCGGCGGACGTGGTGGCAGCCACCGACCTGCGCATGATCAAGATCAACGTCAAGGCGCTGGAGCGTGCATCGGAGCTCTGCCGGCTCAACTTTGACCGCACTTACCTGCGGATCCTCGTTGGCCGCCTTGCGGCGGCCAACTCCAAGCTGGCGGGGATTTAAGGGTTTGTTTCAGGGTACCGCGTCGTCGCTCTTGATGTCTTCCAGCACATTGTAGCCACTGGCCTTGCCGTCGGGACCGAAGCGCACGACGAAGACGCCAACCTCGGGCGGAATGGCTACTCGCCATTCCCATATGGTTTCTCCGGCAAGATGACTGATGTCTCGGGGCTTGCCCAGCAGCATCTTTACGTCATCCGCGGTCGAAACGCCGGGCACCACGCGGTAGAGGCGTTCCTGGGTCAGCAATTGCGTGGCTGAGCCGACCTTGCGGTTGCGGTCGATATCGAAACGCCAGGTCTCCAAACCTTCCGGGCCGTAGGCATAGTCCCAGAGTTCGTTGCCTTGGGCGCCCTTGTGGATTTCGCTCGGCTTGCCGAGCCGCTGCTGCAATTCATCAGCCGAGGCGCCCACAGGGATTGCCGACGGTATCGCGCAGCCGGCAAGGGCGCTGACCAGCAACAGCGCCGTGTACAGTCGAAAATGAAATTTCATGAACTTATCTCCGGTTCTACGAAAAAGCCGTGCACTGCAATTGTTTCCCGGCGTTATGCCAGTAAACAGGGCAGCCTGCCAGTTATTCCCGACCTTCGTGCGGCGGAATCACAAGCCCGCACGGTTCGTCGACGTATTCCTGGTAACTGCGTCGCATACGGGTGACGGCCTTGCGGGTCACGCACGAGCGAATAGAGTCACTGCGCGGCTGCAAGTTCCTCGGTGATGTCCGCGACAGCGGTCGCGTATCGGAGCCGGCCATCGGGATTCATCGGGTTAATGCGTCGAGTCCCGGGTCATCCAGGCTCCCAACAGGCCGCCAAGGAAAATCACGCCGCCGAGTAAAAGTACCATTGCGGCATCGGAGGAGCCGGCTGTCCAGGCGATTGCGCCGGTCATCATGAGCAGGACGCCAATCAGGCGGACGATTTTCCATCCCTTTTCTCCGGGTGATGAAATGTCGTCGCCTTCAGGCGCGAATTTCCTTGCTGCACCGGGAGCGTTTGCCGTCGGGCTGCCGCAATGGGGGCATGCGGCATGTTCTTCGCTGACTGTTTTTGCGCACTCGGGGCATGAGATCAGGGTCATGACGGATGCCTCCTTGTTCGTGCACCTGCTGTCTGGCGCCCCGGAGACGAATCGAACGTCCGACCTGCCCCTTAGGAGGGGGCTGCTCTATCCACTGAGCTACCGGGGCCAGCGCGGATTATACCGCCCGCGATTTCTCTGCGGCGCCGGCGTGTCACCGGATCGTCATGCTCGTGGTGGATGATATGCAATGCGAATGACTTGTAACCACGGACAGGACTCACAGGATGGATATGGATCGCCCCGACTGGGACCTCGATTTCGAGGACGACGCCGACGAATCCGAACTGGATGACGCTTTCGAGGCCGCAGCTGCGTTCGAGACCGATGCATTGCTGAACACGCGCTGAACAGCGGCGCCTCCGCGGCGGGGTGCTGCAGCCGCCGTGGCATAATGCCCCCGGGATCGGGCATTGACTATGGATTTTTGGCAGCACTGCGGCTATCACCTGCTCGACCGGGCGCCCGACGGGCGTCTGCTCGTCACTGACGATTACCTGCGCCTGTATTTTGCACGGCCGGAGCTCGCGCCCGTCGCGGAGTCCTGCGCGGCTGAACGGCGCCTGCATGCTTCATTGCTGGAATCCCCGCGCCGGGACATTGCGGATTCCGAGATCGACGCCCTCGCGGATCCCGATGCGCGGGAGAATTACCGCGTGATGCTGCGCTTCCGCGGCCAGCTGCTGGCGGCGCCGACACTCGAGGCCTTTTACAGCGGGCTGTTCCGCAGCGATGTCGCGGTGCCGCCGCCGTTCATCCACCATACTGTCGAGGTCATCCTGCGCGGCCTGCTCGAGGGTTGCGGCAGCGGTTTGCTGGCGCGTGCGGCCGAGGTTTTCTTCCGTCAGCAGCGGGTCAGCATCCACGAAGGGGCGGTGATGCTGGCCGATGCCGAGACCGTGAACCTGCATGCCGAAAGCGGCGGCCTCGGCAATCTCGGGCGCATGCTGCGCGAGGTCAACGCACCGCTGCGTTCGATGGATCTCGATGTGCTCGACGAGGCCAACCATGCCGGGTATTTCACCCGCGACGAGCGCCGTGACACCGCCCTGCAGATCAATCCCGGTCTGCCGGGATCACTGGCGCTGTGCGATCTGCTGGCGCGCTGGGTCGGCCATTTCCACGGCGTTGCGGTGCGGGTTGCGCCGATCCGCGAAATTCCCGACGAGGACTGGGTGTGGCATGTGGGACTCGATGTCGAAGCGAGTGCGATGCTCAACGAGATCTACGCCGGCGAAGACGTGGATGAGGAGCGCATGCGCCGCGTCATCGGCCTGTTCCGCATGGATTTCGAGGATCCCGGTTCATTGCAGCCGGAAATGCGCGGTGCGCCGGTGTTCCTCGGAATGGCCATGACTCCGGAGGGCAGCCTGCGCCTGAAGCCGCAAAACCTGCTGATGAACCTGCCGCTGGCGAGGCGCGCGTGAGCGCGGAGACGCAGGGCTGGTCGCCCGAGGCGCGTGCCGCGGCGGAGTGGCGGCGCATTGCGGGCATGCGCGACGAGGACGTGTCGCTGGCGGAGGGTGCGCTGTGGATTGCCGCGGCGGAGTATCCGGACCTCGTGGTTGATGATTACCTCCGGCGTCTGCACGAAATGGGCGCGACACTGCGTGGCCGCCTGCGGGCGGACATTGCAACCGCCGACAAGCTGATCGCGCTGAATCATTACCTGTTCAATGAGCTGGGCTTCGCCGGCAACTCGGGTGACTACTACGACCCGCGCAACAGCTTCCTCAACGAGGTGCTGGAGCGCCGCCTGGGCATTCCGATCACGCTGGGCGTGGTCTATATCGAGGTCGGGCGCCGGATCGGCCTCGGCCTGCATGGCGTGTCCTTTCCCGGGCACTTCCTCGTCAAGTGCGCGCTGCGCGACGGCGTGGTGATCCTCGATCCGTACAGCCGTGGCCTTTCGCTTGGCGTCGACGAATTGCGGCGGCGGTTGCAGGAGGCGGGCGGCGACGCCGGCGTCGATGAGGCGATACTCGGGCATCTCCTCGGCGCGGCGACGAACAAGGAAGTGCTCGCGCGCATGCTGCGCAACCTGAAGGCGGTGTACGCGCGACAGGAGGACTGGCTGCGCGCGCTGTCGTCGAGCGAGCGGCTGATCGCGCTCGATCCCGATGATGCCGGGGAGGAATACCGCGATCGCGGCGGCATTTATCTCAAGCTCGAGTGTTTCCGTGCCGCGCTGGGGGACTTCCGCACTTACCTCAGGCAGCGTCCGGGTGCGGCCGATGCCGAAGCAGTGCGCTCCCAGCTGGGCGATCTCGCTGCCGTGGTGGCCAGGCTGAATTGAACGCGGGCACCCGCCAGCCGGCCTGCATCCGGCGGCGCGCGGAGCGGAGTCGCGATCGCCCGCCGCTGCTGTTCGTGCATGGCGCTTTTTGCGGCGCCTGGTGCTGGGAGGAACACTTCCTGCCGTTTTTTGCCGGACGCGGTTACGACGCCTGGGCGGTCGACCTGCGCGGACATGCCGGCAATTGTGAAGTGGCGGGTCTTGCCTCGATCGAGGACTATGTCGATGACGTGCTCGCCGCAGTGCGGATGATCGGCTCGCCGCCGGTGCTGCTGGGGCATTCGATGGGGGCTGTCGTCGCGCAGCGTGCCTGGCGACGGGCGCAGGTGCCTGCGCTGGGGCTGCTGGCGCCGGTGCCTCTGCAGGGGCTACTCGGCAGCAGCCTGATGCTGGCCTTGAATTCTCCTGAAATATTCATTGAAATCAATAGCTTGCAGATGCATTCGGGGTTGCATCCGGCGTCGGACCGTTTGCGACAGGCGATATTTTCGACTGAACTCCCGCCGCGGGAGGCGCGGGCTTATCTGCGGCGCATGCGCCAGGAATCGCAACGTGCATTGTTCGATCTCTGCTGGCCGCAACAGCCCTGGATCGAGCCGGCGGACATTCCGCTGCGGGTGTTCACGGCGGAGCGCGATCGCTTGTTTCCGCCGCAGACGCTTGCCGGGACCGCACAGTGGCACGGCGCTGAAATGGAAATGCTGCCCGGCGTGGCCCATGCCCTGATGCTGGATGCCGGATGGCGGCAGGCCGCCACTCGCATCGCGGACTGGCTGGACAGCCTGCCGCCGTGACGGTTCGCATGGACGCTGGAGCAGGGCTTGGTTATGCTTCGGCAGACTTTTCACGCTGGATTGCGAGAGGCAGTCATGGACGCTTACCTGCTGTGGGCAGTGGTCGGCATCGCGCTGATCATCATCGAAATGCTGACCGGCACTTTCTACCTGCTGGTGCTCGGCCTGGCGGCGCTGTCGGCGGCTGCCGCAGCCTGGTTCGGCGGATCGTTCTGGGTGCAGGCGGTATTGATCGCAGCGGTATCGGTGGCCGGCGTGCTGCTGGTGAAGCGTTACCGCGGCGGCAGCCGAGCGGCAAGTGCGATGCAGGGGCCGGGGCTGGACATCGGCCAGGCGGTGACGCTCGATGAGTGGATCAGCGAGGCCGATGGGCTGGCGCGCGTGCGATACCGCAATGCGCAGTGGGAGGCGCAGGTCAGCGGTGAGCGCAGCCCCGAAAGCAGGGTGTTCTACATCCACGCGGTCGAGGGCAACACGCTGCGCGTGTCGCCCGTACGGCCGCATTGACAGCAGTTTCCGACAACCGACCATCGTGACGGGGAGCGCGCCATGTTTCCAAAGCTGATCATCGTAGTTTTCCTCACCGGCCTGCTGATTGCCTTCGACCAGCGTTCCTTTGCAGTGCCGTTCTTCGTGGTGGCGCTGGGCGTCGTGGTGGCCATTGAATCGATACGCCAGGTGCCGCAGCAGATGGCCTGGGTGATCGAGCGCCTGGGCAAGTTCCACAGCGTCCTCGAGCCCGGCCTCAACGTGATCGTGCCTTTCCTCGACAAGGTGGCCTACCGGCACTCGCTGAAGGAGACGCCGCTTGACGTGCCCGAGCAGGTCTGCATCACCCGCGACAACACCCAGCTCGGCGTCGACGGCATCATCTACTACCAGGTGACCGACCCGAAACTCGCTTCCTACGGTTCCTCGGACTACATCTCGGCGGTGACCCAGCTCGCGCAGACCACGCTGCGTTCCGAAATCGGCAAGATGGAGCTCGACAAGACCTTCGAGAGCCGCGACGAGATCAACCGCCAGGTGGTGTCGGTGCTCGACGAGGCGGGGCGCACCTGGGGTGTCAAGGTGCTGCGCTACGAGATCAAGAACCTGACGCCGCCGGATTCGATCCTGCGCGCGATGCAGGCACAGATCACCGCCGAACGCGAGAAGCGTGCGCTGATTGCCAAGTCCGAAGGCCAGCGCCAGGAGGAAATCAACCTTGCCGACGGCGAGAAACAGGCGGCGGTGCTGAAATCCGAAGGTGACAAGACTGCGGCGATCAACCGCGCCCAGGGCGAGGCGGCGCGCATCCAGCTGATCGCCGAGGCCACTGCGGGCGCGATCAGCACCGTGGCGCAGGCGCTGAACGGCCCCGGCGGCAGCCAGGCGGCGAATCTGGAGGTGGCGAAACTCTACGTCAATGCCTTTGCCCACCTCGCGCGCACCAACAACACGCTGATCGTGCCGGCCAACGTGGCCGACGTGGCGACGCTGGTGAGTTCGGCGATGGCGGTGATGGACAACGTCAAGAAGGCGACGCCGGGCACCACCCCGGGTGCTGGCGCCGTCGCGTCCTGAGCAGGAGTGGCCGGGCGGATTGTCAGTGCGGGGCGCCGGGCGCCGCCTTCGCCGACATCGCGGTGACGCCGGCGGGTCCGGGAAGTGACACGGCCGCGCCGCGGCGGGCTGCTTCTTCCTCGGCGGGGGTCGGCACTCCGCTGCTCCAGGTGATCGCCGCTCCGGTTGCGGGGAGCAAGTCTCCCGGCAGTGAGGATCCGTCCAGTTTTTCCCGCGGCGGGTTGCCGTCGTAAATCAGGTTGCGGCGGCGTTGCAGATAGGCATCGCGCACGAATTCATATTCGTCGAGCGCGGCAACCGCCAGTATGCGGCTGGCGCTGAGCAGGTTCGCGCGGTCGGAAACCAGCCGCAACGCGGCAATCTGGTTGCGGTCGCGCGGCGGGTTGATGTTCGACACCGGATCGACGGCCAGGTAGACCACGGTGCCCACCGCATCGCGCGTGGTGCGCGGCCCGAGGAAGGGCAGCACCAGGTAGGGGCCATCGCCGATTCCCCAGTAGCCGAAAGTCTGGCCGAAGTCCTCGTCATGTTTTTCCAGGCCTGCCGGGGTCGCCACGTCGAAAATGCCGAGCAGGCCTGCCGTGGTGTTCAGCAGCACGCGGCCGATGTCGGAGAGCGCGGCGCCGAACTTGCCCTGCAACAGGTTGTTCAGCGCGACGATGACATCATTGATGTTGGCGAATACGTTGCTGACGCCGGTGCGCACCGGCGCCGGCACCACACCCTGGTAAACCTCGGCGGCGGGCTTGACGAGCATGGTGTCCAGCCCGTCATTGAAGGTGTGGATCGCCCGGTTGACGGGCTCCAGCGGGTCGCGCGGATCTCCTCCGCCGGTGGTGGCGCAACCGCCCAGCATGCCCAGGCCAAGTGCTGCGCAGAAGACGGTTGCCCGCAAGCGGCTCGCAAGACGAAGCATTTCTTTGGGTCCTTGACTGTTTTTTTGTTCCGCGACAGGCGGTTACGCGCGATTATAACCAAGCTCCCGCCGCGATTGCGGACGAGCCCCGCGCTTGTTGCGAAAAACACAGTCCGCACCCCGGTGGGAAGACAAAACCCCTTTGATATACTCGAAAGCCTCAATATTCCGGGGCGTTCCGCGGTTTCTTCGAGGGCTGTTCCGGACAGATTTCAAACATGCCAAACACGCGCAGGAGCCGAAACATGTTGCAGAAAGCCAAGCCGCCCGTCGAACTGAAGGATTCCAGCCTGTTCCGCCAGCAGTGTTACATCGACGGCGCCTGGGTTGATGCCGACGACAAGTCGACGCTGGCGGTGCATAACCCGGCGACGGGCGAACCGATCGGCACGGTGCCGAAGATGGGCGCCGCCGAAACCCGCCGCGCGATCGAGGCTGCCAATGCCGCCTGGCCGGCCTGGCGTTCGAAAACGGCCAAGGAACGGTCGGTCATCCTGCGCAAATGGTTCGACCTGATGATGGCGAACCAGGAAGACCTGGCGAAACTGATGACTGTCGAACAGGGCAAACCGATTGCCGAGTCGCGCGGGGAAATCGCCTACGGGGCCTCCTTCATCGAGTGGTTCGCCGAGGAGGGCAAGCGCATATACGGCGATACCATCCCGACCCACGCACCGGACAAGCGCATCGTGGTGATCAAGCAGCCGATCGGCGTCTGCGCGGCGGTGACGCCCTGGAATTTTCCCAACGCGATGATCACGCGCAAGGCGGGACCGGCGCTGGCCGCGGGCTGCACGATGGTGATCAAGCCGGCTTCGCAGACGCCGTACTCGGCGCTGGCATTGTGCGAACTTGCCGAGCGCGCCGGCATCCCGAAGGGCGTGCTGTCGGTGGTGACCGGTTCGGCCGGCCCGATCGGGAAGGAACTGACGACCAACCCGCTGGTGCGCAAGTTCACTTTCACCGGATCCACCGAGGTGGGCAAGCTGCTGATGCAGCAATGCGCGAGCACGGTGAAAAAGGTGTCTCTGGAACTGGGAGGCAATGCGCCCTTCATCGTGTTTGACGATGCCGACCTGGCGTCGGCGGTCGAGGGTGCGATGGCATCCAAATACCGCAACACCGGCCAGACCTGTGTCTGCGCCAACCGCATATTCGTGCAGGACGGGGTTTACGAGAAGTTCTCGAAAATGCTGGCCGAGCGGGTGTCGCAGATGAAGGTCGGCAACGGCCTCGAGGACGGCAATGCCCAGGGCCCGCTGATCGACATGAAGGCGGTGGAAAAGGTCGAGGAGCACATCGCCGATGCCGTCGCCAAGGGCGCGAAAATCCTGACCGGCGGCAAGCGCCACGAGAAGGGCGGCCAGTTTTTCCAGCCCACCGTGCTCGCCAATGTCACCACCGACATGAAGGTCACTCACGAGGAAACCTTCGGTCCGGTGGCGCCGCTCTACCGCTTCAAGACTGAAGAGGAGTTGCTGCAGCTCGCGAACAACACCGAATATGGCCTTGCCTCGTATTTCTACAGCCGCGACATCGGTCGCATCTGGCGAATCGCCGAAGGACTGGAATCGGGCATTGTCGGCATCAACGTCGGCATCATTTCCAACGAGATTGCGCCCTTCGGTGGCATGAAGGAGTCCGGCATCGGCCGCGAGGGTTCCAGGTACGGCATCGAGGAATTCGTCGAGGTGAAATACCTCTGCATCGGCGACGTCAACAAATAGTCAAATAAAATCAAGTATTTAAGATATATTCCGCCGCAGTCCCCGCTGCGGCGGTGCTGTTTGGGAGCACCGAATGTTCAGCATCCTCGGCCTTGACCATGTCGTGCTGCGTGCCGCCAGCCTGCCGCGCATGGTGCGGTTTTATTGCGAGGTGCTCGGCTGCACCGTGGAGAAGGAGCGCGAGGATCTCGGGATGACGCAGCTGCGCGCGGGCAGCGCGCTGATCGACCTCGTCGCCGTGGACGGCAAGCTGGGCCGCCGCGGCGGGGCCGCGCCGGGGCCGGAAGGACGCAACATGGATCACCTTTGCCTGCGCATCGAGCCCTTCGACCCCGGTGCCCTGAGCGCGCACCTGCTGCGCCATGGCGTGGTGCCCGGGGAAATCAAGCCGCGTTACGGTGCCGACGGGCAGGGGCCCTCGCTGTACCTGAGCGACCCCGAGGGCAATGTCGTCGAACTGAAGGGGCCACCAGCAAACTGACCTGCCATCGTTCGCCGCGGTTCTCAGTCCTTGCGCAGCTTGCCCAGCCAGTATTCCATTTGCCTGCCGGCGGCTTCCCTTCCGCCGAGACCGAAGGACAGTGCGACGGCCACTGCCACTGCGCCAAACACCAGTGCGAAGGCGAGGTTGACGATGTCGTCGGCGATACCCATCGCACGCAGGCCCATCGCGATGACCAGGCCAAGAATCGCGATGCGGGCAATGCCGGCCAGCGTCGCGCTGTTGGTGCCGGAAGCCCGGCTGAGGGCGGCGTGTGCGACATTGGCCAGCCAGAAGCCGATCAACAGGATGACGCTGCCGAGCAGGATGTTTCCGGCAAATCCTATGAATGTGGTCACCACTTCACGTACCTGGGTGAACTGGAGCTGGTTCGCGGCTTCAACAGTGGCAAACAGCATGGCGAAGAACATGATCAGCATGCCGGCGAGTGCGGACGGTTTCAGTTCCCCGCCAATCGTGCCCGACAAGCCGATTTTTTCCGGCACGCTGTCAAGCCCCATGCCGTTGAGCAGACGGGCGACCAGTGCCGACGCAAATTTCGCGACATACCATGTCACCACCAGTATCAGACCGGCTGCGACCAGGTTTGGCACCGCGGCCAGGATGCGGGTCAGCATGTCGGTGGCCGGGCGCGAAACCGCCTCTATCTGCAATGCATCGAGTGCGGCGATCAGTGTCGGGATGAAGATGAAAATGAAGACCAGGGTGCCGGTGACGCGGGAAATCTGCACCGAAGGTTCGAGCCCCGCCTTGTGCCCGGCCTCATCGGCGCCCGCAGCGGCAAGCAGGTTGACTACCAGGCCGCGCATGACCTTGGCCACCAGCCAGCCAACGAAGCCAATGGCGGCCGCGGCCAACACGTTGGGCAGGACGCCAAGCGCCTTGTTGACCATCGCCTGCACCGGTGCGAGCAGTCCTTCCAGGTTGTAGGCCCCGAGTATGGCAGGGATGAACAGCAGTATGACCAGCCAGAACAGCACATTGCCGACGTTCTTGCTCATGGGCTCCATGCCGGCGCTTTTTGTCAGCTGATCGTCGAGCGACGACTTTTCCAGTCCGCGCGATACCAGCGCCCTCAGTACGGTGGCCAGCAGCCAGGCGACGACAACCAGTATCGTGCCGGCTGCGAGGCGCGGCATGTAACCGAAGATCTGCACAACAAGCACCTGGAGCGGGTCGGAAACCAGTTCGAGGTCGAGCGCATTCAAGACGCCAAGTGCGGTAAGCAGCAGGAATACCCAGAACACCCCCGAGGCGATACCGCGTTCGACGCCGAGTTTTTGTCCGGTACTCTCCTCTATGCGCTGATTGACCTTGAGCAGGGACAGCAGGCGCATCGTTCCCGCGCGTGATGCAACCGCAATGATCCAGCCGAGTATCAGTATCGCCAGGGCGCCGATGATGTTCGGAAGATGTGCGCCGAGCGTGTTCGAAAGCGAGTTCACGAGGGCTGTGAGATCCATGGTTCCTCCGTTAAAGATGACTTCTTTAAAGAGTACCCGGGCTGAGCCGTCGCGCGGATGGTGCATTCATGGCAATCAAAGGTGGCGCACCGACCGCGGCGCACGCCGGACCGTATGCGAACACCATACAGGATGTTCGCGGACCTTGACAACAGGAACAACAGGCGGCTGGGCGCGACGGCGTGATTGCTGTTCAGTTGCCGTGCCGCAAGAGGTGCGTATGAAGGTGCCGCGATGCCGGTCAGGCTTGAATGCGCCCGGCTATTTCTCCCGCAAAGGCCACTGTTCCGAGTTCGCCGCCCAGGTCAGGCGTGCGGGTCGCGGGCGACTGCAGCGAGGCATCGATCGCGGCCTCGATGGCTTTCGCCGCGGCGTCGAACTCCGGGCGCCGGTGTTTCGCCGCCAGCCACTGCAGCAGCATCGCCGAAGACAGCAGCAGCGACACCGGGTTGGCCTTGTCCTGGCCGGCGATGTCGGGTGCGGATCCATGCTGGGCCTGGGCGCAGCAGGCGTCGTCGCCGGTCATCGTCGAGCCGGCCAGTCCGAGGCCGCCCGAAAGTTCGGAAGCCTCGTCCGAAAGGATGTCGCCGAACATGTTGCCGGTGACGATGCAGTCGAAGCGGTCCGGGATGCGCACCAGCAGCGCGGCCATCGCATCGACGATCTTTTCGTCGAGTTCGACGTCGGGATATTTCTTCGCCACCGCCCGCACCTCCCGCAGGAACAGGCCGTCGGACATGTGCAGCACGTTGGCTTTGTGCACGGCGGTGACTTTCCTGCGCCGCCGGCGAGCCCACTCGAAGGCAACCTCGGCGATGCGCCGGGACTGCTTTGCGGTGACCTTGCGCACGGCGATGGCGACGTCCTCGGTCGGCATGAATTCGCCGCGGCCCATGAACATGTTGCGGTCGCCGTAGAAACCCTCGGTGCATTCGCGGAAGATCACGAGGTCGATCGGTTTGCCCGTGAGGCCGACGCCCATGCGTGATTTCGCGGGGCGGATGTTGGCGAAGAGGTCGAGCTGCACGCGCAGCCAGCCGGAAGGGTTGATGCCGCCCCGTTCCTTGGGCGGGTAATCGAGGTGGGACACCGGTCCGAGAATGATGCCGGGGGCCTCGCGAGCGGCCTGCTGGATGTCTTCGGGGAAGGTGGAGCCGTGTTTTTTCAGCGCGGCGAATCCGATCTCGCGGATGTCCCATTCGAGGCCGAGACCGAATCTGGCGTTGGCGCGGTCGAGGACAGCGAGCGTTGCCGCGGTGATTTCGGGACCGATGCCGTCGCCGGGCAGGACGAGGATTTTCATTGCGATACCTGATATGGTGACAGCGGAATTGTAGCAGCGCGCCTGCATCGTCCGGCGCGCCCAGGCTCCCCGACCAGACACCGAAAGTCCAACACATGCCGCGCGTAGTTGCCCTCTATCGTTATCCCCTCAAGGGCTTCACTCCCGAAGCCTGCACTGCACTGACCGTGCTGCCCGAAGGCCGGGTCGCGGGTGACCGCGTGCTCGCGTTCCGTTTTGCCAATGCGCCGGTCGCCGATGACCAGTGGTGCCGCAAGTATGAAGGCATCGTGCTCGCCAACACGCCGGGGCTGGCGCGGCTGACCGCGAAGTTTGACCATCGTGAACAGCGTTTGCGTATTGCGCTGGGCAACCAGGTGCTGTGCGATGAGGCCCTGGACGATGCCGGCCGGGCGCGCCTGGTCGAGGCGCTGACCGCGTACCTGCTCGATCTCGGGGAACATCCGCTGCGCAACCATCCCGACCGGCTGCCGCTGAAACTGGTCGGCGACGGTGTCCGGCCGCGTTACCAGGACAACGAGGCGGGGCAGGTGACGCTGCACAGCCGGGAGACCATGGCCTCGGCGGCTGCCGCATTGAAGGATCCGAAGCTGAGCGAGCACCGCTTCCGCCACAACATTGTGATCGAGGGTGTCGAGGCCTGGGAAGAATTGTCTTGGTTGGGCAGGCGCGTGCGTATCGGCGCCGTCGAGATGGATGTGGTCAAGCCGAAGACGCGCTGCCTCGCCACCCATGCCAATCCCGAAACTGGTGAGCGGGACCTGATGGTGATGCAGGGACTGGTCAGGCATTTCAGGCAGGCGCAGCCGACGCTGGGCGTCGGCATGCTGACATGTGGCGCGGGGGGCGAGGTGCGCGTCGGCGACGACATCCGCCTGGTTGGCTGAACCCGCGGCTTGCGGTTCATCGCCGCCGCAACTAGAATCCAGCCATTCGCAGGAGAGTGAGCCTCGGTTAAGCACCGGGGTTCCGCCGAAGGCGCAATCCCTCATGATCGCTCAGGCAAACATACTGCGGGTGGTAGCAGCCGATCTGGAGAGCGGTCACGCGACTGTGCAGTGACCCACCGAAGGGGCACACGGGCCTAGGCCCGTAAAACTCTCAGGTAAACGGACAGGGAGGGCGGCGCGGGGCAAAAGCTCCGTCTGCTTTCAATGGACGAGTCCATCCTTGGACCTGGGAGATCATCATGCGAGTCGTCGTGCTCGGTGCCGGCGTGGTCGGCACCGCGGCTGCGTGGTTTTTGCACCGCGCGGGCCATGAAGTCACCGTAGTCGAACGCCAGCCCGGCGCCGGGCTGGAAACCAGCTTTGCGAACGGCGGACAGATTTCCGTCAGTCACGCTGAGCCCTGGGCTAATCCCTCCGCGCCGCTCAAGGTGCTCAAGTGGCTGTTTCGCGAGGATGCACCGCTGCTGTTCCGTCCGCGCCTCGACGGGGCACAACTGCGCTGGTGCCTGGATTTCCTGCGTGAATGTACACCTGCGCGCACCCGCCGCAACATCACGCAGATCGTCAATCTTGGCCTCTACAGCCGGGACATCCTGAAGGCGCTGCGCGCGGAGACCGGCATCCGCTACGACCACCTCGAGCGGGGCATCCTGCATTTTTACACCAGCTGGCAGGAATTCAACGCTGCGCAGGAGCCGGCGCGCATCATGCGCGAGTTGGGCTGCGAACTGGATATGAAAACACCGGAGGAGTGCGTTGCCATCGAGCCCGCGCTCGCCGGCGTCCGCGATCTGTTGGTCGGCGGCAGCATGACGCCCTCCGACGAGTCGGGCGACGCGCACCAATTTACCCAGCGCCTCGCGCGGTTGTGCGTGGAACGCGGTGTGCGCTTTTGCTACGACACCACGATCCTCGCGCTCGATGCCGCGGGCGGGCGCATCGCAGGGGTGATGGTGCGTGACCGGGAGGGTTTGCGCCAGATGCGGGCCGATGCCTATGTGCTGGCTCTGGGCAGCTACAGCGCCATGCTGGCGGCGCCGTTGGGCATCCGCTTGGCGATCTATCCGGCCAAGGGTTATTCGGTCACGATGCCGGTGCGCGATGCTTCGCGAGCCCATCACGTCAGCCTGACCGACGACGAATACAAGCTGGTGTTCTCGCGCCTGGGTGACCGGCTGCGCATCGCCGGCACCTGCGAGCTCAACGGCTTCAACACCGAGCTGAATGAACTGCGCTGCCAGGCGATTGTCAGGCGTGTGGAGGAGCTGTTTCCCGGAGGGGGCGACACCGCAAAAGCCGAATTCTGGACCGGACTGCGGCCGGCGACGCCGTCGAACGTGCCGTATATCGGCGCCACGCGTTACCCCGACCTGTTTCTCGACACCGGACACGGCACGCTTGGATGGACCCACGCCTGCGGTTCGGGCCAAGCCATCGCGGATATCGTCTCCGGCCGCAGGCCGGAGGTGGATTTCGCTTTTACGGGCGGCGGGTGAAGCGGCGGATTGAGCGTTGCGCCGATGTCGCTTGCATTTATTGTATACATTGCATACAATGCAGTTTTCAACCCTAAGGCCACCGGAAACCGGCGGCTGAGCGAGGAGGGAGCGATGGAGTCAGTCCAACGCAAGCCGCAAAATGCAGTCAACACCCCGGAACAGATGCAGGTCATCCCCAGCGGTGCCGCGTTGGGCGCGGAAATCCGCGGCATGGACCTGTCGCAGCCGGTGCCGGAAGCCTCGCGCCAGTTGCTGCGCCAGGCTTGGGCGGACCACCTGGTGCTGTTCTGGCGCGGCCAGAATCTTCCCGACGAGTCCTTGCTTGCCGCGGCGAAGATCTTCGGCGTCACCAAGGAGCCGGCGGCACGCAAGTATCAGGTCGCCGGAGGCTACAAGATCGGCGGTAAGCTCGTTCCGTTGCATCCACACCTGTCGCTGATCAGCAATCTTGACGAGAACGGCCTGCCGGTCGAGGACAACGGGGCGCTGGGCAGCTACGAAGTGGTCTGGCACAGCGACAATTCCTATGTCCAGGTCCCGCCGGCCGGCAGCATGCTCTACTCGGTGGTGATTCCGGTGAACGGCGGCGGAGACACCTGGTTCAATAACCAGTACATGGCCTACGACGAGCTGCCGGAGGAACTCAAGTCGGCGATCAAGGGCCGTTCGCAGATCCATGACGCCAGCCGCAACAGCGCCGGCGTGCTGCGCCCGACGGTCAAAATGCCGACGAAGCCGGAAGAGGTGCCGGGGCCGGCGCATCCGCTGGTGCGCGTGCACCCGGTCACCGGCAAGCGCGCGCTCTACCTGGGCCGCCGCCGCGACTGGCCGTCGAACTACATCATTGGCCTGTCGAACGAGGACAGCGAAGCGTTGCTCGACAGGCTGTGGGCGCATGCCACCCAGCCCAAGTACGCCTGGAAACACAGCTGGCAGGTCGGTGACCTTGTGCTGTGGGATAACCGCTGTGCCATGCATTACCGCTCGGAGGTCGATCCCAAACAGCCGCGTGTGTTGCATCGCACCGTGATCAACGGTGAAGCGGTGATTCCCGGCTGATGGCGCCCCGTAACCGCAGCAGTCGGACAGCGCGCAGCGCTCCTGATGACAGCGCGTTGAATCGCATTCGGTCCCGACGCGAGGGCGCCCTCGGGGATGCACGATCGCTCGCAGAGGTGGCCTGCGACGAAATCCGCCGTGCCATCCGAGAGGGGCGCATTGCCACCGGCGCACATCTCACTGAAGTCGACGTCGCTGCCTGGCTGGGCATGAGCCGCACTCCCGTGCGCGAGGCGATGCGCCGCCTGCAAAGCGAAGGCCTGCTGCTCAACCAGCCTTTCCGCGGCGCGCTGGTGATGCGGCTGGATGTCGAAGACATGAAGCAGATGTTCGCCGTGCGGGAGCTTTTGGAGCCGGCGGCCGCAGCGGCCTGCGCCTTGCGCTCAGGGCCGCTGGAGATTGCCGCGCTGCGTGGGATCCTCGAGAAAGAGGCCTTGGTGCTGGACAGTCCGGCCGAGTTGATACCGCTGAACCGGCAGTTCCACGACATCATCCTCGAGTCCGCGCACAACCAGTTCCTGAGCAAGGCGATTGCCGCGGTTTATGCGCTGATACCCCTGCTGGGCGATTCCAATCTGCTGGACGGTCCGCATGCCCGTGAGGCGCATGCCCAACACCTTGCCATTGTCGATGCGATAGAAAGGCGGGATGCCCGACGAGCCGAAATGCTCTCGCGTAAGCACGTGCGGCATTCGCTCGAGAGTCGGCTGGCAAGGATCACCGGGCGCCCGGTCTGAGGCTGGGGCAGCCAGTCGGTGTCAAAAACAATCCAGGGGATGTTTATGTTGAAGAATTTGATTAGTGGCGCGGTGATGTGTTGCGGTATTGCCTTTACTTTCTCGGCGATTGCCCAGGCTTATCCGACCAAGCCGGTGCGTGTATTGGTCCCTTTCGTCGCTGCTGGAGGCGTGGATCTCGTCGCGCGCGCTCTCTCGGATCGTTTGAGTGATCGGTTGCGGCAGCAGTTCGTGGTCGACAACAGGCCGGGCGCCGGTGGGCGCATTGCGATGGAGACATTGGCGCAAGCAGCGGCTGACGGACACACGCTGGCCATGATTTCGGGAACGACGGCGGCAAGCAGTAATCTTCACGCGAAGCTGAGCTACGACTTCGCCCGGGACTTTGCTGCCATTACCCAGGTTACCGAGCAGCCATATATTGTGCTCCTGAACACGGCGGTGTCTGCGAAGAGCGTACCCGAACTCATCACACTTGCGAAATCAAAACCCGGCGTGTTGAACTACGGTTCCTCGGGGACTGGCGGCATGCAGCATCTCGCAGGCACCCTTCTGACCCAGCTCACTGGAACGCGGATGATCCATGTCCCGTACAAAGGTGGAGGTCAGGCGGTAGGAGCTCTGATTTCGGGTGAAATACAGCTGGGGTTCCTGAATCCCCTCGGAGCACGTCCGCATATTGCGGCAGGGCGAGTGCGTGCGATCGCAGTCACCAGCAAAAAACGATCGCCGGCCTTCCCGCAATTGCCCGCGGTGGCCGAGACTGTTCCCGGCTTTGAGGTCAACAATTGGTACGGGCTCATCGCGCCTGCCAAGACTCCGGTTACCGTCATTCAGTTCATACACCGGGAGATTGGCGAGATTCTCAAGGAAGAGGCGGTGCGTGCGCGCCTTGAAAAAGAGGGGTCCGATGTGGTCTGGAGCGCTCCACAGGTTTTCCGAAACTACATACTTGAAGAGGTAAAATTATGGGGCAAGGTCATTCGCGAGGCCGGCATTCAGGCGAACTGAGCGTCGGTCGGTGATATTTCGCCTGATTCTAGAATACGAATAGATGACAGATTATTAAAGAGTCCTCTCATGCCCGCAACGATTACGAAGGTTGAGGTGTTCAGCATAGGCATGCCCCTGGTAACCACGTTTACCAGTGGCGGCGTCTCCAAAAGCGTCACCAAATGCGTCGTGGTCCGGGTTACGGATGCGGACGGTGCGACCGGCATCAGCAGCATCGATCCCTCGTCGACGGCAAAGTCGCCGCACACCGGTCCGGAATTGGCGCTGGCCATCCGTGACCGCATCGCGCCGGCGCTGATCGGCCAGGATCCGGGCAACATCAACCGCATTCTCGAGATGGCCTCAAAGCTGACGCCGACCCAGCCCGGAGCCGTCGTCGGTGTTGAGCTGGCCTGCATCGAACTGGTCTGCCGGCGCAGGGGCATCGCGCTGCATGATTTTGTCGGTGGAGCCGTCCTTGACCGCGTGCAGTTCAACGGCTGGGTCGGGGAGTTGCCGCCGGATGAGGCTGCTGCCGAAGCCCGGCGCTGGAAAGCGGCTGGTTTCAAGTCGATGAAGATCAAGGTCGGCAACAATGTCGACCAGGACAGCGCGCGGGTGATGGCAGTGCGCGACGCCGTGGGCAAGGACATCAAGCTGCGCATGGATGCCAACATGCAGTGCAATGTGGCGCAGGCACTGGCCCTGTGCAAGGCGGTCAAGTCCTGCGATATGCAGCTGTTCGAGCAGCCGACCCCGAAGGATGACCTCGAGGGTCTCGCGCGGATCCGGCGGGAAGGCGGCATACCGATCATGGCCGACGAGTCGATCAGCGATCACCAGAGCCTGATCCGGGTGATCAGGGCGGACTGCGCCGATTACGTCAAGTTCGGCATCAAGCAGGCCGGCGGCCTGTTGCAGGCCGCACGCATGCTGGCGACCGCCGAGGCCGCGGGTCTGCCGGTGGTGCTCGGGCACGGGTTCGGGCTCGACCTCAGCACCACAGCCGAGATCATGCTCGGTGCCACGTCGCGCAACGTCGTGTCGGGCCTGGAGTGCGTGGGTCCCCTGAAAGTGGTCGATACCGTGGCCAGGACGCGCCTCGACATCAGCAGCGGCAGCGTCGCGCTACCGTCAGGTCCCGGCTTGGGGATCGAACTTGATGAGGAGAAGCTGGCGCGCTACAGCCTGCCGATGGATCACTGAGCGGAATCGGCGGCAAAAAAACGGCGCACTTTCGGGTGCGCCGTTTCTGTTTGTGCAGTGCCTGCCTACTGGTGGCCGTAAAGCACCTTGCCGGCAAAGGGCACTTTCGCCGTCAGTACATCGCCCGACAGCGCCTCGGTGATGAAGATCTGCCTGCGGTCCGGGCCGCCGAAGGCGACGTTGTCGAGATGATGGTGCTTGTCGTGGTCTTTCGACGAGATCAGGTGGGTCGGCAGCATGTTGGCATCGAAGCGCCAGATGCCCACGCCGAGCTGGCAGACCAGCAGGCCGTTCTCGGCGTCCATCTCGATGCCGTCGGGGCCGGCCACGCCGCCGGAGAGCTGGATGGCAACGCCGGTCTTCGATACCGAGTCGTCGGCCATCAGCGGCAGGCGCCACACCGAGTTCGAGCGCGTCATGCCGACGTAGACATGCTTCTCGGTGGTCGACAGCGTGATGCCGTTCGGGCTGGGGCCGTTCTCGGCAAGCCGGCGCAGTTCGCCATTGGCCTTCAGCCGGAACACCCGGCCGGTCGGATCGACGATGCCGGTCTGGCCCTGGTCGGTGAAGTAGAGGTCGCCGTTCGAGGCGAAATGCAGGTCGTTGAGTCCCTTGAAGCTTTCGCTGTATGCGGTGCGCAGCAGGTTCTCCAGCTTGCCGGTCTTGACGTCGAGCGTCAGCAGGCCTTCCTTGTAGTCGCAGATGAAGAGGCGGCCGTCCTTGTGGAACTTCATGCCGTTGGGCCAGCCGTCGTACTGCACCACCAGTTCCCAGTTGCCTTTCGGATCGATGCGGAAAATCCGCCCGAAGGGGATGTCGCAGACGTAGAGATTGCCCTCGCGGTCGAAGGCCGGCGCCTCGAGGAAGCATTCGACTTCCGCATTCTGGCGGTTGGGGTCCGACCAGCTGCTGCGGCTTTTCTTGCGGAATTTTCCGGGCATCGAGGTGAAAACGTCGGCGTGGATGTGTTCGAGGGGCTTGAACGGATTGAACATGACGCGATGATCCTTCCTGTCGTATCTTAACTATTTGATTTTATTCGCAATTAAAGAGTCCGCTGCAGCGGACTCGACATCTGCGCCAACACGCGATGCGCTGGATGCGGGACGCCTGGCGATGTTATCACGCGAGTCAGCGCCGGCCCGTGTCATGCGGTCCATATCGCGGCCGCCAGGGGGCGGTCATGCCCTCAGTGCGGTAGCATCGGCGGTCCATCACAGAGGAGCAATGTCGTGTTCGAGGGTTTCAAGCAAGTGCAGATCCAGACCAGCGACCCCGAGGTCAAAATCAACCTGCGCTATGGCGGCAACGGTCCGCCCGTGCTGCTGATCCATGGCAACCCTCTGAGCCATGTGCACTGGCACCTGGTGGCGCCGAGGCTGGCGCGGGATTTCACCGTGGTGTGCACCGACCTGCGCGGCTACGGCGACAGCGGCAAGCCGCGCGGCCGGCCCGATCACAGCAACTATTCCTTCCGCCGCATGGGGCTTGACCAGATCGAGGTCATGGCCGAACTCGGCTTCGACAGTTTCTGCGTTGCCGGCCATGACCGCGGGGCGCGCGCGGCTTTCCGCATGGCGCTCGACCATCCGCAGAAAATCAGGAAATTCGCCAGCTTCGACATCCTGCCCACGCACCATATCCTGAGCAACGCGACCTGGCAGTGGGCGCTCAATTCCTACCACTGGTTTTTCATGGCCCAGCCCTACGACATCCCGGAAAAGCTGATGGAGGGGAAGGAGGATTTCTATATCCTCAAGAAGCTGACCAAGATGGGCATCGGCAAGGGCGGGTTTTCGGAGGAGACGCTGAAGGAGTATGCGCGCTGCTGCACCCCGGAGAACCTGCACGCCGTCTGCGAGGACTACCGGGCCGGCGTTTCGGTGGACATGGACATGGATACCGAGGACTTCAATGCCGGACGCAAGATCCGCTGTCCGACCGCGGTCTACTGGGGCGAGCAGAGCCACACCGAGAAATTCTTCGATCCGCGCAAGGCCTGGCCGCAGTACGCGGAGAACATCGTGCGCATCAGGGCGTTGCCCTGCGGCCACTATCCGGCGGAACAGGTGCCGGACCTGGTATACGACGAACTCAGTTCTTTTTTCCGCGATTGAGGGCCGCGGCAGAGGCCCGGGAATGCTGCAGTCCGCACGGTGTCGCTGAGGCCCGATGAGCATCCACCCGGCTGAAGACGACGCCCGGCGCTATCCCTACTGGCGCCGCAACCGCTACGTGATTGCGTCCGCCAACTTCGTCTGCGGCATGGGATTCAACCTGGTCTGGCCCTTCGTGCCGCTGATGGTGCGTGGGCTGGGGGTGCGCGAGAACCTCGAGACCTGGGTCGGCTACATGCTGCTGGTGTTCTACCTGGTCAGCTTCGCCGTGAGCCCGGTATGGGGCGGAATTGCCGACCATTTCGGGCGCAAGCTGATGGTGCTGCGCGCGATGCTGGGCATCGGCGTCGCGATGCTGCTGATGCCGCTGGCCGAGACTCCCCTGGTTTTTGCCGCGCTGCTGATGCTGATCGCCGTGTTCAACGGCTTCACGCCGGCCGGCGTGTCGCTGCTGGTGGCCAATACGCCGCCGCAGCGCATCGGCAGCGCGGTTGCCCTGGCGCAGACCGGCGGGCTGGTCGGCCAGGCGCTGGGGCCGGCTTTCGGTGCGGCGCTGATCGCCCTTTTCGAGCCGCAGCACCGGCTGTTCTGGATCAGTGCCGCACTGATGCTCGGCGGCGGGGCGCTGGTCGCGGCATTTGTCGGCGAGGTCAAACAGCTGGCCGCCGGGCCCTGGCGCGTGCGCTGGATCGGCGGTCTGCGCGACATGCTTGCGGTGCCGCGCCTGGGGCTGCTCTACCTGCTCAATTTCCTGTTCATGATCATGTGGTACGGCGGAGTGACCGTGGTCACGGTGTTCGTGATCCAGATCCTCGACGCGCAAGGCGCCGATGCCGCGGAGGAGGCCTTCTGGGTGGGGGCGGCGGCGATGGCGATGGCGGTGGGCACGGTGATTGCGCTGCCGTTCTGGGGACGTGCACTCGACCGCATCGGCCCGGGACGGGTGCTGGTGTACGCCACGATCGCAACGATCGTCACCCATTTGCCGCTGCTGGTGATCGAGACGCCTCTGCAGGTGGCCATTGCGCGCGCGGCTTTCGGCCTGGGCGCTGCGGCGATGCCCACGGCGATCGTGCAGCTGATCCGCATGCATGCGCCCGCGGGCACTGACGCCCGCGCGATTTCCTATTCGACGGCTTTCCAGTTCTTCGCGATGGGCATCGCGCCCTTCGCCGCAGGGCTGATCGGGCCGCTGCTGGGGCTGCGGGTCTACTTCGCGCTGACCATTGCAGCCATTGCGGCCGGCCTGTGGCTGTGGTTGCGCACCGCGGCGCGCGACCGCGGCTGACCGCGGGGGCCGGTTTCAGCTCAGTTCGGCTTCAGGTTTGCCGCGCGTATCACCTTTTCCCACTTCGCGGTCTCCGACTGGATATAGGCGGTGAAAGCTTCGGCTGTCGAGATTTCCGGATCGATGCCGCGGGAGAGCAGCGCGTCACGGACATCCTGTGCTTTCAGCACGGCATGGAGCTCATCCTGCAGGCGCCGGATGATGGCAGGGGGAGTGCCCGCGGGGGCGACCATGCCGTACCAGTTGCTCGCCTCGTAGCCTTTCATGCCCGGAGATTCGGCAACCGTCGGCACGCCGGGCAGGGCGGAGGAGCGCTGGGCACCGGTCACTGCAAGGGCCACCGCGCGGCCGGCCTTGACCGGCGGCACGCCGGTGGAAATCACCGCGACGAACACCGGCAATTGGCCGCCGAGCAGGTCGGCGAGGGCGGGCCCGCCGCCCTTGTAGGGCACATGGGTCATGTCGACCTTGGCCATGGTCTTGAACAGTTCTCCGGCGAGGTGCCCGGGGCTGCCGAGCCCGGAGGACGCGTAATTCAGGCCACCGGGTTTCTGCTTCGCCAGCGCGATGAGCTCGGGGATGGTTTTGGCAGCCAGAGTCGGGTGGACCAGGAACATGTTCTGCAGTTGCACCGCCATCGAGATGGTCGCGAAGTCCTTCAGCGGGTCATAGGGCACACGGGTGATCGCGGGACTGATCACCAGCGCGCCGAGGGTGGCGAGGTGCAGGTTGTAGCCATCGGGCGTGGACCTGGCGGCGATCTCGGCGCCGATTGTGCCGTTCGCGCCGGCGCGGTTGTCGACGATGACCTGCTGCTTCAGGGATTCACCCAGCCTGGGCGCCACGATGCGCGCCACGAGGTCGGTGGCGCCGCCCGGCGGGAAGCCGACGATGATGCGCAGGGGGCGGGTGGGGTAATCGGCGGCAGCCGCAGGCAGTCCGGCGAGCGCGAGCAGCACGATGCCGGCGAGGGCCGATAGCGTTCGGTTTGCGGGCTGCGGGATCATGAGGGTGTCCTCCGGTGTTATCGTTCGAGGCTGCTCGAAATGGCGGCTTGCCGGGATTATACGAGCGCCGGGCGCGGACTGCATGGCGCGCGGCGGCGGCCGCAACGCCCTTGAAAGGACTGACGCATGACCGCCGCATCTCCCCTCAAGCTGAAAGCCATGTTCGGCGATTATCCCAACACCGCAGCGCTGAAATCAGGCGCGGTGGCCTCGCCCCGGCTGCAGTTTGATTTTGCCGATGTCAAGCTGGCACAGACCGCGTTCAAGGCGGTGGTGCGCGGCGAATATGACGTCGCCGAACTGGCGATCGTGACCTACCTGCAGGCACTGGCCCATGGCAAGCCGGTGACACTGCTGCCGGCGGTGGTGATGGCGGGGCCGCCGCATCCCTGCCTCGCCTACAACACCACGCGCGGCAGGCTGGGTCCGCGAGACCTCGCCGGCAAGCGCATCGGCATTCGCGCGCATTCGGTGACCACGGTGACCTGGGTGCGCGGCATCCTCGCCAATGACCATGGCGTGGACCTCGACAGCATCCAGTGGGTGGCCTTCGAGGATCCGCATGTGCCCGAATGCGTCGAGCCGGCAAACGTCAGCCGCGCGCCTGCGGGCAAGACCCTCGTCGGCATGCTGCGCGCGGGCGAACTCGACGCCGGCGTGGTGTCGCCGTCCGACCAGAAGGACGGCCTGCTGGCGCCGGTGATTGAGGAACCCATGGCGGCGCTGGCGCGCTGGCGCGAGCGTTACGGGGTGCGCCCTCTGAACCATGTGGTGGTGCTGCACCGTGACCTCGCGCGGGCACAGCCCTGGGTTGCCGCGGAGGTGCTGGGCCTGCTGCAGCAGAGCGCGGCACGGGTCCCGGACATGCCGGGAGCGGACTGCATACAGTCCGGCATCGAGGCCCTGCGGCAGACGCTTGACCTGATCATCCACTATGCGTTCCAGCAGAGGCTGATTCCGCGCCGCTTTGCCGTGGACGAGTTGTTCAGCATGTGAGCTTCAACGCATGCCAGGCGTGAGACGGAGAGCCTGCGCGGGTATAATTCGCGCACATTTTTCCGAGAGCCGAAAGCCCCATCCATGCTGGACACCTCCAAAACCTACGACCTGCTCGTCGTCGGCGGCGGCAACGCGGCGCTGTGCGCGGCGCTGATGGCGCGCGAGGCCGGATGCAGCGTCATCCTGCTCGAAGGCGCGCCGAAACCGTTCCGCGGCGGCAACAGCCGTCACACCCGCAACCTGCGCTGCATGCACGAGGAGCCCCAGGACATCCTCACCGGTGCCTACCCCGAGGAGGAGTACTGGCAGGACCTGCTGAAGGTCACCGGCGGCCTGACCAACGAAAAGCTGGCGCGCATCGTGCTGCACCACACTTCCTCATGCCGGCCGTGGATGATGAAACACGGCGTGCGTTTCCAGCCGCCGCTGGGCGGCACGCTGCACCTGTCGCGCACCAATGCCTTCTTCCTCGGCGGCGGCAAGGCGCTGGTCAATGCCTACTACGATTCGGCGGAGCGGCTCGGCGTCGAAGTCCATTACGAAGCGCAGGTCACCGATCTCGAGATCGACGGTGACACTTTCAAGTCGGCGACCTTCACCCACGGCGGCGCGACGCACCGGGTGCGCGCGAAGGCCGTGGTGCTTGCCTGCGGCGGTTTCCAGGCCAACCTCGACTGGCTCGAGGAAGCCTGGGGTCCGGCGGCAAAGAATTTCCTCGTGCGCGGCACACCCTACAACCGCGGCGACATCCTCAAGCTGCTGCTGGCAAAGGGCGCCAAGCAGATCAGCGACCCGCTGCAGGGCCACTGCGTGGCGATCGACGCGCGCTCGCCCAAGTACGACGGCGGCATCATCACCCGCGTTGATGCAGTGTCGCTGGGCATCGTCGTCAACAAGAACGCCGAGCGCTTCTACGACGAGGGCGAGGATTTCTGGCCCAAGCGCTACGCGATCTGGGGCCGCCTGGTGGCGGGTCAGCCCGACCAGATCGGCTACTCGATCGTCGACGCCAAGGTCATGGGCAAGTTCATGCCGCCGGTCTACCCGCCGGTCCGGGCGAGCTCGCTGCGCGAACTGGCAAGCAAGCTGGAGCTGGATCCGGACGCGCTGGAGAAAACCGTGCGCGAGTTCAACGCCGCGGTGCGCACCGGCACCTTCGACCATACGATCCAGGACGACTGTGTCACCGAGGGCATCACGCCGCCGAAGACGCACTGGGCACAGAAGATCGACACTGCGCCGTTCTTCGGCTATCCGCTGCGGCCCGGCATCACTTTCACCTATCTCGGGGTCACCGTCGACGACAAGTCGCGGATGATCCTGCAGGACGACAAGCCCTGCAAGAACATATTCGCAGCCGGAGAGATCATGGCAGGAAACGTGTTGGGCAAGGGGTACCTGGCGGGCATCGGCATGTCCATTGGCACCACGTTCGGACGCATCGCGGGCGAGGAGGCGGCAAAACATGTACGCGGCTGAAGAGAAACCGATGCCCCTCGACGCGCTGATCGAGGACGCGCAACGCGTGCTGCGGGTATGCAACGCCTGCCGCTACTGCGAGGGCTTCTGCGCGATGTTCCCGGCGATGTCACGCCGGCTCGAGTTCGCCGAGAACGACATCCATTACCTCGGCAACCTCTGCCACAACTGCGGCTCCTGCCTCTATGCCTGCCAGTTCTCGCCGCCCCACGAATTCCAGGTCAATGTACCGCGGCTGATGGCGCGGGTACGCGGCGAAACCTACCGCCGTTATGCCTGGCCGGGTTTCCTCGGGAAACTCTATGACAACAACGGCGTGGCGGTGAGCCTGATATCGGCTTTCAGCATCGCGCTGCTGTTCTGGGTCGCCGGCGCGCTGGGCAACCCGGAGCGTTTTTTCGCCGCGCACAGCGTCGAGCAGGGTTCTTTCTACGCGCTGATGCCGCACAACCTGATGGCCGGCATGTTCGGCGCGGTGTTCCTGTTCGCGATGGTGGCCCTGTTCATGGGTTTCATCCGTTTCTGGCCGTACATGGGCGAGGAACTCGCGGACTTCGTCAAAAAACCGCTGGCGGAAGGCCTGCACGACGCCTTCACGCTGAAGAACCTCGGTGGCGGTGGCGAAGGCTGCACCTATCCCACCGAGCAGAAGTCGTTTGCGCGCCGCATTTTCCACCATTTCACGTTCTACGGTTTCCTGCTGTGCCTTGCGGCGACCAGCGTGGCCACGGTTTACCACTATGTGCTCGACTATCCGGCGCCGTATCCGTACATCAGCCTGCCGAAGCTTCTCGGCACCCTCGGTGGCATCGGCCTGCTGATCGGGCCTGCAGGGCTGTTGTGGATCAAGGCGAAGCGGGATCCGGATCTGGCCTATCGCGCGCAGGACGGCATGGATGCCGGATTGCTGGTGCTGCTGTTCATGATCAGCCTCACCGGCCTGGGCCTGATGATCTGGCGCGAAACCGGCGCGATGGGCACCTGGCTGGCCGTGCACCTCGGCTTCGTGCTGGCGCTGTTCCTGACCATGCCCTACGGCAAGTTCGTGCACGGCATGTACCGGCTGATGGCCCTGGTGCGTTACCACCTCGAGCGGCGGCGGCCGGTGCCGGGTGTGGCGCCTGAGTAAAATATCGTTTAAAAACAATATGTTACGATAACATGCCAAGGGTCGCTGCTGCGGCCCTTGGCATTTTCGGGAACCCCCTCCCGACAATCCGCGGGCATTGCGCCAAGCGGAGGACCGCTGAATACTGCGGACAAGGCGCCAGTTTCCCCTTGCCGCAGTGCAGGGCCCCGGCAGTGAGCATGGAGTTTTTCGGACAGGATCAGCACAGGACAGGCGAATGAAGAAAGCACGATTGACCCAGACCGCTGCGGCGCCCGATGCCTCCACGGCCATGGCGCAGTGGATGGAACGGCTGGAGCAGTTCCGGCAGACGCTCGATCCCTTCGGCATTGCTGCCTCGTTCCGCCAGGTCGCCGATGGCTGGCTCGCCAATCCCGAAAAGCTGGCGGAGCAGCTGGCGCAGCTGACCCGCGACATGCAGGCGCTGCAGCTCAATGCCTGGCAGGCCGCAGCGGGCCTGAAGCCCGAGCCGCTGGTCAAGGCGCGGCCGGACGATGAACGCTTTGCCGATCCGGCGTGGTCCGAAGTGCCGGCCTTTGCGGCACTGAAGCAGTATTACCTGCTCTACACGCGCTGGCTGGAAGACGTTCTGTTTGATGCGCCGGACACCCCGGCTAAGGAGCGGCGCCACGCGGCATTCTGGGCCCGCCAGTGGCTGGACGCGGTGGCCCCGAACAACTATCTGTTCACCAATCCCGTCGCACTGCGCAAGTTCCATGAAACCTCGGGTGAGAGCCTGATCAGGGGGCTCAAGCTCTGGCTCGAAGACCTGCGCAACAATGATGTGCAGATGGTGGACCGCTCGGCCTTCGAGGTCGGCAGGAACCTGGCGACGACGCCGGGGAGCGTGGTGTTCCGCAACGAGCTGATGGAACTGATCCAGTATGCGCCGGCGACACCGGAGGTGCATGCCCTGCCCATCGTCATCGTGCCGCCCTGGATCAACAAGTACTACATCCTCGACCTCAACGAGAAGAAGAGCATGATGCGCTACCTGGTGGCGCAGGGCTTCACGGTGTTCGTGGTCAGCTGGCGCAACCCCACGGCTGCGCTGGCAAACACGACTTTCGACGATTACCTGATGCAGGGGCTGCATGCGGCGATCGACAATGCACGCGCGATCTGCGGAGTGCCCCAGGTGCATGCGGTCGGCTACTGCATCGGCGGAACCGCGCTGGCCGCGCTGATGGCCTGGTACAACCGCGAGCATGCCGATGCCGCCGACGTTCCGGTTGCCCACTGGACCCTGCTCACGACCCTGACCGATTTTTCGCGCCCCGGGGCGGTGGAGGTGTTCCTCAACGAGGAAACCATCAATTCCCTCGACCAGATGATGGCTCGCCAGGGCTATCTCGACGGCCGTGACATGGCGCGCTCCTTCCGCATGCTGCGCCCGAACAGCCTGATCTGGCACTACGTGGTGCATGGCTATCTCTACGGCGAGTCGCCGCCGCCGTTCGACGTGCTTTACTGGAACACCGACGTCACGCGCATGCCGCGCGCGATGCATGCCTACTACCTGCGCGAGTTCTACCTGCACAACCGGCTGATCCGCAAGGATGGCCTGACGCTGGCCGGGCATCCCATCGACCTCGGCCGCATCCGGCAGCCGCTGTATGCGGTCGGCTGCGAGGAGGACCACATTGCGCCGTGGAAGGCGACCTTCAGGATCGCGGCGCACCTCAATGTGCCGGTGCAGTACACGCTGAGCAGTTCGGGGCACATCCTCGGCATCATCAATCCGCCGGTGACGCCGCCCAAGCGCAGTTTCTGGACGGGACCGGCTGACGGCAAGAGTCCGGACGAATGGAAGCACGATCTGCGCGAAACTGCCGGCAGCTGGTGGGAGCACTGGAGCGGTGTCCTCGCGGAGCAGTGCGGCCCGCGCGTGCCCGCGCGCTCACCGGGCGATGCGGCACATCCGGTGCTGGGCCCGGCTCCCGGGCTCTACGTGCACGAAATATAGGAAGCTCGCGCAAATCCCGCCGGTTCGCGACCGGCGCGCGCGGACAGTGATTGCCATGAAACCACCCATACTCAGACCGCATCCGCCTGCCGAGCTGCTGACCGAAGAGCGCTGCCACATACTCGAACTGTCCAACGACGACAGCGATCCCGCGATGTCAATTGCGCGGGCGCGGGTGGAGCCCGGTGTCACCACGCGCTGGCACCGGGTCCGCGATACCGTGGAACGCTATGTCATTCTCGACGGCGTCGGGCGCATGGAGATCGGTGACTGGCCGGCACAGGAGGTGCAGGCTGGCGACGTGGTGATGATCCCGCCTTCGGTGCGCCAGCGCATCGCCAACGTCGGCGACGGCGACCTGGTCTTCCTTGCGATTTGCACGCCGCGCTTCCGGCCCGAGGCCTACGAGGACGCCGAGTGATGGTCGCCTGCGGGAATGGCCGTAATATCTTTTAAAAACAAATACTTGAGAATAACTTCAGGGCGGCGATTCGCGTTCAGCACGCTGACGGCGACACGAACAGATCTTCCGCGGCAGGAGATCCCTTGAGCAGGCCCTGCTGCCGGCAATAGCGGATCATCGCCTCGATCGCCGGACGGTTGGATTCAAGACCGTAAGGCAGCGGGTCGCCGACGATGGCAGCCATGCGGCGATAGTGATCGTCCTGTTCTGATGCATTTTCGCCGGCTTCGAATCGTTTGAGATAGCGCATCCGGGATTCATCAAAGGCCTCGAACAGCGCCTGTGCCAGGCGGTCATGCTGTTCGAGCAATGCATTCCTGACCACGATCAGGCCATGCACCGGGTAGATTCCCGTGCGCCGGAACCAGCCTGCTTCCAGCTGCTGCGCATCGGGGAACAGCGGGACGTAGCTGGCCGCGGGCATGGCGCCGGTTTTCCAGTTCTCCTGCGGCGGTCCGGCGCGGCCGATGCCGGCGTTGTCGGTGAAGGCGGCCTGGATTTCGCCGGCGGCCATCATCCCGGCCAGCGAGTGTCCCGCCGGCACCTGCCGCACATAAGGCGGCAGCCGCAGGCTCTGCACATGCTCCTCGTCGTCGACCATCCAGGTGATCCGGGAGAGATCGACACCGTACTCGTTCTGCAGGATGCCGCGGGTCCAGATGCCGGTGCTGACCGACCATGCCCGCACGCCGGCCTTCCTGCCCTCGAGATCCTTCGGTGAATGGATGCCGGCGTCAGCGCGGCAGACAAAGCCCGAATGATGAAAGCGGCGATAAGTGAACACCGGAAGCGCGGTGACCGGCAGGCCGGCCTCGCGCGCGATCATGTAGGTGCCTGCCGCCATTTCGCAGACGTCGAACTCGAGGTCACGCACCATGCGCCGGTAGGCGGCGACGATGGGTCTGACCTCGACGAAGTCCGGAGCGACGCCGCGGATCGGCACCTGTCCCTGTTTCAGGGCTGCGGTATGTCCGTAGTCGGCGACCGCGATGCGCAGTGTAATGGCGCCCGTGCTCATGACGCCCGCCGCCGGTGCAGGCTGATGGCGGCGCGGATCATCAAGCGGCCGCGACGGCCCGGGCGAAGCGCGGATATACCCTGCGCACGTTGTCCTCGAAGATCTTCTTCTTGTCCGCCGCACTGAGTGTGGTCACCGCGTCGATGTAGCGCCGGGTGTCGTCGTAGTAATGGCCGGTCTCCGGATCGATGCCCTTCACCGCGCCGACGATCTCCGAGGCGAACAGGATGTTGTCGGCCGGGATGACGCGGGTCAGCAGGTCGATCCCGGCCTGGTGATAGACGCAGGTGTCGAAGTACACGTTGTTCATCACGTGCTCCTGCAGCGGCGGCTTGCCCATGTCCTGGGCGAGGCCGCGGTAGCGGCCCCAGTGATAAGGCACGGCGCCGCCGCCGTGCGGGATGATGAATTTCAGCGTCGGAAAATCCTTGAACAGGTCCGAGGTGATGAACTGCATGAAGGCGGTGGTGTCGCCGTTGATGTAATGCGCGCCGGTGAAATGGAAGGCCGGATTGCAGGAGGAACTGACATGCACCATCGCCGGCACGTCGAGCTCGACCATCACCTCGTACAGCGGATACCACCACTTGTCGGCCAGCGGCGGGTCGGTCCAGTAGCCGCCGGAGGGATCGGGGTTCAGATTGCAGCCGATGAAGCCGTATTCCTCGACGCAGCGCCTGAGTTCGGCAATGCAGTTGTCGGGGCGCACCCCCGGGCTCTGCGGCAGCTGGCAGACGCCGATGAAGTTCTTCGGAAACAGCGTGCAGACGCGGTGGATCAGCTCGTTGCAGATGTCGGTCCACAGCGCGCTGGTGGCGGCGTTGCCGACATGATGGGCCATGCCGCCGGCGCGCGGCGAAAAGATCGTCATGTCGGTGCCGCGCTCGCGCTGGATGCGCAGCTGCGCCTTCTCGATGGTCTCGCGCAGTTCGTCGTCGGTGATTCTCAGGGAATCTTTCGCCGGGCTGACGGCGGGGTTCTTCAGGCCTTCGATCTGTTTCTGGCGGAAGGCTTCCAGCGATTTGGGGGCGGTGGTGTAGTGGCCGTGGCAGTCGATGATCATTCGGGTTGTTCCTGTCGCTTGGCAGTGGGGTGCGCCGCCGGACGGCGCACCCCGCATTTTACTGCGCGGAGATGCCCGCCGCCTTGATGACGGGCAGCCAGCGTTTGCGCTCGCTGTCGGCAAAAGCACGGTATTCCGCCGGCGTGGAGGGCGCCGCGTCAATGCCTCGCGCGTCAAGCTGCTTAACGACATCGGGCGATTTCAGCGTTGTAGAGATATCGCGGTTAAGCCGGGTGATGATTGCTGACGGCGTTCCGGCCGGAGCCACAGAGCCGTACCAGTTCAGCGACAGATAACCCTTGACGCCCGCTTCGGCCATGGTGGGCACCTCGGGAATCGCCGACGCGCGCTTGTTCCCTGTAACCGCGATGGCGCGCACCTTGCCGGACTTCACATGGGGTATCGAGGTCGAGATGACCGCGAAAAATGATGGTACATGACCGGCTATCAGGTCGGTGATCGCCGGACCACCGCCCTTGTACGGGATGTGGGTCATCGGCGTCTTGGTCAATGCCTCGAACAGCACGCCGGACAGGTGACCCGGGCTGCCGATGCCGGAGCTGGCGTAATTCAGACGTCCCTGCTGAGATTTGGCGTGCGCGAGAAACTCGTTCAGGTTTTTGGCGGGAACCGATGGGTGCACGATCAGGATGTTCTGCAGCGTGACCAGCATGCCGATGTAGCTGAAATCCTTCACGGGATCATAAGCCACCTTCTGTATCGCCGGGCTGATGACCAGGCCGCCGATATGGCCCATGCCGATGGTGTGGCCGTCGGGCTCCGCACCGGAGATGATCTGCAGTGAAATCTGGCCGTTCGCGCCGGGACGGTTGTCGACAACGACCTGGTTGCCGAGGAGCTCGGACAGTTTCGGCTGCATGATGCGGGCCACGAGGTCGGTGGCACCGCCCGGCGGGAAGCCGACGATGAACCTCAGGGGCTTGTTGGGTTTCCATTCCCTCCCGGGTGCGGCGGCGAGAGCGCCGGACGGCACCGCTGCGGTGGCGGCGAGCAGCAGCGCGCCATTGATGATTTTTCTGGTGTTCATGTTTTATCTCCTTGCTGGCTGAGCGTGGTTTCAACAAAGGGCGACCGTTCAGGTCGCGGGAATGCCGGTTTCTGCGTCCGGCACGGCCCTCGCGGGAGATGTTGCGTCCGCGGAGAGTTCCTGCGCTATGACCGCTTTCAGCAGGTCGATCGTGTGTTGCGCGAGGCGGGTCAGCGGCCGCTGCGTGGCGGTCGCGATCACCCACCGGCTGACGACTTCGGGCGAGGTAATGCGCGCTGCATGCAGTTTCCTCTGCAGCGCATGGTCGCGGATGGCGTGCCGCGACAGTATGGCGTGTCCCAGGCCACGGGCCACCAGATCGATCACCGCCGGAATGGAATCGATTTCCAGCGCGGCGTTCAGCGGCAGCCGCCGGCGTTCGAATTCGGCTTCTATGAACGTGCGCAGCGCATTGGGCCGGCTGGGAATGATCAGCGGCAGGCCCGCGATGTCCGCCAGGCGCACGGTTTCGGACCTGCGCGCGGCAGGCGGGCGGCTGATCAGGTAGAGCTTTTCCGCGCCCGCATCCTGATAATCCAGCCCCGAAACCGGCGCGGGGTTGTAGAGCAGCGCGCAGTCGATGCGCCCGAGCATCAGCCACTCCTGCATCGTCGTGGTCAGTCCTTCGACGATGCCGATGGAGGCCTGTGGAAAGCGTGCCCGGAATTCGGTCACGGCGCGCACGGCCAGCAGCTTGCCTGCGGTGGGGGGCATGCCGATCACGATCTTGCCGGCCGGAGCGTGCTCGGTGTCCTCCAGTTCCTGCCGGGCGAGGTCCAACTGGTGCAGGATGCCGCGGCCATGGGCAAGGAGCCGCCGGCCATGGTCGGTCATTGTCACGCCGCGGCCGTTACGGTGCAGCAGGTGTTTCTTGACGTCGAGTTCGAGCCGGCGGACCTGGCGGCTCAATATCGATTGCGAGATGCCGAGCATTGCAGAGGCTTTGGTGAAGCTGCCGAGTTCCGCCACGCGTACGAAACATTCCAGCTGCCGGAGATCCATGCTTGAAGTAGGTGTCCGATTATTGGGCAATGGTGTTCCCCGGCCAATGCCGGAGCCGCCAAATCTGTTTTGCGGAAAAAGCATAACAGATGATCGGGGTTTGCATTGAATCGGAGATCAGGCGCCGAGGATCCTGCTCGGGAGGATCACGGGCAATATTGCAGCCGCCATGAAAAACCGCCCGCGGCGCGACTGCGCGGCGGGCGGTTTGCGGCGAGCGGATGGAGGGCTGCCGCTCCGGCTGCGTTCAGTTGGCTTCGATTTTCGCGCGCTTGATCACGGGTATCCAGCGCTGCTGTTCGTCGCGGATGAATTTCTGGTAATCGCTGCCGCTGGACGGTGCTGAGTCGATGCCGCGGTCCTTCAGCTGCTTGATTACCTCGGGTGCATTCAGTGCTGCGGTAAAGTCCTTGCTCAGCCGGTTGACGATCGCCGGCGGGGTCTTCGGCGCCGCCGACAGGCCATACCAGTTGATGGCCAGATAACCCTTGACGCCGGCCTCGGCGATGGTCGGCACGGCGGGCAGCGCTTCGGCACGTTTGGCGCCGGTGACGCCGAGCGCACGGACCTTGCCTGACTGCACATGCGGCACCGCGGTCGAAATGACGGCCATGAATGCCGGCACGTGACCTGCAATCAGGTCGGTGATGGCGGGGCCGCCACCCTTGTAGGGCACGTGATTGAGGGAGATGCCGGTCATGCCTTCGAGCAGGGCGACGGCGAGGTGTCCGGGGCTGCCGATGCCCGAACTGGCGTAATTGACCTTGCCCGGCTGGCCCTTGGCGTAGGCAATGAATTCGCCGAGGTTTTTCACCGGCACCGACGGATGCGTGATCAGGATGTTTTGCAGTGTGACCAGCATGCCGATGTGCGTGAAATCCTTCATCGGGTCATAGCCGGTGTTCTGGATCGCCGGGCTGACCACCATGGAGCCGATGTGGGACATGCCGACGCTGTGGCCGTCGGGTTCCGAGCGCGACAGGATCTGCATCGAGATCACGCCGTTGGCGCCCGGGCGGTTGTCGACGATGACCTGGCTGCCCAGGCTGGCGGCGAGTTTGGGCTGCAGTATGCGCGCGACGAGATCGGTGGCGCCGCCCGGCGGGAAGCCGACGATGAAGCGGACGGGCTTGCTCGGCCCCCAGTCGGCAGCCGATGCCGTCGCCGAGAACAGGCCGGCGGTCAGCAATGCGATGACGCGATGCGGAAATTTCATGGGTGTTTCTCTCCTGAAAGATTTATATGCGACGCAGCATTCTCGCAAAAAAAAAGACTGCGAAGCCAGTGCTCCGCAGTCTTTTTTGTCAGGAAACGACTTAGTTTTTCTGTCAGTTGCTGTGATACAGGCCGGCGGCCTTGATCACTTTCTCCCACTGCGCCTTCTCGGACTTGATGTAGGCCGCGAAGGCTTCCGGCGTGCTGGTCGAAACATCGAGGCCCTGCTTGAACAGCAGGTCCTTGACGTCCGGCAGGTTCAGCACTGCGATGGTTTCCTTGTTCAGGCGGTCGACGACATTACGGGGTGTTTTAGCAGGGGCGAGCAAGCCGTACCAGTTGTTGGCTTCGAAGCCCTTGAGGCCGGCTTCGGCGACGGTCGGAAGTTCCGGCAGCAATCCCGAACGTTTGGCCGTGGACACGGCCAGCGCCCGGATCTTGCCCGACTTGATATGGCCGACGGCGCTCGCCGCGGTGGCGAAGATCAGGTTGATCTGGCCGCCGAGCAGGTCGACCATCGCCGGCCCGCCGCCCTTGTACGGGACATGGACGATCTTGGTGCCGGCCTGCAGGTTGAACAGTTCCAGCGCGAGGTGACCGGCGCCGCCGACGCCGGAGGAGCCGCCGTTGAGCGGCTTGGCTTTCGCCAGCGCGACCAGCTCCATTACGCTCTTGGCAGGCACCGAGGGATGAACCACCAGGGCGTTGGTGGAATCGACAGCCCTGGTGATCGGCTGTACGTCGGTCAGCGGATCAAAGGGCAGCTTCTTGTAGAGCGAGGGATTGATGGCAAGCGCGGCGATCGTGCCCATGAGTACCGTGTAGCCGTCTGGGGTCGCGCCAGCCAGAATTTCGGTGGCGATGTTGCCTGCCGCGCCCGGCCGGTTGTCGATGATGACCTGCTGGCCGAGGCGCTCGCTCAGCTTGCTGCCCATCGCGCGTGCTGTCGTGTCGGTGCCGCCGCCGGGGGCGAAGCCGACGAGCATCCGGATGGGTTTGGTCGGTTGCCACTCCGCGGCAAGGCCCTGCGTGGCGAAAGCCGCAAGCACGGCGCCTGTCATCAGCGGCTTGATCAGTTTAAGGTTCATGTCTTCTCCTCCGTCCTGTTATGCGTGGTTGTCAGGGTTGCTGCGGTGATGCCGTTCATGCCGTCGCGACCGCGGCGGCAGCTGCCTTGCGTCCGGCTGCGAGCCGGGCGGCGAGGGTGAATGCGTGTTCCATCGCGCCGGGGTCGGCTTTGCCCCGGCCGACGATGTCGTAGGCGGTGCCGTGGGCGGGAGTCGTGAACACGCATTTCAGTCCCGCAGTGACCGTGACGCCCTTGTTGAAGCCGAGCAGCTTGGTCGCGATCTGGCCCTGGTCGTGGTACATCATCACCACGCCGTCAAAATCGCCTTTCAGCGCCTGCAGGAAAATCACGTCGGACGAGATCGGGCCGCTGCAGTTGATGCCGCCGGCCTTCAGCCTGTCCACCGTCGGGCGGATGATGCGGATCTCCTCGTCGCCGAACAGGCCGTTCTCGCCGTTGTGGGGGTTGAGCGCGGCGACGCCGATGCGCGGGCTCGACTTGCCTGTTGCGCGCAGAGTGTCATTGGCAAGGTTGACGGCGGCGGTGATGCGTTCCGGAGTGATCATGTTCACGGCTTCACGCAGCGCCACATGGGAAGTCACGCGGAAAGTGCTGAACTGCTCGATGACGTTCATCTCGCCGAAGAAGCCGCTGTGAGAGGTGAGATGGGCAAACATCTGGTGCTCGTCGTTGAATTTCCACCCGCCGCGATTCATTGCGCCCTTGTTCAGCGGCGCGAAACAGATGCCGTCGAGCTTGCCGGCAAGTGCGAGGTCGATCATGGCCTTGAGCGTGTCGCCGCAGAGCTTGCCGGCTTCTTCGTTCGCCTCGCCGCGCTTGAATCGCTCGGGATCCATGTTGCCGAGATCGAGCAGGGGATAGTCCCCGCGCGGCCAATGGATGTCCTCGATGCCGCGGTAGGCGGTGTAGGGCACCTTGACGCCGGCATCGCGCATGCCGAGCTCGAGCACGCGCCGGTCACCGATGATGACAACTTCCGCAAGTTGCGCGGGCTTTCCCGAAGCCAGCAGTTTTGCCGCGATTTCAGGGCCGATGCCTGTGACATCGCCCAGCATGAATCCGATGCGTGGGGGCTTGCTCATGTACGCTCCTGGTGAACAGGGCGCCAGTGTAGTCTATTTTCCGGCCCGGACCGCCGCCAGGCGTGCCGGGGCAATGGCCAGCAGCCGCGTCAGGCTGCGGATGCGGGGCAGCTTCTCGAGCCCGTAGACCATGTCAATGACCTTGTCGGCCTGCGCCGGCGGCAGTCCTCCCCAGGCCGCGCACTCGCGGAACTTGTCGGCAACCTCATCGTCGCTCATCGGATTCGCCGGGCTGCCCTTGCCGAAGTCCGCGCGGCCGCTGAACACGCGTCCGTCCTTCAGCTCGATGTCGATGATGGTGGTCATTTTTTCGTAGCCCGCGGCCTCGGCCTCCGGATGCACGCCGAATTCGACCTGCCGGATCATGCGCCGAACATCGGCGCGGTTGACCACGGCATCCGTGAACTGTGCGAGGCCGGCCTTGCGCTCGAGCAGCAGGATTGCCATGCAGAACTCCATGCTGAACTTGGCCTGCAGCTCCGTCTTCGGCCGGCGGTGAATCAGCGTGTTGGGCATGTGGCGATTGGTGCCGACGCGGATTTTGCGCACCTGCGCCGGACGGATGTCGTGTTTCAGCAGGAGATCGAGCATGACGCCCATGCCGGGATGGGTCAGCGAGCCGCTGGGATGCGGCTTGATCGACACGCCGGGGAAGGCAAAGGTCCACGGCTTGCCGAGTTTGCCGTGGATGGCCCGCGGGTCGTAACCGCCGCCTGCGGCATTGAGGAAACCGCGCTTCGCTTCCAGCGCATCCGGAGCTGCAGTCCAGCCGAGTCTGACCAGTTCAGCCGCGAGCACCCCGGATTCCGCCGCGCGTCCCGGATGAAAGGGCTTGGTCATCGTGCCGAAGTTCTCGCGCAGGCCCGCAGCCTGGCTGGCTCCCAGGCTCAGCGCCTGCGCGGTCTGCGCGGCATCGAGGCCAAGCAGCCGGGCTGCACCGGCGGCAGCGCCGATGGCGCCGAAAGTCGCCGTCGAGTGGAAACCGTCGGTGTAATGCCGCGGATGGATGGATTCCGAAAGCTTGGTTTCGACCTCCACGCCGATCTGGTATGCCGCGAGCAGGTCAAGACCGGAGCGGTTGTCCTGTTCCGCCAGCGCCAGTACGGCGGGCAGCACCGGTGCCGTGGGGTGGGTCAGCAGTCCATAGACGCGGTCCCTGGCCACTGCAAGCTGGGTATCGTCGTAATCGTCGGCGTGGATCGCAATGCCATTGGCGAAGGCGGCAAAGCGCGGCGGCAGCCTGAGCGCGGTGCCTATCACCGTCGATCCGCGGTCCGCCGGCAGGCCCAGGGTTTTCAGGTATTGGCGCACCAGGCGGCCCGACTCGGCGGCATTGCCGGCCAGCGCGAGGCCGAGGCCGTCGAGCAGGGAGCGCTTGCCGTGCCGCATCACTTCGCGCGGCATGCGCGCGGGCGTGGTGCCTGCGACAAAGCGCGCGATTTCAGCGGTGAGTGGGTACGCCCGGGCCATGCCTTTGCCGGATGCGGGCCAGTGCTCAGCCGGCGATGCCGAATTCGCCGCGGAACCCGGCGATGACCTGTTCGCGGCTGCGCAGCAGCCGCGGCGGACGCTGGCCCATCGGACGGTTTTCGATTTCAGGCACGATTTTCATCGCCACGAACGTCGGTCCGGGAGCGGCAAGAATCCTGCCCATGTCGAGCGACAGGCTCTCCAGGTTCGTGTAGGCGTGGACCGAGGGATATCCTGCCGCTTTGGCAAACTGGTCGTAGGCGACCCTGGCGGCGTTGGGCACCGGCTGCCCGCCGGTGGTCGCATAGCATTCGTTGTCGAGCAGGAAATGGTAGAAATTCCCCGGCTTGTGCTCCGCCACCATCGCCAGCACGCCGAGGCTCATCTGCAGGTCGCCCTCGGAATCGAAGAGCACCACTTTCTCGCCAGGCATTGCCATGGCGAGGCCCAGCGCGAAGCCGGCGTGGCCGCCCATCGCGGGGTCGCCCAGCGGCAGGTCGCGCGACGGCAGCGTGCTGATTTCATGCCACTGGCGGTTGCCACGGCCGGGGATCACGATGGCTTTGCCCCGGTGTTGCTGGAACAGTTCGAGCATTTCATGCAGTACGATCATGTCCTGTCTCTCCGGGCGTTCAGCTGTTGAAGCCGTGATATTCGTCGCCCACCAGCACGGCGACCGGGCGGCGCGTCCGGCGCGCTTCCTCGAAGGCTACCGAGATGCGGGAGGCATCCCGGTCATTCTCGACGAGGTAGTAGCTGATGCCGAAGGCATTGAGGAAGCGCTCGGTATAGACCGCGGCGGTGTCCTTGGTCACGCCGTGGCGGGTCCAGCCGCGGTAACCGACCAGCATCACCACCGGCACGTTGAGGCCCATGCCCCAGCCGCGCATCGAGTCGCCGGCCTCCATCATGCCGGTGTTCTGGATCAGGATAATCGGTGTCTTGCCGCCGACGTGCAGGCCGGCAGCGGTGGAAAAGGCAAGGCCTTCACGGGCCACGGCGATCAGCGTCAGCGTCGGCTCGGCCTTCATCAGCATGTAGAGCCAGTTGGTCTCGCTGTCCGGCAGCCAGACCACGTGGCTGACGCCGTTCTTCCTCATTTCGGCGAGCACGGTTTCCGGGCTCAGGTGGGCTTCCTGGGTATCTGTCATCTGCGTTCGTTCCCCTGGCGGCAGCGGCATCGCCGCGTGCACAATTTTTCAGGCGCCCAGTTCTATCACAGTTCTGACGCGGATTTTGCCGGAGTTCCGGATTCTGGTCGTCGTCCGGCAGGGCCGCCGCCGTGCCTTGCCGCAACGCGGAACGGCGGTTAATCTCGCCGGACTTCCATTACATTGCCCCGGGCAGCCTGCCATGAAAAATCCCGTCCGCGCCGCACTGGCCCGCGGTGAAACCGTCACCGGCCTCATCCTGTTCAGCGGCAGCCCGATGATCACGGAGCTGGCCGCCGCAGCCGGCATCGACTTCGTGATCATCGACATGGAGCACAGCGCGCTGGATCTGGATACCTGTGCCCATGTCATCCGCGCCGCCGATGCCGCCGGCATCACGCCCTTTGTGCGTATCGCCGATGTGGACCGCACCCTGATCCTCAAGCTGATGAACATGGGGGCGGCCGGCATCGCCGTGTCGCATGCCACGCGCGAGAACTGTGCTCTTGCGCTGGACTACGCGCGGTATGCGCCCGCGGGTGAGCGCGGAGCCTGCACCATCGTGCGCTCTGCCGGCTATGCGCCGGGAGACTGGGATGCCCATGTGCGCCGTGCCAATGACGAGCTGATGGTGATCCCGCTGATCGAGGATGCGGAGACACTGCGCGATTTCGACGCGATGGCGGCGATGCCGGGGCTGGAGGTGTTTTTCATCGGCCCGACCGACCTGTCGATCGCGCTGGGTGTGCCGCATGCCACCTTCGACGAGCCGAAGATGGCTGCGGCGCTGGAACAGGTGGCGGCGGCGGCGCGCAAACACCGCAAGTTCGTGATGACCACGATCGGCAACAGGCCTGACCCCGTCTACGGCCGGTCAGTACGCGATCGCGGTGTGCAGGCAATCGTGCTCGGCACCGACGGGCATTTGTTCCTGGACGTGTGCCGCAGGATGAACACGGTTAAAGACCGAGAACCTTAAAGGCAGACACAGGGAACACAGGGGGAAAACAGAGAAAACGGAGAACTTCAGAAACAATTTACAGGATATGCAGGATGATCAGTACAAGAGAAACAGAACAGGCCGCTGATCAAGGGTGCTAACCTGAGAACCCTGTCCATCCTGCTGGTTGATTTGCTTTTCTTTCTCTGTGACCTCTGTGGCCAAAGATTTTGACTTTGACTTTTAGAGCTATGCCCAAAAAACTGATCATCACCGTGCGCGTCAATGAATACATGTCGCGCGAGGTCAATCGCAACGTGCCGTTCACGCCGGACGAGATTGCGGAAACCGCGGCGGCCTGCCGGGCCGCGGGCGCCTCAATCATCCATTTCCATGCGCGCACGCCGGACGGCGGCAAGTGCCACGAACCCGGGGTCTATGCCGAGATCGTCGCCAAGATCCGCGAGAAGACCGACATCCTGATCGATTCGACGCTGGGGCAGATCACCGTCAATGAGGACGAGAACCGCCTTGCCCACATCCGGCTGATGGGGCAGAGGAGCAAGACCCGGCCCGACTTCGCCGCGGTGGACACCGGTAGCAGCAACATAGATGCTTACGACGCTGCGCAGAAGAAATTCCTGACCACCAACAAGATCTACAAGAACAGCACCGAGACCTGCCTGTTCCTCGCCCGCGGCATGACCGAGGCCGGTGTCAAACCACACCTGTCGGTGTGGGCGGTGCCTTTCGTGCGCATGGTGGAAGCTTTTCTCGACATGGGCGCGGTGAGGGAGCCGGCCTATGTGCAGTGCGTGCTTGCCGAAGGCGGCATCGTCGGCGCCCATCCCTGCACCACGCGCGGGCTGGAGGCGCTGATCGACTTCCTGCCGCCGCAGCGGCGCATCGAGTGGACGGTGGCCTGCAAGGAGGGCAATCTGTTCAATGTCGCGACGACGGCGCTGGAGCGCATGGGTCATCTGGCACCCGGTATCGGCGACTATCCCTACCCGGAACTCGGCTGCCCTGACAATGCCGAGCTGGTGCGGCGCTTTGCCGAGTTGGGGCGTGCCTTAGGGCGCGAGCCGGCGACCACCGATGAGGCTAGGGCGATGCTGGGCATTACGCGCCAGGTGTGATGCGGGGTCCGGCACGGTTTTTGCCGATATCGATAGATTCCCGACGGAAATAATGTCCCCTGAAATGGACTGAACGACGGAGTTTCTGTGTCCTTCCCGTTTACGAGCGAAATGTTTGGCACTGCGGCTGCGATGAATATTTTTTCGGGTCGGCGCACCGTGCACTGGATGCTGGTTTTCGAGGCTGCACTGGCGCGTGCACAGGCGCAGTCGGGCGTGATTCCGCTGGAGGCGGCGGCATCCATCGAACGGGTTTGCGGCTCGGATCCAATTGAGCTCGGGCGTTTGACCGCTGATTCGATGCTGAGCGCCAATGCGGCAGCGCCACTGGTCAAGCAATTGACCGAGGCAGTTGCGGTCGATGATCCGGAGGCTGCCAAGTTCGTGCACTGGGGCGCGACCAGCCAGGACGCACTGGATACGGCACTGGTCCTGCAGTTGCGGGAATCGATTGCGCTGTTGCGCGGGGATCTCGATGCCCTGGTAACAACACTGGCGCGATTGACTGCACAGCACCAGTCAACGCCGATGGCCGGGCGCACGCTCCTGCAACAGGCCTTGCCCATGACCTTCGGATTCAAGGTGGCCGGATGGCTGGACGCTGCGATGCGCCATCAGGACCGCTTACTCGCGCTGGAGAAGGAAATATCCGTACTCCAGTTTGGCGGCGCCACAGGCACGCTGGCGAGTCTGGGTGATCGCGCTCAACCGGTCATGCTTGCCCTGGCCCGGGCGCTGGATCTGCGTTTGCCCGACATTCCCTGGCATACCCAGCGAGACCGTCTTGCAGCGGTGGCCACGACCTGCGGACTGCTGGTCGGCACCCTGGGCAAGATTGCCGGGGATATCGCGCTGTCATCGCAAACCGAGGTCGGAGAACTGGCTGAGCCGGCCGAGCCGGGCAAGGGCGGATCATCAACGCTCCCGCACAAGCGCAATCTCGTGGGCTGCAACTATGTGGCTGCCGTGGCGATGCGGGTGCCGAATCTGGTGGCCACCATGCTGTCCGCCATGGCGCATGAGCATGAGCGTGCGGCGGGCGCCTGGCATGCGGAGTGGGAGGTGCTGCCGGAAATCCTGCGACTGACCGCAGGCGGGCTGGTCCACCTGAAGCGGATGACGGAAAGACTGGATGTCAATGTGCTGCGCATGCGTGAGAACCTGGGCATTACGCGCGGCCAGTTGATGGCTGAGTGCATCACCATCGCGCTGGGTGCGCGGATTGGACGGATGCGTGCCTACCAGCTGGTGAATGCGGCGTGCCAGAGAGCCAATGCCTCGGGCGCTTCGCTGCGCGACGCGATGCGGGATGACCGGGAGCTCAGTGCGCTGCTCGATGCCGCGGAGATGGACCGCTTGCTGGACCCTGCCAACTACCTGGGTCAGAGCCAGGTTTTCGCGCTGAAGGTGCTGGAACGCCAGCGGCAGCGTTCAGGTCTTTGAAGTCCGCTGCCGCAGGTTCGGAAGACGCACTGGAGATAATCCCCGCGAACTGCTCATATCGTGAACATGTCGGGATGGGCGGGCCGGGCTGGGGTTAAAATCCAGCCCTGTCGCCGCTTCGGAAAGACTCGGCGGATTCCCACAGGAGAACATGCAATGGGGCACACTATTGCCGAGAAGATTCTCGGCCATCACGCGGGGGGCAGGCCGGCCTGCGCCGGCGAGATCGTGATCGCGGACGTGGATTTCGCGATGATCCACGATGCGAGAGCCGGCAATGCCCTGAAAATGATCGATAAGCTTGGCGCCCGCTCGCTGCCCTTCGTCAGGCGCACCGCATTGGTGCTGGACCACTATTCGCCGCCGCCCAACATGGAGGCGGCCAATACCCATGTCGAGATGCGCGCCTTTGCCGAAAAACACGGCGCGCCCCTGTATGACGTCGGCGACGGCATCTGCCACCAGGTGCTGCCGGAAGGCGGTCATCTCACCTGCGGCGACCTCGTGGTCGGCACCGATACCCATTCGACGACCTACGGCGCCTTCAATGCCTTCGGCACCGGTGTCGAAGGCACGGACGTGTCGGCCGTGATGATGACCGGCAAGCTGTGGTTTCGCGTGCCGGAAACCATCCATGTCGAACTGAACGGCCCGCTGCAGCCGGGGGTCTGGGCCAAGGACGTTACGCTGACCATGCTGGGAAAACTCGGGGCGGAGGGTGCCAACTACCAGGCACTGGAATACACCGGCAGCGGGGTGGCGGCGATGGCCATCGATGACCGCATGACCCTGTCCAACCATGCTGCAGAACTGGGCGCGAAGGCGGCGCTGCTGGAGGCCGACGCCAAGACGCTGGCCTGGCTGAAGGCGCATGGCGCCGCCGCGCCGAAGCCGGTGAAGGCCGATGCCGACGCGGTCTACGCGCAGCGCATCGTCATCGATACCGCGAAGCTCGCGCCGCAGGTGGCGCGGCAGCACCACATCGACGACATCGCGGCGGTGCCCGATGTGGCGGGCCAGAAAATCCAGGTCGCGCTGATCGGCACCTGCACCAACGGCCGCCTCGACGACATCCGCCAGGCCGCGGCAATCCTGAAGGGCAGGAAGCTCGCGAAAGGCGTGCGCATGATCGTCACCCCGGCGTCGCGCGCGATCTACCTCGCGGCGATGCGGGAAGGGCTGTTCGAGGTGCTCACCGAGGCCGGCGCCTCGGTGGAGGCGGCGGGCTGCGGCACCTGCGTCAACATCACCGGCCACTACATCTCGGGCGACGGGCAGGTGGTGATTTCCAGCGCCAACCGCAATTTCAAGGGCCGGCTCGGCAACCCGAAGTCGGAAATCTGGATCGGCTCGGCGGCGACGGTGGCTGCCTCGGCACTGACCGGCGTGATCACCGATGCGCGCACGGTCGCCGGCGGCGACTGGCGGGCGGCGGCCTGACACCCATAAACCCTTCAGCCACAGAGGACACAGAGTTCACAGAGAAAAACCAAGGGCAAATCAGGCTTATCAGGCTCCGTTTTTTGTTTTTGAAGTTCTCTGTGCTCTCTGTGTCCTCTGTGGCTGCTTTTGAATTTGATCCTGATCCTGTAGTTCGGAGGCGACAAGCATGAACATCATCAGAGGCAGCTCCCGCATCCTCGGCGACGAGGTCAGCACCGACATCCATTGTTCGAGCAAGTACCTGCCGGGCAAGGACACAGCCTACATCGCGACGGTGGCCTTCGAGCAGGTCGCACCGGGGTTTGCCAGGGCTTTTGCCAAGGGGGACATCATCGTCGCCGGCAGGAACTTCGGCATCAATTCCTCGCGCGAGCAGGCGGTGCACGTGATGCACCGGCTGGGTGTTGCGGCGATCATCGCGCCCAGCTTCGGCCGCCAGTTCTACCGCAACGCGATCAACAACGGCATGCCGGTGGTCGAGTGCGACACCGCGGGCATCGCCGCGGGTGATGCCGTCGAGCTCGATCTCGCCGGCGGCCGCATCAGCGTGCCGGCCCGCAACATCGCGCGTACCGTGCCGCCGCTGCCCGCGGCGGTGCAGGCGCTGCTGTCGGCAGGCGGGCTGATCCCCTTCCTGCAGAAGCACCCGGACTGGAACCTCGGGGAACTCGCGGCATGAATCTGAAAATCGAGCGCGTCGAGGTGTTCGGCGTGGCCATGCCTCTGGTCATGGAATTCAAGAACGCATACCTGTCAAAGTCGGTGGTGAAAAGCGCGGTTGTGCGCGTCACCGCGACCGGCGGCGCGGTCGGCTACGGCAACATCGACCCGACACCCGGATATTCCAAGGAAAGCATCGAGGACAGCCTGGCGATGATCCAGTCGCGTCTGGCGCCGGCGGTGATGGGGATGGACCCGGCCAATCTCCACCGCATTGCCGCGAAACTGGAATCGGTAGTGCCCGATTTTCTCGATGCCAAGGCCACCATCGACATGGCCTGCACCGACCTCGCGGCGCGCGTGGCCGGCGTGCCGGTGCACACCTGGCTCGGCGGGGCGGTGAAGGACAGGCTGCTGTTCAATGCCTGGATCAGCATCCAGTCGCCGGACAACGCGGCGAGGGAGACGCTGGACTGGCAGAAGAAGGGCTTCCGCTCCTGCAAGATCAAGGTCGGTGGCGACATCGCGGCCGACCGCGACCGCATCAAGGCGGTACGCGAAGCCTGCGGCCCCGAATTCAACATCCGCATCGATGCCAATGCCGGCTATGACGCCGATACCTCGATCAGGCTCGCGGAAATGGTGGCGCCCTACGGCCTGCAGCTGTTCGAGCAGCCGGTGCCGGCCCACGACATCGCCGGCATGGCGCGGGTGCGCAAGGCCGCCAACGCGGCCGGGCTGCCGGTGATGGCCGACGAATCGGTGACCGACCATGCCAGCCTGATCGACATCATCCGCGCCGATGCCGCGGACATCGTCAAGGTCAAGGTCATGAAGCAGGGCGGTTTCCTGAACACCCGGCGCATGATCGCCACCGCGGAAGCCGCGGGCATACGCTGCGTGGTCGGCCACGGCTTCGGGCTCGGCGTGAACACCATGGCGGAAATCATGCTGGCGGCGACCTCCGACAATGTGATCGACGGCCTCGAGTGCGTCGGGCCGCTGAAGACGAAGGATGACATCGTCACCCAGAAACTCGATCTGAGCAAAGGCAGCATCCCGCTGCCAGGCGGGCCGGGCCTCGGCGTGACGCTGGATGACGCCAAGCTCGCGCAGTACCGGTTCGAAGTCAAAAAGGCGGCCTGAAGAGGCCCAATCCACGGGCTGCGGCCCTGAATGAGGAGAGTGAACATGAAGTTGATGAAATTTGCGGTGGCAGCCGCGCTGGCCGGATTCACGATGCAGGCGGCGGCCCAGAGCTGGCCGGCGCGCCCGGTCACCATACTCTGCTGGTCGGCGGCCGGATCGCCGGTGGACATCTATGCGCGCACGCTGGCCAAGCTGCTGACCGCGGAGCTCGGGCAGAACGTGGTGGTCGAGAACCGCACCGGCGGCTCCGGGATCGTGATGGTGAATTCACTGGTGCGCGGCGCGACCGACGGTTACACCATCGCCGCCAACACCCTGTCGCTGGCCACGCTGTTCAGCGAAAAGGCCGCGCAGTTCAAGCTCGATGACCTGCAGATGGTTGCGCGTTCGCAGATCGATCCCTATGGCCTGATCGTCCATACCTCCACGCCCTTCAAGACGATCGAGCAGTTCGTTGCCTTCGCGCGCAAGAAACCCGGCTACCTCAATGTGGGCGGGCCGTTCGCGATCAGTTCCCACCGCGTGGCCTGGGAAGTGTTCGCCGATGTCGCCAAGTTCCAGACCACTTGGGTGCCTTATCCCGGCGGCGGGCCGGCGCTGACGGCGATTGCCGGAGGCCACATCGACGCCGCTGCGACCAACCCCGGCAACGTCAAGCCGATGATTGATGCGGGCAAGGTTCGGGTGATCGCGGTGTCCTCGGAAAAACGCCTCGAGGATTTCCCCGACGTGCCGACCTACAAGGAAAAGGGCTGGGACGTGGTGCGCTACCAGTGGCGCGGCATCATGGTCAAGGCCGGCACGCCGAAACCGGTGGTCGACCGGCTGTCCTCGGCCATCCAGAAGGCACAGCAGACGCCGACCTGGAAAGCTTATCTGAAGCAGGTGTCGCAGCTCGACGGTTACCAGGGCCCGGAGGCTTTCCGCACTCAGCTGTTGCAGGACATCAAGGAAACCGAGGCAGTGAAGAAAAAGCTGGGATTGATCGAGACACAGTGACCGGCAGGGGTGCAGCTGCCCGGAACGCAAAATGAAGCAGCAAACAATGGAACGGAAACGATGATGGCGAAGTTGACGGTACGACAGCAGTTGCGCAAACGCCTGACCGAGGGCGGCATGATCGTCGCCCCCGGCATTTACGACGCCTACGGCGCGCGCATGGTGCAGCAGGCGGGATACGAGGCGGTGTACATGACCGGCAACGGCGTGTCTGCCTGCCTGCTCGGGCAGCCGGACGTCGGCATGGTCGACCTGACACTGTTCGCGGCGCATGCCCACCGCGCCGCGGCCTGCGTCGACATTCCGCTGATCTGCGATGCCGATACCGGCTACGGCAACGCGGTGAACGTCCGCCATACCGTGCGCGAGTTCGAGGCCGCCGGTGTCGCCGCGATCCATCTCGAGGACCAGGTGATGCCCAAGCGTTGCGGTCACCTGCCGGGTTCTCGTCCGGTGGTGCCCATGGCCGAGCACGCGGGCAAAATCGAGGCGGCGGTGGCAGCGCGCCGCGATCCCGATTTCATCATCATCGCGCGCACCGATGCCGCGACCGGACTCGGGCTCGACGAGGCGATCCGCCGCGGCCAGGCCTACCGCAAGGCCGGCGCCGACGTGGTGTTCGTCGAACTGAAGAACAGCCCGACCATCCTCGAGGACCTGAAGCGGGTCACCGCGGAATCCGGCGCGCCCTGCCTGGTCAATATCGACGGCGGCGGCAAACTGGGCGAATTGACGGTGCCGGAAATCGAGGCACTGGGTTTCCGCATCGCGATATTCCCGGGTCTTGCGCGCAATGCCGCGGGTTATGCGATCAAGGAAGCGCTCGGCACGCTCAAGCGCGATGGCAATACCAGGGCCGTGCGCGACCGCATGCTGACCATGAAGGAATACAACGAAATTCTCGATCTCGGCGCTGTGGAAGACTGGGAAAAGCTTTACATGCAAAATCGGCAGTAATTTGCATGTATTTATAACTCATTGTTTATAAACAATTTTTTACAACCATTCGAGTTGGCAATCGCCAACCTCTGGAGATTCGGAAATGGCCGTATCCCGCACCAAGAAAAAGAACCTGAGCAAGAAACCGGCAGCCTCGAAATCCCGCGCTGCCCCCCGGTCTGCCGCCGCGAGCAGGACTGCGGCGGCAAAACGGCCGAAAAAAATCGCGAATCCGCTGGGCCTCGAGAAAAAGGCGCCGGACCAGTTTGACACCCTGCAGGAGATCGCACTGACGGCGTACCGCAAGATGCCGGCGCCGGTATGGGATCACCTGATGGGCGGCGCCGACTCCGAGATGACGCTGCGCCGCAACCGCGCCGGACTCGATGCGCTGGCACTGCGCCAGCGCGTGCTGGTCGATGTGCGCAACATCGACATGAGCACCACGCTGCTCGGGCAGAAGCTGGACATCCCGGTGTTTCCGGCACCCGTGGGGGGATTCCTGAGCAAGGTGCATCACGAAGGCGGACCGGCAGTCGCGCGCGCCGCGGTATCACGCGGCACCACGGCCTTCATCGCCACCGCGGCCAAGCCCAGCCTGGAAGCCGCGCAGGCGGCCGTCGACCGCAAGCTGGTGTTCCAGCTCTATGTGCGCGGCGACCGCGGCTGGGTCGAAAACATCCTCGACCGGGTCAAGGCTGCCGGTTATGCCGCGCTGTGCGTGACGGTGGACCGCAATTTCTACGGGCGCCGCGAGCGCGACATCATCAGCGGGCTGCCGGTGAAGGAGGGCTTTGGCGACCAGTCGTACCAGGCAAGTCTCAACTGGAAGGACCTGCTGTGGATGAAGGAGCGTGTCGGCCTGCCGCTGATCGCGAAGGGCATCGCCACCGCGGAAGACGCCGAGCTTGCCGTCGAGCACGGTGCCGACGTGGTCTATGTGTCGAATCACGGCGGCCGCCAGCTCGACCATGCCCAGGGCAGCATCGAGGTGCTGGCCGAGGTGGTCAAGGCGGTCGCAGGGCGCGCCGAGGTGCTTTCTGACGGTGGCGTGCAGCGCGGCACCGACGTGGTCAAGATGCTGTGCCTGGGTGCTCGTGCGGTCGGTGTCGGCAAGCTGCTGGGCCTCGCGCTGTCGGCCAACGGCGAGGCCGGCGTCGCGCGCATGCTGGAATTGATGGAAGTGGAAATCCGCCATGCGCTGGGCCTGATGGGCGTCACTTCCATCAGGCAGCTCGGTCCGGAATGGCTGCGCGAGGTGCCGGTGCTGGGCACGCCGAGTTCGGTCAGCGCCTACCCGCTGCTCGAAGCCGCGCTGCGCAACCCGCGCGGCTGAGCCCGGGCACAGGCGAATACAGACAAGTCAGACGCAAGGAGCGATGGTGTACAAACTGGGAATACTCGAAGGCGACGACATCGGGCTGGAAGTGGTGCCGGAATGCGTCAAGGTGATGAAGGCGGCAGCGGCGAAGGCCGGGGTGCAGATCGAATGGCTGCCGTTGCCGATCGGCAGAAAAGGGCATGAAAGCCATGGCCATACCATGCCGCAGTACACGGTCGATGCGCTGAAGGGCGTCGACGGCTGGGTGCAGGGTCCCATCGGCCACAATGCCTATCCGCGCAACGACAACACCTGGATCAATCCGCCGTTGCGCAAGAAGTTCGAGCTTTTTGCCAACGTCAAGCCGGTGAAGTCGTACCCGAGCCTGCCGTCGCTGCACAAGGACGTCGACATCGTGTTCCTGCGCGAGACCACCGAGGGCATGCAGTCGGGCAGCGTGGTCTACGCCGGCACCGGCGAGTTCCAGCCCAACGAGGACATTGCGGTCGGCATGCGCGTGGTCACGCGCAAGGGCGCGAGCCGGGTTGCCCGGGAGGCTTTTGAAATCGCCCGCACGCGCAAGCGCAAGAAGGTCACCGCGCTGCACAAGGAACCGGTCTACCGCCTGGTCTGCGGCATGTTCGCGCGCGAGTGCCGGGCGATGGCGAAGAACTACCCGGATGTCGAGTTCGAGGAGGTGCTGATCGACGGTTTCGCGATGAAGGCGGTGATGCGGCCACAGCAGTATGACGTGGTGGTCACCACCAACCAGTTCGGCGACATCGTCACCGACCTTGGCGCGGGGCTGGTCGGCGGCCTCGGCCTCGCACCGGGCCTGGTCGTCGGCGAGAAACAGGCGATGGCCCAGGCCACGCATGGCTCGGCACCGGACATTGCCGGCAGGAACATCGCCAATCCCTACGCGATGATCATGTCAGGCAAGATGCTGTTCGAGTGGCTGGGCCGCACGCGCAATGATCCGAAAGCCACGGCAGCGGCGAAACTCATCGACGCCGCCGTTGACCAAGTGATAGCCGAGGCGAAACACCTGACCGGCGATCTCGGCGGCAAGGCCGGCACCACCGAAATGGGAGATGCGATCGCTGCGGCACTGTAATCCGCAGACTGGACGATGCGAGGAGGTGTTTTGATAAAAAATATAATAAAAACAATTACTTATGTATCATTTTTGGCGCTGGCAATGCCGCTGGCAGCGCAGCAACCGGCGGCACCGTCCGCTGGCAAGCCCGCTGCGGCCCCGAAAAAGCCGATGCACAAGGCCCAGCACAAGGGACCGCAGCAGAAGCGGCAGGGGGGGGCGCGCCGCGGCAGGCTGGAAAAACTCGCCTGCCAACTGGGCAACGAGGACCGCCAGGCGCGCATCGCCGTTGAATTGATCGGCGGACGTGTCGAAAGCATCGCTTATTATTCCAAGTGGAAGCCGCGCACCTGTTCGGTGCACATCGTGCGCGACGACGCTTACAGCAAGTGGGAGGACACCGGTCATGTCACGGTGGTCACGCTGAACGAGGAAAAGGGCTCCTTCCTGATCGACCACAGCCGTCGCGCCGTCAAGTTCCTGTTCCGAGAAATCGACCGCGAGCGCTTCTGCGGCATGCATGGCAAGATCACCGGCAGCCTGACGGTGACCCGGGGACGCGCCCAGTGCGAACTCGAGGGCGTGATGGATTACTTCGAAGAGCAGCCGGCTCCGGCAGTGCCGGTGCCGCCGGCCACCCCGGCCGAACTGCAGGGCGTGCCGCTGTCCTGACCGCAGCTCAGCTGCTTCCGGAGACCAGTTTCAGGCCGGCGATTCCGGCGACGATCAGGCCGATGCAGAAGAGACGCGCCGCGGTCGCCGGCTCGCTGAACAGCACGATGCCGAGGATCGCCGTGCCCACCGCGCCGATGCCGGTCCATACCGCGTAGCCGGTCCCGACCGGAATGCCCTTCAGGGCGAGGGCCAGCAGCCAGACGCTGATGACCATTGCGGCAACGGTCAGCACACTGGGCACCAGGCGCGAGAAACCCTCGGTGTACTTGAGCCCGATCGCCCAGGCCACCTCGAACAGGCCGGCGACGAGCAGCAGAATCCAGGGCGTTGTCATCGGGCGGCCGCCTGTCCGGAACGGTACTTGTCATAGAGCACGCCTTCCGCGAACAGTGCCGCGATTTCGGCATCGCCGCAGCCGAGGCTGCGCACCGTCTCTTCGCTGTGCTGGCCGAGCCAGGGCGCGGGCCTGCGGATCGAGGTCAGTTCGCCGCTTGACTTGACGGGGATGCCCAGCGATTTCATGCGGCCGATTTTCGGGTGGTCGTATTCGACCACCATGTTGCGCGCCTTGATGTGCGGGTCGCCGAGGATCTGCTTGTAGGTATAGACCGGGCCGCCCGGAACCTGCGCTTCGTCGAGTTTCTCCACCCAGTGCGCGGTCGGCGCCGTGGCAAAGACCTTTTCGATTTCGACCTCCAGCGCATCGATATTCTTCAGCCGCGAGGGCAGGTCCTTGAAGCGCGGATCGGTCAGCCATTCCGGCCTGTTGCAGGTGATGGTGCAGAAATTGGTCCACAGCTTGTTGTTGTTGGCACCGACGGTGACATAGCCGTCCTGCGTCTTGTAGGCCTGGTACGGCGTGGAGCGGCGGTGGCGGGTGCCGGTGGCGAGCGGTTCCTCGCCGCCGCCGAAAAAGGCACCGGATTCCCAGTGGGTCCAGGCGAGCCCGGCTTCGAGCAGCGAGGTCTCGACGTACTGGCCCTTGCCGTGGCGCAGCTTGCCGATAAAGGCGCCGAGGATTGCGTAGAGCGCGGTGACGCCGCTGGCGATGTCGTTCATCGCGATGCCGACCTTGGCCGGGCGGCCGCCGGGGTGGCCGGTCATCATCATGATGCCGGACATGCCCTGGGCGACGATGTCAAAGCCGCCCTTGTGGCCGTAGGGCCCCGTCTGGCCGAATCCGGACATCGAGGCGTAGATCACTCCGGGGTTGATTTTGCTGACGCTGTCATAGTCGATGCCCAGCTTTTTCACCACGCCGGGCCGGAAGTTCTCGGTGATGATGTCGGCCTTCGCGGCGAGTTTCATGAAGATCTCCCTGCCGCGCGGATCCTTCATGTTGATGCCGATGCTCTTCTTGTTGCGATTGAGCACCGCGAAGCAGTAGGACTCGCCGTTGACTTTCGGCTCGAAGCGGCGCGAACCATCGCCCTCGGGAAAGTTTTCGACCTTGATGATGTCGGCGCCCATGTCGCCGAGCACCATGGTGCAGTAGGGGCCGGCCATCACGGTGGTCAGGTCGAGAACGGTGACGCCTTCGAGAGGAAGTGCCATGCGGGAATGCTCCATTCTGGTGCATCGCCGGAAAGGGCGATGCCGGGATCGGACACGGGAACGGCGGAATCCGTTCATCAGTAATTCATGAAAAACCGTGTGTTAGCTGCATTTTATCGCGCTCCGGCAAGGCGGAAAATCAGCGTTGCCTCATGCCGGGATGTCACACATAATGGAATCGGCTTCAAGCCCATAACCATAAAAGGAGGAGTGTGATGAACTCAGCTGTCCGAGTGTGTACTGCCCTGCTGGTGGCCGGGGCGCTGGCCTCGCCCCTGGTGGCATCAGCGCAGAAGTATCCGGAAAAACCGGTACGCGTGGTGATCGTGTTCCCGCCCGGCGGTTCCAACGACGTGGTCGGCCGCATCGTGTTTCAGAAAGTGTCGGAACTGGCCGGGCAGCAGTTCGTCATCGACAACCGCGGCGGCGCGGCTGGCCAGATCGGCTCGGAGATCGTCGCCAAGAGCCCGGCCGACGGCTACACGGTGATGGTGCAGTCGACCACCCATGTCGCCAATGCCCACCTTTACAAGAAGCTCAATTACGACCCGCTGAAGGATTTCATCGGCGTCACCACGCTGGCGCGCCAGGTCGGCATGCTGGTGGTGCACCCGGCGCTGCCGGTGAAAAACGGCCGGGAACTGATCGCGCTGGCGAAGAAGCGGCCGGGCGAGCTGGTCTATGCCTCGGCGGGCAACGGCAGCTATGTGCATCTGTCGATGGCGCTGATGGCGGAGATGGCCGGCATCCGGATGGTGCATGTCCCGTACAAGGGCGGCGGCCCGGCCGGCACCGCGCTGATCGCGGGCGAAACCCAGGCCATGCTGGCGACCATCGGCTCGCTGTTTCCGCACATCAAGTCGGGCCGGGTGCGGCCGATCGGCGTCGCCACCGACAAGCGGGTGCCGCAGTTTCCGGATGTGCCGGCGATTGCCGAATTCGTTCCGGGCTATGACTTCACGGCCTGGGTCGGCAGCTTCGTGCCTGCCGGCACGCCGAAGGCAATCGTCGACACGCTCAACGGCCTGCTCGGCAAGGCGCTGGCTGATCCCGGCGTCACCGAAAAACTGGTCGCGCAGACGCTGGATCCTATGCATATCTCCCCGGAGCAGTTTGCGGAGCGGCTGAAATCCGACTATGAGAAGTACGAGCGGGTGGTAAAAATCAGCGGCGCGCGTGTCGACTGACTGAATATCCTGCCGGACGCGACGTCTCCGCCGCGTCCGGCAGGCTGCGGAACGATCCGCCGCGGGCCCTGTCCGAGCATCGGCCCCGGCGTTGAACAGCGGGCCGCTTGTCGCGGATAATCCGCCCCCGCGCCGTCCTGCGGCGTTTCCTGAAATCTCGGAGAACATTCCATGTATCGAAGCATTTCCAGCCTCGCGGCTGTGGTGGCCGGCGCGCTGATGTTCGCGCCCGGATTCGTGATTGCGCAGAACTATCCGGTCAAGCCGGTGCGGGTGATCATTCCCTGGCCCCCGGGCGGCTCCAACGACATCGCGGGACGCCTCGTCATGCAGAAAATGAGCGAAAACGTCGGCCAGCAGTTCGTCATAGACAACCGCGGCGGTGCTTCCGGCATCGTCGGCTCGGATGTGGTCGCGAAAAGCCCGGCTGACGGCTACGTCATCATGGTGCATTCGACGACCCATGTCTCCAATCCGCACCTCTACAGCAAGGTGCCCTACGACACCATGAAGGATTTCGTCGGCATTGCGCCGCTGGCACGCCAGGTCGGCATGCTGGTGGTCCACCCCTCGCTGCCGGTGAAGACGGTGAAGGAGTTCATCGACCTCGGCCGCAGGCAGCCCAACGCCATCACCTATTCCTCGTCGGGCAATGGCAGCTTCGTCCATCTCGGCATGGCGCTGCTCAATTCGATGAGCAACACGAAGATGGTGCACGTGCCGTACAAGGGCGGCGGGCCGGCGGCGGTGGCGATCTCCTCGGGTGAAGTCCAGGCGATGATGGCAACCGTGGGTTCGGTGATCCCGCACATCAACTCCAAGCGCCTGCGCCCGATCGCGGTGACCTCGGAGGAGCCGATCTCGCAATTCCCGCAGGTGCCGCCGATTGCCGCCACGGTCAAGGGTTATGAGTTCACCGCCTGGATCGGCGCGCTGGCGCCGGCCGGCGTGCCCAGGCCCATCGTCGACCGGCTCAACGCCGAAATCCACAAGGCGCTGAAGGACAAGGGCGTTGCCGACAAACTCAGCTCGCAGACGCTGGATCCGATGTTCATGACGCCGGAGCAGTTCGCCGCCCGCCTGAAGTCCGACTATGACAAGTATGCGAAGGTGATCAGGGAAACGGGCGCGAGGGTGGACTGAGCGCTGTCCCGAAGACCGTTAAAAGCCGGCGCCCGCGCCGGCTTTTTTGCGTCCGGTTTGTGGTCACATTGCATTTTGTCCATAATGTGCCCGAGCCGGCGTCGATGGCGGCGCGGTTTCCCATAACAACAGGAGGAGATGGACGATGAACAGGAACAGCATGTTGTGCCGTGTGCCGCTGCTTGCGGCATTGGCGGTGACCGCGTGGGCGGTATCGCCGGCGCTGCAGGCGCAGAATTACCCTGCGAAGCCGGTCCGTGTCATTGTCGCCTGGCCGCCGGGCGGCGCCAACGATATCGCCGGGCGCATCGTTGCCCAGAAACTCACCGAGAACACCGGCCAGCAGTTCGTCATCGACAACCGCGCCGGCGCCTCGGGCATCCTCGGTTCCGACGTCGTCGCGAAAAGTCCGCCCGACGGCTACACGATACTCGTGCATTCGGCCACGCATGTGTCCAATCCGCACCTCTACGGCAAGGTGCCCTACGACACCCTCAACGATTTTGTCGGCGTGTCGCCGCTCGGCCGCCAGGTCGGCATGCTGGTGGTGCATCCTTCGCTGCCGGTGAAGACAGTCAGGGAATTCATCGACCTCGGCCGCAAGCGGCCCAATGACATCACCTATTCGTCATCCGGCAACGGCAGTTTCGTGCATCTCGCGATGGCGCTGATCAACTCGATGAGCAACACCAAGATGGTGCATGTGCCGTACAAGGGCGGCGGACCGGCTGCGGTGGCGATCTCCTCGGGCGAAGTGCAGGCGATGACGGCCACCGTGGGATCGGTGATTCCGCACCTCAATGCCAAGCGCCTGCGCCCGGTCGGGGTGACCTCCGAGGACCGCATCAAGCAATACCCGGATGTGCCTGCCATTGGCGAGACCATCAAGGGCTACGAGTTCACGGCCTGGGTCGGCACCTTCGCGCCGGCGAAGACGCCGAAGGACATCGTCGACCGGCTGAATGCCGAAATCCAGAAGGCGATGAAAGACAAGGGTGTCGCCGACAAGCTCGGCGCCCAGACGCTGGATCCGATGTTCATGACGCCGGAGCAGTTCGCGGCGCGGCTGAAGTCGGACTACGAAAAGTACGGCAAGCTGATCAGGGAGACCGGAGCCAAGGCCGGTTGAATAGCTGAGCGACCATATCGTGCAAAAGCCGGCGCCTGTCGCCGGCTTTTTTTGCCCTGAACATTGTGGGTGGGGGCGGTTTTCCGGATAATTGACTGCAGTCCCGCGCGATGAACGCGGGGGCATACTGAAGGAGGATTTCAATGAAAGCAGTACTCAGCATGGCCGGTGTCGCACTGGTGGCTGCATTCGGCGCACCGCTGGCGGCTCAGGCACAGAATTATCCGTCCAAAGTCGTGCGTGTGGTCATTCCCTGGCCGCCGGGCGGCTCCAATGACGTGGTGGGCCGCGTCGTGATGCAGAAGGTGTCGGAAGCGCTCGGCCAGCAGTTCGTCATCGACAACCGCGGCGGCGCGTCGGGTTCGATCGGCGCCGATGTTGTCGCCAAGGCAGCCCCCGATGGCTACACCATCATGGTGCATTCGACGACACATGTCGGCAACGCGCACCTCTACGGCAAAAAGCTTGCCTATGACACGCTGAAGGATTTTACGGGGATCGGGATGCTGTCGGCACAGCCCGGCGTGCTCACCGCGCATCCTTCGCTGCCGGTGAAGAACGTGAAGGAGTTCATCGCGCTGGCCAAGTCGCGCCCCGGCCAGATCAACTACTCGTCCTCGGGTAATGGCAGCGCGCCGCACCTGCAGATGGCGCTGCTGATTTCGATGACCGGCATCAATATCACCCATGTGCCGTACAAGGGCGGTGCGCCGCAGGTCACAGCGCTGATGGCCGGTGAAACCCAGGTCTCGTTTGCCACGGTGGGCACGGTTATCAACCACATCCGCAACGGCAAGCTGCGCCCCTTGGGCCTGGGCTCGACCAAGCCGAGCAAGGCGCTTCCGAACGTGCCGACGCTGGCCGAATCCGGCGTTCCCGGCTATGACATGAGCCCCTGGATCGGCGCCTTCGCGCCGGCCGGCACGCCGCGGCCGATCATCGACCGCCTCAACGCCGAGATCAACAAGGCGCTGGCGCTTCCCGACGTGATCAAGACGCTTGAGAACCAGGCGCTCGACCCGTCGCCGAGCACGGTGGATCAGTTCAATGCGACGATCAAGACCGATTACGAGAAGTATGGCAAGTTGATCAAGCTGACCGGCGCCAAGGTCGAATAAGCGAAACCGGTTTTTGGCATGGGTGCAGGCGCGGGATTCCGCGCCTGCTTTTTTTGTGGCAACGGGGCAAGGGCTGGAGAGGCACATGGATCTGGGCATCAAGGGTGAACGGGCGCTGGTGGTGGGCGCCAGCGAGGGCATCGGTTTCGAATGCGCGAAGGCGCTGCTGGAGGAGGGCGCCGAGGTGATGATCTGTTCGCGAAGCGCGGACCGCCTGAAACAGGCGGCGGCGGAACTGGAGCGCGCGACCGGCCGCGCCGTGCGCTGGTTCGCCGCGGATGTCACCAAAGCCGGCGATGTCGCGGCACTGCAGTCCTGGCTGCAGCAGCAGGCCGACCGCCTCGATATCCTGGTGTCCGCGGTCGGCGGCAGCCAGCGCGCGCTGTTCGGCGAACTCGACGACGCGGCCTGGTATGCCAACTACGAATTCAACGTGATGGGCACCGTGAGGGTGATCCGCGCCGCCCTCGAGCCGCTGAAGAAATCGGCCAAGGGCGGGCGCATCGTGATCCTCGGCGCGGCGGGCCCGCGCATGCCCTATCCGCATCAGCTGGTGTCCAATGTGCACAAGGCCGGGCTGATCGCGATGGTGAAAACCCTCGGTGTCGAGTTCCTGCCCTTCAACATCCGGGTCAATTCGGTGTCGCCGGGGCGCACGATGACCGGATTGTGGACGAAACGGATTGCCGGCCTGTCGAAGCAGCGCGGCGTGCCGGAGCAGCAGATCGCCGCCGAATTCACCCACGAGATTCCCATGGGGCGCTTCGGCAAGCCGGAGGAGATCGCGCCGATGGTGGTATTCCTCGCCTCGCACAAAACGAGCTATGTCACCTGCCAGTCGATACTGGTGGATGGCGGCATTGCCAGGGGGCTGATCTAGGCGGCCCTCAACCCCGCCCGCCTTCCTGGAGAGGGCGAGGGGCGACAGGCAATGGCCGCGCATGCACGCGTCCGCATCGTGGCGAATGGCCGCCTGCGGTTGCCGCTGTGCGGCGATTTGTGCATTATCTGCGGGCGCGCAGGAACAACAATAACAACACCGCTTGCCCGCCTGCTGGAGGAGATGACGGCGCGTGGCGCCCGCATTGATCCGCAGCCAGCCGCAGCACAACCCGGATCAACAGCACAGACAGGAAAAACCGAATGTACGATCTCAAACTGACCGCGGAACAACTCGAGTTCCGCGACGCCATCCGTGATTTCGTCGAGCGCGAGGTCAAGCCCGCGGCGATCGACCCCCGGCGGCTGGAACCCTTCGAGAAGCCGCTGATGACCGGTTTTCTCGACCAGCTTTCGCAGATGGGCCTGCGCGGCCTCGCGCTGCCGGAGGAGGCCGGCGGCGCCGGCGCCGACCTGCTCACGCAGTGCGTCCTGCTCGAGGAAATCGCCGCCGGAGACATCGACCTGGCGATGGTGCTCGCCGAGACCGCGTTGCTGGCGCGCGCCGCGCATGGTGCGATGACTGACGGGCAGCGCGCGCGCTGGCTGCCGAAGTTCGAGGCCGAGGACGGTTTTCACATGGCGCTGATCGCGCGGGATGACAGCGCGCTGCGCGCATGGAGCTACCACCAGCCGGTGCCGGAGGATGCCGAGGCGGTTGGCGAGCCCGAGCTGCTTGCCGCCCGCGACGGCAAGGGCTGGACGATCAACGGCCTGGCGCCCTTCGTCGCGAATGCGCCGGTCGCGGGCCTGTTCATCGTGCAGGCCAAGATCGACGGCGAGCCGGGCACGGTGAGCGTGTTGATCGGACGCGACGCAAAGGGGCTGAAGGTTACCGAGGGGCTGCCGGCTTTCGGCGGCGGAGGCGAGCGCACGCGCTGGTGCCATGGCGCGGTGGCTTCGGTCGTCCTCAACGACTGCAGGGTCGCAGCCGATGACGTCATCGCCGCCGATGCCGCGCACCGCATGCTGCAGGATCTCGCTGCGCGGCGCATGCTGCAGACCGCGGCCGCCAATGTCGGCGTTGCCCGCGCGGCCTACGAGGCGGCGGTGGATTACGCGAAAATGCGCTGGCAGGGCGGGCGCCACATCATCGAGCACCAGTCCATCGGCATGAAGCTCGCCGACGTCGCGATCCAGCTCGAGGCCGCGCGCGCGCTGGTGCTGAAGGCGGCGTGGATCGCCGATCATCCGGATGCCGTCGGTGAGCGACATGTCAGCGATCTGCCCTGGCATGTGGTCGCGCGCAGCTTCACCGCGCAGGCGCTGCACCGCGCGACGCTCGAATCCGCCGAGTGTTTCGGCGCGATGGGCGTCATGCGCGACATGCCGCTGCAGAAGTATGTGCACGACACTCTGGTGCTGCAGCATTCGGCCGACTGTGACCTGGCCGCGCCGCTGGCGGTCGCCGAAGCTGTTGCCGGCTATTCGCGGTGAATAATTTAAGTCATTGATTTTATTGATAAAATTTAAAGGTACATCATGGATTTTTCGCTGAACGAAGAGCAGCGCCACTGGCAGGCCGAGGCACGGCGCTTTGCCGACGAGGAGATTCGCCCGCTGTCGCTGGCGCGCGACCAGATCGCCGATCCCAAGGCCACCTTCGACTGGGAGATCATCAAGAAGGGCTCGAAGCTCGGCTTCCGCACGCTGGCGGTGCCGCGTGAATGGGGCGGCCACGAGGCCGACTTCGTGACCCAGGCGCTGGTGATGACGGAGCTTGCGCGCGGCGACAGCTCGGTATCGAAGACCTTCAGCCAGTGCTGGAAGTGGAGCCACCTGATCGCCGCATCCTGCACCAAGGAGCAGAAGGAAAAATTCCTGAAGCCCTTCATGGCCGACGACAGCTTCGTGCTCGGCAAGGGCGGCACCGAGGCCAATGCCGGTTCCGACAACCGCATGCCGCCGGAGAACGACCCCAAGGCCGGCTGGAGACTGCGTGCCGAGCGCGACGGCGACCACTGGGTGCTCAACGGCAGCAAGATGTTCATCGCCAACGGCAGCGTCGCCAAGCTGTTCTTCGTCGACGCCCGCACCAACCCGGATGTCAGCATCCGCGAAGGCACGACGATGTTCATCATCCCGAAGGACACCCCGGGATTCCGCATCGGCAAGGTCTTCAACAAGCGCGGCTGGCGGTTCTACCAGAACGGCGAACTGATATTCGAAAACTGCCGCGTGCCCGCCACCAACGTCATGGGCGAGGTCAACGGCGGCGTCAAGGCGCGCGCCAACGACAAGTCCGAATTCGGCGACATCGAACTCGCCGCCAATGCGCTGGGCATCTGCGAGGATGCCTGCGGCATGGCGATGGACTACGCCAAGACCACCAGGCGCGCCGGCAAATGGGTCATTGACCACCAGCTGGTGCAGCTCCGGCTCAACGAGATGTACATGCTGACCGAGTCGCTGCGCGCCTTCGTGCTGCGCACTGCCTGGGAGCGCGACCGCAAGCTGCCCGATCTCGGCAACAACGTGCTGGTGATGAACTTCTCGCAGGAGGCGGTGCAGCGCGTGACCCGCGCCAACATGGAGATCCACGGCCCCGAGGGCTGCATGATGCACGCCCGCGTCGACAAGCTGGTGCGCGACGCGATGGTATGGACCCACCTCGCCGGCGACACCGTGCAGCGGGTCAAGGTCATCAAGAAGCTGCCGGCGATGCCGCTGCCGATGTAAGGCGGGCTACAGCAGTTTCGCTGCGACGCCCTCGACCATCGCGTTGAGGGTGTCGTAGACCATCACCCCGGACGCTTCCAGCGCCGCGCGCTTGGCGGCATAGCCGCCATGCGAGCCGTAGGTCAGCGCGCCGGCATGGCCCATCGCTACGCCCTCGGGCGCGGTGCGCCCGGCGATCAGCGCGAACACCGGCTTGGGGAAAGCCTGCGCCTTCAGGGCCTCGGCGAAGTCCTCCTCGTCGCGGCCGCCGATTTCACCGATGATCAGCAGTGCCCTGGTCTGCGCATCCTGCGCGTAGAAGGGCACCAGGTCGGAATAGCGCAGTCCCTTCACCGGATCGCCGCCGACGCCGATCCACACCGAGGTGCCGACGCCGCGCTGGGCGAGGCGGAAACCCGCTTCGTAGGAGAGGGTGCCGGATTTGGACATCAGGCCCAGCGGACCGGACTTCAGCGACACATCGGGCAGGAAGCCCAGCTTGGCGGTTTCGGCGACGGCCATGCCTGGCGTCGAGCCGCCGATCCACAGCACGCCGGCCTCGCGGGTCAGGCGCTTGGCTTTCAGCGCATCGTGCACCGGCATGCCCTCGGTGGGCGTGACGATCATCCGGATGCCGGCGGCGACGGCTTCGCGCATCGCGGCGAGCAGGTCATAGGCGCCGACCAGGGCGACGCTGACCGTCGCACCGGTGGCCTTTACCGCCGCGGCGCAATCCGCAAACAGCGGGATGCCGTTGATGTCCTTCACGTCCCTGGCCGGCGACACGCCGCCGACAAGGTTGGTGCCGTATTCCTTCATCAGCCGGCTGTGCAGGCGACCGGCGCGGCCGCTGATGCCCTGCAGGATGACTTTCGTCGAGCGGTCAATGCGCGGCAAGCTCATGTCGCGTCTCCCGGATTCGCCGTCTGCAGATGCCGACGCACTTCGGCGAGCGCGGCATCGAGGTCGTTGTGCAGCGTGATGCCCGCTTCGGCGAGCACCGCGCGCGCTGACTCCATGCCGTTGCCGACCAGCCGCGCCACCACCGGCACGCGGAATTCCGGCACCGCCTTCAGCGCGCTGACCAGCAGCCGCGAAAATTCGCCGAGCTCGGTGATGCCGGCGAAAATGTTGATCAGCAGCACTTTCACGTTCCTGCCTTCGCGCATCCAGTTCAGCACGTTGACCAGGCGCTTCGTTTCGCCGCGCAGTCCGCCGGTGCGGATGTCGAGAAAGTTGTAGGGTTTCAGGCCCGCGCCGCGCATCTCGTCGATCAGCATCATCGACAGCCCGGCGCCGGTGGTCAGCAGGGCGATTTCGCCCCCGGGGTCGACCACCACGTAGTCGCAGCCATGCGCATCCTTCAGCGTGGTTTCGACATAGGCGCTGCAGACGTCAGCGAGCAGCGCGCGCTGTGCCGGTTGCCGCGGCAGCGCGGAATCATCAGTGACAAACTTGGCGTCGCCGGCAAGCCAGCTGCCGTCGGCCTTCACGAACAGCGGATTGATCTCGATCAGCAGGGCCTCCTCGGCGAGGAAGGCGGCGGCGATGGCGCGGCCCGCTTCCGCGAGGGCCTTGCCCGCAGCGCCGGGAAATGAGGCCGCGAGTTTTTCGGCAGTCGCGGTCAGCGCCGCAACATCGGGTGCGGCAGATGCGGTTTGCAGCGCATCACGGGGCAGGGATTCGATTTCCATGCCGCCCTGCGCCGCCATGATGATGCGCACGCCGGCCGCTGCAGGGTCGAGCATCATCGCGATATAGGCTTCACTGGCATCGTGCACCTGTTGTTCGACGCGCACCGCATTGACGGTGCGGCCTTTGGCTGTCTTGCCGATGATGTCTTTCGCGCGTGCCACAACATCGGCGGCGTTGTCGGCTTTCTTGATCAGGCCGGCCTTGCCGCGGCCGCCGGCAGTGATCTGGCCTTTGACCACCCAGGGCCCTGCGGGCAATGCAGTGACTTCGGCGGGTTGGGTGATCAGGCAGCCTTGCGGCGCCGGAATGTTATGGCGGGCCAGCAGCTGCTTGGCATCGTGTTCCAGTAAGTACATGATTTATATATTATTTTTTCTTTCGATTGAGAAAGGATTGCATCATGCGCCGCGGTTCGTCGGTGCTGCGGGCTTCCACGCAGGCGCGGATGCCCGCCTGTATGGCGTCTGCCAGCGGCAGCCGTTCCCAGTCGCGCAGCAACGCTTTCTGCAAGCGCATCACGCGCGGTCCGCCGCGCAGTATGGAGTCGAGCCACTGCTGCACCTTGCCATCAAGGCCGTCGGCTGTTGTCAGCGCCTGCAGAAAACCGATGCGGTGCGCCTCATGGGCATCGATGATGTCGCCGGTGTAGACGAGTTCGGCCGCCTTGCCCCAGCCGACAAGACGGGGCAGCAGCGCGGCCTCCATGCCGGAAGGAATGCCCACCCGCACTTCGGGCATGCCGAATTTTGCGGTGTCTGCGGCGACCCGCAGGTCGCAGGCCGCGGCGAGTTCCATGCCAAAGCCCAGGCACCAGCCGTTGATGCGCGCAATCACCGGAACGGGCAGCGCGCGTATGGATTCGTTGGCGACATGCGTCAGACTGTGCTCGACTTCCGCGCCGGCGGCATCGAGATCCTTCATTTCGTGGATGTCGGCACCGGCGATGAAAGACTTCTCTCCGGCCCCGGTAATGACCACCACGCGCAGGCCGTCGTCACGTCCCAGTTCCGAGAACGTCGCGGCAATTGCCCGCTTGCCCGCCATGCCCAGCGCGTTGCGTCGGGAGGGATTGTTGACCGTCAGCCAGGCAATGCGGCCGGCGTCACCCCGATCCTCGATGCGGCACAGCAGCAGGTCGTCCGGGGCGCTCATGACATCGATATCCGCTTTTGGGAGCGGGCTTGCTGGTGGCTGACCGCCGGCGCGACCAGCCGGTACAGTGCGCGCCGCGTGTTGCTGAACAGCGAGCGCATTTTCTCGGTCCACGGCGTCTTGCGCGCCTGCAGCGCGGCAGGGCTTTCCCAGACATCGGCGCCGGTCATTTCATAGGCGGTCAGGTATTTCGGACCATCCGAAGTCCCGCCGAGGATGCCGGTGGACATATAGCGCCGCGCGCGCAGCACGCCGGGAATCGCCGCGCAGCGCGGCAGGTGCTCGCTGTCGTACCAGGCGTTGTATTCGTCGACGATGTGGTCGGGGATGTCGGTGTGCACGATGTACATCCACTGCGCATCCGTTGCAGGCGCGCTGCCGACTTTGCACATCAGCCGGAAATTCATGCGCTCGCGCTTGTCGCCGTAGAGCGTACGCATGCGCTGCGACCAGGGCGTGGGGCTGGAGACGATATGCTGGAAATCCGGACCAGCCTCGACAGTTTCGTCCGCGGTTTCGTACCAGGCGAGGTAGCGGATGTCCGCGCTTTCGCAGAAATAGCGCCGCGTGCGCACGAAGCCGGGCAGGGCGGTCAGCTGCGGCACGTGCTCAAGGCGGTACCAGTCGTTGAATTCGGCGTCGTGTTCTGGCGCGACGTCGAGGCGGACGGTGATGAGGCCGGTGGCTTGGGCTTGGATGTTCAAGAGATCAACTGGGCCGGTTTTGAGGTTTGGGGTTGCCCCTCTGCTTCGCTACAAGTGTGCCCTTGACCCTAACCCTCTCCCCATCAGGGGACGGGGAGAGGGGACGAGCAAGGTTGGGTGGATAAGTCCGCTCTTTTACACCCTCTCCCCGAACGCTTTCGGGGAGAGGGCAGGGTGAGGGGCTACAAAGTCGCAAGACTGATTCAAGCAGGAACCTCAATATCCACCAGCGGCCCGTACTGCTGCCCGCCGAAGACGTCGCCATCGTCGACATCGCCGGAGATCACCGGGCGCGGGATGGTGATCTTGATCGCGGTCGCAGCGTCGTAGTTGATGATGGCGACGACTTCCGGTTTCAGACGGTAGGTCTTCGCGAACCATTCGGCGTTGATCAGCTTGGCATCACGGACTTTTTCATAGACCGCGCGCTCCTTGAAGATGATGTCGAATGTCAGCTCGAAGGGGCCCGAGTTCTTGCTGCGGATCAGCTTGGTCACTTGCCAGAGTTTGGTGGCCATGATCAGACGTTCTCGTAATTGAGCCGGAACATTTCCAGCGGAGAATCCGGCTCGACGACATGGTTCATGTTGAAGCGGTAACTCGCGCCCTTGTCGATCTCGGCGGGCGAGTAGGGGAAGGCCACCGAGGTGATCAGCCCGGTCCACTCCGGCACCGGGTAGTGCACGGCGATGTGGCTCAGTGATTTCGCCAGTGAGTTGGCCAGCTTTTGTGTGGGGGCGGTGATCTGGAACAGCAGGCCGACCTCGTGGCCGATGCGCATGTCCGGCTCCAGCACGCCCATCGCGGCGTTGCGGCCGAACTGGCGGATGTCGAGCCGGTACTGGCTGTCGATGGATTCGCCCATCACTGCGCGGATGCGGTCACGCGCCGCCTTGACCAGGTTCTCCAGCCAGTGGTCGAACTGGCGCAGGATGATCGGGTCGCGCACCGAGCCGAGCACGATGCTCTGGTATCCGGCGAGCTCGGCGCCTTCGAGTTTGATGGTGTAGCGCTCGGCGTGTCTGAAGGTGCTGCCCGAGACCTTCACCGCACGGTCGGACACCGCCTCGTAACGGGCGTTGACGGTGTTGAGCACTCCGGAGGGCTCGACCAGTTCGTAGGGCGTCGAGTTCTCGTAGAGGTTGTGCGAGGCCACGCTCGCCGGGTCGCAGCGGTAGTCGGGATTCGGCGGCTCGATGATGAAGTGGTCGTCGGTGACGATCGCGAAATTGCAGTCCGGATACTTGCGCAGCACCACGCTGGCGGCGCCGCATTCCATGATCTTGGCCATGTGCCAGACCGTGGCCGGATTGAAGCCCTTCATCACCGGCATCGCGGCGAAAATCGAGGTGTCGCTGGAGCGGCCGGCGATGACCACGTCGGCGCCGTTCTGCAGGGCTTCGATATAGGGTTCGGCGCCGCACATGCCGACGATGTGGCTGCTGCGGTCGATCACCGCCTCGTCGAACACCGGCGCATTGGCCAGCGGCCTGATGCGGCCTTCCTTCAGCCGCTTTTTCAGGTAGCTGCGATCCTGCTTCGAGTAAATGGTCGCCAGTTTGAAATTGAGCTTCTCCTCGCGCGCGATGTCGCGGGCGATGCCGGCAAGGCGCTCGACCTGGGCATCGGTGCCGGCGGTCATGGCGGAACCGACCAGCACCGGGATTTTCGCCGCGCGCGCGGCGAGGATCATCAGCCGCAGGTCGCGCTTGCAGGCGGCATCGGAAAACTGCGGTTCGCCGGAACCGAGATGATGGGGGCCGGGATCGGTGGAGCCGCAGTCGGCGCCGATGAAATCGGGCTTCAGCCCCATCGCCCGTTTCAGGGTTTCCTCGCGGAAACCCGAGCCGAGGATGCCGGTGGCGGAGAGGACGCGGATTTCCTTCATTGCAGCACGATCGAATCGGCGACCGCAGGTCCGCGCACGGTGGTGCGGTAGAGCAGGCGCGGCAGCGGATCGTAGTCGAAGGTCGCCTTGTGCTGGACCGCGATGTTGTCCCACATCAGCAGGTCGCCGGGGCTCCAGTGGTGGGTATAGATGAATTCGGGCTGCGTGATGTGGTCGTAGAGCCAGCGCAGCAGGGTGTCGCCTTCCTCGCGTGGCAGATCATGCATGTGTGAGGTGTGGCCCTCGTTGACGAACAGCCCCTTGCGGCCGGTGACCGGGTGCACGCGCACCACGGGGGTGGCCATGTCCGGAACGCTGGCGAGCTGCTCCGGCGTCGGCGCATGCTCCTGCACGGTGCGGATGCCGCGGCGCTCGTCCTCCTGCTGCGCGGCATAGTTTTTCAGGCGGTAGTCGCGGTAGCTGTGGATATTGCGCAGCCCGGCCAGCCGCTGCTTCAGTTCCTCCGGCAGGGCCCGGTAGGCGGCGGTCGTGCTGGCGAAATGGGTGTCGCCCAGCGGCTTGCCGTCCTTCACCGGAATCTCGATGGCGTAGAGCGCCGACAGCAGGCTGGGCTGGGTCTTGTATGACAGGTCGCTGTGCCAGAAACGGCCAGCGTCCTGCGCACCGATGGCCTTGCCATTGGCGTCCAGCTTGTTCGAGAGGATGAAGATTTCGGGATACTCGGCGAGCCGCGCTTCCTTGCGCACGTGGTGTTCCAGCGTGCCGAAGCGCTGCGTGAAGGCGATCTGCTGCTGCGGCGTCAGCTTCTGGCCGGGAAAGACCACGACTTCGTTGTCAAAGAACGCCTTGCGCACCTGATCGAAGGTGTTGTCGTCGAGCGGCCGCGAGAGGTCGACACCTGTGATGCGCGCGCCGCAGTGCTTGCCGAGCTTGGTGATGGTGATCATCATGGGGAGCTTGCAACCGTTGCACAAATTGGACCTAGTCATGGTAGCAGCGGCACTGTGCCCGATAAAGCGACATTCCATGTTGCGGATGCCGCGGGCGCGGCAGGGCATGCGGCCCCTGTTAAAATGCCGCTTTGCCCACCCATTGAGGGAGTTGCAACACCATGAAGCTTTACGGTTCGCTCACATCGCCCTACGTGCGCAAGGCGCGCGTGCTGATCCACGAAAAAAACATGCCGGTCGAGCTCGTCATCGAGGATCCGTGGACCGAGGACAGCCCGATCATCGCCAAAAACCCGCTGTCCAAGGTGCCGGTGCTGGAAATCGGTCCCGACAGCTACATGTTCGAATCCCAGCTGGTGGTGCACTACCTCGACCACAGCGACGGCAAATCGATGACCCCGCGGGACCCCGCCGGCTACTGGCAGTCGCAGTGGTGGCAGGCGCTGGGCAACGGCATCATCGATGCCGGCATCACCCGCGCCTTCGAGAACCGCCGCCCCGCGGAGCTGCAGATGGCGGAGAAAAAGGAGCGCGAGGAGAAGCGCATCGACCGCGCGATCGACCTCGCCGAGAAGACCCTGAAGGAAGGCAATGAATTCCTGCTTGGCAGCCGCTTCGGCCTCGCCGACATCGTGATGGGCGTGGCGCTGCAGTACACCGACTTTCGCTACCCGCACGACTGGCGCAGCCGCGCGCCCAAGCTGGCGAAATGGGCGGCCGGCGTGCATGCGCGCCCGTCCTTCGTCGAGACCGTGCCGCCGGGCTTCGTGCCGCCGGCAGCCTGAGGTCCGGTCCGGTTCGACAAAAAGGGCGCTGCGGCGCCCATTTTTTGTTCCGAGGTTTTACTATTTTTACCCTCTCCCCGTTTTTACGGGGAGAGGGCAGGGTGAGGGGTGGCGCAAATGCTGGTTGTTGCCCTTCTGCTTCGTTCCAAGTGTTCCCCCTCACCCCAACCCTCTCCCCATAAGGCTATGGGGAGAGGGAGTTGTGATGTTTCGTTGTTCTATCTCAACACGAACGGATTCGGCACCTCCGTTGCCGTCGAAATCCACACGCTCTTGGTCTGCAGGTATTCGTGGATCATGTCCTGGCCGCTTTCGCGGCCGATTCCGGAGCGCTTGTAGCCGCCGAAGGGCGACATGAAGGACACCGCGCGGTAGGTGTTGACCCACACCGTGCCCGCCTGCAGCTTTTCGCTCATCAGGAAGGCGCGGCGCATGTCCTGCGTCCATACGCCGGCGGCGAGGCCGTAGACCACGTCGTTGCCGATGGTGATGGCTTCCTCTTCGTCCTCGAAGGGGATCACCGACAGCACCGGCCCGAAGACTTCCTCCTGCGCAATGCGCATGCCGTTGTCGACACCGGTGAAAATCGTCGGTTCGACGAACCAGCCGCTGCCGCATTCCGGGCGTGTTGCCTTGGCTCCGCCGAGCACGGCCTGAGCGCCTTCCTTCTTCGCGACGTCGATGTAGTGCAGGATTTTTTCGAACTGCGGCGCATTGGTGACCGGGCCAACCTGGGTGCTCATGTCCATCGGGTTGCCCATTTTCGCGGTCTTCGCCAGCGCCACCAGCTTTTCGACGAAGGCGTCGTGGATCGAACGCTGCACCAGCAGACGCGAGCCGGCGATGCAGGTCTGGCCGGTGGCCGCGAAAATGCCCGAGATCACGCCCTTCACCGCGTTGTCGATCTGCGCGTCGTCGAACACGATGTTGGGCGACTTGCCGCCGAGTTCCATGCTGACGCGTTTCAGCCCCCTGGCTGCGGCTTCGTAGATGCGCTGACCGGTGGCATCCGAGCCGGTGAAAGCGACCTTGGCGACCTTCGGATGTTCGACCAGCGGGGTGCCTACTTCGGTGCCGAAGCCCGTGACCACGTTGACCACGCCCGGCGGAAATCCGGCAGCTTCGATCAGCTTCATGAATTCCAGCGCCGAGGCCGAGGTGTATTCCGAAGGCTTCACCACCACGGTGTTGCCGGCGGCCAGCGCCGGCGCGAGTTTCCAGGCGAGCAGCAGCAGCGGCGAATTCCAGGGAATGATCATCGCGACCACGCCGACCGGCTCGTAACGCGTGTAGTTGAAGGTGTCGGGCTTGTCGATCGGGATCACCGCGCCCTCGATCTTGTCCGCGAGCCCGCCGAAATAGTAGTACCACTGCGCCATGTAGGCGGTCTGCGCGCTCATCTCGGCATAGAGCTTGCCGTTGTCGCGCACCTCGGTTTCGGCCAGCGCCTTCGCATGTTCGGTGATCAGGTCGCCCAGCTTGCGCAGCAGCGCGCCGCGTTTCGTCGCATTGCACTTCGGCCATTCGCCGCTGGTCAGTGCCTTGTGCGCGGCTTCCACGGCGCGCTCGACATCGGCCTTGCCGCCGCGCGGGATCTCCGCCCAGGGTTGCGCGGTGTAGGGGTTGTCGCTGGGAAAGGTGTCGCCGGAGGCGGCTTCCCCCCATTCGCCGCCGATGAACATGCGGTATTTCTTGAGATATTCAGTAGGAGTGTTCATTGCAGCCACTTTCAATCGTTGGAACTCCCTCTCCCCACGCTAGTGGGGAGAGGGTTGGGGTGAGGGGAAATCAAAATGGCATCAAATATTGCCTGCATCACGCTTTCAGTTCGTAATAACACGTCGTTATCCCAAAACCGCAGCACCCGATACCCAGCCTGCTCGAGATACGCCGTGCGCTCTGCATCGTAGCCCTGTTGCTTCTGATGCTGGCTGCCATCGAGTTCGATGATCAGTTTTTCATTTATACAAATAAAATCAACAACATACGGGCCTACCGGATGCTGGCGCCTGAACTTGCTGCCTTTCAGATTCCGGCTGTGCAGCTGTTGCCAGATTTTGCGTTCGGCATCGGTTTCGGACTTCCTGAGTTTGCGGGCGAAGGTTTTGCCGCGCTGGGTGTTTCCCTTCATGCGTTCCCCCCTCACCCTAACCCTCTCCCCGTTAGCACGGGGCGAGGGAATACATCAGAAAAAAACTCCCTCTCCCCGCCGATTGGCGGGGAGAGGGTTGGGGTGAGGGGCAACCACCTCAACGTGTCATTCCAAGGCTTTAGAACCCAACAACGCCGTCCGAAACCGATGCTTGATTGCCGTGCCATCGCGCAGCGGCAGGCGCATCGGCGCAGGCTCGGCGGAGACCTTGATGTCGGCAAACACCGGTCCGGTTTTACCGTGGAATTCAGGCAGCCAGCGCTGCAGCGCGACCATGCTGTCGATCGTCGCGGCAGACTTGAAGCCGGCGGCTTTCGCAATGCCGGTGAGATCGACGCCGCGTGCGGTGTGCGCGCGCTGCATGCCGGTCTCGCCGTAGTGGCCGTTGTCGATGACGGCGATCGACAGGTTTTTCGGCGCTTCGCAGGCTATGGTGGCGAGCGAACCGATGCCCATCAGCATCTCGCCGTCACCGGTGATCACCAGCACGCGGCGTTTCGGCTGAGCGAGTGCTAAGCCGAGGCCGGCCATCGCCGCGCCGCCCATCGCGCCCCACAGATAGAAATTGAGATCGTGGTCGCCGGCGGCGTAGGTGTCGTAGGTCGGCGAGCCGAGTCCGGTGACGACCAGCGCGTCGCCGCGTCCGGCGAGGAGGGCGGCGACAACCTTGCGGCGGTCGAGTCTGGAGGGTTTTGAGGTTTTTTTCATTTTGAGATCCTGAGCATATTGATCAGCAGTGGTTACCCTTCACCCTAACCCTCTCCCCATCAAGCGATGGGGAGAGGGAATGAATAACCACGCCCCCTCTCCCCACGGACTCGTGGGGAGAGGGTTGGGGTGAGGGGCTGCGAAATCGCATCAAAAATATCGCTTCATTTATTCCAATTTTTAAATCCGATGACCCGCTGCTGGATCAGCACTGCGACCGGACGTTGGGTGTTGAAGGCCAGCGCTGTGCAGGCATGGACGGTTTCCTTCACATCCTCGGCGCGATCCACCGAATGCACGATTACGCCGGCGTTTTCCAGCGCCGCGGCAGTGCTGCCGCCCATCGGCACCTGCCAGGGATTGAACTCGCCCCAGACGCCGCGCATGGTGACGATCATCAGCAGCGGCAGGCGGCATTCCTCGAACAGCGACAGCATGTTGATGCAGTTGCCGACGCCGCTCGACTGCATCAGCAGTACGCCTTTGGCACCACCCATCCAGGCGCCGGCGAGCATCGCCACGCCTTCCTCCTCGGTGGTCAGCGACACTGCGCGCATGCTCTTGTCGGCATGGCAGCGGTTGATCAGTTTGGCGTGGCCGGCGTCCGGGACATAGGCCACCTGGGTCACGCCGGCGTCCTTGAGGACATCGTAAATCTGGTCCGGCCACACGGTGGCGCGGGTCTGCTGGTCGGTCTGCACGGTTCCTCCTGTCTGCGGGAACCCGAGTGTAGAACGTTTGCGGGCGTGCTCCAATGCGGGGGCGGCGGGGAGCCCATCCTTTATAATTCCGTGGAAATTCCTGTGCTTTTTCTGCCCCTCACCCCAGCCCTCTCCCCGTAAGACTACGGGGAGAGGGAGTTTGGTTTTGGTTCCCTCTCCCGCCTGGGCGGGAGAGGGTCAGGGTGAGGGTAGGGAAGCACCGTGTTCAGTGATTACCAACACTCAGGCAAACCTATGCTGTCCATTCCCCAGTCCACCGACCATGACGATTTGCGCGACGGCGTGCGCGCCGTGTGCAACCAGTTCGACAGCGCCTACTGGCAGAAAATCGACGACGAGCGCGGTTATCCCGAAGCCTTTGTCCAGGCGCTGACCGAAGCCGGCTGGCTCTCCGCGCTGATCCCCGAGGAATACGGCGGCTCGGGCCTCTCGCTGACCGAAGCCTCGATCATCATGGAAGAGATCAACCGCAGCGGTGGCAACTCCGGCGCCTGCCACGGCCAGATGTACAACATGGGCACGCTGCTGCGCCACGGCTCCGATGCGCAGAAAAAGAAATACCTGCCGAAAATCGCCACCGGCGAACTGCGGCTGCAGTCGATGGGCGTCACCGAACCCACCGCCGGCACCGACACCACCAAGATCAAGACCGTCGCCGTCAAAAAGGGCGACAAGTATGTCGTCAATGGCCAGAAGGTATGGATCTCGCGCATCCAGCATTCGGAGCTGATGATCCTGCTCGCGCGCACGACGCCGCTGGACCAGGTCAAGAAAAAATCCGAAGGCATGTCGATTTTCATCGTGGACCTGCGCGAGGCGATCGGCAAAGGCCTGGAAGTGAAGCCGATCCGCAACATGGTTAACCACGAGACCAACCAGCTCTTCATCGACAACCTCGAAGTGCCGGCGGAGAACCTGATTGGCGAGGAGGGCAAGGGTTTCAAGTACATTCTCGACGGCCTCAACGCCGAGCGCATTCTGATTGCCGCCGAGTGCATCGGCGACGGCTACTGGTTCATCGACCGCGCGACGAAGTATGCGAAAGAGCGCGTCGTCTTCGACCGCCCCATCGGCCAGAACCAGGGCGTGCAGTTCCCCATCGCCAGGGCCTACGTCAACATCGAAGCCGCCAACCTGATGCGCTACAAGGCCGCCGCATTGTTCGACGCCAAGCAACCCTGCGGTGCCGAAGCCAACATGGCCAAGCTGCTCGCCGCGGATTCATCCTGGGAAGCGGCCAATGCCTGCCTGCAGACCCACGGCGGCTTCGGCTTCGCCGCCGAATACGACGTCGAGCGCAAGTTCCGCGAAACACGCCTCTATCAGGTTGCGCCGATCTCGACCAACCTGATCCTGTCGTTTGTCGGGGAGCATATTCTCGGGATGCCGCGGTCATTCTAAAATAATGTAATAAAAACAAATACTTATATACATTTTCGAGGGCGGCTGAAACTATAGTATGGAAGCATTCGGCTTCCATATTAAAGGCTGCCTATCGTATGGCAGAGCTTGAACTCTGCACTGATCCAACAGCGGGTTCGAGGATGAGGAGGGGCGGCCTATGCTGGTCTATAACTCGACTAAGGCGGAGTTCGCGCTGGATGTCAAAACAAACTCCATTGAAGAAAAAATCCTTGCCGCGTTCAAGCGGCAGTTAGGGCACTCAACAAGCTCGTCCGAAGTTGAGGCATGGCGTAATTCCATGCAATTCATGAACAACGTCCTTAACGACGATGGCATTCCTGCTGATGCCGGTGTTGCCATCGAGTATCGGTTGCCCAGCAGTAACAAGCGGATCGATTTCATCCTTACCGGAAAAAACGCGGATGACTTAGATACCGCAATCATCGTTGAGCTCAAGCAATGGAGTGAGGTAAAGGCGACGAGCAAGGATGGTGTCGTATCTACGTGGGTAGGCAAGGCCGAGAGGGAGGTTAGTCATCCCTCATATCAGGCATGGACTTATGCGGCATTGCTGGAGGATTTCAATGAGGTTGTCAGAAATGACGGCATTGTATTGAAGCCTTGCGCCTATCTTCATAATCTCGCTTCGGCAGACGTCATACAGTCCCCCTTTTATCGTGAGCATCTGGAGAAAGCACCTGCTTTCCTGAAGTCAGATACGCTCAAGCTGGCAGATTTCATCAAACAGCATGTCCGGCGCGGCGATCGTGACAAGGTCATGTACCGGATCGACCAGGGAAGGATCAAGCCTTCGAAAAGTCTTGCCGATTGTCTGCTTTCATTGCTGCAGGGTAACAACGAATTCCTGATGATCGATGATCAGAAAATTGTTTATGAGAATGCCTTGCATCTGGCGGATATCGCCGAAAAGCAGGGAAAGCAGGTGCTCATTGTCGAGGGTGGTCCCGGAACCGGAAAGTCGGTTGTTGCCATCAATCTTTTAGTCGAAATGACGAATCGGGAAAAGGTCGTTCACTATGTGACCAAAAATGCTGCCCCGCGTGCCGTATATGAATCAAAACTTGCGGGTACCATGAAGAAGACTCGCATTAATAATCTCTTCAAGGGATCGGGCTCCTATACGGAGTCCGCCAAGGATTCGATTGATGTTCTGGTTGTGGATGAGGCGCACCGCCTGAATGCGCGCTCTGGTATGTATCAAAACAAAGGCGAAAACCAGATCAAGGAAATAATCCATTCAGCAAAGTGCAGTGTTTTCTTCATCGATGAGGATCAGAGGGTTACCTTCAAAGACGTTGGTGAAAAAGACGAAATCCGTGCTTGGGCCAAGTTGCAAGGTGCAAAAGTGCACGAATTGCAGTTGCAGTCACAGTTTCGCTGTAATGGCTCGGATGGATACTTGGCTTGGCTCGATAACGCACTTCAGATCAGGGTGACCGCCAACGAGTCATTGGATGGGGTTGATTGGGC